>JAHDQE010000005.1 GCA_018433975.1 Ornatilinea sp. | reverse complement strand
TGGCCTTTGAATGCCGCTTTCAATTTTTTCAAACCTGCCAGGTCGTGGTTGAGACGGGTATCCGGCGTGAGGGCGTCAACGGTTTGACCCAGCAGAACGCACTGGGCAGCTGTTGATATCCCCATCAGGCAGGAGGCTGTGATATGGAAGAACGGAAGTTCCTTCCGAATCATTCTTGCCAGTTCCAGGCTGGTAATGGTAACCCGCTTTATCCCGTATTTTCCATACAGGTCATTCAGCGTTTGCACAACCCGCGGCCCTATTTGGGCGATGGGTTCGGGTAATACGATCGGGTTGATCAGGACAGCTTTTGGCAGGCTAGATTGGGAAAGAAATTCTTCCAGATGAACTTCAGCCTGACGGCTGCGGCCGCTGGCAAACCCTCCCTGCGGCATTGGGAAAAACACTTCTTCAATATGATTGCCAGCCTGTTCCTCAAGGGACTGCCAGAATTCTAAGGGTTGATCGGTATAAGGAATGACCCAGGATTTCAAGATTGCCCTCCCCGCAGGGTACACCCGGCTGTCGGATAATGGTGCAAATAAGGTTTGAGCGCCTCAGCGCGTTCCTGCAGAAACGCTGTGGTCATCAGGCGGTTGATCCTGCACCGCAGACCGTCCTCGCCGGAAGATGCAGGATCATGCGGACAGCGGTCCGGGCATCCCCTGGCACAATGATAGTGATTTACACAGTTTTCGCAAGCCGCATCTTCCTGTGCAAGAATGGATTGCAGCATCCGTACCCGCTGCGCATCCACCCCGGTGCGGTTGGCGTTGCTAATATCCAGATCTTTGTCCTCTGCCTGCCGTCTGCCGCTCATTTTAAAACAGGCGGAGATGCCATCGCCAGGCACCAGATGCAGCACACGTCTGAAAACCTGACAGTACCGGCTGTGGATTCCTTCCAGTTGGACGCCGGTTGAAATCCAGCGTTTATTATATGATCCGGCAATATTCCGCGCCCGCATAAATGAAGAAAAATAATCTTCTGCCAATTCATCTGTGATTTCTGCGCCCTGCCCGCTGCGCCTGCCCTGAAAAACCGGTTCAACCCGAACTTCGTCTGCCCGCAATGTGCCGTACAGATAGGATGCAATCTCCGGCATCTGCCGCATCGTTTGGGATGTTACGGTAACGCGGATATGAAGCGCTTTCCCGGCAGCTTTGATAACCTTCGCCGTTTGTTCCACCCAGGGTATGCTGTTTTTCCCGTTTTTCAACGGCCTCTGTATGGCATGAATTTCAGGCATCCCGTCACAGGAGAGACCAATCTCATCAAAGGTTTGCACCGCCCAGTGTGCTGTTTCCTCCGGCATGACGCCATTGGTCGCCAGATAACGAAAAAAGCCGATTCCTGAACGCGAAACCAGTTGTTCTACTTCAGCCATGAGTTGCGGTAGCCGCTGATCCAGAGTAGGCTCACCGCCGCCATGAATGACCAGGGTGAAGGGTGCGCCTTCCTTTTTACAATTTTCGATCACTGTTTTTGCCGCAGACAGAATAAAACCGATGTCAAGGTCTGCCTCCAGCGGCTCCTGAGCATCCTGAGAAAAACAATAAGAACAATTCAGGTTGCAGCGCTGGCTGGTATAGAGTGTTAGACAAAGCGGTTCGAACTTCATATCCTTGAACTGGAATTCCCAACTCTGGGCTGCTGACTTCCCATAATCCTGCAGCTTGCGCGCGGTCTGTAAAACTGGATGAGCTGAGTTCAACTGCTCCAAAAATTCATCCACATAATCCGCGTTTACCATTACCAGATATCCAGGCGTGTAGAACAGACTTCGCTCCGGCAGATCTTGACGGTAGACCGGGAAAGTTAATGCTTCAACCTTTTCAAAGGGAAGGCGCCATAAATCGTTCATTATTTTGGAACGCAAACCCGCAGATTAACCAGTTTCAAAAACAGGCCACGCGTGTACGCCCAGGCTTTCTCATCTTCCCAGTCGGTTTCCTCGAGAAGATATTTGCTAACTTCTGCCAATGTATGCCGGCCATCAAACAGGTTGAAAGCCTGCAATGCCGGACATGCCACCGGAAACAAAACGATGTCTTCAATCGCGTTGGGTGGTGTGGCATATACCAATTGATCCCGCAATCTGATCTTGCATTCGGGATTCTTAATTGGACGGATGTTCTCCAGGTCCTCATCCGATAAAGCAGCCAGGTCTGAAAGTTTTAATACGGGTTTCCCGTCTACTTTATCGCTGAGAGCGTGCACTTCAGCCATCATCGCCCGCAAAAGTCCCCGCCGGGGAGTCGGCACGGTTGTTGTCTCACGCGGTTGGTACTGGTCAAACTCAAAAGAGGGATGCTGATCGTTCATATTTATCCTATGCTTTAAACAAATGCTTTGGCTGCTCCAACCGGAAATCAGCAGTCTGGAAGCGCCGTAATGTCGCAGAAAGGCATCCGCCGCTGCATTCCTGACGTTTTTTATATTGGCATGCAGCGCACTCTGAAAAAACACCTGCCTGCCGGTACGCCCGGGTTCGTTGATTGAAATCACGATGCAGCGCAGAAGAATTTGCTTCATCGGTCAGGGTCAGGAAAAACCGATCCGAAAGAGAGAAACAATGCAGTACTTTTTGATCCGCACAAATATCCAGAATCGGGCTGCAGCGGAAGGCTGTTTCAGTACCGATCGTCTGCAAATAATCCAGTTCGCTTTCAGTGAACATGCAACGAACAAAGCCGCAATCAAAATCCAGGATAAAACCGGATTGGGCCGCCAGACCGGCTTGTTGGACAATCCGATTCCCGGTCAGGCGATATTGTTTTGGGTTAAGGAAATCATTGGATGACCCCGGTCCGGGCAGAGCCAGCCCCAAACGGATGACTTTGCGCATGCCGCTTGCGGCAGCCACTTGAAGCAATGAGCTCAAGTCGAACCCCGGGGATTGAATGTTAAACCCCGGCATTGCCCGTTCCCCCAATTGTTCAAGGATTTGAAATCGCCTTGAAGTCTTTTCCTGCCCCGAGGTTGAGTGCCGAAAGATCGCGCTCATATTGACAACCAGCTTGCACCGCTCAGCCGGAATGCTCAACAAACTTTGTAAAACAGCCTCCGGTATTATGCCATGCGTAAAAACGGTTATCCATTTTCCCCGCTGTTGTGCCAGTTCAACGAAAAGACCAAAATTCGGGTGCAGGGTTGGTTCTCCACCCAATAATCGGACATCATTAATGCCCGAACGGTCCAGATAGTCCAATATTTGTTTGAATTCATCCACCGTCATGAAACAAGAACCTGACTGCGGATGCGTTGATTGCATGTATGCGCTGGCAAAGCAATATCCACAGGCTGCATCGCAGATATTGGAAATGATCAGGTTAGCCATCCTGAACCTCCAGCAACCCGATTTTGACCCAATCCTGCAGCAGTTTTACCAGGAAGGCCTCGCCATCATCTTCCGGAACATTCGTGAAAGCGGAATAAAATTCCAGAAGCTCCTTCCAATTGTAACTCTGATGCAGACAACGCCATAAGGATGCTTCTATATCTGTCAGTGTTTGAGAATTACCGGTGACAGACACGATCAGAACATCAATCCCCTGATTGACCCATGCCAAACCAGGCCCAGGACGAAAATACTTTCCGGATCCTCCACGTGGCTGGCTCATTCTGTCCGTCGCATTACAGGTTTTTTGGATTCCTGTGGGGAAACGGAGGCATGTGCATGTCTGCCGGGCTGAATTGCCTGAGATGGCCCAGATACCTTCTTTTCGGTCAGGTTAACCGGCAGTTCAGCCGCGATGTCATGCGCGGTGTTCTGGATTAACTGCTCGGTTTTGCGCAGACTGCTTTCGACTTCGGTTAACGTCTGGTCGAGCTTGGTTTCACGCATCATCTTTTTCGGCAGGTCCTGTATTTCACGGGTTGTGTTTATTATATCTCTCCATAAGGGAGATTTTACGAATTTGCGGATCATCGTCCCGAGCTGCCGGCCATATTTTGCCAAGTCATTCGGTCCAAGAACAATTAAAGCAAGAATGAATATAAAAACCAGTTCCAATGGACCAACATTTAATATCTTCATTTCAGTGCGCGGGGTATGTCTTCCGGAGTCATTAACAGCTCCGGGCAGTTTTTCTATTTTTCAGGATCGTCTTTTGGGGCGGATTCTTCATCGTCGTCAATGAGCCCATTGCGGAAAGATTTGATTCCGGAACCCAGTTCACCGGCGATTTTACCAACTCTTCCAACACCAAATAATAAAACAACGATTGTCAGAATAACGAGTAATTCTGGAAGTCCCAAACGGAATGGCATACAATCCTCCTATTTGTGATCATTTTTTCTGTTTATTTTACCTTTACAGCCGGTAAATTTGATTTCAAATTGATAAAAAATTGGCTCAAAAACCCCAATGCACCATTGAAAATAGAACTTCTCTTTAAAGGCTGTCTCCCCGGTTGATGCGGCAACGTTTCAGCCGGATCACGTTGTTGTTTCCCCGAAGGTTGTGATGCGATCGGAACGCTGCCTGGCTGTTTTCATAGCCTGCATCTCATCCTGCAGCCATTCTTCCCGCAGCTGGTTTTGATTCAGCCCATCCAGAATCATTGCTGCTGTTACCAGCCGGGTCCGGATGCATTGGTCGTCATAATCACCGGCTAACCGGGCGGTATCATGGTGAACATGACAACCGCCTGCGCAATTATATCGGCAAAAGCAATCCGCGCATAAGGGTTTGTTATGAAGGTTGTGCTGCCGGATAGCTGCCAGAGCTTCAGGATTAATTCGGAAACTGTCGGATTTGATTTCTCCCATTGTCATATCCATTCCGCGTGCCAGCCATTCTTTTTCGAGCAAGTAACAGGCATTTACGCGCTCATCCGGTGTGATGATCAGCGCGTCTTTCCCTACCGGGCAGGAGCTGATCTGAATGGTGGAGAGGTCAGCGGTTGATAAAACAGTCCGAATTCTTTTTTGGAGCAGGATTTTACCGGCTTCGCAGAACTTGCGGGCATATGTTAACGGGTGAGGAGAATAAATATTATTGCCGTCCGTATGCGGCGAGGCACTGAGCGACTCAAAACACACGGTTGAAGGACAGAAGGTTTGTGAAATCCATTGGGCTATTTCCGGCAAACAATCGACATTATGATTCGAAACGCAGGTGCGGATGATCAATTCGCAATCGCCATCGGAAAATATTCTGGCACTGTTGGCTACAATATTGAAAGAAGGTCCGCTGTTTCTTAATGGACGGTGTAGGTTTTGGATATCCTCTTTTCCATCCAGCGATAAAACAACCGTATCAATGTTTGCCGCTATCCAGCCGGCTAAGCGTTCATCATAATTGCCATTCGTTGTTGCTTCAAAATGGATACGGATCCCTTTTTGGTGTGCTCTGGCTCTTGCGTATTCGACAGCAAATTGCACTGGTCTGGCAGCGTGGAAAGGCTCGCCGCCAAAAAAATGAATAGCTCCTTCTTTCTTCTGAAGCTGTTCAAGAAGATCGAGATAGGCGTTTACGGATTGGCGCACCGTATCGAAGCTCATCACCTGGCTGCCGCCGCCCAAAAAATCACAATACCGGCAGGACATATTGCATCCGCGGGTGGGAATCAACCCCAGAAACAGCGGGGTATTCAGAAGCCCGGTGCGCGGCTCCGGTATGGGACTGCAAGGTGCAGTGAGTTGGGAAAGAAGATTATCCAGCTTTGAATCAGCCATTTTCCCAAATAATAAACTTTGACGAATAGCAGAAAATGCGTCAGGATTAATTAACGCTGAAAGATGATGCAGCGGGGCGTATAAAAGAAAATTTTCTCCAACAGGCAAAATAAAAATTTCCATTGATGCTTGCCTTATGCGATGTTTCTTTGATGTTCCAGTCACAATGTAAACTTTCAACCCACTTTTCTATCCTAAAAAATTATAATCGATGATTTGGAAGGTGCAGGCATGGATTGTGCAACAATTTTTTCTGTAAATTCGAGCCAGAAATATCTATCGTTCTTTAACAACTCATTTGCCAACGCAATCGTGTTTGCCGATCTGCCACTCCTCACGGATTTCCATCAACAGGGCAGGGACCAGTCGCAGACAGGAAGTCGCATTTGGAAAAGCACCTGCCATCCTTGTTTGTCTGCGGATTTCCCGGTTGATCCGCTCCAGGCTGTTGGTGGTGCGGGAAGAAGGCTTTTATCCATACCAATATCGGACCTTCAAAGCCTATTATAATGAAAAAGTCTTGCTACGATGCATACAGAGCTTTCAGGGTTGATCCGTTGTTTTCGCCAGACTGGTAAGAATGCTTGATAAAAATCATCGATATCGCAGATTGGGTGAAAACTTGTGTTTTGGTGACAAGAGTTTATTCCAAATCGAGAGTCACTACTTTTATCCCGAATTCACGTTATTTAATAAATGAAAAGATGTAGTTGATGTTTGGTTTGGAAAAAACAACTATTTTGCTTGACCTGATGATAATAACGTGCAACAATAATAAATATTATTAAATATTGTTAATTATTATTAATGAATTATTATTAAATTATTAAATTTCTCAGGAAGGAAGTTGAGAATATAAACTGTTAAGTTGTTTGTATTTTCATTCTTTTGTTATTAACCATTCCGGCAAGCATCTTATCTTCGCGGCCTTAACAAAGGGATACGCCAAAACAAGTATTCTCTTATTTAGAGAAATTAACTTCATAAAGATTGGAACAAGGCGATGAAAGTTTTATTGGTTGAAGACAACCCGGGAGACGCGAGGCTGCTAAAAGAGTTTCTTAACCTTGGTCCCGAAGAATTTATGGCCGTTAGCGAAAGTGATTTGGCATCCGCTTTTCTACAATTGGAAAGAGAACATTTTGACGTCGTATTGCTGGATTTAAACCTCCCGGACAGCAGCGGGCTGGATACTGTGAAACAAGTTTGCCTGAAGGTGCCGGATATTCCCGTGGTAGTCCTGACCGGGTTGAATGATGATGAGGTGGCCACCCAGGCCGTACAGGCCGGCGCACAGGATTATCTGGTTAAAGGGGAGTTTGACGAGATGCTGCTGGCCCGCACGCTGCGATATTCCGTTGAGCGTAAGCAGGTTAGTGAACAGCTCAAGGAAACCCAACGGATACATCTGACTTTGATGGGTAATCTGCCCGGTATGGCTTACCGTTGCCATAATACCAGGAACTGGACAATGGAAATGGTCAGCGATGGCTGCTATGAATTGACCGGTTACACTCCTGAAGAATTGGTTAACGATCAAAAACAGGCTTATGGGAATTTAATCCATCCCAGAGACCGGGAAAGAATCTGGGATGAGATCCAGTCTGCGTTGGAAAAGCATGAGCACTTTGAACTGGAATACCGCATCATTACTGCGGACCAAAAAGTTAAATATGTTTATGAAAAAGGACAGGGAGTTTATCCGGAGTACGGCCTTCCAACCATGCTGGAAGGGTTTATTATGGATGTTTCCAAAACCCATGAGGCCCAGCAGGCGCTCCAACGCAGCGAAATTCGTTTCCGCGCGATGGTGGAATCCTTCGATGATATTGTATTTACTCTGGATCGAAACCAACGATACACCGGAGTCTTTGGCGACTGGATGGAAAGGATGGGGACTACACCGGAGCGTTTTCTTGGAAAAACTGCCAGGGAGATCGTGGGGGAAGAACATGCCCTTGTTCATGAACAGGCCAACCAGCAGGTGTTGAAAGGTCAAAGAGTGACTTACGAGTGGAATCTTCCAGGCCTGGCCGGAGAATTTTATTACCAGACCACGTTGTCGCCCTTGCAAAATGAAGAAGGTGAAATCATTGGCCTGGTAGGAGTTGGGCGGGATATTGCCAATCTCAAACGGATTGAGCAGGATCTGCGTGCCAGTCAGGAGTTGGCGCAGTCCATTGCGGATTCTCTTTCTGAAAACATTTGTGTGATTGACATGGAAGGGGAAATCATTGCGGTCAATCGCTCCTGGAAGAATTTTGCCCTGGAGAATGGTCTGAACGATCTTACCGGTGTGGGTGTGGGGATAAATTATTTTGAAATTTGCGAAAGTGTCATCGGGGGGGATGCAGATCAGGCAAATGAGGCGGTGAAAGGCATCAGAGCGGTACTGGGCGGGGAAAAACCGAATTTTTCAATGGAATATCCCTGCCATTCTGCTACCGAACACCGCTGGTTTGTCATGCGAACATATCCCCTGGTAGGTCATTCCGGCGGAGCCGTTATTTCTCATTTTAACATTACAAATGCCAAGCGCCATGAACTGGAGCAGGAGGCACTGATTGCGCTGTCCTCCGCCATACGCTCCGCTTCGGATCGGACCATGCTATTGGAGATCATTCTACGGGAGATCCTGAAGCTGGCAGAAAGCGATCGCGATGCCTTTGTAACAAAGTCGAAAAAGGATGGATCCTGCGTAGTTGAGATGGGGATGGGGCAATGGGAGTCTCATACCGGATCTGTGCTGGATCATTTTGAAGCTGGTGCCTGTGGACGGGAGTTTATCGGCGTTAACACATACTACGTTGGTCCAGGATCGGAAAACTCCGAATTGGAAGCACCACCGTTTGCCAGAGATTGTCCATCCGTGGTTTGTGTGCCACTGGTGATTAATCAGGAGAAATTAGGTGCGTTGTGGGTTGGTCGAAATAGACCGTTCTCGGTTCATTCAATTTCCCGTCTGGAGCGTCTGAGCGTGATGGCTGCCAGTGCTTTACGCCAGCTCACGTTGTTTGACCAGACGCGTGAACAGCTTGAATATTTGAACGCGCTGCGCAGAATTGATCAGGTGATTCTATCGATTCTGGATCGTAAAGTTGCTCTGGATATCATCCTGCGCCACATTGAAAGTCTGGCAGTAGTAGATGCAGTGGATGTCCTCGGTTATGACAGAGATTTTAACCGTCTGGAATATCTGGCAGGGGCCGGGTTTAAAACCTATGAAACGGATCGGGCAAGCCGTGATTTTAAATCACAAGCTATTCCATTTTCATTCTTGGAACGGAATGTTGTTCGCCTGGAGAATCTTCCTTCCGAAGCTCCATTCCTGGTGGAACGCGGTTTCCAAATGGAGAGCTTTAAAGCTTATTATGCATTTCCAATGGCGGCAAAAGGTAAACTGGTTGGTTTTTTGGAAGTTTTCAGTCGTAAGGTAAGCCCATTGAACCAGACACAGTTGGATTTTCTGAAGGCGGTTGCCGATCAGACCTCTATTGCGATTGATAATATTTCCCTTTTTGAGAATTTACAATCTCGCAATATTGATTTATCGATGGCTTATGAGACCACAATTGAAGGGTGGTCAAAAACACTCAACCTGCGAGATGAGGAAACTGAAGGTCATACCCAGCGGGTAACTGAAATGACATTGAATCTGGCGCGGTTGATGGGTGTTCCCGAAAATGATTTGATCCATGTCCGGCGCGGGGCATTGCTGCATGATATTGGCAAAATGGGCGTTCCAGATCAGATTCTACATAAATCCGGCCCCTTAACGGAATCGGAATGGGAGCAAATGAAGATGCACCCGGTATTAGCTTACAATTTACTGAGTTCGATTCCGTTTTTGCAGCAGGCGCTGGATATTCCCTACAGCCATCACGAGCGTTGGGATGGCAGTGGATACCCACAAGGATTGAAAGGCGAACAAATACCACTCTATGCGCGGATCTTTGCGATTATCGATGTCTGGGATGCCCTGACCTCCGACCGGCCTTATCGTTCCGCCTGGAGTAAAGATAAGTCGCTTGAATATATCCGACTTCAATCTGGACATCAATTTGATCCGCAGGTTGTGGAAGCCTTTTTAAGGATGGTGGGGAAGGCAGATCGTAAAAACCCAACAGAGTAAATAGAGAACAATCCTTGAGCGGTGATTTCTTGAAAATCACATCTAAAAAATAGAAAGCGATGAGATGTTGTTTATGGAAGCGGTTGGGTGTATCGTCTGGCTTTGCTGTTGTTATTCGCTTTTCTTGTGCTTTGTACATTTGTCGCATCGCCGTTGCTTTTAATGCCGTTTGACTGCAGCTGCGCCGGCACAAACCTTTGATATCGAAACCATATCTATTCTGGCGCTTTTGGATGGATCCGGATGAAACTTTTTTATAAACTGCTGCTGGTCTTTTTGGTGATTGCTGTGCTTCCGGTGATCGTGATCACTTATTTTAGCTACACCTCGAGCCGTTCTTCCATTGAAAGAGATATTGATAATTTGCTGCAAACGACCACTGTGCTCAAAGAGGAGCAGTTCAACCAATGGCTTGTAAATAACCAGCAGATGCTGCTGCAAATCAGTACGACTCCTAGTTTGATCGATACGGTTGCTGCGATGACCAGGGTTGAGCCGGACGGTATGGTTTTTGAGGCGTACCGGCTTACCCTCCTTCAAGAACATTTGACGCCATTGCTGGCGAACCAGAATGGTTTTCTGGATTATTTTGTGGTTGGAGTTCCGGATGGATTGATTTTGGCTGCGACCGATCCCTCATTAGAAGGGAAATATCGTGAAAATGAGCGGTACTTTTTAGAGGGACAGAAAGGTGTCTATGTTGATGCAGTGCAATACTTCAAGGATGAGGGTGCGATTGCTTTGCATATCAGCATTCCCATCCGGGACCATAGTGGCGAGCTGTTAGCAGTGTTGGTGGGACATGCTAATCCGGAAGAGATGTCGCGCATTATGCGGCGCAAGACTAATTTGACCCGAACGCAGGAAACCTACCTGGTGAACCGGTCCAGCATTTTTGTGACCGAGCCGATGTTTGGCGATAACTTTGCGCTGCGCAAAACCATTCAGACCGAGGGGGTGGATCGCTGTCTGGAGGGAAACAGTGGATTTGGTTCTTATCCGGATTACCGCGAAATAGATGTAATCGGGTACTATAACTGGATTCCCGAGCGGGAAATGTGCATCCTGACCGAAATAGATCAATCGGAAGCTTTTGCTCCTATTATTGCTCTGCGCAACCGGATTATTTTGTATGGCTTGATCGCGATTGCTGTAGTTGTCCTGTTGGCCGGTATTTTTACTGATACGCTTACCCGTCCCATTCATATGCTGGTGGAGGGTGTTGAAGAAGTCGGTAGGGGCAATCTTGAACATAATATTTTGGTGAACACCGGCGATGAGATAGAACAGCTGGCCGATGCTTTTAACGAGATGTCTGTAAATCTGGGTCGAAATGTTAAACAGGTGGAATACAATCGTCGTCAGGTTCTGGCCCTCAGTCAGGCCGCACAGGTAGTTCAACGGGCTCTTAGTCCGGGCCAAATTTATGAGGCCATGGAATCGGAGGTTGGCAAGTTGGGTTTGGGGGTTGTCGTTTTCCAGTTGGGAGAAATCGGACGGGAGCTGACAATTCCATATATCAGTCTGAAATCTGATTCTCTGAAAGAATTTGAAGAACTGATTGGAGTGGAAGTTCAGGCATATTGTGGGGAAATCCTTGAGGGAGGCTTTCTACACCAGGTCATGACTTCAGGAAAAGCTTTGTTTGTCAATCCGGTAAAGACCATACTTTCCGAAGTTTTTCCCGGTATTGCCGAAGGGGATATTGCCCGGATGGTTGAATCTTTAAAAATTCGGGAAGCAATCCTTTCTCCTTTGGTTGTTCAAAACGGAATATGGGGGTTTTTGATGATTTTGGGAAACGGGCTGCAAGAAAATGATATTCCTGCCATTGATATTTTCGCAAATCAAACTGCGGTAGCTCTTGAAAATGTGCAGTTGCTGCAAAATTTGCAATCCGAACGGAATTTTATCAACGCGGTTCTGGAAACAACCAGCGTATTGTTGGTTGTACTGGACATGGAAGGGAGAATTATCCGGTTCAACCATACTTGTGAGGAGATTACGGGATACACTTTTGAGGAAATGCGTGGCAAAATCATCTGGGAGATATTATATCGGCCGGAAGAAGTCGGGTTGGCTCAAGCGAAATTTGAGGAACTGTTTCATGGCGATTCGAATAACCAGCATGAAGGTTACTGGATTGGGAAGGATGGGATACCTTATTGGATCACCTGGTCAGATGCCGCTCTGCAGGATGAACAAGGCAGGGTGCAGTATGTGGTGAAGACGGGGATTGATATTACCGAACAGATGCTGGCAGTTGAAGAGCTGCGCAAGCTTTCTCAGGCTATAGAGCAAAGTCCCAGTATGGTGGCGATTCTGAATACCGCCGGACGGATTGAATACGCCAATCCCAAGTTCTGTGAAACTATCGGTTACTCTATGAGGGAGATTTTTGGAAAGGATCTATCTCTTGTGACCCGATGGTCGCCGGAAGAGAGCCAACAGGTATGGAATACGCTGCAACAGGGTAATGAATGGCGCGGCGAGCATGAGAATTTTAAGAAAAATGGAGGTGTTTGTTGGGTTTCTGCCCTGATTGCTCCGATTAAGGATGAAACGGGCAATATCACCCATTATTTAAAAACAGCCGAGGATATCACCGAACAGCGTGCTATCAAACAGAGACAAGACCGCTTGGTAGCCATTATTAATGCCACCCCCGATCTGGTTTCTACCATGGATCTGGACGGTCGTATCCTTAATTTAAATCAGGCAGGGCTTCAATTTTGGGGGGTGGGCCAGGGAGAATCACTGGCTGAGCTTAAGGTTTTAGATGTCTATCCGCGTTGGGCAGCGGATCTGGTGACTCAGGTTGGAATCCCTACTGCGATTGAGAAAGGTTTTTGGCGGGGTGAAACCGTGCTTGTTGACCTTCAAGGTCGGGAAATGCCCGCTTCACAGGTTATCCTGGCGCATTATGACCTGGATAACAAGGCTGTCTATCTTTCTACCATCATTCGTGATATTACCGAACATAAACTTTTCGAACTGGAACTGCAGGCGGCCCGGGATGAACTGGAACTGCGGGTGCTTGAGCGGACGGCTTCGCTGAAGGAAAGCGAGGAACGCTATCGTTCGTTGTCCGAAGCCGCCCCGGATATGGTTTTCACGGTGGATCAGGATTACTGTGTGCAGTATGTGAACAGTTATGCTGCACAGCAGTTAGGACAAGATATTGAAAACCTGATAGAAAAGTCGCTGGATGATCTCTTTCCATTGAAGATTTCCATGAGGTTGAGGCAATCGATACAAAAAGTGATCACTACCGGCGAGAAAATTTTTCTTGAAAACGAGCTTGAATTTTCAGGAGTGAATCGCTGGCTGAGCACCTGGTTGGTTCCGCTGCGTGATTCATCCGGTAATCTCCACACGGTGATGGGAGTCTCCCGGGACATCACGCGGCGGAAAGAAGCCGAACAGCAATTGGAGGCAACTGTTCAAAACTTACAGCATTCCAATAAAGAACTGGAGCAGTTTGCCTACGTTGCCTCTCATGACCTGCAGGAGCCACTGCGGATGGTAACCAGTTATCTGCAATTGATTGAGCGACGGTATTCGACACAATTGGATGAAAACGCTCATATTTACATTGACTATGCTGTAGATGGTGCCAACCGTATGAAGATTCTCATCAATGACTTGCTGGCTTATTCCAGGGTGGGCACACGGGGAAAAGAATTTGAGCGGACAGATTTAAATGAAGTGTTGAACCAGGTGATAAGTGATTATGAGCTAATGATTGAAGAAACCGGTGCACAGATATCCTTTGATACCCTTCCGGTGGTGATGGGGGATGCAGTGCAGCTTGCCCAGCTTTTGCGCAACCTGTTGGGAAATGCCCTTAAATTTTACGGCGATGATTTCCCTCAAATACATATCGGTGTGACAGAGCACGACGGCGAATGGTTATTTTCCGTGCATGATGAAGGCATTGGGATCGATCCGAAATACTTTGACCGTATTTTTGTGATTTTCCAGCGCCTGCACACCCGGGAGGATTATCCCGGTACCGGAATTGGGTTAGCAATCTGTAAAAAAATTGTGGAGAGGCATAAAGGAAAGATCTGGGTAGAGTCGCAACCCTGGGAAGGAACGACTTTTTACTTTACGCTTCCTCAAAAAATTGTTGAAGGAGAATCACATGGAAGTCTTTGAAACAGAAGCTAGACTGGTTGAAATTTTGCTGGTGGAAGATAACCCCGGTGATGTGCTGCTCACTCGGGAAGCTCTAAAAGAAGGCAAGGTGCTGAACAATTTGCATGTGGCCCATGATGGGGAAGAAGCCCTTAAGTTCTTACACAAGGAAGATCCGTATCGAGATGCGCCCACACCGGATATTGTGCTTTTGGATTTAAACCTGCCAAAAGTGAATGGGCGTGAGGTGCTGGCGGAAGTTAAATCGGACCCGGTCTTGAGGCGTATCCCGGTTGTGGTGCTGACCACATCGCAAGCAGAAGAGGATATCATTCGGTCTTATGATTTACATGCGAACTGCTATATCGCCAAACCGCTTGATCTGGATCAATTCATCACCGTTATCAAAACAGTTGAAAATTTTTGGGTCTCAATTGTAAAGCTGCCAAATAAGGATTAGTCAGCTTTAAGGAATGAACGATGATTAAACAAAGATTTATGGAAGTTTTGTTAATTGAGGATAACACCGATGATGTGTTGCTGACCCAAAGAGCCCTGAAAGAGGGTAAGGTGTTGAATCATTTGCATGTGGTCATGGATGGGGAAGAAGCTCTTAATTTTTTATTTCAGAAGGGTGAGTATAAAGGAGTGTCGACTCCTGATCTGATTTTTCTGGATTTGAATCTTCCTAAAGTGGATGGCCGTGAAGTGCTGGCACAAATTAAATCCGACCCAGTCCTGCGCCGCATCCCGGTTGTGGTGCTGACCACGTCTAAAGCGGAGGAAGATATTATCCGTTCGTATGATCTGCATGCCAACTGCTACGTCACCAAACCCTTAGACCTGGAGCAATTCATTAATGTTATCAAATCGATTGAAGATTTTTGGCTCACAATTGTGAAGTTGCCGAATAAGGATTAATTTTCGAAGAAGTTTTGTGCGAAACAGTGTAGACTGTTAGAAATGTGATTGGAGGATCTGTCCGAAAGAGGTGTGTCTGCTTCGGGATGCCCCGAAAGAAAGTAAAGCGTTGAACAATTTGCGCGCTGTAAGGAGGGGGAGAAATGTTTGTTTTTATCGATGAAAGATAAATTCTTCTGTTTTATTCTTCCTGACAACGCAGAATTCATTCTGGCTTGGAGTGACCTGTAGAGTTGTTTTTATCCTCTGCAATGCGTAGGGTGGGATAACGAATTTATACCGGTTTATTCCACTTCGTCAAATGCAGGGTGAAAGTGCACCACACCCTGAATGTTTTCCAGAGCACCGGGTTGGAGCGCGATGACCATGAAAGCTTCGTCAGGTACTTCAAATGGCATGCGCAGGCCGTAATGACTGGCTCGTTCAAAACCAAAGCGGGGGTAATAGGAGGCATGTCCCACCAGGACCACAAAAGGATGACCCGCTTCACGGCACATCGCCAGTCCGGTTTCCATCAGCGCGGATCCAATCCCCTGACGCTGGTATTCCGGCAGTACCGCAATTGGTCCCAGTCCTAACCCGCGGGCCTCTTCCGCACCGGTTTCAATTCGTACCGGCGAGAATAAGGCGTGCCCTACAATTTCTTCTTTTTCTTCTGCGACCAGCGAAAGCACGGCTGCACCGCAGGCCCGCAGTGCATCGGCAAGTTCGGCTTCTTTCACCCGCCCGAAAGCCTGGGTATTAATATGATGGATGGCTTGAATGTCATCGGTGTTTTCCGGTCGGATTTTCATGTGTAAGCTCCTTACAACACAGCAGAAAATAATTCCCCATAAACTATACAATAAATGCTGAGTTATATCTACGGAAAAACCGGATAATTTTGTAAAAAAACAGTGCTCGGGAAACTGTTTCCCGAGCACTGCCAGTATCTCAGTGACTCATTGCTTTTTTTAGGCTGTGGTTATGAAGATTCAATTTCCATAGGGGCGAACAGCGGCGGTTCGCTGAACTGTTCCGGAGTCGGTTCGATAAAGATCTGTTCCTCTTCAACCGGTTCGACCGGGGTGGGCAGGGGAGCTTCTGTTGGCCAAATTTCAACCGGTTCTACAGGAAATTCCACCATCGGCTGTTCCCGGAAAGTGGGTTGTTCCTGGATCTTTTTAACAACGATCAGCTCTGCCGCCAGCACAATAGCCAGCAGGACGATCAGACCACGCGTTACCCACAGCATTACGCTTAACTGGATTTGTTTTGCGCCGCGCATCCGCCGCCGCAGTACCGGCGCTTCAGTCTCTGTTTCTGCTTTTTGGGAAGCGGAACGCAGACTGCGCAGCCCTGCACTCAGGTCTTCCGTAACTTGTTCATCTTTTTTGTTCGGTTCGTCCATTCTTCCACCAGCTTCTATTTTACCGGAACTTTAATGGTCAGCGGATCGCTCCCGGGGAAGTCATAGTCCGAAGAGATCCAGGATTCTTCTTGATAATCGACGCGGAATATGTATGTTCCGGGAGCCAGTTCTACTGTAATTTGTCCATCCGAATTGGTTGTTCCGGATATACCGGTATATTTATCGTTGGAGTCGCGTACATACACATCCGCTCCTTCCAATGGTTTGTTTGTCTTGTTGATCAGATGGATGATATAGCTCTGGCTTTCGGACTGGGAGGCAACCTGGATGGTTGCACTTTTCTGTTGGGTGGTGGTAATCTTGTCGGACCAATACTCGGTGCCATTTACCGTGGCTTTGAAGAGATAAGACCCGTTGGAGACCGAAAGGTAGGCGATTCCTTCGCTGTTGGTTGTGCCGAGGATTCCGAGATATTTTCCACCCGGGTTATAGGCCAGGACAGTGATGTTGGCAATGCCCTTGCCGCTGGCGCCCACCACGTGTACTGCGAAATCACCCTGCCCGGTCTGGATGACCGCTTCGCCATCTGCAGGGACATTGACCACACCCGACCAGTAGTCATTCTCCTGGTAAGCAGCGCGGAATTTAAAAGTTCCCTGGATAAGAGTAAAGGTTACATAGCCATCTTTATCTGTGCGGTCGTAACGATCAACATAGGTGGTGCCGTCTTCGCGGTAGCTGTACACACCGACATTGGAGATTCCTTTTCCTTTGCTATCCACCACACGAACTTTGAAAGATGTTTGTGGAATGGTGAACGTGGCCCCGCCAATGGCATGGACGTTGACAACATCGGACCAGTAGATTTCGCCCATGTAAGGCGCGCGGAATTTGAATTGTCCTTCTGCCAGGCCAAGTTGGATAACACCATCTGTTCCTGTCTGACCGCTGACACCGGAATAAGTTTCGTCTTCGCGATAAGCACCCACGGAGATGTCCTCCATGGGGTTTCCGGCCAGGTCCTGTACGCGGACGGGAAAAGCCTGCCGGTGTGTCTGGATCACGCCTTCCGAAGTTCCCGGCAGGGTGTATACGGCGGACCAGTATTCTCCCCCCTGGTATTCTGCCCGAAACTTAAAGTTTCCTTCGAGCATGGAGAAATTGGCTTCGCCGAAAGAGTCTGTAACGGTCTGCGTACCGGTATAAATGCCATCCTCGCGAAAAGCCAGGACCGCGATATCCGGGATACCTGTGCCATCTTCGGTAACTACCTTGACCGGGAAATCGTTCGGGCTGACCTGGATGACGGCTAATGTGTCGTCCGGAACGGTGTACATACCGGAGGTGAAGAATTTGAGTTGGTAGAACGCCATGAAACTGTAAGTGCCCGTTCCCAGCTCAAAGTAGATTTCTCCGTTGGAATCGGTTGTTCCGGAGAGATCGTTGTAGGTTGTTCCGTTCTGGTAGACAAATACTTGAACTCCGGGAACACCCTGGCTGTCCGGATCCACTACCTGCACCTGGAGGCCGGTCTTTTCTTCAATGAGTTGCTCTTCCGGACTGTTACTGAGTCCAAGAGAATCGGAGATCTTTTTGAAGGTTTCGCTGAGGTTGACACCCATTGCATTGAGTCCTACCAGAGTGATCAGGCTGAATAAAGCCAGAATCAGTACGTACTCTATCAATCCCTGTCCACTTTCAGGGCGAGAATGCCGGTAGGAGGTTGAACGTTGTAGAAGTGTGTGTCGTTGAAATTTCACCTTTTTTGCCATTGCTTGCCCTTTGACGATCTAAAGAATCTGTTAATAAACATTATAACTGACCGAAATAGTCTTATATTAAATTGTTGGCGGTCTGTAAGGTAGAGGGAGGAGAGTTGCACCTTGAACAGCAGTTATGTTTAATAAGGAAAATACCTATCATCAAACATGCCGGCGCTGTAAAGGCGACCGGCATGTGATGGGAAATGTTTATTGCTGAAGTTGAGGATGACCCGGATTGTATTTTTTAGTTGTTTACATCGATGGTCAACGGATTACTGTCGGGAAAGGCAAATGTTCCGGTAACCCAAGTGCTTTTCTTTACGATCTGGAATTTGTAGGATCCGGGAGCCAATGTCAGAGTGACTTTCCCTTTGGAAGTGGTTCCGGAAACGCCGGTGCTGCTTCCATTGGAGTAGAGCACGGTGACGGCTGCGCCATTGAGATTGCTGCCGTTTTTCAACACGGTGATGGTGTAGTCTGCAATTGGAATGGTGATGGTGGTGGTTGTGGTTGATTGCGTATTAATTTCGGCTGACCAGTAATTCTCCCCGCCCACTACTGCTTTGAACTTGACCACATCGTCAGGAACGGCCAATACCGCGTTTCCGCTGCTGTCGGTCACCGCTGAGACATTCAGGTATGCACCGCTGGTATCGTGCAATGTGACCGTGACCCCACTCATAGGCTGGTTGAGGCTGTCCACGACTTTGACGGTGAATTCCGTGGGCTCCGGTTGGGTGATCTGGATTGTGGCCGCCGTATCATCGGGGAGGGTGTAAGAAGATGCGGTGGGATATTCCTGGCTTTCGTAGGAAGCGATGAAGCTGTAGGTTCCCAGCTCAAGTACGAAACCTACTTTCCCGTTGGCATCGGTGGTGCCGGAGATACTCTTGTAGGGATTACCGTCCTGATAGACCGATACTGCTACGTCGGCGATGCCAATGGAAC
>JAHDQE010000038.1 GCA_018433975.1 Ornatilinea sp. | reverse complement strand
CCAGTTCCTCGTTGGATGATGAAACATTCATGGCTTTGAAAGAAATGGGATTCCGCCGGCTGCACATCGGTGTGCAAAGCCTCCAGGAGGATGTCCGCCGGGCAATTGGCAGACGGGAATCAGGGTCCGCGGTGATTGAAAAAATTGAAAACGCGCTTAAAACAGGATGGATTGTAAGTGTTGATTTGATTTTTGGGCTTCCTTATCAAACCCCGGATGGTGTTTTGAAAGATCTGGACCAACTGATGCAAACCGGAGTGGAAGGATTCTCGATATACGAACTGCAAAGATCACGGCACAATTCCCGTTTTATCCGTGAGTTTAGCCTGGATGCTACTCCTTCAATAGAACGTTACTTCCTTTTTCAGATGGCATTTCACCATTTATTGCAAAATGGATTCAGCACAAACGTTTTTAACCACCTCGCAAAAGGCCGGGATAAAAACCTTTATTTTACCTTTCCACAGCGGAATGAAGACCTTCTGGCTATCGGGGCAATTGCAGATGGAGTGTTTGGCAATTACCATTATCGCCATTCACAATATTTGCCATATATGAAAGACAGCAATCATCAAAATCATTTTTTACAGGGCGGTCTGCAGCGCACGATAGAGGAAGATCGTATGCACGAATTAGAAGTCCAGATATTAAGTGGAAGGTTGTCTCCCCAGCGATTTTTTGATATTCTGGGAGAAAAAACAGGGGGAGACTTGATTACTCGTTGGGTTGAATACGGCATGGTTAATGAGAATTCTGAAAATGGGACATTCTCACTATCATCCAACGGTTCCTGGTTTGCCGGGCAACTTTTGCAGGAAGCGCGGACAGCAAACATTTCATAAATCTATATTTGAGAATTCATTTATACGGGGCCAGCGAAGGAGATGTAAAGCTCCGTATAAAAAACGCCATCTTTGATTCAAAGGCAGAGATCCGCAATAGGTTGAAGAAGGGCTTTTCTCGTTTACGTACACGTCCGGATATTCTATTCGGCTTTTTTCAGCGCGCAGGGTTAGAACTTAACCAACTTTGGTAAATATCCATAGAATGCGGTTGCCCTGCCGCTCTTTATCAACCACCTTGTTTAACCGATTTAAATCTGGTAGGATAAAAAGCGGACATTCGCTCAAAGCCGTATCTCTCCAGACAGCATTGAGCCCGCATAAGTTGCGGGGTGTCCATTTTTTATGCAATTTGCCAAAAAATCCCATCGCAACGGATGGAAGCAAGCGCCACCCATTTCCATGGGTTCACGCGCCTGTATATATTAGGAGGCAAAAATGAACTTTAAAAAAGCAATACTGAGCAGCATATCCCTGCTCCTGACCCTCATGATGGTGGCCGGCTGCACCGCGCCGCTCCCGTCTACACCGGACCCCACTTTGATCGCCAATGAGGTCAATGCGGCCCGCACCGAGGCAGCCCAAACGGTAGTGGCCCAGCTTACTGCTGACGCGCCGCTCACCCCTACGGCAACCGAAGTTCCACCCACCGAAACGCCTACAACACCGCCCCCCACGGAAACCATTCCCCCACTGCCAACCATCGCGCCGACCAGCACACCGTTTCCTACGATCTCCTACCCCACCTGGACCCCGACACCGGCCGACTATCAATGTCAGATCGTTTCCCAGAGTCCTTCGCCGGGCAAGTACGTTTCACCCCATGCCGATCTGGACGCGCGCTGGACGGTGAAGAATAGCGGCACCGAGACCTGGGAAAGCTCCGTAACGGACTATTTCTACAGTTCCGGCAGCGACATTCACAAATTCGATGACCGTTTTGATCTTCCGGAGGATGTTGAACCCGGCGATGAGGTCGATATTATTGTGGATATCGACGTACCCGGGCTGGAGGGAAACTACACTGAAACCTGGGTAATCGGAATGGGTGGAAATGGATTCTGTACCATGACTTTCACCATCAACGTAGTAGAGTAACCTTTCTCCATCCAGGTAAACAAAAAGCCGTCTGCCTCAAGGCAGATGGCTTTTTTCATAACTTTCCAATCACTGTTATCTTCTTTGCCGCATCCTCTGAAAAGGAGTATACTGGGGCAAGGAAAACCGCGACAAATCTTTCTGCTTTTTCCGATTCGGACAATTACAAGGAGCAATCCCTGCATGCAAACTTTCACGCATCTCCCTTTAGGAATGCCCGGTCAGGTATATCGCAGCGCAATGCCTTACAGCTATGTTTATGATATAAATGCCGAAATATATCCGGCTTACCAAAAACATCGGATTTCTACAGTGGTCGTGCTGATGAGTGAAGAAGAAATATTTGAAAAATCCGGTAAGGACTTACTCTCGCTGTATACCGGAGATGGGCTTAAAGTAATTCACCTCCCGATTATAGATTGGGGCATTCCCAACGGGCCAGAACTCCAAAGCGCTGTAGAGGAGGCCTATCTTCAGGCGCAGGCCGGACACAATATCGCTATCCACTGCCATGCCGGATTGGGACGGACAGGGATGTTCTCGGCGTGTCTGGCCCGTAAAGCCCTGGGACTGACCGGCGAAGAGTCCACTGCCTGGGTAAGAAAATATATTCCAAATGCTGTAGAGAACTCCCAACAGGGGCAAATGGTAAAAGATTTCCAACCCTGAAATACCGGATATATCAGCCTGCCGGTGCAAACCATTCTGGACATTGAAACGAGGCGTTACTATGAATATTGCATTGACTGTACTAATCATCCTTTTGGCCGTGGTTCTCTTTACGGCTGCTTTTGTATTGATGCGCACGATGCGCTTTTCTCAACCGTTGCCCACCGCGGAAGCCTCAGAAAAACTGGCGGTGGATGAAGAGGCTGCGGCCGCCCACCTGGGAGAGGCACTCCGCTGCAAGACGATTTCTTTCTCAGAAAAACAGCCCGCCAGTCCGGAATCCCTGCTCTCTTTGCATGAGATCCTGGAAAAGAATTATCCTGAAGTCCACAAACAGCTCACGCTCCGGAAGATCAACGAATACAGCCTGTTGTATACCTGGCAGGGCAGCAATCCGGAGCTGGATCCGGTGCTGTTGATGGCCCATCAGGATGTCGTCCCGGCCGACCCGGAAACACTGCAAATGTGGGAACACCCACCTTTCTCCGGCGAGATCGCCGAAGGATACATCTGGGGACGCGGAGCACTCGACATCAAAAACCAACTGACCGCTATTCTGGAATCCGTGGAGAATTTACTGCAAAGCGGTTTCCGGCCCCAACGTACGGTATACCTGGCTTTCGGACATGATGAAGAGATCGGCGGCCCTCAGGGTGCCAAAGTTATCGCCCGGCACTTGGAAGAACAGGGCGTGCGGCTGGCAGCCGTCTTAGATGAAGGCATGCCCATCCTGCAGGGCTCACTCCCCGGTGTAGAAATCCCGGTAGCCCTGGTCAGCAACTGCGAAAAGGGTTACCTGACCCTGGAGTTTTCCACTGAGCTGGAAGCCGGCCATGCCTCCACCCCGCCCAAGCAGACGGCGATCGGAATTCTGGCGCAGGCTCTCGCCAGGCTGGAAGCCCACCCCATGCCCGGACACCCGGAAAAGATGAGTCCTCTCTTCCAAGCAATCGGTGGAGCCGCTCCTTTAAGCACCCAGATGGCTTTTGCCAACTTGTGGCTGTTTAAAAGAGCCATTCACAAAAAACTCTCGGTGCAGCCCACCACCAGCGCGGCCATCCGCACCACTACGGCCGTTACCATCTTTCAGGGTGGCGTGAAGGATAACATCCTGCCACGGCAGGCCCACGCCGCCGCTAACTTCCGCCTGCTGCCCGGAGACAGCATTCGCGATGTATGCGACCATGTCCGTAAGGTCATGGCAGATGAGCGCGTCCAGTTCAAATTCATGGAAGGGGGCGCCTGGGAGGCTTCCCCCGTCTCGCCTACCGATAATCCGGCATTCAAGGCAATGGAAGAGACTCTGCACCAGATATTCGGCGGCATTCCCGTTGCGCCATTCATGATGTTGGGCGCAACCGACTCCCGCCACTATGCAGCTATCGCCGAGAATATCTACCGCTTCTCGCCCATGATGCTGCAAGCCGATGATATCAAACGTGTACACGGCCTCAACGAACGCATCAGTGTAGAACAGCTCGGCAACATGGTGCGCTTCTTCACCCTGTTGATTCAACGCTGGGATGAAGCAGAACTCTAAAAAAGATAATCTTCTTCTAAAATCAACATTTTAAACCGCCGGCGGATTACCGGCGGTTTTTCTTTCGTGAAAAGATCAGATGCGGGAAAGACGGTCCATCACAAAATTGGGTGTTCATCTTGTAAACAGCAGGAATTCCAATACAATAAAATTGAAAAGAAATCTCTTGCCAAACGGGAGGAGCAGAATGTCTGTATTAGAAAAGATCGCTTACTATCGGAACCGGCGCGATGAAGTACCTAACCAGGAACTGGCCAAAGAACTGGCAGACAGACGGGACACAGAGGGCATCCAGGAGATCGCACAACATTTGTGGGACAAGAACAAAAATGTGCGCAGCGACTGTTTGAAGGTGTTATATGAGATCGGTTACATCCATCCGGAATTAATCGCCCCTTACGCAGAGGATTTCCTCAAACTTCTCCACGATAAGAACAACCGTCTGGTATGGGGAGGGATGATCGGGCTGGCGACCGTTGCCGATCTGCGCGCCGAAGCGATCTGGCCCTGGATTGACGATGTGATGGAAGTCATCGATCACGGAACCGTGATCACCGTGGTATGGGGAGTAAAAGCCCTGGCCAAAGTTGCCGCTGCCGATCCGCTTTACAACGCGCAATTGTTCCCCTACCTGCTGGAGATCATCCGCACCTGTATTCCCCGCGACGTCCCCACCCACGGCGAGAGCATGCTCCCGGCGGTAAACACGGAGAACCGTGCGGCCTTCGTAGCTGCGCTCACGGAACGCCGTCCGGAGATGACGAAATCTCAGGAGCAGCGCCTGAAAAAATTATTGAAGAAAGCGGAAGCCATTTAGATCTCCAGACCATAAACTGCATAGCGAACATATTTTTCAGGAATCCATTTTCTCCATTTTGCTCTAAACTTCCCCGACCCCAATACGCCAAAAACAGCCTATTTTTCTCAAGAATCGATCCGCCCATCCCTGCTACAGAACAGGCAGGGCACCAGGCCGTCCGGGATTTTCCCCGCCGCGGCCCCCTGCTCCCATTCCTGCCGCAGCCGCGCAGCAGCCCGGATGCCTTTCACTACCAACTGTTCGAACGGTTCCTCATAAAGCGAGCCAAGCACCAGCCCCCTGCCGATGGTATCGTTGCACAGAACGTACTCTCCGTATGGATTAACAGCCGGTTCGTGAACCTTCAAATTTCGACAGCAGCGCCTTGAGCCAATATCCAGAGCCGAAGTGATTCCAACTCCAAGGTCTCCAGAAGCGGACGTTTCGAAAATTATTTGATATGCAGCTTTGATCTGCTCGGGTGTAAGGGCACCTTCCATTCCGGGGCCTGTGGGGATCAACGCCGCAAAGCGGACGAAATCCACCCCCAGCGCAACCGCCAGAGAGAGAAAATCAGGGATTTCCGTGTAATTATCGGCAGTCACCAAATACAGCACATGTACCTGCAGGCCCAATGCTTTAAACTGCCGTGCCGTCCGACAGGCTTTCTCGAAAGAGCCGGGCATCCGCAGCGCATCATGAGTCTCGGCGCGCGCGCCGTCGATGCTCACCCCAATCGAGCGCAGCCGCTGGCCGTGCCGCTTAATCGCAGTCTCATACCTTTCCGGGTGCGAGCCATTGGTAACCAGCGACCACCGGAAGCGTCTGGCTGCGATCCGGTCCACAATCTCATTAAACCGGGGGTGCAAACACGGCTCACCGCCGGTCAGGCTGATGGTCTGGATGCCAATATCCCAGGCGGCTTCCAGCAGTCCCGGCAGCAGTTCCATCGGGAAATCCACCACCTCATGCGTCCGCCCGCGCAGGCAGTGAGCGCACCGGAAATTACAGCGCGTTGTCAGGTTCAGGGAAAGACGTTGAGGAG
Organism: Ornatilinea sp.; assembly: GCA_018433975.1. Taxonomy (GTDB): domain Bacteria; phylum Chloroflexota; class Anaerolineae; order Anaerolineales; family Anaerolineaceae; genus SM3-B121. Next base: position 19,025 of record JAHDQE010000038.1, on the reverse strand, counting down.
CGTTCATCTTCTTATCTATATCCTACCACTACATAAACCATTCTCAACGAGAAAAGGCTCCCGATATCGGAAGCCTTTTCTCGCAATTAAGCATGAAAGAAACGTTGTGATATTCCTATTTCAAAACATCCCACCCATTCCGGGTGATGCATTCAACAAGTGGTGCCAGGAACTTCTTTGTGCTGTAGGTATGAACATTTGTAATTTCCAGGCGCTGTAAATCTTCCAGCAGGCCAATATGCACATAATCTGACCAATAACTATGGAGTTTCGCCTCCTGCGGCACCCGCGCAGTCCGTTTCACATTCCTCGCTTTGAGCTGTACGGTATGCTCACCGGGACGAATATCAACCAGAACCCTATGGGTGACCTCATAATTTCGCTGGTATCCCTCATCATCCCGCTCACGGGCGTAAAGCTGCCAGACCGCGGTAAAACCTTCCGGTGAGTCTTTCAGGGGTTCAATCTTCAAATACTGGTTGATTTCCTCTGTGGAGGGAAAATACTTCAAAATCTCGCCACGTAATTGCGCTGTTGGGACCGGTTCGCCAACCCCCTCAATCTTCTTTGGCCCAAATATTTTCTTAAACATTGTATTCTCCTTTGTTGTTATGGCTCACAATAAATTATATATTAAAAGTAGTGCTCCAGGCAGCAGCCCAGCCGATGGCAGATAAGAGGCGGCAGCAGCCAGGAACAAAAGCCAAAATACCGGATGCAGCGGCAAAAAACACAAAAAATTGCCTCAGGCCAAGGAGAAATTCCCGAACCTGAAGCAATTTATCTGGAAAAGCTGTTGCGCAACCCGTCACACTAGTTGTTGTTCTTTTTCCTTTGCAACAAAACCGTGAAAATAATGATGATACCTTTCACCAGACCGTTCAGAAATGGCGGAATCTTGGCCGCGATGAGAATACCTTCTATCATTTGCAGCATGAGCGCGCCCAGGAAAGAGCCGGCAATCACGCCGCGACCACCGGTCATGGCGATGCCGCCAATAGCCACGGCAGCAATCGCGTCCAGCTCAAACGATTGTCCCGCGTTCGGAGCAGTGATCGAGGTCAGACGCGACGACAGCAGGAATGCAGAAACACCGCACAACAGCCCGGTGATTGCAAAACTCAAAATCTTGACCCGGTCCACGTTGATACCGGTTAGCCGGGCGGCCTGTTCATTAGAGCCTACCGCGTAGACATAACGCCCAAACTTGGTTTTTGCCATGATAATCGCAACTATAACTGTAATAGCCGCGAAAATCAATGCCAGGTTGGGAATACCCAACACTTTTCCGGCTGCAATCAATCGAAACTGCTGTAAGATATTCGCGTCCACATTGAACGGTCCACCCTGACCCAACTGCACAATGATTGAGCGATACGCACTCATCGTGGCCAGGGTGACAATAAATGGCGCGATCTTGCCTTTGGTCACCAAAAGCCCATTGATAGCCCCCAACAACGATCCGAACACAATGCTGAAACCCAGCATAAGCCAGGCACTGTGAGTTGTGTTCAAAACAACCACCGCTAACCCGGCCACCAACGCGACAATTGAACCCACCGAAAGATCAATCATACCCGCGATGATCAACAGGGACATTCCCAGGGTGATGATGCCCTTGATGGATGCCTGAAGCAGCAGAGTGGACATGTTCCGATAAGTAAGATACCTGGGATTGATGAGTGTGGCAAACGTCAATAAACCAATAAAAGAAATGATATAAGAATACTTTGAACTGAACTGTTTAATCTTTTCCCAATCAAGATTTTTTAACAGCTTTTCCATTGATACCCTCCGTGTTTGAACCCGTGGCGTAATACATTACATTGATCTCTGTAAGATCATCCCGATTGAGTTCCGCATTGATATGCCCTTTATACATCACCAGGCAGCGGTCAGCAATTTTATAAATTTCCGGAAATTCGGCGCTGAAAACTATCAAACTTTTACCCCGTTTGGCAAGTTCATTAATCAGTTTATAGATCTCAAATTTCGCGCCCACATCAATTCCCTGGGTGGGATTGTCCATAATATAAATTTCCGAATCCAGCTCAAGCCATCGGGACACGATCACTTTCTGCTGATTTCCACCGCTTAAGGAAGTAATATAATTCGTGGGATCACTGACTTTGATATCGGTAACTTTCTGGTTGCGCCGGAACCGTTCAACTTCTTCCCGGTTATTGATGAGCATTTTACTGTGTTTAGTAACAAAATATGCCACAGACATGTTGTTCAGGATGCTTAAATCTTTAATGATCGAGCGCTCTTTCCGGTTGCGCGGGATCATGCCCACCCCGGCACGCATCACCTGCCGGATATTGTGCAGATTAAGCGCTTTTCCATTGAGCGTCACCGTCCCGGAAGTAACATGCCGCGCGCCGAACAGTGCTTCGGATAATTCGCCGCGGCCATCTCCATGCAGTCCGGTAATCGCCAGCACTTCCCCTTTTCTAAGATCAAAACTAATATCCTCAAAATGACCATCACAGGTCAATGAGTCCACTTTCAGCACGACCTCTCCGCGAACATCTTCCTTGACAAGCTGGCTGTCCACAATACTTCTACCAACCAGCAAGTTTGTAGCTTTCTGCTCATCAATGTCCTTAAACAAGCCTGCTTCAATAAAGAAACCATCCCGAAGGACCGTATACTTATCACAAATTTCAAAAAGCTCCGGCATTTTATGCGAAATAAAGATAATGCTGAGACCATGTTCTTTAAGATTTCGCATAATTTCAAAAAGGATAGTAATCTCTTTATTAGTCAGTGCTGTTGTGGGCTCATCCATGATGATTAACTTGGACTCAAACAAAAGTGCCTTCGCAATCTCAACCAGTTGCTTCCGTGAAGGCTCCAGATCGTCCACCATGGACAGCGGGTCAATATTCAGTTTGATCCTTTCGAGCACTTCCTTGGAACGGGCAATCATCTGCTTTTTATCCAAAAAGCCATTCTTTTTGACGATTTCTTCACCAAGAAACAAATTCTCAAAAACTGTCAAATCGTTGACCAAATTTAATTCCTGGTGAATAAACCTGATGCCCATATCACTGGCTTTCGAAATGGTCATCTCCTCAATCCGCTCGCCGTCGATATAAATCTCGCCTTCTGTGGGCTGAATTGCACCGCCAAGAATATTCATCAACGTCGATTTTCCGGCACCATTTTCACCTAGCAGGCCATGTATTTCCGAATCGCCTACAGTGAAATTTACCCCATCTAATGCTTTTACAGGGCCAAAAAACTTTGTGATATTCTTCATCTCCAACAACATATTTTTCGAGCCTACCTTTCCTGATTCATCGAGTTGCCAGGGACGCCCTTTCCCCATAAACACTCAACACACCACTGTGTGAATTATTCAGGACTGCTTTCAATTCCGGATGATATAAATCCATTACGTCAGCATTGACCGGGCGCCGAAGCGCCCGGCCAACGCCAACTTTACAGAGTGTGCAAAGATCACAACACTCTTTTCATTTTTGACTACTCTTCAAGACTGTAGCGGGTAATGTAAATGGGGTTGCTGCGGAATTCTTCGGCGTTAGAATTGTCAACCTCAACGGTCTCACCAAGGATCAGACCAGAGGGATTTCCACCGTTCAGAATATCAGCACCCAATTCAACAGCCTGGCGGATCAATGCCGGAGAGAAAGCATAGGTAACCTGATCGATACCGTAGTCGTTCTTGTATTGTTCGAAGACATCCAGGTTCTCACGCCGTGCACCAACGCCAGAAACCAGTCGGATATTCAGGGTTGCATCGCCATCGTAGCCGGCGATTGCGTCGAGAACGCCCAGAACAACTTCGTCGTCGTGGGTGAATACAGCCTGGATGCTCTCAATTTCTTCAACCGAGCTGGTGTTCAGGAAGGTCTCCATCTGCTCGAGGGCCTTTGCACGCTGCCAGTCGGTGGTGAAGGACTGGACAATGTTGAACTGGTCAGAAGCGGTGGAAAGGAAGCCGTCGGTCCGCTGTTGAGGAACGGTGGACAGGTCACCTTTGAACTCAAGGATGTTGATGGTTTCGCCGGCGGCGATTTCATCTGCGAAGTAATTGTTGAAATATTCACCGGTCATTTCACCGATCTTGACATTGTCGCCCATGAATTCAACAGTGGGGGTGAAATCAGTGATCAGGCGGTCATAGATAACCAACGGAATACCGGCTTCCATAACTTTCTGGGCTGCGGAGCGAAGTTCATCGCCATTCATCGGCCAGAGGACGATTACGTCAACGTTTTCGTTGAGCAGGGTATCGATATGGTTGTTCTGCTCGGAAGCTTCACCAGCGGTCAAGAATTCGTATTCAAAACCGTACTCGGCGGAAAGTTCTTTTGCGGCAGCTTCAGCATGCTTGATGCTCTCACCGGTGAAACCATGAGTTGCATTCGGCATCACAATACCCATAACCTGTGCTTCGGCAGGAGCAGCTTCTTCAGCAGGTGCTGCTTCTTCTTCCATTGGGGCAGCTTCTTCAGCAGCAGGTGCTGCTTCTTCAGCAGCCGCAGGAGTTTCTTGCGGAGCTGCGCAGGCAACCAGCCCAAAGACCATAACTACTACAATCAATAAACCAAAAAGCTTCTTCATTTTCTGCAATCCTCCAAAATAGATTGTTTTTTAGAAGAGTATTTTGCTCTTCTCTACAAATAATCCACTAAAATTCGCCACTTTCCAACCAATATTACTTCAAACCAGGTAAAGGAAAATGTCACACTTTTTTAATGCTTACCGTAGTTTTCCCATAAGGGTACACGCTTGCGGGGAGTTTGTGTTCTCCCAGTAATACCGTACCTTTACCGATTTTTTCACTGCATTGTTTCAGACTCGACTATTTTACTCCAATTCGACTTAATAATAAATCGGCATTGAGGCTACTCAATATTCAAATCTTTAATCACCTCCTCCACGGATTCTTCCTGCATCGACAAATCTATGTCCGAAAACACAAACCATTTTTCTTCAAAAATGAAACGCTCCCCTGGTTCGATGACTGTCAGCGGGCTCAGCGTTTCTAGCTCAAGAAAGCGTTGATCACTATAACTTTCCATTGAACATCCCAGATCACCATACGGCGCACCGGGGATATATTCCGCGCGTTTGATGAACAAAGTATGGTCGAGATAATAACCAATCCAACCTCTTTCGTTCAGCCAGCCCACTTTCACTTTCTCATTTCCCTGATATTGGGCCTTGATAAACATATAACGGTTACCCAAAAAGAGGTTTTCAGATTTTATATCGGTATAGGGCCAGAAAACCAGGCGGCGATTTGGCAGCAGCCCTGTGTCTGCAATGGATAGGGGCAGGATCGCAAACCCGCCCACACGCATCTGAGAGATTGGCCACACGGTAAGCGAGATTGACCACAGGTTATGATTTTGCAAACTATATTTCACAACCAGTTCGCCTTTACCATCCACCATTTCAACGGCCATTGTTTTTTGGATCCCGGTCATTTTTTCGGTATCCTGAATCAGAACTACGCCGTTATCGGTAAACTGATAGGCAATTGGGCTGTTATCAGGCTGATAGGATCGAAACAGATCTTCCGGACCATGCCACAAACGCTGCCCTCCGCGGGGGATAAATTCTTCCTCGCTTTCACCTGCTAACGGTACTTCTGCCATCAAATTTGCGCCGGACCCTACCTGAAGTCCGATAATCCTGGGGCCTGCATTCTTCATGGCATGCAATGTCACCGGGCCATTGTTAAGCCCTATGCACGCATATCCCGCAAATTCATCCTCAAAGTGTTGGATCATATCGCTTTCCCAATTTTTTGCACGTGTTAATCCCGCTTTGAAAACGCAGAGTCAAAAGCCTGTCCGGAAGGCGGGAAAGATTGTTTCTTGACCATCTCCAGAGCTTCCTGAGCGCCCCATTCACGGTCCATTCCGCTGTCTTCCCATTCAATCGTCAAAGGCCCCTGGTAATTAATCCGATTCAATGCGCGCATTACCTGATCCCAATCCACATCACCGCGTCCGGGGGATACAAAATCCCACCCGCGTCTTGGATCACCGAAATTCAAATGTGAGGACAGAATAGAGTTGCGCCCGTCCAAACGCACTTTGGAGTCCTTCACATGCATGTGAAAGATCCGGTCCGGAAATGCTTCCAGCAATTTCACGGGGTCCACAAACTGTGGAATCAGGTGGCTGGGGTCGAAGTTAATTCCGAAAGCCGGATGATAATTAACTGCCTCCAGCGCGCGCTGCATGGTGTAAATGTCATAAGCAATTTCCGTGGGATGCACTTCCAATGCAAATTTAATCTCTTCCTTTTCAAACACATCAAAGATCGGGGTAAATCGTTCGGCGAAATCGCGGTAGCCCGCATCGATCACATCATCCGAAGTGGGCGGCCAAAAATAAAGTTTTCGCCAGATACTGCTTCCCGTGAACGCCGTGACCACTTTCACATCCATCAGCTTTGCTGCCAGCGCTGCGTTTTTCATGTGTTCAGCGGCGCGTTCCTGCACGCCTTCCGGCTTGCCATCGCCCCAGACGCTTTTGGGAATAATTGCCTGGTGACGTTCATCGACAAGATCGTCACACACACACTGCCCAACGCAGTGGTTAGAGATCGCGTAACATTTCAGCCCGTACTTTGCCAGCATATCTTTCTTATCTCGCGCGTACCGGTCACTTGACAGACAGGCTTCCACGTCGAAATGGTCCCCGCCGCTGCCCAGTTCCACACCATCATAGCCCCACTCGCTCAATTTCTGAGCCAGGGTTTCCAAAGGCATATCTCCCCATTGTCCCGTTGTCAATAGGATGGGTCTGGTCATATTGAACTCCTTTCAATACACTGGTGCATACAATCCTTTTTCAGTACCAAAACTTTTAAGATTATGCTTCCACACTGACCCATTTTTGAGTCTGTGCGCTTTTCAGAATCGCATCTTCAACCAGCAGGGCTCTGTGCCCGTCCGCAAAAGTGGGGAAATCCGGTTCTGCGCTGAAATCGCCGGCACGGATATACTCATTTACTTTCTTTGCGAGCTGTTTAAAGGTGTCCGGGAAACCTTCAGTGTGCCCACCCGGATAAGAAGTGACCGATTTAGCCCCTTCCTGCATGATGGCCGGGTCTTTCAACAGGATTTCATTGTAGCGTCCGCGGTAGCCGCGCCACAGTGCGTCGGGGACTTCCGAATCCCAGGCAATGGCCGATTGGGAGCCGTCAATCTCGTACTGCAGGCGGTTCTTGCGCCCGGCGCTGACCTGAGAAACAGCCAGACTTCCTTTGGCACCGTTCTCAAAGTGGAACATGAGGTTGGCAAAGTCGTCCCCGCTGACTTCCACATCTTCATAAAGTTGTTCTGTCGCGCCCAGCTTCCCGGCAAAGGTTTCTACTTTGCCAATCGGCCGCTTGCGCACCGGGATGCTGGTTCCCAGATCTGCCATCACTTCGGTGATTTTCAACCCGGTGATGAACATCACCATATCCATCCAGTGCGAGCCGATATCCGCCACACTGCACAACGCGCCGCCCTCTTTGGGCAGCAGCCGCCAGTTCCAATCGGTCGGCAGCAGCAGCCAGTCCTGCAGATAAGAGCCGTGGATGGAATGGATCTTACCCAGTTCGCCCCGCTGCACCAATGCGCGGGCCTCGTGGTTGACCGGATAGTACCGCAGGTTATAGTTCACTGCGCTGGCCAGGTTTTTGGTTTTTGCCAACTCCACCAGGGCAGCCGATTCTTCAGAGGTCACCGTGAGCGGTTTTTCACAAATAACATGCTTCCCTGCTTCAAGCGCTTTCACCGAATGGCTGTAGTGCAAATAGTTCGGTGAACAGATGTGAACAATATCAATTTCCGGATCGGCGATCATTTCATCAAAACTTGCATAGGCCTTCTCAATCTGAAGCTCTTCAGCTTTCGTTTGCGCTTCATCCAGGTCAATGCCCACAATACCCAACACCTCGTCACCCAGGCGGCGGATCCCCTCGATATGAGCTGGTCCAATAAAACCCAGGCCGACAACGCCAACTTTAAATCGCTTTGTATTCATCAGATTCATCCTCTCAAACTATTCTTGATCGATCCTTGACCTATTTATTCACAGATAATACTGTTTCTAAATCCACTCAGGAGCCAATTGCGCACAGGATTACCGGAATTTTTCCTCGGAAAGAAGCGCTGCTCCAAATAAAGTTTCCTGTCCTCCCATCACGGAGAATCGCAAATCGAAATGGGAGCGGATAAACTTTGGAATATATTTCTCCAGATACGGCATGATCTCCGCTTCAATAATTTCTTTGGATTTGGCAATGCCGCCTCCAATAACCACGCGTTCCGGGTCCAAAATGCAAACTGTATCTGCCAGGCAACGCGCCAGAGAAGCCATCGCTGACCGAACCAACGCCCGCATTTTCTCGTCGCCCTGACGATAGGCCTCGAAAATCAGCTCGGTGGTAATATTTTCGGGCCGTCCAAGCGTCAACTGGCGAAGCGGGGATTCCTCCGCCATCTGCGGGTAAATTTTCCGGGCACGGCTGGCTATGCCCCAACCGGAGCTGTAGCTTTCCAGACATCCCAGCTTGCCGCAGGCACATTCAAGCCCATCGTCTTCGATGGTCAAATGCCCAAACTCGCCTGCCAGCCCCATGCCGCGGTAAATCTTCCCGTTGATGATGATTCCGGAACCAATTCCGGTGCTCACCTGAGCATAAAACAGGCTCTCACATTGCTCGCCCGCTCCATAAAACCACTCGCCCAGGGCAGCGGCATTGGCATCATTTTCCATATAAACCGGCAGACCAAAATGTTTCGACAAGACCTCCGGCAGTGGAAAATAATCCCATCCCTCAACATGCTGGGATTTAATGATCATCTGTCCATCCCGGGTAATTGGGCCGCCAAAAGAAATGCCAATCGCCTGGATTTCATTACCATTATTTAGTTTTAAAATTTCATCACTCAAAGCATAAATTACGTCCAGCGAGCCCTGCGAGCCCATACTTTTTGGGGTCTGCTTTCGCCTGTAATGGTTGATTTCGCCGGTGGCCTTATTCACAATTGCTCCTGCCAATTTTGTTCCGCCGAAATCAAATGTCAGCACTTTGCCTTGCGGTTTGTTCATTCAGTTCTCCAAACAGAACTTAAGCATCGTAACGCTTACCGCGCAGCAGACCGGTGATCAGATGATCCAGGATCATGTGAGCATCTTCCACCTGTTCCATGTCGTTCACGGGAACAACAAGCGCCAGATCCACCAATCCTTTTAACTTTCCACCTGCGTAACCGGTGAAACCAATTGTGAACATCCCTTTTTGTTTCGCAGCTTTAACCCCTTCCAGCACATTGGGAGAATTCCCACTCCCGCTGATCGCCAGGACCATATCCCCTTCTTGCCCCAATGAAATCAGTTGTTCGGCAAAAACGCGATCATAGCCCTCATCATTGGCGTACGCTGAAAAGATGGCCATATTATCATTCAGGCCAATCACCTTCATCCGCGGTTTTTCGGAACCCCGCGTATTTTTCCCCATATCACAAATGATATGCGATGCGGTCGATGCACTTCCGCCGTTTCCGAACACAAATAATGTTTTTCCACTGCGCTGGCATTCGTCCAATTTATCATAAACTGCTGCAACTACATCGTGCGGGATATCATCAATGACCTTTTTAAGATCGGTAAAATACTTTTCGATATATTGATAGGTTTCCATAATTAAATCCTTTAGATAAACTTCGTATTAAATCTTTCCAGAACTTCATTCCGGGTTGCTGTTCCAGTCGTGCCAATCTGCTGCACGGTCAAAGAGGCGGTCACGTTCCCAATTAATGCTGCTTCCCGTAGACTGGCACCCGCACAAAGGGCAGCCGTCAGAGAAGCCATAACACTATCCCCCGCCCCAACAACATCGATTGGCCCAGAAATACAAATGGTTGGCACTTCATACCAACCATCTTGATCACATACTAACATTCCTTTTTCACCTCGGGTAATTATTACCGTTCGCTGGCTCATCTGGTACAACTGCTGAGCCACATCGCTTAAAGAAATGTCATCCGTACCGCCAACAATCTGGCGTGCTTCAAAATTATTCACCTTGATGCCCATACTCCGGAACTCGGAAATATGCTCGCGCGAATCGGCCAGGATAATCCTGTCCTCCCGCTCCGCGCCCAATTTCGCCAAATGCGCCCGAACCCGATCCGTTACAACGCCGCAGTTCTGTTCCTGAACCTGGTCCAAGACAATTACCGCGTCCACTTTATCAATAATCCGGTCAATGGCGGCGATCAAAACATCTTCATGCGCCCGAGACAACGGCTCCCGGTTCTTGATATCAATCCGGTTCAGTTCCTCTTCCACACCGTTCGAGAGCAGCATGGGTTTGGTATACGTAGGGGTGAAACGGTCTTCAAATGTAAAAAACTCGTCCAGATTCATCCCTCTGTTTTTCATTTCCCGGCGCAAATCGTAACCCAGCCCATCATCACCGCTGAAGCCGACCGCATGCACGTTTACATCCAGCGATCGTAAAACCGATGAAACCGTTCCGGCAGCGCCTGGACTCTTGCGCTTTGCCACCACCTGATAGGCAATCTTTCCGGTCTCTAAAGAAATCTCATTCAGGCTTTCTTCGAGAATCCAATAATTATCCAGAAAGAAATCCCCCACCACGGCGACATTGATCCGGGGAAATGCGGATAAAATTTCTTCCAAACGTTCTGGCTTCATCGTCAGGGTCATTTCAGGTTCAACTTCTCCAAAACTAAAGAATACAGGTTGGGGAAAGTAACCCCATGGTCTCCGCGGATGTAATAACTGACCCCGCCATCCTTCACGGTGCGGACAAGAACCGTTTTGTAGGGACGGAAATAATAGGAAGGCGTCATCCGTGCGGCTTCCTGCCGGGTCATCTCTCCCAGGTCAATCAAATCAAATACTGCCGTAGTGAAACGATAGATAGTTTCACCGCGCTGGTGGGCCACATTCCGGGCCATGGCTAAGGCTTTCAAATACACTTCCGGACCCATGACGGCCGTGCCATAGTTCAGATAAACTCCATCCTGCAAGCCGGTAATGGTCTGTGCAAATATCAAAAAATCCCTGTAGGATGTCTCGCCTAATGCGGCACCATTCAGGTTAGGGTGTTCATGCAGAATATCCTGACCGATAGCAGCGTGGACCGTTACAGGGACCTGCAACCGGTAGCCGGCAGCGAAGACACTGATGTCTTTATACTTAAAATTGTTTTCTTCGATGTGTTTGCCAATGGCTTCGCCCAGACCCATTCCGGATTTATAAGCCTCAACCATGATATCGTTGATCTCACCGGTTTCTTTCCACAACCCAAACTGTCCTTCGGAAATATATTTTGAAACGCTTTCCGTTGTGGCGCCAATTTTTGCGAACTCATAATCGTGAATAGCCCCCGCGCCATTCATGGCAACGTGGGTGATAATACCGCGCTCCATCAAATCGATGATCATGCGGGAATTGCCTCTTCGAAGCACATGCGCGCCCATCATCAGAATAACCGGAGCATTTTTCCGCTTCGCATCCGCAATTGCCTGCGTCAGCGCAACCAGCGATTCCGGCCTGAATTCTTCCACTTTGGCATCCAGATCCAGCACAACATCAACCGTCAGATCGTGTTCTCTTTCCCCGAGTGGTTTAACCAGCAATTTTGAACGGTCAAATTCTTTAAATGGCATTCCTCTACTCCTGATTTGCTTCAAACAATACGGATTCCAGTTCTTCCCAAGATTGAAAATCGGGGATGATCAAATCCGCACCGGCTGTTATCAATCGCTCACGCTTCCATTCGTCGACACCTTCACGAGTAGCTTCATTAGTTGCTACACCTACCGCAATCCCGCCGACGTTTTTCATCTCTTCAATTTCAACGAATCCATCCCCAAAGGCAACCACTTCATCTCCGTGCAGATTGTTTTCCGCGATAATCTGCTGGATCACCATTCGTTTGGAGAAGTTTTTGTAATCATCCTGCGCCCCATATAATTTTTCAAAATAACCATCCACTTTCAGGAGAGCAGCTTCATCTAAAACATATTTCTCATCCGTTCCGGAAGCCAGATAACAGCGCAGGTTATACTTTCGCGCCAGATCGAGGATCTGATAGGTTCCCGGGACAACATATTCCACAGGGTCAATCGTTCCATTACGCAGACCTTCCAGTCTCGAAATAATCCGCTCCATCAAACGATTATGATAAATTTCTTTATAGGTCAGTGGTTCTTCCGTCTTACCGCCCCGTTTCTCCACTTCTTCTTTCAGGCGGATCATCTGGTAAATGGTTTGTTTACCGGTCAAATCCGTGACGAATAAACGGACAATCCGGGTCAATTCCTCTAAACTCTCATTCGTGCCGGTTCCCTGAAGGATCTCTACCATCATGGGAATCATAATTTGCTGCCAACCTTCACGAATCAAAGAAATCGTACCGTCAAAATCGAAAACAGCAAATCGGATATATCCACTTTTAATTTTGTTAATAATCTCGATCATGCAATTCCTTCAATGAAAACAGTTTAATCAACCTGTAATTTGAGATTTTCCTTCTCTTCCAACGCAGCAGAATGCTCAACGACCGAACAGCAAGATTCTCTGATAATCAGCTCCGGCTGGATCAAGATATTGGTGGAACCCAAATTTTCAACGGATCCGTTCCGCATCTGGAGAATTAAATCGATGGCATGCTCGGCAATCACATCGGCCGGTTGCCGGATCGTCGTGAGAGATGGGAACATCTCCACATCTTCTTCAATATCATCAAAACCGATCACCGAAAAATCCTCCGGCACCCTTTTCCCGGAGCGGTGCAGTTGGTTGATCACGCCCAGGGCGATCAAATCCGTCCCGCAGAAAATTGCGGTGGGCGGATGAGGAAGTTTCATCAGTTCCGAAGCACAATGGGCAGCTTCCATCTGGTTGTTTGAACAGACCTGGTAATACCCCTCTTCCTGAATCAATTCTCTTTCCCTGACATAGTCCTGATAACATAAAAGCCGTTCTTTTACGCCAAGGATGGAAGGGTCGCCACAACAAGCAATCCGGCGATGTCCAAGTGAGTACAGGTAATCCAACGCCTGGATAGAACCCTTATCTTCATCCAGATTAATGGAAGGCAGATCGTTCCGTGGGCCACAAGCCACCGCCACACAGGGTTTTTTACTCTCCAAAAGCCGCTCCATCACATCGAGATCCCCGGGAATATCGCCCAGAAGGATCAAGCCATCGAACCAGAGGCTGCTCATGATGCTCGCCTGGCGTCCGGCCGTGGCAACATCATAATTTGCGTGGCCGAGCAGCAATTCCATGCCTTTTGCGCAGGCAACTTCCTGCATATTGATGAATACTTTTGTGAGAAATGGATCACGAAGATCCCGGATAATAGCACCGAATAAACCACTGCGGCGGGTCCTCAGGGCAGATGCAAAAGGATCTGCCTGATAGCCAAGTCGTTTCGCTGCCTGCTGGACAGTTATTTTCGTTTCTTCGCTGATTTTTATTTTGCCCTTACGGCGATTCAACACCCTGGATACTGTCGCAATAGATACCCCTGCTTCTTTCGCGACCTCTGCAATAGTGACCTTTTTGGACATTCACAGCCTCATTGTGTAATCAGGGTAGGAAACGATTAACCGCAATCCTTAATGGTTAAACGTTTACATTGATTATTATCACATAAATTCAATGGAAAATCAATGATTAATTTCAGGTTCAGATCCAAAACGCCGAAACTTTAACACAAAACTCCCCGCCTCCCAACGAGACCTGGAATTTCTAAAAACCCGAAGCCTTATCCAAAATGTTTATTTAAAAACAAATCAGAGCAGCTTCCTGTCTGCCCTGATTGTCTAGGAGGGAGAAAACTATAGTGCAGTTGCCACCTGCCTCGCCTGCTGCCTTCAGGCGTGACATCCAAAATTTCAAATGCTACAAACAAACCCCCACCCCAGGAGTGCGAACTCGTCCCCCGGCGATTCTATGTAATAGGGTACCAATCGCAAACTAGATCGCTCCACTTCACTGTGGTGCCTGGACTCCGCCGCTGGCACTGCTGCCCATTTCATTTCTGCAAACAATGACAGCGGCTGGAGCAACTCCAGGGTTGTTGGGGGAACAACCAAACCAAAATTTTGTTGTTGATCCGGTTCCATTTTCATGGTTACAAGATAGCATTTAATTGTTCAGAAATTGTTAAAAACTTATGTCGACAATGTTAAAATCGATCCTTCATATTCGGGCCAGGAATTTAGGGGTATACTCATGCAAACGGGCAGCTGCGATTTTGCTCCGTCATTTACCAGCTTTATGAGGTCTCCAGCTTTGGCTTCCGGTATTCTCTTTGATTTCAAAAAGTTTTCGATTCACGATGGTCCCGGCATCCGCACCACCGCTTTTCTGAAAGGATGCCCGCTGCACTGTGCCTGGTGCCACAACCCTGAAAGCATCTCTCCAAAGATTGAACTGCACTATTGGCCGGAACGCTGCATCCTGTGCGGCGAATGCGTTGAACACTGTCCCGAAGATGCGCTGTCTCTGTCGGACCACACATTACAGAAAGATCCGGCGCGCTGTACCCGCTGCGGCACCTGTGCCGCGCGCTGCCCGGCCGAAGCCTGGCAGCAAATTGGGCGGGAAATGTCGGTGGATGAAGTGATGGCGGAAATCCGGAAGGATCTTCCCTTTTATGACGAATCGGGGGGCGGTGTGACCTTCTCGGGAGGCGAGCCGCTGCTCCAGCCCGAATTCCTGAAAGAAGCATTGCAAGCCTGCAAAGCCATCGGGGTGCATACGGCTGTGGATACCACCGGGTACACGGCATGGAGAAATTTGGAACAAATCACGCCCTACACCGATCTTTTCCTGTATGACCTCAAGCTGATGGACAGCGCAAGGCACCGCCAATTCACCGGTGTACCCAACGAAACCATCCTGGCAAACCTGCGGTCACTGGCCGCATCGGGCTGCGAAATCATCATCCGCATTCCGGTTATCCCCGGTGTCAACGATGATCCGGCCAACCTGGAAAGCACCGCTCAATTCCTGCATGAATTGAACAGCATCCGTCGGGTTGACCTGCTGCCTTACCATCACATCGCAATAAGTAAATACAGCCGTATGGGTGTGCCCTATTCCTTACCGGATACCTCCCCCCCTTCCGCAGACCATATTCAGGATATTCAAACCCGGATGGAATCTTACGGGTTTAAAGTAACATCAGGAGGATAATCACTTGAACCAACGGGTCAAAAATCTCCGCCAGCAAAGTCTGGAAGCCACACCAACTCTCTCGGAAGAGCGCGCCATACTGCTTACCGCGTTTTATCAGTCCCAACGCAAAATTCTTTCCGCGCCCATGCTGCGCGCCAAAGCCTTTGAATATATATTGACGCACAAGACCATCTCCATCAATGAAGGCGAACTGATCGTCGGCGAGCGCGGCCCGGCTCCAATGGCTACCTCCACCTACCCGGAGATCTGCTGTCACAGCCTCCAGGATCTGGAGATCCTCGACACGCGGGAGAAAATCTTCTTTAAAGCACCCGAAGAAATGCGCAGGGCATACGCCGAGACGATCATCCCTTACTGGAATGGCCGCACCATCCGTGAGCAGATCTTTGAGAATGTGGGCGACGAGTGGCTGGCAGCCTATGAAGCCGGTATCTTTACCGAGTTCATGGAGCAGCGTGCGCCCGGGCATACCGTCCTGGATGACAAGATTTACCACCACGGTATGCTGGATTTTAAAGCGCGCATCGCCGAGAGCATCGCCCGATTGGATTTTCTGAACGACCCGCAGGCATACGATAAACGCGAGGAACTGCGCGCGATGGATATTTGTGCCGGCGCCATGATTACTTTTGCCAACCGCCACGCCGAGCAGGCCAGGCGGATGGCACAGACCGAACCGGACCCCATCCGCCGGAAAGAACTGGAACAAATCGCCGAGGTGTGCACCCGCGTCCCGGCGCACGCCCCCACCACCTTCTGGGAGGCGCTGCAATATTACTGGTTTATCCATCTTGGCGTGATCACCGAGTTAAATCCCTGGGATTCCTTCAACCCCGGTCATCTGGACCAGCACCTCTATCCTTTCTACCAGGCTGAAACCAACCGGGGTTCTCTGACCCGCGAAGATGCCAAAGAACTGCTGGAGTGCTTCTGGGTAAAGTTCAACAACCACCCCGCGCCTCCCAAAATTGGCGTCACCGCCGAAGAAAGCGGCACTTACACCGACTTTGCCAACATCAACCTCGGCGGGCTGAAACCCGACGGGGCAGACGCCGTTAACGAGGTAACCTACCTGTTATTGGATGTGATTGAAGAAATGCGCATCCTGCAGCCCAGCTCCAATATCCAGCTCAGTAAAAAGAACCCGGACCGTTTCCTAAAGCGCGCGGCGGAGATCATCCGCACCGGCTTTGGACAGCCCTCCATCTTCAACGCCGATTCGATTGTACAGGAACTGGTGCGCCAGGGAAAAGCTCTGGAGGATGCCCGCTGCGGCGGCACCAGCGGGTGCGTGGAAACCGGAGCGTTTGGAAAAGAAAACTACAACCTGACCGGATATTTCAACCTGACCAAGGTGCTGGAGATCACCCTGCACAACGGCACCGATCCCCGCACCGGGGAAAAGATCGGTCCTGAGACCGGCTCCTCGGCAGAATTGAAAACCTATGATGACCTGTGGCAGGCCTTCCGGACACAGCTTGAGTATTTCCTCGAGGTCAAAATCCGCGGCAACAACCTCATTGAGCGACTGTACGCCGAATACCTCCCTGTGCCCTTCCTTTCCCTGCTGATCTCCGACTGCATTGAAAACGGGATGGACTATCACAACGGCGGGGCACGCTATAACACTTCCTATATCCAGGGGGTGGGGATCGGTTCGCTGACCGACTCTCTCTCCGCGATTCGCTACCATGTTTACGATCAGGGCAGCCTCACCCTGCCCGAGCTGGTCAGCACGCTCGACTCCGACTTCTCCGGACTGGAGAAAGTGCGTCTGGCGCTGGTAAACAAAACCCCCAAATACGGCAATGACGATGATTACGCCGACGACATCATGCGGGAAATCTTCGAGCTGTATTTTGAGCTCATCGAAGGGCGGCCCAACACCAAAGGCGGCACGTATCAGGTCAACTGGCTGCCCACCACCGTGCATGTTTACTTCGGTTCAGTGATCGGCGCCACACCGGATGGACGCCATGCCGGACAACCGCTCTCGGAGGGCATTTCCCCCGTACAGGGCGCGGACCGGCACGGGCCTACCGCCGTGATCAATTCAGCTGCCAAGATGGATCACATTCGCACTGGCGGCACCCTGCTCAACCAGAAGTTCACCCCTCAAGTTCTGGAAGGCCAGAACGGCATTGACCAGCTGGCCCATCTGGTGCGTACCTATTTCAAAAAGGACGGCCACCACATCCAGTTCAATGTGATCAGTGCCGAGACTCTGCGCGACGCCCAGCGTCACCCGGAGCAGTACCGGGACCTGATTGTGCGGGTGGCAGGTTATTCCGATTACTTTTGCAACCTCGGCAAAGCGCTCCAGGATGAGATCATTTCCCGCACCGAGCAGCAATCTTTCTAAAAACCGAAAACGCCATTAAACAAAGACAGGGCGCCATACAGCGCCCTGTTTGATTCTTTTCTTGAACAACAACGGGGCAAATTATCTGGCCCGGCGGCCGCCGCGTCGAAGCACGGTCCCACCATCCGGGGTATATTGACCGGGGGTGCAGGTTTCAGGATCATAATTCAAGCGCGGAGGAGCAAAACTTTCCTCATCGGAGTCCGTGTTCCACCGGTTCCAACCCGGCATTTCAATGCCGTCTTCTGCCATCTGTTCGCGGGCGTAATCCCGGGCTTCAAGCATGAAGTTATAGTAATCTTCCACACCTTCCGATGCAGCAATCTCGGCCAGGGTTTCACCGGCATCCAGACGCGCTTCAATATCTTCAGCAAGCAGACCCAGTTTATCCGCAGCAAAGGCTACCAGATAATCTTCCATCAAACCGAGTCCATCCTCATCCGGATCGCCCATGCGGCCCATCCCGGTGGTGCAATCTCCGTCACAATCTGTTCTCCACGGGATACCGGGGCCATTATCCGGCCCCTGCGCAAAAACAGCTGCCGTACCAATTGTTCCAACCAATAAAACTGCCACCAGACCTGCAAAAAGGACTTTCTTCATTTGATTCTCCTTTCCATAACACGCCTTCCCGGCGCATTGACCTATTTATATAGCAACTATATTCTGAACTTATGAAGAATTTGTGAAGAAGATATGCATAATTGATGCTTTTTAACCTCCCCCACGAGATCCACCTTTAAAGCAAAAAAGGGTGTTGCCACCCTTTCTTGCCTTTTACTTCAAGAATTTCCAACTATTGGTTCCAGCGTCCGCGTCCCATTCCGGCCTGTCCCAGAGCTCCGTCATTATTCAGATACAGCGGCTCATCGCAGTCTTCCAGATTGTAGCGGGGCGCTTCATTCTGTCCGTTGAAACCCATTCCACCGGTCCAGCCGGGAATTTCCACACCACTTGCCAGAACCTGATCGCGGGCATAATCACGGGCTGCTTCTACAAAAGATACGTAGTCTTCCACACCCATCGATACCGCGATACCTGCCAGGGTTTCACCCGCATCCAACCGGGCTTCAATCTCTTCTTCCGAGAGCCCCAGTTCCTGAGCGGCATAAGCAATCTGCCCGTCTTCCAGCAGTCCCAGACCTTCCACATCGGGGTCGCCCATGCGGCCAACCGGATCGGCATACTGCCGCAAGCCTACACCGCGGCCGCCAACGCCCACACCCGTACCGGGAACAACGGGATCGGTATTCGGTCCCTGAGCAAACACCACATCAGCCGTACCAAGCGCGGCCACCGCAACCATAACCAATAAACCTGCTAAAATTGTCTTTTTCATTTCTAAGCTCCTTCCTCATACAGAGGTCCTATTTGTTTTATATCAGTAGCTATAGGATACAACAGCGATATGAAGAAGCTGTGAACAGCCTGTG
>JAHDQE010000046.1 GCA_018433975.1 Ornatilinea sp. | reverse complement strand
TCAGCACAACTTATAAACAGCTATCATTTACCCGTCATTGAAACAAAGGTCGCAATCAATGATTCAACGCCTTAAAAACAACTGGTTGATTCTGTTCGTCATCCTATTCCTCTCGGCAGCTTACCTTCAGGGTGTTTCGGAAGTACCTTTCCACCCCGATGAAAGCACGCAGCTCTTCATGAGCGCCGATGTGGAAATGTTTTTTGAAAATCCATCCTCCTTATATTGGCAGCCCGATAACGAACAGGATCTGCGCCAGCATTATCGAGAACTGGACGCTCCGCTTACCCGCTATGTAGCCGGGCTTGGCCGTCAGATCACCCATCAATCGCCCCTGCCGGCGGATTGGGATTGGTCGTCCACCTGGAATGAGAACCAGCTCGCCGGAGCACTTCCGGATCCCGGTCTGCTGCAAACCGGGCGGCTGTCGGTCGCCGTCTTTTTCCCCCTCAGTCTTTTCCTCTTGTATAAGACAGCGCAAAAGATTGGCGGCCCGGTGACAGCCTGGTTATCCATCTTCTTTTTCGCTTCTAACGCCTTGATTTTATTGCACACCCGCAGGGTCATGGCGGAAAGTTTGCTGGTCTTTACAATTTTACTGACTCTCTACAGGATCACCCACCTGGAAAAGCATCGCTGGCTGATCGCCATCCCCGCCGCCCTGGCATTTTCGTCCAAGCAATCCGCTGCTGCCTTGCTCTTGATGGGATTAATCATAGTGCTTTGGCCCGGACAGGAAAAGGAACCGCTTCGGTCTACGAATAAATTGGCACGCGTTTCCAGTACAGCCCAATACCTCTTGACTGGCCTGATCATCTTATTTCTCTTAAATCCGTTTTTGTGGGCGCATCCGCTGCAAGCCGGTCTGTCCGCCTGGGATGCCCGTCAGACTCTGACATCCAATCAGATCACAACCATTGCTGAAAAGAATCCCGAAAAGATATTGAACTCTATCCCCCAACGTACCTTAGGAATTGTTTTTCAGCTCTTTATAAATCCGCCTGCCGTAGAGGATGTTGCCAACTATCAGGAACAAACGCTGGAATCGGCTGCCGCATATTTGAATAATCCGCTCAACAATCTCTATCGGGGAATTGTTTGGGGAGGAATTTTGCTGGTCTTATCCATATTTGGCTTTTTTACAGCACTCGTCGAAATCTTCCACACAAAAGATACTCCCCGATGGAAACCGTTGGTTTTTTTGCTGCTGGCAAGTGCGCTCCAATTTTTATCGCTTATATTCCTGTTCACCCTGCCTTTTCAAAGGTATGTGATCCCGCTGGTTCCTTTTACCTGCATCTGGCAGGCGTATGGTCTTTCAACAATTCTAAAAAGCGTTCAACCCGCCGCTTCAAACCTTTCCGGGATTTCCACCAAAAAAAATTCGCCTCACTAATTCTTTTAGCGAGGCGAACAATCCGATTAAAAACATCTTGAGCTAAATAGCCCGGTGGTAAACACGGTGATTTTTATATTCCTGTCCACCTACATTCACCAGATCTTTACGCATTTGCACCGCCGTTTCGGCAACCTGTGTCAATTCGGCGTGTTCAAAACCAAACTCCAGAATGGATTTTTGCATTTCTGCATACAACAGTGCGTTTCCACCCAATCCATGATATTGAGGAAGGATTCCCGCGCCGTTCAAAGAAACCCAGTTCGCACGCTTCATCTCCCCTAAGAGATCCAGGATTCCCCAGGGTGTAATCCGGCCTTTCTGCCGTTGAAGTGCCGCAGAAATATCCGGAAAAGCCAGCAAGAATCCGACCATATCTTCCTTGTAAGTGATCAGCTTAACCAGTTTTGGATTAATAACCTGAAGCAAAGTATCCAGAAGATATTTAATTTCTCCATCACTCAGCGGGTAATACTCCCAGTTGTTCACAAAAGCTTTGTTATAAGCCTCTCCAATCTTTCCGGCCATCGCTTTTAACTGACTCTTGTTAGAGAAATTCATAATACCAAAACGTCCGCGTTGAGTAACCCGCCTGGCAACCTCTTTCACCTTTTCGGGAAGTTTGAAATCACTGGTTGGCAAATAACAGGAAACAAAATCAACCTCTTTTTCAAAACCCAAATTTTCCAGTAGAACCGGGTAGTAATCATAGTTATAGCTGACCATCGTCATCATTTGCCGGTGCTCAAAGCCTTTAACCAGAATACCGTATCCATCAAAGGAACACAGCCCTTTAGGTCCCACAACCTCATTCAGCCCTCGGGCGCGAGCCCATTCAAAAGCCGCTTCAAAAAGTTGATTGGCAACTTCCTGATCGTTAATACTCTCAAACAGGGTGAAAGATGCTTTTTTAGTGTTGTGGTACTGATTAAATGGTTTATGCTCCATGACGGCAAGCCTTGCCACGACTTCCTCATCCTGCCAGGCGAGGAAGAAATCCGCATCGGAACGTTCATAAAAAGGATGCTTATCCCGATTTAGCATAATTTTGACGTCGGAGATAAAAGGCGGCACCCATTGAGGGCAATCCGAATAAAGCCGGAACGGGAGCTGGATGAATTGATTTACTTGAGTTTTGTTACGGGTATCAATTTTCTCAATTCTGATCATCATAACGACCTTTCTGAATAATTAAAAATGAAAAACGAAAAGATTAAAACATGGTGAGAGTATACCGCATCTCAACCAACTGTGAATAGACTTAAATCACCAGTTTTTCTCACACAGTCAGCCGGCTATACAGGCTTAAACACCGAAGGCTGGACACCGTTATGCCTTTGTATACTCCGGGTTGTAGAATTAAAGAATAAATTCTTTCAAACAAAACATAAAAGATCGGAATGCGTATGACAAATCACCTTGCCCAGGAAACCTCCCCTTATTTACTGCAGCATGCCCACAACCCGGTCAATTGGTATCCCTGGGGAGAAGAGGCACTTGAAAAATCCCGGACTGAAAACAAACCTATCTTCTTGAGCATCGGATACGCAGCTTGCCACTGGTGCCATGTCATGGAACGCGAGTCCTTTGAATCGGAAATTATCGCCGAAATACTCAACCGGCACTTTGTCAGCATTAAAGTAGATCGTGAAGAGCGCCCCGACCTGGACAGCATCTATATGAATGCCGTGGTGGCAATGACGGGACAGGGCGGCTGGCCGATGAGCATTTTCCTTACCCCCGATTTAAAACCTTTTTACGGCGGGACTTACTTTCCTCCGGCTCCCCGCTACGGAATGCCCTCCTTTCAAGACCTTCTGCTTTCAATTATCAACGCCTGGGAGAGCCAGCAGGTTGATATTCAACGCGTTTCGGAACAGGTTACAAAGCACCTCCGGTCGTCCGCCGCATGGGACCTGAGCACCCAAAAGGACTATTCCAAAGACACATTAAAAACCATAGCTCAAAAACTCGTCGATTCCTACGACTGGATTTACGGTGGATGGGGAGGTGCACCCCGTTTCCCCGCGCCGATGACCATTGATTTTCTTCTCCAGCAGCTTGCTCGGGAGGGAAATCCCGAAATCGAAAAATTGGTCCGTCATTTACTGACCACAATGAGCAGGGGCGGGATATATGATGTTGTCGGTGGAGGATTCCACCGTTACAGCACCGATAACAACTGGCTGATTCCTCATTTCGAAAAGATGCTGTATGACAATGCCCAACTGGCATTGGTTTATCTTCATGCTTATTTGCTGACGGGGAATGAAAGTTTTCGTTCCGTATGCGAACAAACCCTCTCTTTCATCCAGCGCGAAATGACAGGACCTGAAGGCGGGTTCTTCAGCAGTCTGGACGCAGACTCGGAAGGCATTGAGGGCAAATTCTATACCTGGACTTTAGAAGAAATCAGATCCGCTTTAAAAGATCCTTCGGACATGGAATTTGCGTATCGGGTTTACACCTTGTCAGATACCGGAAATTTTGATGGCAAGATCATCCTGCAAAAAAAGGAATCCGACGAAATTCTGGCGGGCCGGACCGGATTATCTCTCACAGCGTTTCACAATCGGTTGCAGATCATCCACAAACAACTGCTGGAAGCCCGCGCCATGCGCGTCCGTCCGTCTACCGATGATAAAGTTCTCGTCTCATGGAACGCTTTAGCGCTGCGCGTTTTCTCCGAAGCAGCCCGATACCTGAATAAACCTGAATATCTCAAAACCGCTCAAGAAAACGCTGTTTTCCTGCTGGATAACCTCCTGCAGGAAGACCTCTTATTCCGTTCCTGGCGGGCAGGCAGTGCCCACCACGCAGGCTACTTGGAAGATTACGCCGGCTTAATTGTCGCTTTAATCGCTCTGTATCAGGCGGATCATAATAACCATTGGTTTCGGTCTGCCCAGGAGTTGATGAAATTGTTGTTGGTTAAATTTTCCGATCCTCAAGGCGGTTTCTTCGATACTCAGGCCGGTAATTCTCACCTTTTGGTCCGTCCAAAGGAAATCCAGGATAACGTTACCCCATCCGGGAACGCGCTTTCAGCCCACGCACTGCTGCTGCTCTCCGCCTATGACGATAATTCGGAATGGCGCTTGCTTGCAGAAAACCTGATCGCCTCAACCACAGATCTGGCTTCTCAATATCCACGGAATTTCTCATACTGGCTCCAGTCGATGGACTTCGCAGCAGGCCCCGTTCGTCAGATCGCGATTGTTTCACCGGCAAAAAGCCCCTCATCCACAGCCTTGTTTGAACAAATGATATGGAAAAAGTTCCGCCCCAGAACCATTCTGGCGAGCACCACCTATCCCCCACCCCAAGGAGCACCCACCCTTCTGGTGGACCGGCCGCTCCAAAACAATCAACTCACCGCATACATTTGCGAGGGATTTATTTGCAAAAAACCGGTGAGCACTCTGGAAGAATTCAAAAACCAATTGGATTCTCTCGATCCCCTCTGATAAGCAGTTGCGGATACCTGCTTTAAAATAGCCAATCTATTGGCTGTCTTTCAAATGCTGGAGACAATAAGTTGACCGCTTATCCATCCTTGTCAGCAGTGTTTTGGTTTGAATAAAGCATATCCTCCAAAAATATCTTCACAGGGATCAACAATCTCAAGTTATAATAACGCGAAGGAGGTGCTATGGAAAAATTCATCATTGAAGGCAATCATCCGTTACAAGGAGAAATTACACCTTCCGGGAATAAAAACGCAGCGCTCCCGCTGCTCTCGGCCTGTTTACTAACAGAGGAACCTGTAATTCTTCACAACATTCCAAGAATATTAGATGTGCTTTCCATGAGGTCTCTATTGGAAAGCCTCGGCGCAATCATCACGGATATCGGAAGCCACTCCTGGAAAATCGATTCCAGCAATCTTCACCCCTCCCGGCTTGATCCTAAACTTTGTCAAAATATTCGCGCATCAATCCTGCTTGCGGGGCCAATTACTGCCCGGTTTGGCGAATTACATCTGCCCCCTCCCGGTGGAGATGTGATCGGACGCCGGAGGGTGGATACACACATTCTCGCCCTCGAAAAGCTTGGGGCCGAGATCACCTATGACCGCTCGTTTCATTTCAAAGCCAAAAAGCTTCACGGTGCGGACATCCTGCTGGATGAAGCAAGTGTTACAGCGACCGAAAACGCCATCATGGCCAGTGTCCTCGCAGAAGGTGAAACCGTTATCCGGAACGCTGCTTCAGAGCCCCATATTCAAGAACTTTGTCATTTCTTGAACCATTTGGGCGCAAACATTTCCAATATTGGATCCAACGTTTTAAATATTACCGGTGTTACCAAATTGCACGGCGGGGAATTCACGATAGGTTCGGATTATCTTGAAGTGGTCAGCTTTATCGGAGCCGCAGCAGTTACCCGGGGGAATATTCGAATCAAGAATGCGGGACCGAGTTACCTGAATATGATCCGTTTTGTTCTTAAAAGGCTGGGCGTTGTTTGGACCGTGGATGGAGAGGATATTCTCGTAACGGAAAACCAGCCCCTCGAAGTTGAACCCGATCTTGGTGGGATGATTCCCGAAATTAGCGTCATGCCCTGGCCCGCCTTTCCCACCGATTTAATGAGTATTGCCATTGTAATTGCCACCCAATCCAGGGGCTCCGTACTGTTTCATGATTGGATGTATCCAAGCCGGATGTTCTTCACCGACAAACTGGTAGGAATGGGCGCAAGAATTGTTCTTTGCGACCCGCATCGATGCATTGTTCAGGGTCCCAGCGAGCTCTATGGAGAAAAGTTGGAAAGTCCGGATATCCGGGCCGGTATGTCCCTGGTGCTTGCAGCGCTCTCTGCCAAAGGCACTTCGGTCATCCACAATGTGGGCCAGATTGACCGCGGATACGAGAGAATTGACGAAAAGCTTAAACAGCTTGGCGCTCATATTCGGCGCGTGTAACCCATCCCATATTCTTTAATCACATAAAGCAGGGCGAGAAAAAAATTTTTCTCGCCCTGCTTTTTTCAAAATCCTGTTTGAAAATTACTACTGGCTTTTCGCTTTCGAAACAATATCCAGGAATTGAGTCACAATCTCGCGCATCATTCCTTCTGGCAGCGCCCCCGTTTGCCGGTGGACAATCTTTCCGTCGGCTACAAAGAGCATGGTCGGAATTCCCTGAACCCCGTACTGGGTAGCCCATTGGGGGTTTTCATCCGTGTTCACTTTGGCAACCAGCAATTTCCCGGCCTGTTCCTTGGCAAGTTTTTCCAGGGTCGGCGCGATCATTTTACAAGGCCCACACCAGGGAGCCCAAAAGTCCACAATCACCGGTAATTCGGATTTCAAAACAGTTTTCTCAAATGCCTCATCCGTTACATGAATTGGTTCATTAATCATTATCTTCTCCTATCACAGTTATTATCTTTTTATAATATTTTATCAGAATTGATAATCCAATAACATGTGCGATAATTTAGATGTAATTTTTGAAAAAAAGATACATTGCTTTTTAACTTCATCCGCAATGCATCTTTCGAATCACAAAGCACAAATTTCACCGTCCAATTATTTCCGCCGAAAATCAACAAAGCGGTATCCGACCCCTCTTTCAGTGAGGATATACTTTGGATTTGAAGGGTCTTCTTCCAGTTTTTGCCTTAAATAATTCACGTACAACCGGACATAATGCGGTTCATCTCGGTATTCATACCCCCATACCTTCGCCAGAATTTGATCATAGGTCATCACCCAGCCGGCATTCTGCACGAGATGATACAGTAAACGGTATTCCGTTGGACGCAGTTTTACCAATTTCCCGTCAATCCAAACTTCACGACGCCCAAAATCAATTTTCAATCGATCATCCACCTCAATCAGGTCCCTGGAAACGACTGAAGAGGCTTCCGTCCTGCGAAGCACTGCTCGAACCCTGCTTACCAACTCTCTGGGGCTGAAAGGTTTGGTAATGTAATCATCCGCGCCATACTCAAGGCCGCGCACGCGATCATCTTCTTCACTTTTGGCAGTCAGCATAATCACCGGGACTGAATTAAACTCTCGGATCAATTTCAACACCTCAAAACCATCCAGGTCGGGCAGCATCACATCCAAAAGGACCAGATCTGGCATTTTATCTCGTAAAACTTGAATCGCCTGCATCCCTTTATAGGCTTCCACCACTTGAAAGCCATCATGCTCCAGGTTCAGACGAATAAACCGGGCCATTCTTTCTTCATCATCTACAACCAGAATAAGCCTGTTTTTTAATTGACCTTCATCCATAATTTACTACTCCCGCACAAAAGTGATAATTTCTTCCTCTTGTTCACCGGGCATAACCTCAATGTAATTGATCCGTGAAACCGGCCAGATCACCATGGTAACGCTCGCGTCGAGATAGGATAAATCTTTGCCGTCACGACGCCTGGGGTGATTTAAAATAATAACATTATCGGACCCGGCTGGCAATTCATCTATTTCACCCAACACCGCTTCCTCATTCTGGATATGAACAATAACACTTGGCATAATTCATCAATCCTTTATTATTTTTCTTCTATAATCACCTTCAACTGCAATTTTCCTAAGGCCAGCGTATCTCCACCACTCAAGGGATAATCCACATATTTTCCGATTTTTTGCCCATTCACTCGGGTGCCATTTGAAGAAGCCAGGTCTGTAACAACAACTGTTGAACCCAACAATTTAATCGAGGCATGCAGCCTTGAAACACCCTGAGAATACGCATCGTAATCCGAAAGATCAATATCCGGTAAAATTAATTGGCCTTCAGCAATTCTACCTAAAGAATACTCCTTGCGTCCTTCCAATTCAATTCGCTTTCCTTCATGATCCAGAACCAGCAAATAAACGCGAATATCTTTGTCTTTCCCTGAAGAAGGAGACATCTGTTCGGCAATAGGGTCCGACTGTCCGCCAGGAGATACAAACTCCGACTGACTCATGGTCGCGGTCATAAAAGCAGATGAATCCATTTCCACCAATTGGGCCCCACATTCACTACAAAATAAAGCCCCCTCCAATTCTTCAGATTGACATCTTGTACATTTAATCATCGATAAAGAGTTCTCCTAACCCGAAGGCAAAAGCAAAGCTCGTGTGCCGTATTTTATTCGTTTATCGCCATCATCACTGAATTGATGTGTTTCTTCTAAATGCCTTACTTCTTTCAATACCACATGCGCCAGGCCGGAATTGCCTTGCGACAATAAATTGGTTGCCAACTTTTTAAGATGTCGGGTCGCGTTCGACAAATCTCCGGCTTTGACCTCCTCCCGGACTCGCTCTTGCATCCGATAAAGCGTCAATCGGGACATCGCATTCAGAATAACAGGAGGAGGGAGCTGTGTTTGTGGCGTATCACTTACGGGGTGTTTCATGCTTACAAACAATCGGGAGATGCTCCGGTGTGCAAACGCGCTGTACTCAACAAAGCCGGATGCCAATCGAACAAAATCCTCTATCTCCATCGAATTCTCAATCAAAAATTCGAATAATATCGAGAGGCTGCCTTTGGCTAGCAGGTTCCCAAGATTAAGAGGGACTGTATCGATCAGCAATGGATTAATCTCGGGATAAAGCCTGAAAGCATAACGCAATTTTACAGCATCATCTTTGCTGAAATCAAACTTTATTCCCCGGGCATAAACCAGCTTTGAGGAATTTATCTTTTGCATCATATGCTTCGAAAGGTCGTCCGTTGAGGAAACATACATCGTGCTCCCGCCGCTGAGAGCCGTCAGGCGGTCCAGGAATTCGTCATTCCATTTCCCCCCAATTCCTAAAGCACTGATAACAATGTTTTCTTTTGAAGATTCCTTCGCCAGCTGGAGGCATTGCTGTTCATCCCCATAAGTATGTCCATCTGTTAATAAAATGAGATGGGTGAACACGCCTTGATTATTGGCATACCGGAGTTCATCCACCCCCATTTGCAGCCCCTGCAAGATCTCTGTTCCCCCACCCGTATCAATCGCCCGAATCCTGGTCTCAAACGAGTGTAGATTCTTAATTTTCGACCCCGGAATTACCAGATTCGCCCGGTCGCTGAAAGTTACAATTGAAATTTGATCTTGAGGATTTAAATCATTGATAAGCCGGATAATATTTGCTTTAACCACCTCGATCCGGTTACCTTGCATCGAAGTAGACCTGTCCACCACAAGGCACAGATGTCGCGGAGGAAGGTCCTCCGGCTTCGGTTCGGTCGAGCTCGTGAGAGTTACCAGACTATAAATCAATTGGGGTTCATTCAAGCGGCGGATGGCGGGCCGGCTGAATTGAATATCAATGGAAATCGGAAATTTCTTTTCTTCAGGAGACAACGCCCGATCATGCTTTTTGCGGAGTTGAATATCAGAAAGCGTTTCATAAGCTTCCTGCACCCTCAAAAATTCTTCCTGAACGTTCGGGTCCGGGTTCACGTCGGGATGCAAATGCCGCACTGCCACAAAATAAGCTTCACGGATTTGCTCCTGCGAAGCATCAAATGGCAAACCCAGAACAGCATACTGATTCAAAGCAAAACTCCCGACAGATATGGATTAATCCAAATACTGCAATAACACTACACTGATATTATCCGGTCCCCCCGCCGCATTGGCCGCCTCTACTAATCGATGGCAGGCAAGCGATGGGTTTTCGGCATTCATTACAATCCGGAATATTTCAGCCTCTGGAACAACTCCCCATAGCCCGTCACTGCATATCAATAAATAACCGGGGTTTGGAAGAACCAGCGTATTAATCTCGGGTCGGAAAGGTTCCATCTGTCCTAAAGCACGGTAAAGTACATTCCGTTGGGGGTGAACAGCAGCTTCTTCTTCAGTAAGCTGTCCCAACTCGATCAACCGGCGAACCAAAGAGTGGTCCATGGTTACAGCCTGCATGCGTCCATCAGCATACAAAAAATAAGCCCGGCTGTCACCAACATGGGCAAAGGTTACCCGGTCTCCAATCACGAGAGCAGCCGTCAGGGTGGTTCCACCGCCGGGAGCATTCTCAATAACAGCCTGTTGCGCCACTTCAACACCCTTCTCCATGATTTCATGGAGGCTCTCAATCTCCTCTTCGGAATTCATGCCCATCAATGGAGAATACATTTTCTTCATCAAATAATCACTCATCGCACGGACCGCCATTGTGCTGGCAACCTCACCGTGTTGGTGTCCTCCCATCCCATCCGCAACGATAAAGACACCAAAAGGCAGATCCCGCCGTCCATCAGCAATTGTAGCAATCAACGAAAACAGAGTGTCTTCATTATGATCCCTTTGTTTTCCAACGGATTGAGCGCTGCCAACCAACAATTGTGGTGGGTGCAATGAAATAGAAGTTTGTGTAATTGTCTGCAATTGTTCTTCTGTCAGCGGGGTTGTTTGAACGCTTTCAAATGCCCGCCGTGGTTCATTTTTTCCGAATAAGTTTTTAATAAATTCAAACACCAACAACCTCCATGCCCGGTTATTTTAAAATTTGGCCAGTTTACATCATGCCATCAAAGCATACAGGATATGATCAACCGAGCCGATATAAAGGATATCATTATCTATGAAAGGTGTTCCCGTAATTGCGCCCCCCGTAGCATACTTCCATCGTAATTTTCCGGATAACTGATCCAAACAATAAATGTTCCCATCAGCAGAGCCTACATATACCGAATCTTTATATAGAACGGGAGAACTGCTCACCTGGTGCTCAGTACCAAAACGCCAGACCTCTCTACCGCTTCGTTCATCCAGACAGTAAAGATTGCCGTCGGCTGAACCGACATACACATATTTATCCGACACACAGGGAGAAGACACCGTGCCTTTCCCCATTCGGAAACGCCAGATCACCCATCCCGATTTGGCATCCAAAGCATAGATATTTGAATCCAGAGAAGAAAAGAAAATGACGCCTTGTGATTCGGCCGGAGAAGCGGTAATCGCGCGTTTGGCTCTGAAGCGCCATTTTATTTCACCTCTGAAATCCAATTTGAGAAATTCGCCGCTTTCACAGCCAAAATAAATACCTTCTTCGGTAACACAAGGCGAAGAACGCACCGCTTCCACAACATCCACGCGCCAGGTACGGCGGTGGGAATTGACATTGATTGCATGCATAAAACCATCGTCGGATCCCACAAACACATGACCTTCAGCCACCCAGGGAGAACTCCGGATTGGCCCCTCGGTCCGGTAGTCCCAGAACAATTTTCCGGAACGTTGGGATATTGCGTGAAGTTTTTGATCTTCAGAACCGATATAGATTACACCCTGATCAATAGCAGGGCGAGTTACGACGCCTCCTTCTGTGGGATATTTCCACAAAAATTCGCCATCTTTCCCATTGATAGCGTAAAGGTTGTTATCATACGCTCCTACATAAACCACACCTTTCTGATAAACAGCAGACCCGCGAATTTCATCTTCACAGGTGAAAGTCCATAATGGTTTAACGTTCTGTTCTGATGATACGATCGAAGCGGACTGAAAAAACCGGCTGTGCAGGGCGCCTGTTTTTTGGGCAGCCATCAAAAGCGATTCTTTCATGGCTTGTGCAGTAGGGAAGCGGTCCTTGGGATCATACTGAAGCGCTGTCTGGATCACGGTTTCAAGTTCCACAGACACATTGGTATTAAATTCCCGGATTGGACGCTCGGAAAAGGTAAAAGGCGGTTCCAATCTGGGATCACGCTTTGTCAACAAATGATGCAAAGTCGCTCCCAGAGCATAAATATCCGCGCGGGGAGTAGCTTCACCACGATACTGTTCCGGTGGAGAATAACCTTCCGTTCCAATCATGGTTCCTTTTTGGCCGGTTTTGAAATTTTTCGCGATTCCAAAGTCAATCAGGAACACATGATTTTGCTTACTGATCATGATGTTGGAGGGTT
The DNA here is from genome assembly GCA_018433975.1 of Ornatilinea sp. Lineage (GTDB taxonomy): Bacteria > Chloroflexota > Anaerolineae > Anaerolineales > Anaerolineaceae > SM3-B121. The sequence goes on along the minus strand of JAHDQE010000046.1, from coordinate 2,007 downwards.
TCATATCCCGGAATATAATGGGCTCCGGTTTATGTGTGTGAAGAAAGCTCAGCACATCACATAACTCAACAGTCCATGCAATCACTTGCTCTTCAGGGAGAAATCCCTCGGTAGATTCCAGAACTTTTTCCAGGTCTTTTCCGGGGATCAATTCAATAACCAGATAGGATCTTTCTTCATGCGAAAAATAATCAAAAATTTGAGGAATCGATGGATGAGAAAGTGTAACCAGGATATTCGCTTCACGTTCAAAGTTTCGGATGACGGTCTTGCGCACTTGGGGATCAGGTGCCTGATTGATCATTTCTTTAACAGCAACAATTTTTTCCACATTGGGAAAATGCAAATCCTTCGCTCGATAGACGGAACCCATCCCCCCAAGCCCAATCACATCTTGGATTAAATACCGGTCAACCAATACTGTGCCCGATAAAAGCTGTTGGTCATGAGAATAACTATTTTTTAAATTTTGTGTAATCCGATGAGTATCCAGCCCACCCTCCTACCATTTCTTTTCAACCTGTATAAAGTACTCCCCCCCGCTTTCCCGGAAATTTAACGACAAGGTTTTACCCGGTTCAATATGGAAAAAATAAAATGTTATCACTTTGTTAAGTGCTTCGTTAATTATAAGCACCCTATTTCTGAATTGCAACCATTATATGCTTAGAATCAAATTTGTCAGCCGAATGTAAGGGACATCACCTATCTTATCAACAAATTCATATACTTTGCAAAAAAAAGGGACATAACTGTAAAGATATTCACTGGATTAAACAATTTGATTGTTGTACAATCTAACCCGTTGCAAAATAGGATTGATATGCAATCTTTTTTTGGATTGTTTTAATGAACAGGAGAAAAAAAATGTCAAAATCTCGCGTTGCTGTTTTGCGCACAAAACCCGAGAGTGTTTTAGAAGACTACCAGAAATTATGCAATTTAGCCGGCATACAGCAGGCACTCGACCCGGGTGCTACCACCATATTAAAAGACAATATAAGCTGGCATTTGCTCTTTCCCGGCTCAAACACAACACCCTGGCAGCTTGAAGGAACTATAAAAGGTTTAAAATCCGCGGGGTTCAACGATCTCGTTGACGTCCACAATAAAACCGTTGTAACCATTGCCGACCTGGGCGACCGGTACAACAAGTTCGGTCCGGTTCTGGAAAAATATGGCATCCCCAAGAAATACAATTTCCTGCCGGAGGATATGAGTTGGAAGGAATACAAACCTCAGGCAGAGATGTTGGTGCTGGATAAAATTTTCCCGGACGGGATTTTTATTCCGGATTTCTTTTTCGGGAAAAATATCGTGCATTTGCCCACCGTTAAAACCCACAGCTACACCGTGACTACAGGTGCAATGAAAAATGCTTTTGGCGGGCTATTGAACATAAACCGGCACTATACCCACACCTGGATTCACGATACTCTTGTGGATCTCCTGGCAATCCAAAAGGAAATTCATTCCGGCCTTTTTGCGACCATGGATGGAACAACAGCCGGCTCTGGCCCTGGCCCCCGCACGCTGATTCCTCACAAGAAAGATGTGATTTTAGCCTCGGATGACATGGTCGCCATAGATGCCGTAGCGGCAATGATGATGGGGTTTGATCCGATGAAAATCCGTTACATCGCTCATGCCACCGAACGGGGTCTGGGGCAGGGAAACCCGCGTGAAATTGAAATCGTTGGCATGCCTGAGGTTGCCGAAGAACGTTGGAATTTTGACGTTGGCGTAAACCTGGGAACAGGAGTAGGCATGCTGCTCTGGCGTTCTCCCTTAAAAGTCTTCCAAAAACTCTTTTTCCACACTCCCATGGTAAAGATTTTCATCTTTGCCAGCGAATATTACCACGATCATTTTTGGTATCCGGTAAAAGGGAAAAAAGTCGTTGATCAATGGAAAAAGGAAAGCCCCTGGGGAGAACTTTTTGAGGCTTACCCGGAAGCATAAACTCTGGTCGCAAAAAAGCCTTTCATAATCAAATGTTAATAGAAC
>JAHDQE010000102.1 GCA_018433975.1 Ornatilinea sp. | reverse complement strand
CCGGGACACCTGCTTCAGCTTCTTTGAGGATACTGATGATTTGCTGTTCTGTGTATCTTGTTCTTTTCATCTGGAATCTCCTGTCTTTGTTTTACCAGAATATTCCACTTTAGGTTGGTATTATTTTAGGGGATGCTTACCTAAATAGCATGACTTAATCTTACACTTCGAATAAAATATGAGTGTAGATTGATGGGTGTTTCTTCACCACACATGGTATCCTCCTCATTATCTTGAGCATACTTCATTTCCCAGAATGCAATTGCCCTGAACAAAGCCCACAACTATTTTATTTATAGAAAAACATTTGTATAATAAAATTGAGTGTAACACCATTTTATTTTATGTTTTTTATGAATAATTTATTTAACGCTTGAAGTCATCTTTTGAATTCTATGTCAACATTTATAAAATCTGAAATTAATCAACAATTTCATAGAGAATAAGCATTATTTTCAATGAACCAAGTAATACGCATTTTTTCTATATTGATACTTATATTCTCTTTTTTCTGGTTATTAATACAACCTGATTTGCAACCCCTGCTCGTATTTTTAATTGCTTTTATCATGTTAATAATAACATTTTCAGAATTTGATAATAAAACAAAAACATTTCTAACTGGTTTAATACTATTATCCAGTGGTATATGGATAATTTTAGATTATAAAAATGTAGAACCTTACATTGCATTTTTAAGTGCAACTTTAGCTTATCTAAATCTCAAAAAAGCAATGAGTCAGGGAGGAACTATGTTAGGGAAAAACAATAATCAGAATGAACAAGAAGCTTTATCGGATGAGCTTAGATTTAATCAACATTACAAAGAACTGAAGCAGCAATGGGAAGGCATGAACAAACGTATTGAAGCAATCACTGAAGATCTAAACACAACGATGGATAGCGAAAGAAAATATACATTACAGCAAAGACATAAAAAGCTTATGCATGAAAGGAACAACGTTGAAAAAGCAATAGACGGTATACGACATCAGAAAAAATCAGATGAATAAAGATTATAAATCAGCTATAAAAATAAATGAGCTTGATAGGCAATGGAATAATCTTTCTGAGAGAATTAGTAGAGTTATCGATCAGTTATGTGTTGAGGCTGATTTTGAAAACACTTATCTTTTAGAGGAACGTAAAACACGTTTAATAACAAAAAGGGATGAAATAGAAAGAGAAATCGAAACTTTTAAACGCCAAGAGCCTCTTTTAAAAAACAAGTTTAATAGCCTCCAGATCATTGAAGACAAAATAATTGACCTCGATAAAGAATTAATCCCCTTATTATATGAACATAGCGATTCTGAAGGGGATAAACTTAAACCAATCGATGGTTTTGTGGGACGTAAATCTCAACTACTTCAACTTGACAAATGGTATCAATCAAACATTCCAGTAGCATCGATTATTGGACTAACTGGGATTGGTAAGAGTTATCTCACTCGTCAATGGTGCGCCCTAAGAAATTCTCAATATGGATTTAAACCTATTTATATTGATGCGTCTTTAGGTTTTTTACCACCGCATGCTCTAGAAAATGAATTTACACAATCTGTTTTTCACTCAATTGCTTTAAAGTTAAATATCCAAATAAACGATGAAATTGAAAATTCGGTTTTAGCTTTAGCTTCAAGAACTAGACAATCTAATTCCTTGTTAGTAATTGACCACTTTGAAAAAGTATTACAAAAAAAACGTTCCAATGATGACGTCCCTCCTGGTATACCAACAAAAACGATTCAACAATTTTTGACTGCTTTTATGAATCTAAATAATGGTTCTGGCCGCCTTGTACTTGTTTCAAATATTCGTCCATTAAATCTTCCAAGGTTGATCGAAGATGGTCATGTATTCCCAATTTGTGGAGGAAACACCCGTGATCAAATACAACTTGGTGGATTCACTTTAGAGGAGTTAATAGAATATTCCGAGACAAAACTATCAGAAGGTGACTTAGATCAATACTTATTATTAGATGCCTTTTACAGGCTCTCTGGACATCCAAAAGCTCTAGGTTTTTTTACTAGTCTATCAGACAATGATCAAATCGAGTTTATGTCGAATTCAAGCGATGATCAACCTCTTAGTACTTATTTAAAACAACTGCTAAGTCTTTCTATTGAATATTGTACAAATCAAGAAATGAAATTATTAACCTTATTATCTTTATTGCGTAGACCAGAAAGCGAAAGATTTCTTTCAAATGTTGAATTCAATCTTAAAAAAGAAAATATTGATAAAGATCTAGAGGACTTAAACCGGCGCTCTCTAATTGAATTTGGAGTAGAAGAACGTATTGGTTACTCATCGCATGCTATTGTAAGCGAACATATTCACAACATTGTTAATAACACGGCCTTACAAAACGGTTACTTAGCACTAGCTACACACTATGAGTCAAAAGCACAAAAGACTCTAAATCTCCTGCCTGCGGATCTGACTAAAGAAAGCTTTCAAACAGTTGTTGAAACTGCTTATCATTATTTCCAGGCCAAAAGTTTTAATAAAGCAACGTTCTGGAGAAATCAAGCAACTAAATTTTCAATTCAAACAGGTAAAGAATCTTACTTTGCCGGGAACTTTGCTGCATCAATGGAAAGTGCTGAAGATTATATCAAAGCAAATAGCGAGTTAATACAAACGCCTGCTAGTCCACGGTATTTATCAAATGCTTATTTTTACAAGGCCTTAAATCAGTATTACTTATCCTTTGATTGGCATAAACAAATCCATGACCTAAAAAATGCAATTAGGATAAATCCCAAAAACGAGAAAGCAATTTCTTTTTTAGTGCCAGTATCAAATCAAGCGATTAAAAGAAGAATCCCATGGGGTCAAATTCAATGTCAATTAATGGAAATTAGCCAATTAATTCAATTAGAAGAGGATATATATCCCTCATCAGGTTGTATCCGAATTTTATGCCTAATAGGAAGTCATACGGACAATTCCACAATAAAAAACGAAATCTATAAAAAACTAGAACGTATTTCCAAGCAAATCACCAATCCGATGCCCTTTTCAATTTTATCGCTTTCTGAAAATGAGTTTATCGCATATATTGAATTATTTAACTTCTTAAGAATTCATACTGCATTTGAAAATTCGGCAAGGGAATTTTCCAAACATCTAGAGGCATTCACAAAAGTTGCTGTAGTAAGTCATAATAATTCAGTACGTCTTAGGATAAAAAGGGTCGAATCATTAATAGCTCGAGCTAATTATGCAACTAACAACCGCATTCGATTGCAATACTTAATCCAAGCCAAATCTAATCTCTTGGAGATTAATAACTACGCTACAATTCCTACTGGTTTTGCTAGACAACTTTCGACAATAACTAATGACATCACTTTCAATTTAGACAATAACACAGCGCTTGCAGAGATCCACGAAAGTTTTTCTGTCCTTGATAAGTTAAGTGCTAATTCATCTATACACTCTATACCAAATGAAGAATTAGATGCAGCTGCAATTCGATTATATCTACGAAAAGCACAGTTAGATCTAGAAAATGAAAAGGAAAATATAAAAAAAGCAATTAGTATCTTCAAAGAATATCTGCTTACACCGGATAAATGGCTACCACTTGAAATTGCTGATCTAATCATTAAAGTCTTGACTAGTTCTAAAACAGAGTTTTATTCTTCGGAAAAACAAAGTCAAGAACCAAATAATGATGCTGAATTAGACAGCACCTTTGTTATTAACAAAAATTTAATAACAAAGTTCGAGAAGAAAATCTCTAACGCCCAGTGTATCACTCCAAATAAACGTTTTTCGTTACTCCAATTTTCCTTAAGGGTAGAATTTCTAAAAAAGAACTGGACGAAAAATGATCCAAATGAACCAAAGATTATCAGTAAAATTACAGCATTGGCTGATTCAATTTTATTGGAGGGCCCCAAAACCACCGAGACTTTAACAATACTCGTAGAATATTATCGAATTATTGCTACTAGTGTCTTCTCAGAGCAAAGGTTTCACTGGGCCAAAGAAAAGTTTTTAGAGGTTATCAATTCTTATTTAGAAGATGAAAATTTTATAAGGACTGTGTATTTTCAGAAAGCAAGATTTTTACGTGCAGTTTTGGATTATCAAGCTTCACGAAAAGCAATGCATAAATATTTTGATAATGAACTTTATCCTTTTAGGCGACTCAGAGCGAATCATTTATTTCTTGATAGTGTATCTCATTCCATACATAAGGATACAATTATTAATCCAAATTTAGATCCAGAATTATTTAAAGATGCAATGACAACCCTTAAATTATTCAATACTTACCTTAAATATCTAAATAAAAAACACGAAAACATTGAGGATATCAATTGCGCAGTAAGAGAATTACAATCAATAAAGTGTGCCGCTTATACTGAAAAATATAAAATTGGTGATCTAGCTTGGGTAAAAGAGATTTACAATTCACTTCATATAGACCATGATATTGATGGAGGACGCACATTCAAGAATATAAATATCTTAAGTTCATTAGTAGATAAAGAGGATCGTATCGCTCAAATTCTTGGGAATCATTGCTTAGAAGGCACTTTATGGCGTGAAGTTGGAACCTTACTTTCTTCTCTTCTACTAAATGAATCAACCCGTATCGACACATTAACTCACTTTTGGGAAATAAGTAACACTCTTCTTGAAAAACCACTAACCAATATATATAGATCCAGGAGTGCATACAACCTCGCTCAACTTAATCTTGTGCGAATACAACTCAATTACCCAATGAACTCAAAGCCATGGAAAGAGGGTTGCAATAGACTAAAAGAGTTAACACAAAAACAAAGGATGCCTTGGGTTTATTGGCAATTTATAATCGAAGTTAAACAGAAAAATAACTTATAAATTTATTAAAAAACCAAAACAATGTGTCAACATCCCATTTTTAGTACCACGTGAAAGTGGAGACCATTATGATTTGATCGCCATAAACTGATATGGCGGTAGCCCTCCAAGTGCTTCGTGAGGACGAACTGCATTGTATTCTTCCAGGCATTCCTCTGCGATTTCTTGCACCTCCTGAATGGTTGTAAACAAGTACGTATCCAGGATCTCCTCCCGGAAGGTTCGATTGAAACGTTCAATGTATGCGTTTTGAGCCGGTTTCCCTGGCTGAATAAAAGCCAGCTCCACATGATGTCTGGCTGCCCAATCCGCCAATTCCTTTGAAATCAATTCAGGACCATTGTCCACGCGTAACTGTTTAGGATAACCACGCCAGGACGCAAGCATGTCGAAGGTGCGTGTTACTCGTTGTGCTGGCAACGATGTATCGGCCTCGATCCATAAGGCTTCGCGGTTGAAATCATCCATTATATTCAAAGTGCGGAAAGCTCTTCCATTGGATAAACTGTCCCGCATGAAATCCAATGACCAGGAGATATTGGCTGCCTCAGGCTGGAAAAGCGGCTTTGGTTCTCGGGATGGCAATCTTTTCTTCGGTTTGACCTGAATGTTGAGTCCCAAATCCCTGTAAACTCGATGTACACGCTTATGATTCCAACCATACCCTTGATTGCTCAAATAATCGTACATCTTCTTGAACCCCCAGCAAGGTTTTCGTTCTGCAAGCGACACCAGCTGTTCATTGATTTTGCTATCATCCGATTTTCTGGACTGATAACGATATCCTGATCGGCTCATGCCCACAACGTGGCAGGCACGCAATTCACTGGCTTCGTGTTCTGTGATCAGATAGCTTACCATTTCGCGCTTTTGACGTGGCCCTACAACTTTTTTTCAACAACATCCTTCAGTAATTTGTGGTCCAGACTGAGCTCCGCGTACATTTGCTTGAGCCTGGCATTTTCTTCTTCCAACTCTCGTAATCGCTTCAGATCTGAGGTTTCCATCCCGCCATACTTGGCTTTCCATTTGTAAAATGTGCTTTTTCCAAATCCGTACTGGCGGCTCAACTCTTCCACGCTTACCCCTGCCTCAGCCTCTTTCAAGATTTTGACGATTTGTTGCTCGCTGTATGTGGATCGTTTCATTGGAATCTCCTGTTCTTATTTTGCCAGAAAATTCCACTTTTGCGTTGTACGATTTTAGGGGGTAGTTACCGCGAGGCAAAAGTTAAGTGTACTTGAACTGGCTCAAACACTTAAAAACGTGAGCGAAGCCTGTAGAATCCATTCCCCTTTTACTCGTACGCTAACACTTCACGGATCGTCATACGCGAGGCGTTGCGAGCTGGGATAATGCTGGCTACTGCAGAAAGCAGAATAACCAGCCCTAACCAGATGGCAAAACCCTGAAAGGTAAAGGCAAACTCCGCCGGAGAATTGAAAATTGCCAGGCTGACCACATTGGAAAGAACCGCCGTAATGGGGAAAGCCAGCACCGCGCCAAGGAAATAGCTAATCAGGCTGATCAGCACCCCTTCAATCACTACCAGTTTCATCACGATCTGGTTGTATGCCCCGATAGCCCGCATCACGCCGATTTCCCGGGTGCGCTCCAGAACATTCATGCTCAAAGTCCCGGCCAGGCCAATACTGCCAACAATTGCCGTCAGCACCGCCATGATCAAAAGAATAGCCGTCAGGATCCCAATGTAATCCGTGATCATGCGGGTGGTCACCGCGCCCGTTTCGACATTCTGTACCCGGAAGCCCTCATCCCGGAACAAACGGTCCAGTTCAAGCGCCACACTCTGCTGAAATTCCGGGCTGTGGTCGGAGGTCACCAGCCGGAATGCCGAAGCCTGCTCTGGTTTTTTAAGGATATTCGCCAGGGTATCATAATTGGAATAGGCAAACAATTCTGTCATGCCCGTGTACTGGAAAATCCCAGCCACTACCCAGTCCGCCTCTTTTCCATTGATTTTCAGATTTAATACATCCCCTATCGACAAATTAGGGTACTCGTCCCAAAATGCTTCGTTGATCAGGATTGCATTCTCATCTTCAGGCAGCAACCATCGGCCCTTGAGCATTTTTGGCTCGACCAGTTGGCTTTCTGCCGGTAATCCGATGACGGAGACATTTTCCACGACCTCCCCCGCATCATCCAGCAGTTCTGCCCCCGTTACTGCCCAACCCTCAACATGCTCTACCCCCGGAATGGACATTGCAATCTCACGAATTTCCTGAATCCGGTAACTGCGTTCAAAATTCAGGTTCACATCCGCCATAAAGTAGCGGGTAGTCTGTTCAATTTTAAGATTCAACGATTCCTGGACATTGAATACGGAAATGAATATCGCACCACCCAGAGTCAGGGTAAACAATGTCAGGGCCAAACGCCCTTTACGGCGGAAAGTGTTTCTCAAAGAAATCAATATTGGACGAGAGACACCGCGAATCCGTTTAAGGGTGCGATCCAACCAGCTTTTTCCTGCCGGCTTACCTTCAATACCAGTGCTGCTGATTGCTTTAACCACAGAAATACGGGATCCTCTCAGTACCGGCAGTAAACCAGCCAGCGGCGGCACAGCCAGGCCAATGATAACCTGCAAAATGATCACCAACGGCATAATCCGGAATCCCTGCAAATTAAACACGATCAAATTCGCAGCATACAGCGACAGAGCATAAGCTGCCTGGCTGCCAAGAGGAATGGACACCAGCAGGGCAATCACCCCAAAGGCCACAATCAGCACCAGATACATCTGCACCACTTGCGAGCGGCGCGCGCCTATCAGTTTCATCACCCCAATTTGACGCATTTGCTGGTTGAGTAAAGCATTCAACGTATTTGAGATCAAAGAACCGCTCAAAAAGACAATCAGGACTCCCAGAATGAATAACACGCCCAGCATCGCATCCACAATAGAGGAAAGCGGGTGTTCCTGCTTGATCTGGATGGTACTATAAACACTCCGTCCGGATTTTTCAAGTTTATCCGTGAGCTGGTCCGTTACATCCTGAATATGAGCCTTATCGCGGGGTTGTGTCGCTACCGTCGCAACAAGCTGGTTATAGCTCAAAGGCTGATGAAGCCACTCCAACGTATCAAATGTAACATACCCGAAAACATTTCCGGTCAGGTTTCCCATCCCCGCAGCTTGATCCTGAACTGTCCCCACAAAGGGTAACTGCCGGAGAGTTCCATCCGAAAGCTCAATTTCCAGTTCACTGCCCAATTGCAAGCCAGACCGTTCCAGCTTGTTATTATCGGCAAGTATAACCTGACGGTCATCCAGTGTTTTAGACCCTTCCAGCATGAGCAGGCGATTAACCCGGATATTGGAGAAATCTGGAATAGCGATTAAATCCAGATTCTGCCACTCCTCCTCACCTGTCCGGACCCGAACGGTAACCGTACGCCGGCCTTCAGCATGTCCAACCGAATCCATCGCCTCAACAATATCTACCAGGTCATCATCAAATGGATCTGTCCACAATTTGATATTGGCCGGGTTAACCGCGCTGTAACTGGTATTGAGATCCTGTGAGATATAAACATACGTCCCCGCAATCATTCCCACAGCGAACACACCGATTGCAATAGAAGCCACCACCAGAATCGTTCTGGCTTTGTTCTCCCAAAGGTCAATTAAAACTTTTCGCCAGCGAGGCCGCAGCAGCTGGAACAAACTCATAAAACGCTGCCTACTCGGTGGTTGGCTTTCAATCGGACCTCTGCCACCTGCAAAATGGTTTTGTACATCGATTCAACATTCGTGACGGATTCTTTAAACAGGTTGCGGTTAAAAGAAACCATCTCGGCCGGTTCACTTTCGCCTGCACGCACTGTGGCAACGGCCAGATCATCCTGCATCAGTTCAATTTCCCCAAAATAATCCCCCGGAAGAAGCTCATCCACTTTCTTTCCATTTACAATAATCTCTACCTTACCTCGGGTGAGAATATAAAACGACTCGTTTGGCCTCCCCTGTTGAATGATCTCGGTACCGGGAATAAACTGGTGTTGCCGCAGGTTCTGGGTCAGCTTCAGCATCTGGGTGTGCGGCAGCATCGGCAAAGCACGGTGAATCCACTCGTTCACCACCTCGCCATCCGAAAGCAGCACCTGACGTGAAGTTCGTCTCGCGAGCATAGGATCGTGGGTAATCATTAAAATGGTTTTCCCCTGATCACTCAAATTGGTGAATAGGTTAAAAATTCCTTCTGCTGTCCGGGTATCCAGATTGCCCGTCGGTTCATCTGCAATGATAAATGGAGGGTCATTGGCCAGCGCCCGCGCAATAGCTGCGGCCTGCTGCTGTCCCCCGGAAACTTCAGCAGGAGTTTTTTCTGCCTGCGCCTTCAGCCCAACCTGCTCTAGAAGTCTTAACGCCCGGGTTTCGCGGTACGCCGGGTCATACATCTCACAAAAATCCATCGGCAGCATCACGTTTTCCAACAAAGAAAGCATGGGCAGCAGTTGGTAGAACTGAAAGACAATCCCCAGATGACGTCCACGCCATTTCGACATATCGCTTTCGGATAAGTCATGGATCATCGTGTCCCCAATACGCACCGCGCCTGAAGTTGCTTTATCAATTCCGGTGATCATATTGATTAAAGTGGATTTTCCGCTCCCGGATTTACCCGTAATGCCAACAAACTCACCCTGATAAAAGGAAAGATTGATCCCTTTCAAAGCCGTAAACTCTCCAGCCGGGGTTTTGTAGGTTTTGACCACCTCGCGAAGCTGAATAGCGGGGTCCATCAGGTTATCTAACGCAACCGGTATTTCGTATGCGTTTTTGTTCCGTACGGGCACGGTAATGAAGCCTCTGCTCAAAAAGCCCATTCTATCCTCAATTTAAATTTACTTCTTCAACCATTTGTCCATCGACGATCTTCAACACATAATCAAATTTCTTTGACAGCGATTCATCATGTGTGACCATGACAATGGTTTTACCTTCACGGACCAACTCTTGAAACACTCCAAAGACCGTCTCAGCCGTCACGGAGTCCAGGTTTCCGGTGGGCTCATCGGCCACAATCACCGGAGGATCATTGGCGAGGGCCCTGGCAATGGCAGCCCGCTGGCGCTGCCCACCCGAAACTGCCGAAGGCATTTTATGAGCCTGGTCCGCCATCTCAACAAGATCCAGCAGGTGCATAGCCTGCTCAACGCTTTTCCGGGGTTGGTATAGACCGCAAAAATCCATTGGCAGGAGAATATTGTCGAGAAGCGATAGTGTGGGCATCAGCTCAAAAGACTGATAAACGACTCCCACATTCTTTCCTCGCCATAACGCCATTTGATCTTCATTCAGCGTATGAACAGCAATTCCATCCACCCATACTTCTCCCGAAGTCAGATGATCCACCCCCGTCAACATGTTCACCAACGTGGATTTACCGGCGCCTGATTTTCCAACAATGCCAACAAATTCTCCCTGATTAAAAGCAGCATTGATTCCTTTTAAAGCCGGAAAATCCCCGACGGGCGTTTTGTAATTCTTAACCACATTTTTAAGTTTGATTAACGCGCCATTCTTACCGGCATCGGATGTTTCATTTATTGTAATTTGCAATGAATTTTCAACAGTCAATCCAACAACCTTTAGCAGACCAATGATATCTTTTTAGCAATAGTTCCTATTCCGACATTTATCATACCAAGCGTAGTTTATAGGAGAATTAAAATACAGGTGACCCTCGTCACAATTCATTATGACTGGGGTCACTTGAAAGTAATAGGACTTAACCTATCAACGAGAAACTTCCCAGGCCAGATGGTTTATTTCGGGGAACACTAATTTCTCCCACGCCAATTGCACGGCTGCCGGAGAGCCCGGAGTGGAAATTACAACCTTCCCTTTATATACCCCGGCTGTTGCCCGGGAGAACATGGCCGCCGAGCCTACCTGCTCATAGCTGAGCATCCGGAATATCTCACCAAAACCGGGTAGGGTTTTGTGCAGTTTGCGGTTAAGCACATCAAATGTCCGGTCCCGCTTTGAAATACCGGTTCCACCATTAAAAAGAATGATCTGTGCTTCCCCATCCGTCAAGGTTTCCAGCACCGACTCAACCTGTTCCGGTTCATCTTTAACAATATAGTATCCGGCCAACAAATGACCCGCGGCCTCAAACTGCTCACGCAAATAGTGAGCGTTAACATCCGTTTCAGGTGTCCGGCTGTCGCTGACCGTAACGATCGCCAGCTTTACCGGCCCGCGATCCGCAGCCAACTTTTTATGGTGCGTGCTGCTTTCAGACCCGGTAGGATTGTGCATACTCATCTCTGCTCTCTTTCAATTTACATATCCTTTAAATTCACACTTTTAACTCCGCTGTATTCAGGCGGCGTTTACGGCACTGCTCTCCATTTTATCCCTCGCGGACATGCGCACCATGGACCTCAGTCCTAGGGCTAACAAATATGCCACGCCGGAAACCAGAATAATGGTTGCACCGGATGTCAGATTCCAGAAATAGGAAAGAAACAGTCCGCTGGTCGTAAAGAGCACTCCCAGCACACTGGAAAGCACCATCATTTTCTTAATATCCTTGACAAACAATGCGCTGATAGCCGACGGAATAGTCAACAAAGCGATCACCATAATCAACCCCACTACCCGCATCAACATCACTACGGTCAACGCAATCATCGCCAGCAAGATCATGTAGATGGTGTTGACGGGAACATTTTCTACCGATGCAAAGGTTTCATCAAATGAGATCGCTTGAAGCTCTTTGTAAAACATTCCTACCAGCACAATAATAATGAGGTTCAGGACCAACATAATGATCAGGTCGCTCGAAGGCACCGTGAGGATGCTGCCAAACAAATAACTCATCAGATCTGCCTTATACCCCTCGGATTTATCAATGAAAATAATCCCGATAGCCATCCCAATCGCCCACATAACACCGATAATCGTATCGGCACGCTGGCGTGTTTTGCGCTGGACCATTCCCATCCCAAAAGCAGAAGCGAGACTGAAGAAAATAGCTCCTATCACCGGACTGAAATTGAAGAAATATCCCATCCCAATTCCGCCATAGGCCGCATGGGCAATTCCCCCACTGATGAACACAATCCGCTTGATGACCACATAGGTGCCAATCACACCACAGGCAATACTGACCAGGACACCCGCCATCAAAGCGTTGCGCATAAACCCATATTGAAGCACCTCAATCACTGCGTTAATCACTTCCGCACCTCCCAAACTTTCCGGTCAAAAAACATCCTCAAAACCACAGCCCGGAAAATAAACTTTCCCTTTTTCACGTTAATCATACTGCATAACCATAAAAATCCCGCTGATTTCCCGGGAACTCAATTTAATCCCATCACAGGATACTTGTTTTCATAAAATTGTAACTGGACCACGGCACAGGATCAATCATTGATAGAGGCTCGCGACAAATCCGTGCAGACAACCTGTATGGATCTATACAGCGATATTAGAGATTCTCACCTTTATTCATTACTTCAAACCACAGGCGGGTGAAGGAGTTGCCTTCACCCGCTTGAAACCATCCATTGGTTTGCGGAACACGATTTTATTCGTCCAATACTTGGGAAAATGTCTGTGCAACTGCCTGCATATTTGCCAGCCAGTCCGGTTCGAGCGGGCTGATCAACAGAACTTTTCCACCGATCTCATTGGCGATCACCTCGGCCGATTTGGTGTTGAACTCCGGCTGGGCAAAAACAACTTTGATATTATCCGTTTTGGCCTGGTCAATCAACCCGGCCAGCTCTTGAGCGCTTGGTTCCTGCCCCCCCACTTCAATGGCAATTTGTTCCAGGCCAAATTCCTGTGCAAAATATCCCCACGAAGGATGAAAGACCATAAACTTGTTGCTCTTCAAACCCGTCAGCGACTCCTTGATCTGGGCTTGCAGCGCATCAATATCTTGTATAAAAAGCTGTAGATTGGCACTGTATTCTGCTTCATGACTGGGGTCGAGTTTAACCAACGTTTCATAAATAGTCTGGGACATCGTTTTAACCAGTTCCGGCGAGGTCCAGACATGTGGGTCAAGCTCCACTTCTTCGTTATCATGGACTTCACCTGCTTCATTTTCATGGGCAGCCATCTCAAACCTTTGAATATTGGCAATCGTATTGACCATTAACATGTGGGCATTTGCTGCCGCAATCTTATCCAGCCAGACATCTTCAAACTCCACTCCAATGCTAAAATAAGCCGCCGACTCACTTAAAACGCGCATTTGATCCGGTTTGGGTTCATAACTATGGGGATCGTCCCCCGGCTCCACCATAACATTGACTCTGACCAGGTCACCGCCAATCCGTTCAACAAAATATTTCTGAGGAAGCACACTCACCGTAACCGTCAAAGCAGCCTCCGGGGTGTTCGTTTCCGTCACAGCATCAGCTCCCGGCTGCTGTTTAACGTTCGCCGTACCGCTGCAGGAAGTCAGTACCATGGATAAAAGAACGGCCAGCAATAAAAATGACTTAATTTGTTTCAACATTCCAAACTCCATTTAATTATTTTAAACTGTTCAACAGGGCGCTTTCCTGAAAGAATTGTAAGGGGACAGCTTTAGGTGAGCCCTTATTGAAAATGATTTTCTTTTTCAATTATACAAATAAATCAACTCTTGTCAATGTCAAAATCCTTCAGGATTCTACATACCAAAACAGCTTCCGGTATTTGGATGTTTCTTTAATTCGGAGGATGATGATAAGACTCAATTTTTCAGCAAACAACCCTTCAAAGCCGGTCCGAAAGCAGCCATGCCAGCAACTCTCCGGAGGCATTCCGGACGGTTTCATGCAGGCTATCGCCATGCGCATCCATCGTCACAACCAGCGGGAAATCCCGTACCTCAATCACCCACATGGCCTCCGGTGCACCAAATTCAAGTTTGTGAACCCCGATCACCCGCTGGACACATTTTGAAATCAAGGAACCCGCCCCACCCACGGCATGGAAATAAACACCGGGTACTTCCTGCAGCGCCAAACCGGTTTTCTCCCCCATTCCCCCTTTGCCAATCACACCTTTGATATTAAAATGGCGCATCACAGCACCCTGATAAGCCTCCTCACGGATACTGGTGGTTGGCCCGGCAGCCACAAACTGATATTCATCGTTTTCCAGGCCCGACACGATCGGCCCACAGTGATACAAAGCTCCGCCGTCCAGAACACTGCGGATGGCTCGATAGACCTCTTCGTCGTCACCCTCCGGCAGGCGAGTCTTCTCGATGAAGGTTTCCACCATCCATTTATGTACTGTGTCCCGGCCGGTCAGGATCACACCGGACAGCAGAACCTGATCGCCGATCTTCAGCGCGCGAACTTGAGTATCGTTGAGCGGTGTGGATAATTGATGGATTTCCGACGGACTATTCATACCAGATCAGATCTCCCTTCAGAACCATCCGGCGGCGGCGAAAGGCCCAGCACATATATGATACGGTCACAAAAAAGCTGGCCGGCAGCCGGTATAAAGCCCTGATTTTAGTGCCCAGCACGGTGGTCTTTCCACCAAAGCCCATCGGACCGATTCCCAGAGTATTGGCTTCCCGGGTGATCCGCGTTTCCAGTTCTGCCAGTTGAGGGTCCGGATGCGTGTCTCCCAGCTTCCTTAAAAATACCTGTTTGGATGCCAGATACCCTGAGCCGCGATCTCCGCCAATGGCAACTCCCAGCACACCCGGAGCGCAGCCCCGTCCCTGCGCCTGATAAACCGCATCCAGCACAACCTTGCGGACACCCTCCAGGTCCCGGCCGGCATCCAGCCGCGCATCGGGGAGTTTGTACTGCGTACCCACGTTCTCGCAGCCACCGCCTTTCAGAACCAGATTCACCATCAGAGCATCGTCTTCATTTTCCTCAAAATGGATAGTTGGAAAATATTCATCGCCGGTATTCCCCCCACTGTTCTTTCCGGTCAGCGAATTGACCGCATTGGGACGCAGATACGAGAGACGGGTCGCTTCGTCCAGCGCAGCGTTAATTTGGGCGCGCAGCGATTTTGGGGACCATACAGCCGGATGTTGGACATAAAAAGACGGAGTCCCGGTATCCTGGCAGATCGGTGTGCTGAAATTCCTCGCTAAACTGACGTTTTTAAGGATGGTCTCCAACGTGGTACGTGCTGCCGAGCCGGGTTCCTCCTGGTCGGCAGCACGCTGGAGTGCCGCTTCCACATCCGGCGGCAGGCTGGTGGATGTCAGACGTATCAGTTCCAATAAAGCTCCGGTAACTTCCGGCATGTTATTCTCCAAAACAAATAATTCTATGGATCTATCGCTGCTTTGATTTTAATGTAAAAATCCGTTTAACAGGGTTACTGAAATAAACTCTCAAGCGATCTTTTTTGTCAGTTCAGTGACATTCCTCCATACATACAGATACAGATGACCCTCAAGGCCAGAATCGGAGCCTTACCGCCTAGCTTAGATGCTATAATTAATTTGGGTCTGGACCTCCCAAACTATTTCCATTACAGGTGTTTAATGCACAATTTCGACCAATACCTTTCCCCCTTATCCTGGCGCTATGGTTCTCCTGAAATGCGCGCACTCTGGAGTGAAGTTGAGAAACTAAAAACCTGGCGGGCGATTTGGGTTACATTGGCACAGGTCCAGCACGAACTCGGTTTTGTCACCGAGGAACAGCTTTCCGACTTAAGAAAAAACGCAGAACACATCGACATCGCGCGCACGCAGGAAATTGAACAGGAAACCCGCCACGATGTGATGGCTGAAATCAAATGTTTCGCCGAGCAATCCCCCATCGGTGGGCGAATCCTGCACCTCGGCGCAACCTCCACCGACGTCAAAGATAATACCTACGCCCTGCTGATGAAGCGCGCATTGAGCATCCTCCTTCCCAAGCTGTCCCTGATCCTCAACGAACTGGCCGGCAAGATGGAAGCTTATGCCGATTTTCCCATTGTGGCCTTCACCCATCTCCAGCCCGCCGAGCCCTCCACCCTGGGCTACCGGTTTGCGGTTTACGCACAGGACCTTTTCGAAGATTGGAAGCAATTGACCGCTCTGCAGCACAGCCTGCGCGCGAAAGGTTTCAAAGGAGCTGTGGGCACCAGCGCGTCCTATATCGAAGTGCTGGGAAAAGAAAACCTCCCGCAGTTTGACCTGCGGATGAGCGAGCTGCTGGGGATTGAATTTTACGAAGTCTCTACCCAGACGTATCCCCGCAAACAGGATTTTCAGGTGTTGTCCGCGCTGGCAAGCCTGGGAGCATCCCTGTACAAATTCGCTTTCGACTTGCGGCTGCTCCAATCTCCCGTAATCTTTGAGTGGAGCGAACCCTTCGGAAAGAAGCAAATCGGCTCTTCAGCCATGCCCTTCAAAAAGAACCCCATCAACGCGGAAAAAATCGACTCGCTGGCCCGTCAGCTCGCCAAATATCCTCAGGTAGCTTGGGATAACGCCGCCCATTCCCTGCTGGAGCGGACTCTGGACGACAGCGCGAACCGCCGGATCATTCTGCCGGAATCTTTCCTGATCTGTGATGAAATTCTGGAAACCTCACTGAAAATCCTAAGAGGCCTGCAAATCCACGAAGCCCAGATCCGGCGCAACTTCAATCAATACGCCGTATTCGCCGGAGTGGAGAAGGTGCTGATGGCCGCCGTCAAGAGCGGGGGCAGCCGCCAGGAAATCCACGAAACACTCCGAAAAAACTCTGTCGCTGCCTGGGAAGAAATGCAGAACGGGAAACCCAATCCATTACAAAAGTACTTAACCACCGATCCGGACCTGCAGAAATACCTCACACTTGATGAAATTGAACAATACCTGGAGCCTGCGGACTATGTCGGTATGGCACCTGATAAAGCAAAAAAACTCGCGAAAGAAATCAAAATCACTTTAAATGATCGAGAGGGCTGAAATGACTTTACAAATTATTATTGGCACCCAATGGGGTGACGAGGGCAAAGGCCGGTTTGTTGACCTGTTATCGGCTGATGCGGATTATGTCGCCCGATTTAGCGGTGGGGACAACGCCGGCCACACCATCCGGATTGAAGATAAAATCTACAAATTGCATCTGATCCCTTCCGGCATTATCTACCCCAATACCATTGGGATCATGGGAAACGGAATGGTTATCAACCCTGAAGTACTCCTCCGGGAAATAGAAGAACTGCGCCAGGGCGGTATTGCCGTCACGCCGGACCGGTTGAAGGTCTCGTACATGGCTCATATGATCACGCCTGCCCACCGCCTGATGGACAAAGCCAAAGAGATCAAACTCGGCAATGCCAAACTCGGCACCACCGGTCGGGGGATTGGCCCGGCATATTCCGATAAAGCGCGGCGGGTTGGCCTGGTTTACAAAGATATCCTCAATGCTGAACTTTTTGAGGAAAAGTTGCGCACTCTACTCGCCGAGAAGAACGAGTTCTTTGAGAAGATCTACGGCATTGAACCTCTGGATGTTGAGTCTGTTGTAGAGGAATTCCTGGGCTACGCCAGGACGCTTGCCCCATACGTTGCGGACATCAGTGAAGTACTGCGGACCGCATTGCTTTCCGGAAAAAAGGTTATCGCTGAAGGAGCACAGGGCGCACTGCTGGATACCGATTACGGCACCTATCCTTATGTCACCAGTTCTTCGTGCATGGCTTCTAATGCGCTGCTCGGGTTGGGAATCGGCATTCCTAAAGATTTCGATATCGTTGGGATCGCAAAAGTTTTCCAGACTCGCGTCGGCGAAGGCCCCTTCCCTACCGAACTGTTTGACCGGTCCGCCGGATTGCTGCGCGGCGATGGAAGTCAACAATGGGACGAGTTCGGCACCACAACCGGCCGGCCGCGCCGCGTTGGCTGGCTGGACGGCGTTTTGCTGAAAAAGATCGTTGAGATGAATAACATCTCCCGGCTGGCATTGACCAAGCTGGATGTACTTTCCGGATTCGATGAAGTCAAAATCTGTGTGGAGTACGCCAAACCTTCTGAAATTTCACCCCTCGTCCTGGACAATCCTGTCGAACCTGTCTACCGCACCTTCAAGGGCTGGAAGCAGGACATCATGCAAATCACCCAATGGGATGATCTTCCCGCTGAAGCCAAAGAATACGTCTCTTTTATTCAGGAGTTTATTGGGGTGCCGGTCAAATGGATTTCTGTCGGACCGGAAAGAAACCAGATCATCATTAACGGATAAAAAGCCCTCTCCCAAAAACGTTAATTCATTTAACCTGCCGCAGTTTTTGCGGCAGGTTTTTGATTCAAGACAAAAGTCGTAGAAATATATTTAGATATATGATATTTTTACTACACAAACTCTTATTAAAGGATAATCAAATGACAACCCATACCGATAAGACCTGTCTGTACTGTCACACGGACCAGACCAAAGTACCCCTTATCCCCCTGGAATACCAGGATCGGAAATTATGGATCTGCCCGGAACACCTCCCTCTGTTAATCCACAGCCCACAGAAATTAGTGGGCAAACTGCCGGATGCCGAAAACCTGACCCCATACGAAGCATAAACCATTTTGGATAAACTCTTTACTTTATTAACAAGCCGGATTCCTAATCTTCTGTAAACGGGTAATCCGGTTTTACTTTAATCCTTTTGTTCTCCCGAAAGCACTTCTTAATAGAGCTTTTTTGATCACGTAATCCTGAAACAAAACAGAGCCAAAGGGCATTCTCATCCTTTGGCTCTGTCTTTTTACAGGGAATCTATTCATTTATCGTCACATCGGAAAGATAACGGTGCAAGATAAATTGTTCCTGAGCATTTCGCACCGGCTCACCTTCCTCAGGTTTCAAATGAAGGTAACTTCCATCCGGCTGCATGACACGCGCTTTGAAATTATCACAAAGGTACGATTGGAGAACATCATCCCGAATATGGCGGATCATCTCAGCATCTTCAACCGGGAACAACACTTCAATCCTGCGGTTAAGGTTACGGGACATCAAATCAGCGCTCCCCATAAGGACTTTTTCATCTCCTCCATTCCGGAAATAAAAAATTCGGCTGTGTTCCAAAAACCGTCCCAGAATGCTGATCACCCGGATATTTTCGCTCAATCCCTCAATCCCCGGGCGCAGACAGCAAATGCCCCGGACAATCAAGTCTACTTTTACACCCATCCGGGAAGCTTCATAGAGCAAACTGATCATCGGTTTATCCACCAATGCGTTCATCTTGAAAATGATATGTCCCTTTTTTCCTGCCGCCTGATGGGCCATTTCTTCCCGGATCAGTTTTTCAAAATGCTGCCGCATATTGATCGGCGCGACCACCAATTTACGGTAATCCTCTTTTAAAGAATAACCAGTCAGGTAATTGAATAAGTTCGATGCGTCCGCTCCAATATCCGGGTCACAGGTAAACATACCAATATCTTCATAAATTTGCGCAGTAATGTGATTATAGTTTCCGGTTCCCAGATGCACGTAGCGGCGGATGTGCTCTCCTTCTTTCCGAATTACCAACGCAATCTTGCTGTGCGTTTTTAAGCCTAACAACCCATAGGTAACGTGAACCCCTTCCTGCTCCAGGAGCCTGGCCCATTCAATATTACTTTCTTCATCAAAACGGGCTTTGAGTTCAACCAGAACGGCCACCTGTTTCCCATGATCACGCCGCGCTTCCAATAAAGCCTGTACAATGGGTGAGTTACCCCCCACCCGGTAAAGGGTCTGTTTAATCGCCAGCACATCCGGGTCGCGCGCAGCCGTCCTCAGAAAATCAACAACCGGTATGAAAGAATCATAGGGATGGTGCAGCATAATATTGCTGTGACGAATCGCAGAGAAAATAGAAGCGTCCAGCATTTCACTATTCTGCTTCAACGATTCAGGGGTAAATGGAATAAAGGGTTTATCTTTAAGATCGTAGCGGTCAATTTTGGTTAACTGCATCAGACTGCGGAGATCTAAAGGGGTGTCCAATTCATACACATCATTGGTATCCGTTTTCAAATTGTGCACCAGGATATCTTTAATGTAATTAGGCATGTTTTTATGAACGATCAAACGGACGACATCGCCAAAACGCCTTTTACGGACATTCTCTTCCATTGTTTCTAATAAATCGGAAGCTTCCAATTCCTGGATTTCAAAATCTGCATTACGTGTTACATGGAACGCATGTGCCTCAACCACTTCCATTCCGGGGAAAAGCTTATTCAGATTCTCTATAATTAACTGAACTAACCAGACGAAATAATGGTGATAAGGAACCGTTCCATCACGGCGAATGCTCCCGGAAGATCTCTTAATGGGTACTAACATCGGCAAAGAAGCTGGCACTTTTAAACGAGCAAAGCGCTTCCGGCCTTCCCCGTCCTGAATTAATATAGCAAGGTTCAGACTTAAATTGGAGATATGCGGGAATGGATGCCCCGGGTCAAAAGCAAGCGGTGTCAGCACCGGAAAGACCACTTCATCAAAATAGGCATCCACGGTTTCCTTCTGCCTGGCACTAAGTTGTGAATATTCCAGGAGGTGGATCCCGGCATTCTCCATCTCCGGGAGCAATACTTTATTAAAATATTTACGCGCTTCATCCATTAAAGCAGATGAGGTTTTGCGAATAGAGGCAAGCTGCTGTGCGGGGGTCTTCCCATCAATCGAAAGCTCAACCATCCCGGAATCGTTCTGCATTTTCAAACCACCCACCCGGACCATAAAAAATTCATCCAGGTTGGAGCCTAAAATCGAAAGGAATTTAACCCGCTCCAACAACGGATTATCCTCATCTTCAGCTTCTTCTAAAACACGCCGCTGAAACTCCAGCAGCCCCAATTCACGATTAATGTAATTCTGGGGAGCATCGATATCGATACCATTTGACACCAGATCATTTTCACTCATATTTTCCACCCGGCTCATAATTCAAATTAATTGCAGTGTTACTAATATACCCGTAATGATAACCTCCGTCAACGGAAAATATTGCCATGGATTCATATCCCTTTCCATGGAGAAAAAAGAATTTCTAAATTTTTTTTGCGGAACAGATCCATTAAAAATTTCTAAAAGGTTACTTTAAGTATGTTATCATCTCTTTAGAAATAAAACTTTTTGTGAGATAACAATAACCATGAACCCTTCTTTAAATAACCCGGAAGCAGACTTCTCTTCCACTTTACCTATCACTGTATTGACTCGGCCGGCCGGTTCCGATTTCATGGAATTCCGGTTGTTAGATGAGGGCCCCGGTTATTTTCATATCCAACCGGGTTTTAAAGTCGGGATTCGCATCGGCAATATCGACGACGCCACATTGATACACCTGGTTAATGAAATTCACAATATTTCGAATTTAACCTATTTGAATTTGTCAGAAAACCGAAAAATCACCAACAAGGGGATTGCCTCATTAACCGTCCTGAAAGATTTAACTCGGCTTAACCTGAGTTCTTGCGGGTTAAATAACAGGGGATTGCCTTACCTCAAAGAATTGAAAAAACTCAAGCATCTGGATATAAGCTACTGCAATCGCATCACCGATCTGGGGGTCAAAGATTTACAGGAAATGGTTCAGCTCTCCTTTTTGGACCTGCAAGGAACCCCTAAAATCACCACAGCAGGGCTCAAGCGGCTTCGACGCGACGGGTTAGATATCCATAAGTGAAGTTTCCCCTGCACCTGGTATTCCCCTCAGTCCATCTGTTTCTTTGCATTCTATACCAACCAGGGGTTTAATCTCCCCAAAATCTCGTTCCCTCTTCTTAAAAACAGCGTAAAAGCGCAGCTATGACCACCTTTTCTGCCAATGTCAGCAGGCCTGTTGATCGGTTTGATGTTGATTCTCAAACTGCCCCATATGACTTGAATCCATCAAAAAAATTCATTTTGACTGTCATTGTTTTTTCTTTTTAAAGAAACACAGTGTATCTAACACAGTAAGATTATCCGTTGCGGAATATGAGGTTACCGATATAATAGAACGGAATAATAACTTTTAATAATTTTAGAAAGCGCATTCAATATTATGGGCGAAATCGCCGCAATTTCCGTATCATTTTGCTGGGCAATTACATCTATTTTCCTCTCCCATGCCGGTGAAAATTTAGGAGCTATGATTGTAAACCGGATTCGATTGGTATGTGCCGTAATTCTGCTTACCCTCGCGCATCTTTTTCTCAAGGGCCAAATATTTCCTTTTGATGCAAGCCCCAACCGGTTATTCTGGTTGGGTTTATCCGGTGTCATCGGGTTAGTGTTGGGAGATGGTTTTTTAATCAAAGCTTATCTCTTAATCGGAGTCCGGATTGGCACCCTAATTATGTCCAGTGTGCCCGTCATCAGCACTTTATTCGCCTGGGCTTTGCTGGGTGAAAGTGTTAAAACTTTTGAACTCACCGGCATCTTTATCACCATGTTTGGGATCATGATCGTTGTTTCCGAACGTAACAACGATGAGAGAATCAAGAGAGACAAACAACAATATGCATTGGGAATTTTGTGCGCATTTCTCGGAGCAGTAGGTCAGGCTGTTGGTTTGGTACTGGCAAAGAAGGGGCTGGAAGGCAATTTCTCTCCCCTTTCCGGTGTGTTAATCCGCATGGTGTCGGCGATGGTTTTTATGTGGATCATCACGGTGTTGATGGGACAGGCGAAAGATACTATTCAAAAGGCACTCGCACACCCCACTGCGTTAAGAAATATCGCCATTGGCAGCTTTATCGGACCATTCATTGGGGTTTGGCTTTCACTGATCGCAGTGCAAACTGCTCAAGTCGGAGTTGCTTCCACCCTTATGGCTCTGGCTCCTATTATCATGCTCCCCATCACAAAATGGCTTTATAAAGAAAATATCAGCCGTTGGGCTATTACAGGAACTTTTACAGCCCTCTTTGGAGTCGCAATGATATTTTTGATACCTGCTTGATCCATACGACACCAAAACGGATCATTTTCCATTAATTCAGGCCCTAATCACATTCTTACTGGTCATCATGGTTGATTTTCCAGAAAGGCTAAAGTATTATGATTAAGTATCAAAAATCCCGCAGCCAGTAAGAACAGGTGTTTTTAAACCAATCTGATATGAGCACAGATATTCCGGTAATCCGCACCAGGATAATACCCCCTCGCAGACGAAGCGATTTACTCACGCGAAGTCGCCTGCTAGAGATTCTCTCTGAGTTACTGGAGAAAAAACTATCCATTATTGCTGCGCCAGCGGGATACGGAAAAACTTCTCTCCTGATCGATTTTGTCAATTCAACCACATTTCCTGTTTGCTGGTATAGCATAGACACAATGGATCGGGATCTTTACCGATTTCTGACTTACTTCATTTCTGCGATTCAAAAACAATTTCCTGAATTCGGATATCATTCCCTGGCCTCGCTTCAAAATTCTTCTCCTGAAAACTTAAACATTGAACATCTGAGCACTACCATCGTCAACGACGCTTATGAAACGATTTCAGAACACTTTGTTATCGTTCTGGATGACTATCATCTGGTTAATGGAACACCCGGTGTCGAACAATTCATCAGCCGGTTTATACAGGATGTAGATGAAAACTGCCATTTGATCATTTCCTCCAGAACTCTGTTAACGCTCCCGGATTTCCCTTTGATGGTGGCCAGATCTCAAGTAGGTGGTTTGAGTTTCGAGGAGCTTTCTTTTCAGGCAGAAGAAATTCAGGCTCTTTTCCAGCAAAATTACCAGACTTCCCTTTCAAGCCAGATCTCTGAAGAATGGTATAACCAGACCGAAGGGTGGATAACCGGATTATTGCTTTCAACACAAATGCTTCAAAACAAAATCCCTGATAAGAAGCGAACCGCCCAGGCTTCCGGAGTGGGATTAACAGAATATCTGCAAAGCATTATGAACCGGCAGCCTCCGGAGCTCCAGGATTTTTTGCTGCGATCGTCATTGCTTGAAGAATTCAATGCCGAATTGTGTGAAACCGTTATCGGACAGGCCATATCTTTGCCGCATCAAAACTGGCAACGGATGATGGACGAGATTCTTAAAAACAATCTTTTCGTCCTGCCGGTCGGAGAAGACGGGAACTGGCTGCGTTACCATCACTTGTTCAGTGATTTTCTCCAAAACCAGATAAAAATCTCGCATCCCAAAGAAGCAAAACAGATTCAACTCCAGCTTGCTGAAGAATATACAAAAAATCAGGACTGGGAAAAAGCATATAACACATTAATAGGGCTGGAAAACAAAGAGAACGTGGCTCAACTAATTGAAAAATCCGGGCCAAACCTGATCGCCCGCGGCAGAATAAAAATATTGGAGGAATGGCTGAAACAACTGCCTTCTGAGATCAGAGTTTCCCGGCCTGCACTGATTTCAATCCAGGGAATGGTGGCTTTATCCAACAGCGAATTTCGGAAGAGCCTCCGGTTATTGAACCAGGCTATCAAAGCCTTATCCAACGACAACGACCTCGAACAATACACCCGGGCTCTGGTCAGGCGTTCCGTAACCTACCGCTTCCTCGGAAACCATCAGGCAGCCCTTGAAGACGCCGAAGAAACCCTGGAAAAAACAGATGGGCATCCTGCTCTGTTAACCATTCGCGCAGAAGCACTCCGCTCTAAAGGAGTCTGTTATTACCAGCAAGGGAAACTCCGAGATGCTCTGGAGTGGCTGACTCAATCCCTAGAAGCCTATCAACTCTTAGGAAGCAAAGAGAACGAAGCAATTTTGCTGATGGAAACCGGGTTGATCCATCAATCCCTTGCCAATTACGCAGAAGCCGAAGATAACTATCAACAAGCACTCTCTCATTGGAAAAGTACGGAAAACTTGACCTGGTTGACAAATGTGATGAACAACCTGGGAACACTTCAACATCAAAAAGGGGCCTATGAAGCCGCTTCAAACACCCTGGAATCTGCATTGGAATACTCAAAAGTCGTCGCTTCTCCCCGCCTGGAGGCCTATGCCCTGGCTGACATTGGCGATCTCTATCGAGATCTGCATGCAGCTAATGAAGCTATCAAAGCATACCGCCAATCCTATGTGATCGCCCAACGGATTGGTGACCAGCTTTTAATGATTTATCTGGACCTTGCCGAAGCAAACTTAGCCAGAATTCAAAAAAGATATGCTCAGGCGCAAGACCGTTTAAGTACCGCTTGGCAAATGTCCCATGAAAATGAGGCCTTTTTTGAACAGTGTCTGTGTTACTTTGAAACGGGCTCTTTAAGCATCTGCCTGAAAGATAATGAAAAAGCAATCCGCAACCTGGAAGAAGCGGTAAAAAACTTTGAAAAAGACAGCCACATGCTTGAGGCAGCTCGAGCACATTTATATTTATCTATCCCCTATTTTCTGGAAAAAAACATTGATAACGCTATTGAGCACCTCTTAAAAGCCTTTGCCATAACTCAAAAGAACCAGCAGCCTCTGATTGTCAGCGGTTACTGGTTCAAAGACGATTTCCTCCGGATGAGAAAAAATAGCAAAATCGGACCACTCATAAAAAACTATCTTTCCAAAATTGAAAAGTATGAAGAAGATCTGCCCGAACTCAGAAGAAATCTCCGGCAACAGGCTTCCGTGATTCCATTTGCGCCTCCTAAGCTGCTCATCCGGGCTCTGGGAGCCAGCCAGGTCAGGCTTAATGAAAAATCAATCACCATCTCGGATTGGCAGACCCAAAACGCCCGGGACCTTTTCTTTATTCTTCTGGCTCATCCTGAAGGATTATCCAAAGAAGCGATTGGTGTAATGTTTTGGCCGGATATCACACCAGAAGATTTAAAGTATCGCTTCAAAAACACAATCTACCGTTTGCGTCGTGCGATCGGAAAAGAAACCATCCTGTTTGATGACGAACTTTATCGTTTCAATAAATCGCTGGATTATGAATACGATGTTGAGGCATTTCTGCGGGAAATCAATTTCGCAAAATTTGCAAAATCGAAAACAAAAAAAATTGAGCATTATCAAAATGCCTTTCAATATTACAAAGGAATCTATTTGCCGGACCACGATGATACCTGGGTTATTGCAGAAAGAGAACGCCTTTCTTCATTGCACACCAATGTATTATTAGATCTCGCTGAATCTTATTACGAAGATGGTACTTTTGAAATGGCTTTGAAATATTCACAACAAGCCTTAGATAAAGACCCCTGTCTTGAATCAGCTCATCGGATTGCTATGCGCATACATGCCGCAATGGGCAATCGGGCAAATATTGAACGACAGTACCAAAACTGCATCCAATCCCTCTGGGAGGAAATTGGCGCACCACCCTCAGAACAAACACAACAACTTCATGAACAATTAATGAAGTGATCCCATTCCCTTTTTATCAGTTTTTTATCTGATAAAGCAATATCTTAAACAAGTTCATATCCAAACCTTACAAATTCACTCCCGTTGAACTTTTCTTCCGGGAAGGTTTTTATGTGTTTTATTGGTTAAATCACAACAACAATTATCTGAAACCAGATGATTTTTTTGTGTTTAAAACCAATTTTGACGAATTTAAAAAATTGATCCATTTGAGACCCATTTAAAGCCTTTTTTTACACCCCTAAAACTTACACTGGAGTAGACATTCGTAAGAAACTGGTAAGGAGACAGTAATGAAAACCTTTTTACAGAAAACAATTTCTACTTTTGGCCCTTCCGTAAATGCTCAAACCATTCGGATTGCTTTACTCACCATGACTCTCGTGCTCTTCGTCCTCTCGGCTGGCGCCCCCGGCTGTATTGGCGGCGCAGGCGGATAGTCCCGCTCTTACACGCAATCATCTTTTCCAAAACTTACACCATTCGAGGATAAAAAAATGACCGACAAATTCATCTCCAAACTGAACCCCAAAATGATCCGCTTCTTACTGCTCACCACCACCCTGGTGCTCTTCGTCCTCTCGGCT
>JAHDQE010000098.1 GCA_018433975.1 Ornatilinea sp. | reverse complement strand
GTATTCATCCATGATATTGGTGAAGCCGCCGCTGCGTGCTTCATTCAGACCCTGGCCCAACGCGCCCTGCAGGTTGGCAACTTCACAACCGATTTCCCAACAGGGTTCCTCTTTCAGCAGTTCAACCGCATATTCGCCAACAGCTTTTCCGGTGTACCATTCATCGAAGCCCAACACCGTCGCGCAGCCTTCGGTTTCACTGTGCAGACACACTACCGGGATACCGGCTTCCTGCGCTTTTTCCATCGCCGGACCAAAGGCATCCACATCAATGAAGTTAACGGCGATTGCGTCCACGCCCTCATTGACCAGGTTCTCAAAGGCCTGTACCTGTTTGGTCACATCGCCTTCACCACTGGTAATCTTCAGGTCAAACCCATAACGGCGGGCGGCTTCCGTTGCTCCAGCTTCTTCTCCGAGATGGAAGGGGTGGCTGCGGTCAATCTGCACCAGACCAATCACAACCTTGTCACCCTGTGTCGTTTCCGCAGCAGGTGCTTCTTCCTGTACCTCAGTCCCCGGTTCGGGTTGGGTTGCCGCAGGCTGGCAGGCTGCCAACGCGAACAACATAAAAACCGTCAGGGAAATATACAACCACTTTCTTCTCATTTTATTCCTCCAAAATTATTAGCTGTTTGAATGTTCTCCTGAAAAACAAAAGCACGAATACTCTCCGCTTGACACCTCCTTCTCAAACGACTTTTTTACGTAAACTATTCAGTTGTACGTTACTTCAACGATTTATCTCAGGTCAGGATTGTTCTTTTTCCTTTATTTCGAAAGCTATCTTTGTACGCTGTTTTGAATCTTCCAGATGCTCCATCATAATCTCGGCGGCAGTATCGGGATCGTTGTTTTTGATTGCAGCAAGCAGAGCTTTATGAGCATCCAGACCCGCAGACACACCTCCTTCAACACTATATCCCGTACCAATTACGCCCCGCCATTGATTGACCAGAGGCTCCAGCATCACCGTCATCAATGGGTTGTGCGTGGCCTGTGCAATAATCAAATGGAAATGCAAATCGGCTTCTGTCCACAGATCAATGGAGATCTTTGCGCATTCACGCATTTTCTCCATCGCGTTTTCCAATTGCACAATGTCATCCGCACCGGCCCGAAGAGCCGCCAGGCGGACATTGGCAACTTCGATAACCGAGCGGATTTCATACAAAGCTTCGATCGAAGGGGCCATACCCAGCAGCCGTAAATAACGGGTCAGCGCATCGCTGGTCGCCCCGCTGGAAGGTTTGGTCACAAAAGCCCCGCTGCCATCCACGACAGAAATCAACCTGCGCTCCTGTAAAATTTTCATGGCTTCCCGGACAATATTGCGGCTTACTTCAAACTGTTCCGCAATGCTCTGTTCCGAAGGCAGTTTAGAGCCGATCTCGTAGGTACCGCTTAAGATGACTTCCTCGATCTCATCAGCAATTAATTCATATAATTTCTTTCGTTCAACTTTTTTAAATATCATTGCGCAGAATCACCTGTTCTATAATTTATTTTCTTCCATCGTTAAAATTCTCTGAATTGCTGTTTAAAAACAAAAGCAAACATATCGAGATGCAGAGGTGCAGAGCTGTAGTACAGGTTTAATATAGCAAATTCCAACACCCCTGTCAATACTGAGTTTTGAAAAATTTTAAGCTCGACGAATCCCAAAACTGGTTATCGCGCCCTCTCCGGCAAACAAAGCCAGAAAAGCACAAATTCCCGACAGAATTGAGCAACACCAGTTCTCCGGTCAATTTCGCAACTTTTTGAGCGTTCATCCGTAAATATCCATGGCAATTTCAACAAGATGTGAAGTGAAAAGGAAGCAATCTCATGAAAAACAAACTCAATACCTATTTATGGCTGTCCATTCCCATCGCAATTCTGGTCGGCATTACCGCGTGGGTGGGAATTTTCCAGGATGACTTTTACCGTGACGCACAGTCTATGATCGATCAGGCCAAAGGGCAGGACCCGGTCAATTTGCTGCTGATCGTGCCGCTGCTTTTGATCAGCGCTTATTTTGCCCGTAAAAATTCCATCAGTGCTCGCGCGCTGTGGGCGGGCACGCTGGTCTATATCGCATACACGTATGTTGTGTTCTGCTTCTCGGTACACTTCAATTCCCTCTTTCTGGCGTATATCGCCATACTGAGTTTGAGCTTGCTCGCCCTGCTCGGCGGGATGCTCTCCATGGATCTCGAGGGAATACAAGAAAGCTTTCATAACCGCCGCTATCGAGGGATCAGCATCTTCTTGCTGGTCACCGCCGCGATGTTTTACTTTCTGTGGCTGGGTGAGGTCATCCCCGCCCTGCGGAACGGCAGCGTTCCGGCCGGCGTGGAGCAGAACGGGCTGCTGACCAGCCCGGTGCACGTCCTGGATTTGGGGTTCCTGCTCCCATCACTGATTTACGCGGCGATCATCCTGTGGCGCCGCAGTCCCTTCGGATATCTGCTGACCGGCGTATTATTGACTTTTGAACTGGAGATGGGTGTCGCGCTGGTGGCGATGGCCGCGGTAATGACCAACCAGGGTTACCCCGACACCCTGCCGCAGATGATCTTCTTCAGCACTCTGACCGTGGTCTCGCTGGCGCTGCTGACCTATTATTTGCTTCAGCCCGGGAAGACCCCTGCGAAGGCCTAGCGAATAACAGCTTTAGATATCTCTCCCACAGCGGGCCGGTGACTCCCGGCCCGCTGTGTGTTGTTTTAACGGGCTGCTCCTGCTAACAGAACAAACCGGCGTGTGGGCCGCCGGGATTCCTCTACTTTGAAAGCACGAGAACCCATACACGGCGCGCACCTGTGCTAAAATCAAACCGGACGGGAGCAAAATTACCGGGCATTCACCCCGATTAGGTTCATTCTTGCATGATCAATAACGATTTCACCACTTTCTGGCAGATCGGCCGGGCGCTGTTAACCGGCCAGAACCCCTATCTGGTCCCTCACAGCGTGTATCCTCCCGCGGCGCTGTTCCTCTTCGCGCCTTTTGCCCTGTTCCCCGAAAAGATTGGCTTCGTGATCTGGCTGCTGGTATGCTGCGGGCTGTTGATCCTGGCCCTGCGTAAAAGCCGGCCTACTCTGCACACCCTGGGTTGGTTCGCCTATACCCCGGCCCTGTTCATCCTGGCGGTCGGGCAGCTCGATATCTTCTTCCTGTGGCTGTCGACTTTCCTGGAGGAAAAAAGCTGGCGGGCGGCGGCAGCCGCCGCGTTGATCACCCTCAAACCGCAGCTGGCCGTCTTCATCCTGCCGTGGTGTCTGCTCAAGTGGCTGGTCAACGACCGGAGGAATATCCCGGTCTGGTTGGCCTGCCTGATTGGGCTGCATCTGGCTCCCTTGCTGCTGGACCCCACTCTCTACAGCAAATGGCTGGGAGAGATTGGCGTTCAGGGCTCCCGTTACATCATCAACAGCCCGGGGATCTTCTCGCTGACCGGCCAGAACATCCCGGAATGGGTGCTGGCCATCCCGGCAGTGCTGGTCGTCCTCCTGGCGCTGCGGTTGCCGCGCGAAGGGTTCCTGGCAGGGCTTCTCCTGGCCGGGCCGATCGGGACCTGGTACAACAGCGTCCTGCTGGCCGGCAGCACACCCTGGTATGTGCTGATCCCGGCCTCCTGGGCGGCAGTGATCCTGTCCTACCTGGTGCACGCCCCGTACCCCTTCGCCCTGATTCCCCTCACCGCATGGATCTGGTATCTGGTTCAGACCAAAGAAAGACCGGGAGACGAAAGCATGTGGTCGATGCTCAGGCAGCTTCCCAGTACACTGTTCCCCCACTCCGGCAGGAATTCGGAACAGTAATCTGCTCAATTAATTTCCAAACCTTTATACATTAAACAACAGACCACCGCGAAATAGCGGCAGTCTGTTCTCATCATGGGTTCCGTTTTATTTAGAATACGCCTGTTCAAAGTCAATCTTTCCTTCCTCGACAGCATCCTCCAGCAAATCGGTATATCCTTTGCGTTTGAAATACAGCGCCGCATAGTTGCGCTGCTGCTGCTCGCCATTAAAAAGGTAATGCTTCATCCGTTTGTATCCTTCCCGGGTATCGACCAGACTCAGCGCGAAATCAATCAGCCGGGTCGTTGTCAGGTCTCCTTGAGAGACTAAAACCTGCATCAATACATCCACATCATCGGCCTTTCCCGAAGTTCCAATAGACACAAAATCATCATAGCGAAGGTGTCGGTCATTCATGGCCATGTTTGCTTCCATCCTGTTTTCTATGCTTAACTTATCCGTTTGATTCCATTTCACCCAACTCTTTTCGCAGTTTGCGAATCCAATTGAGTTCATTCTGATAAAAAGTGATCCAGCTCTCCCGGATCATGCCCCACAGATACGCTTCCCGCGGGGTCCTGGCCACAGCGGCATTCAGAGGCTGTTCCTTTGCCTGAAGCATCATGAACTGCATCAACACCTCATCTTCATACTCCCCGGCTAGCGTGTCTAACTCCTCCAGATCCAACAAATCTGCCCACTCCAGTTGAACCAGAAAAGCATTCTTCAGATCCGGCAGCTCCGGTTTGGAGAGGACCCATTTCTTCAACCGGGAGATACCCTTTTCGGTGATTGAATAGATCTTGCGGGCAGGGTAGTTATCCTGCTGTTGGATTTCCTGCGTAACCAGGCCTTCCTCGTGAAGGTCCACCAGCGTCCGGTAGATCTGGTTATTGTTGCCCGACCAGTACAAAGCCACCGAATCCGCGAACATCTTTTTCAGGTCGTAACCCGTCAAAGAGCGCCAGCTCAACAGCCCCAGAATGGCATATTTAATCGACATAATTCCTCCGAATACCGTATTCCTAAATTAACATAGGTTAATAATAACATATTTTTATAGCGTGTCAACACTCCTTCAAAACGGAAACCTTCCCGGATGCAGAAACGTCTTATAATCAGATCACTACATTGGATTTGAGTCCTTTACCCGGTCATGAAACCACGCTCACCGAGAATCTTTCGCCCCTTCCTCTTGATCACCCTGCTTACCATATTACTGGGAAGCACCGTGTTTTATTTCTGGATTCTAAAAGACCTGCCGGACCCGGCAGCCCTTCCGGAACATTTGAACCCGCCCAGCATCCGGATCGTGGACTGCGACGGGCGGCTGTTATACGAAGCCTTATCCGAGGAAGAAGGCCGACACACCACCGTCCCGCTGGAACAGATCCCGCTGGCCTTACGCCAGGCGGCCATTGCTACCGAAGACCAGAATTTTTACCGGAACCCGGGCGTGGATTTGCAGGGCATCCTGCGCGCTTTCTGGATTAACCTGCAGGGCGGCGAGACTCTGGCCGGAGGCAGCACTATCACCCAGCAGGTGACCCGCAACCTGCTATTTGACCCCCAGGAGCGCGAACAGCGCACCTTACGGCGCAAGCTGCGGGAAGGCGTTCTCGCCTGGCGCATCACCCAGCGATTCAGCAAGAACGAGATCCTGGGCCTGTACCTGAACCAGACTTATTTCGGACAGATGTCAATGGGGGTGGAAGCCGCCGCGCAGACTTATTTCGGCAAGCCGGCCTCCGAGCTGGACCTGGCCGAATGTGCCCTGCTGGCCGGGCTTCCCCAGGCTCCCTCCCTCTACAACCCCTTTGCCGACCTGGATGCCGCCAAAAAGCGGCAGGAAATCGTGCTGGGGTTGATGGAAAAAGAGGGGTACATTACGGAGGAAGAGCGCGAACTGGCAGCGCGTGAGACACTGGTCCTTGCGACCGACCCTTTCCCGATGGAAGCACCACATTTTGTGATGATGGTGCGCTCTCAGTTGGATTCGCTGCTCTCGGGTGAAGAAATCCGCTCCGGCGGCGGGTGGACCGTGCGCACCTCCCTGAACCTGGACTGGCAGCACCTGGCCGAAAACGCCGTCACCAACCAGTTGGAACGCTTGCAAAACCAGAGTGACGATCCCTTCGGACATAATATCCACAACGCTGCCCTGGTCGCGCTGGACCCCGACACCGGAGAGATCCTGGCGATGGTCGGCAGCCCGGATTACGGGGACACCGAACATGCCGGAGCCGTCAATATGGCCCTCAGTCCCCGCCAGCCCGGCTCGGCGCTCAAGCCCCTGATCTACGCCGCCGCGTTTGACCCCACCGGCGAACAACCCTGGACACCCGCCACCATGATTCTGGATGTGACCACACACTTCACCACCCACGAGGGCAAGCCTTATACCCCGGTCAACTATGACGGTCTGGAACACGGCCCTGTGCTGGTGCGCGAGGCGCTGGCTTCTTCGCTCAATATCCCGGCAGTGATCACCCTGGACCATATCGGCTTGCCCGAGCTGTATGCCTTTGCCAGCCGTCTGGGCATTACCACTCTGGACGATCCCAACCAGGCCGACCTCTCGGTGGCATTGGGGGGCGGAGAAGTGCGCCTGCTCGA
Source organism: Ornatilinea sp. (assembly GCA_018433975.1). Classification (GTDB taxonomy): domain Bacteria; phylum Chloroflexota; class Anaerolineae; order Anaerolineales; family Anaerolineaceae; genus SM3-B121. Next base: position 16,706 of record JAHDQE010000098.1, on the reverse strand, counting down.
CCTAACCGCTGCTTACGGCACCTTTGCCACCGGCGGGTACCGGGTGCAGCCGGTCGCCATTCTGGAGATTACCAATGATCAGGGTAACGTGCGCTACCAATCGGAGCCGGCTTCAAAAGAACGGATAATTGACGAGCGCGTGGCCTGGCAGATCAGCAATATTTTGAGCGACGATGATGCCCGCCTGCTGGGGTTCGGGCGCAACAGCGTCCTGCGTCTGGACCGCCCGGCAGCCGTAAAAACCGGCACCACCACCAATTTTCACGACAACTGGACGGTGGGTTACACCCCTTCTCTAGTGGTGGGCGTGTGGGCCGGGAACACCAGCCACGAAGCGATGCACAAGGTAACCGGGCTGACCGGTGCCGCGCCGATCTGGGCGCAGATGATGCGTTCCGTGCTTACCGGTCAGCCGGAGGAAGACTTCACCCGGCCGGATGGGTTGGTGCAGGTGGAAGTCTGCGCGCTTTCCGGGCTGCTGCCGACTCCGGCCTGCCCATACCGCAAAACGGAATGGTTCATTGCAGGCACGGAACCGCAAACCGCGGATAATATTTGCCATCAGGTAGAGCTGGACGCGGCCACCGGGCAGCTAGCCGGAAGCAGCACCCCACCGGAACGGCGGATCTCCGCGGTTGCACTGGACCTGCCACCCCAGGCCGAGAAGTGGGCCCGGTTCCAGGGGCTGCTGTTATTGAAAGACCTCAGCACATCCGATGAAGTCTCTATCCTCTCCGAAGAACAGTCTGGCACAACCACCACTTTGCACCTAATCTCTCCCTCTCCCAATACGGTTTACCACCTGACGGCCGGACTGCCTGTCGAGACCCAGCAGCTCCATGTGGAGGCAGCGGGCGGCGTCAATCTGAGCCAGGTCACGCTCTGGGTGGATGGAACCCCCATTGCTGTCCTCAACCAATTCCCCTACGAAGGCTGGTGGACGCTTGCAGCGGGGCAGCACGAAGCCTGGGCGGAAGCTATCCTGAACAGCGGAGAACGCCTCACCAGCGAGCGGGTTTCTTTTGAAGTCAAGTGATCCGGCTCGAGTCTCACCCTCATCGCATGTCCTTGTGAGCAAGTGCAGCGAGCGCGGGAATCTCCAATCAACAAAAATGGGGGGTCATTGCGTTAAATACACACAGCACCATCAACACCAAATGGTGACACCTCACCTGTAAATGGTTAAAAACACGGCTTCCGAAATCCATGAGAAATCGGAAGCCGTGTGGTTTCAGAGAGCCGGGTCAGGGAGTCACTTCAAACAAGCTGCCCTCTCCGCGCCCGTAAACATCCGGGAAGTAAAACTCCTGAGCAATCGGTGGGATGGTCTGGAACGCTCCCACCGTGCTGGCCCGAGCCAGATAGGTATAAACGTAGGTTCCGGCCGGCAGATAATCAGTGGAAAGGACCACTTTTTCATCCCGCAGTTCCACGTGGCTGAAATACCACCAGCCCCATCCCTGGCGGGACAGATCTTCCCAGTTATACGCATCCGGAAGCCCGCCCTCGGGACTGGTCTTCAACGAAGTATCAATGGCTTCCAGTCCGGCGGGTAAAGCATCCTCAATCAACAGGTAATGCACGCTCTGCGGAACGACAACTGTCAGCCGTCCCTGGATAATATCACCTTGTTTAGCCGAGGTGATGGGGGTTTTATTGTCTTCCAGAGTGTAATAACGTCGGGAGATAATGATTCCCTGGTCCAATGCTTCAACCTCCGCAACCGGCAGATAAACATTGAGGTTGGCGGTGTAATACAGGTTGCCCTTCCCTTCTGTGCGGGCCACCGCAAGCCGGTTGAGCTGGCCTGTTAAAAGTTCGCTCACCGCGACCTGCAATGTCTGCGTATCCTCCAACGTGTCGGAGGTAGCCTGTCCTTCCCCGATCTGCTCACCGTTCAACTGGACGGCATACGCATAATCGGCTTGCAGCTCGCCGCTCTGTACCATCCAATCGGTCAGGGCCATCAACGCCCAGGCTGTTTCCTGAGTACCGGCCCAATGTCCATCGGTCCGGTTCCGCATCAACCAGCGCACCGCGTTAACATTAAGTTGATTTTCAGGATCAATCCGGATCAGAGTATCGAGGACAACAGCCGTGGTGCGGGTATCGCTGTTCCAGTTCCAATAATCCGCCGCATCTTCTTCCCAATGTGCGCCGCTGGCAGACAGATGAGCTTCATCAACCAGGTTGCTAATTAGATTTTTGAGGCGCACATCCTCAGGATCGATATGATAGAGTGTTTGCGCCAGATAAGCGCGGGCATAGAGCGGCAAAGACTGCCATTCTTCATACAGAGCAACAGTGCGGTTAACATCCGAGTGTCCGGTACGGGCCAGCACATACAAAATAAAGCTGAATGTATTCCGTCCATATTTCGAATAGGTTGTGTCCTTCGTCATCACACGGGACTGGGTTTTCAGATAAGAAATACCTCGTTCCAGAACATCAGTGTTGACTTCATAATCCGCCTGCTGGGCTTCATAGAGTCCCATGACCACATAGGCTGAAGTAAGCTGCTGACTTTCCCCATTGCTCCACCATCCCCAGCCGCCGTCGCTGTTCTGGGTGTTATACAACCGCTGGAGCGCAGTGTTCACCTGAGCCTTCAGGTTGGCGTCTAACTCCGCATCGTCCAACCCGGCAGCCCGCATGGCGCGGGTCGTGAGCACATTGGGCAAAAAGCGGGAAACTGTCTGCTCTGCGCACTCGTATGGGTATTGTTCCAGATAAGTGAGGCCGGAACGCATTCCGGCAGCCAATGAGGGGTCAATTGACACCTGGAGATTACCTTGAGTGATTTCCATATCTTCCGGCAATTGAATAGCTTCAGAACGGACGCCGCCAACAGTCAATTCTCCGGAAGTTGCCACCGTTTCCAAAGCCTCATAATGGTAGACCGGGATACCCTGATCCTCCAGAGTTCCCAAGGTGGGCCGGCTGGCATCCTGATAACCGCCTCCCTGCGCACTGAATACCAGGTCCACCCGTTCAGCATCCTCCAGAACCTGAATATCCCAGGAGACATAAACTTGCTGTCCGGCGGGGATTTCCACTGGCTGTGGTTTCTCCCCATCCACCAACTTCAAGCCCGTCGCTTCCAGCCCGACCGTCACTTTCAGATCCTGATCCGTGTTGTTGTGAACCGCAGTCCCAATCACGGCTTTATCGCCAGCGACAAAGAAGCGTGGCGTCTGTGGGCGGACCAGCAGCGGTTTGGTGCTGATCAGGTCCGTAGTCGTTTGTCCAACTTGGGTCTCCTCGGTGATGGCCCGGGCATCCATGCGCCAGGTGGTCAGGTTATCCGGAAGTTTAACCGTCACACTGGCCATCCCCTCCTCATCGGTCACCACATCGGCTTCCCAGAAAGCCGTATCCGGGAAGTTTTGGCGCACATAAGGTACGCCCAGATAGCCATCTCCTTTACCGCCCCCACTGCCCCCAGCTTCACCATCTGTGAGCTGCTCCGCCAGTTGGGAATTGTAATCTTCAGCGCTGTTGGTAATCGGCACCGCCGTGCGCACGCCCAAACCGCGTTGTGCGTAGAAGTAGTTCAGGATCGGAACGGAATTAGAATCGCTGAGTACCAGGACCGCCAGATCGGAAAGCCCTAAAGAGACTTCGGCCTGGGCAGGCTGGCCGTCATTACGGCTGACCTTGATCTCGTAGGTCACCTCTTCACCCGGCCCGGATTCTCCCTGATCCGGAGAGACCTCTACCTGAAGCTGCTGTTCCTCTGTCGACACATTCACCGCAGCCATGCCCACCTTGAAGTTCGGACGTGGGTTGGTGTCATCTACCCCTTTGACCACCAGCACCGAAACATACACCGTTGGAGCCATATCTGCGGTTACCGGAAGACGGTAAACGGTACTGTTGGTAATCAGCTTGAGCACTTCCTGATGACGGATCAGGCCGCGTTCCACCGTTACCAGCGCATAAGCAGTACCCTGGAAAGGAGAAGCTATTAAAATTTCGGCCTGATCACCGGGATTATACGAATCGCGGTCTACAACCAGTTCAAAGGTGCGGTCATTGGTCTGTTTCCAGGGAACATAATCGCTGCCGGAAACCCACAGATAGGCCGTGGCGCTGGTCTTGTTGCCAAGCTCGTCAAAACCTGAAACCAGCGCACGGTAAATTCCACCTTTCTCGGGCACAAAGTTTACCTCTGCACGACCTTCTTCATCCGTTACAACGCCGCTGAAATGGGTCACCGGGATATTTTTAACCGAAACAACCCAGCGCAGCGTGCCCTGCGCGTCCTGTTCCTGGACGCTGTACCACTGCTGTTCGCTGATGGCGACATCCAGCTTCTGGTTGGCGACAGGCTTGCTGTCCCAATCCACTGCGATCAGCTCAAAAGACTGCTCTTCGCCGGTTTTTCCTACATATTGCGCCGGACGCAAACCGGCATAGATCATACTGCGGTGCGCAATGATTCGCGCCTGCCCGCTGACCGAACTGCCGGCCAGATCGGTGACGGTAACATCCAGCCCAAGGCTTCTGCTGGTAGTCGAAGTGGTCTGGTCCGCCGGAAGGGTTAACTCCAGGTCCCCATTTTCATCCGTGATTCCGCTGCCTTCCGAAACCTGCCTTTCAGCCTGTTCTACCGGCATTGCACCGGCCCCATTGTAGCGGTCCGAGTCATCATAAAAACTGTATTTCTGCAGATCGCCAACCGGGATGAACTGATAAGGTTCAGAATACAGGCTATAGGAAACCTCTGCTCCGGCCAGCGCCCCACCGGAATAATACTGTGCGGAAACTGTACCGGTGAAGGTTCCTCCCAGCAGCACATCGGCCGGAGAAGCACCAACATCCACAACAAATTCAGGCTTGCGGTATTCCGCAACTGTGAAGCTCACCGAGCCAATCGTTGTCTTACTGCCGGTGAAGCGCACCTCGATGGAATAAGCGCCCAACGCAGCGCCGCTGTTCAGCATAACCTCCCCATTAAACGAACCGTAATCCGATAGAGGAAGGGTTTCTTTATAGATCTCTTCCTCATAGCTATTAATGGTGACTTCTACTTCTTTGTTAGCCCCGGTCGGAAGCAGATATTCCAGATCATTATCCATCCGGACAATACCCTTGAAGTAAACCGGCTGATCGGGCCTGTAAAGCGGCCGGTCGGTGTAGAGATACGCTGTGGCTTCCGCCGGGCGGCTGTAATACTGGTCCCAAATGCCAAAATCCCAGGCCGACACCCCGCCGGACCAGTTATCACTGGAAAAAGCAAAATGCTGCTGGTCCTCACTGATCGCGTACAGCGTGGTATTTTCCCCGGTGCTTGTTTCCGGTAAATCAAACAGGAATAACCCATCCCGGTCCGTCTGCCCGCTGATCACCTCGTGTTTTGTACTGTCCATTACTTTCAAAGAGGTATTCGCAACTGGCTCTCCGCTGGTCAAGTTAGTGAGCCACAGCAGTGCATTACCGTAAGAACTCTTAAAGGTGAGATTGTCGGTGGCCACCATCAACGCGCGGCCTTCGAGAAAAGCACCTTTACCCTCATAGACAACATCCGGGCTGTCCATGGTAAGGAAATACACTCCGCCCGGCAGCGGGCCGCCGTCTTTCCCGGTCAGGGAAATACTCTTCTCAACTTGCTGGTCAAGAGGAGCCTCGCTCACCTCGCGGTACTGCCAGACAATATCCTCTTTCTGGAAGCGATAATCATACGGGTTGATACTCCACTGAGAAAAGTCAAGAAAGACTTCCGGAGAGATCTTGTAGAGGGTGAATTCTGCGGATTGGATATTGGTGTAGCTGAAGTAAAATTCCTGGGGCCCATCCTGCCGGTAAAGAGCATTACCCGGCATATCCAGATAGACCGAGGGCGGGAGCGCGGCTGTGGTAAAAGCAACCGTACTCCCCTGGTTGATCGCATTTCCATAAATATCCCGCATACCCGCCAACAAATTTACCTGGTAAGAAGTGGAAGGATCCAATCCGTAAAAATTGATCGTTTTATTCCGCTCATCGTAATACCATCTCAAATCTTTAACCGGCGGAGAGAAAATCACCCGATTGGAAATGGTTTTAATCTCCATCGGCGATACAAATTGAATCTGAAAATCCTGACTGCTCTCCGTCAAGGATTGGTTACTGGGCCCCATAGAGAGAACTTCCGGGGGATAAATAGTGTCGAAAGGAAGGTCTACCTTTTCCGCCAACTGACCGCCATCCGCAGCCTGTGCCTGCTCGGTCAGTGAAAAGGTATAAGATTCTCCCATTTTCAGGTAGCGCAGCGGCGCGAGGATCAGTACCTGACTGTCCGCAGACCAGGTAAAACGCAGTGGGATAAGTTGCCCATCTGGCGCTGTCAGAGATAAAGCCCCGGGCAGGCTCTCCCGGTTCATCTGCTGACGGAAGCTGACCTGAATCTGCGGCACCAAAGATACATTTTCGGGACGGTATGGCTTTTCGGGGGAAACGGCATCATTCCCGATCTGCACTTCTGCTACGCTGGGGGGCAGCGTGGTGAATTCCCAGCGGTAGGTCTGTTCCAAAGCAGAATCCGGAATACCGAGCGTATCATTTAGCCCCGCCGCAATGGAAACCGTGTAACGCTTACCGCTCAACAGCGGCGCATCCGGTTGAAAGACATACACCGAGGTATTAATCCATTCCCCTTTTCCATCGGTTGGCGGGTCAATCTCCAGCGGCTGGACCAGATCGGGCTGCTGTTCGCTGGTTCCCAGCGCGACCACCGGGCGATTGAAGATCACCGTGATCTGGCTGGTAGGCTGGACCTGATCTGCGCCATCTGCAGGGAAGACCTGCCCGACCTGCAAAGGAGTAATGGTATGGACAAAAAATGTATAGTCTTCTTCCAACGCGACGCCATCCTGAGAAACCGCATTCTGATCCACAGTGACTTCATAATCTCCGGCCGGTTCAAGCGGTTGGGAGGGTTTAAAACACAGAGTCTTACCCTGATCTGTCCAGGAAATCTCACCCTGCACGGCTTTTCCATCCGGACCTACCATTTGAAAAGCTGCTGCTGTTTTATTCGAATCCATCGGCTGATCAAAGGAGACCTCAATTTCAGTAGACAAAAGCACTTCCTCACCCATGGCCGGACGGTAACCGGAAACCGCCGGCGAGAGAACCTGTGGGGTGTTTAACAGCATCTCAAGGTCTTCGGTTGGCTGGACGGGTGCAGCAGCCTGAGACACCTCTGAGGTGCTGGTCGGCTCAGAGGTCGGCTGACCTTCGGCACATGCAGAGAGCGTTAAAGCAATAACCAACAGTATCACCAACAAACTTAAAAAGTTTTTATTCTTCATAATCCACCTGTGACAGACAAGTCCCAATTGATTGGTCAGGAATGAAATTTTCGGGTTTATTCATGGTTTTCGCCAAATTGATTTCCCACCGGGCACGCAACGGCACAATGTACGCGAGCCTATTAATAGGTTAAACCCAATGAGATGGCACGTCAAGCCCATCCCTAAGACGCCATGTCTATGCCATAAGTTCCATATATCATGCAGAATCGAATTAACTTGGAATTATTTTGACTTGTCCTGGGGTAAGGAATTAGCTAAAATCTTAAAACCGATACCGCACAATCTGCAATTCTTATCGTTAAATCCACATTCCGGACCCAATGAGAAAGACATGCCAACAAAACAACCCTCTCCCCGGTATCAGGAACAATTGAAACAGATCCGGCTTGACCCCAAAAACGCGGACGCCTGGGAAGCACTGGGCGACCTGCTTGCGGAAGCAGGCGACACGCAGCGGGCCAAGAAATGCTACCGGCAAGTCCTGTCGCTCCGCCCCGACGACCTGGAAGCGCGGGTTGGCATAAACCACCTGAGAGGTGATACGGGGCCGGGAGAAAAGCACCCAACGCCCAACAACCTGATCGCCGAACTCGAAAACTGGCGAATGCGCACCATTCCTCTCTGGTTTCAGGTATTTCTCGGGTTGTTCAGCTTCCTGGCAACCCTTATGCTGGCCCTGGCCCAACAATGGCAGACCACCGACCTGGTGTGGAGTCTGTGGATCTCCAGTCTGGTGCTGGGTTATGGCTACCTGCTGACCGGCATTATCTCCAGGGCATTGCGCGGCGTAAACGGGATGGAAGGATCATGGGGCAAAGCCATGCACACACTGGATTCCTCCGAGGAAATATCCTGGCCCCTGGTGGTGTTGGGAGCACTGTTCATGATCGCCTTTTTCTCGGTACATTTCCTCATGTTCCATTTTGTGCACTCAGTGTTCTTAAACCTGTTCTTCCCCCTGTACGGCGGCGGAACAGACTTCCCACAATTTCTGTTGACCATAAGGATATGCATTGTGCGTTACTGGCCGGTTGTCTTGTTCAGCGCAGCCACTCAACTGACAAATTTTTTTCAAGTCGCGGAAAGCAGCGATGCCAATTTCCTCTCGATGCCTTACCGCAATGTGGTCAAAATGCACATCAGTATCTTTGTTTTTGCCGGGTTGAGCTTCGTCCACATCAGCAGCCTGGCACTATATTATGTGCTGATCCTCTATTTCTTCCCATTCGGATCGTTAAAAACTTTCCTGACAGGCCCCAAAAAACTCCCAGCCAATTGATCAACTTTGCAGAATATTTACGGCCCACTTCTGCAATCCACTGAAAAGACGAGACCACCGGTTTCGGCGGTCTCGTCTTTTCAGTGTTTTTTAGTAAATAAAGAGCTTTCCCAAAGCTCAACAGAATGTATCCGGATCCGGCCCCATCCGCTCACCCCGATCCAGGCTTGCGATCAAAGACATATCTTCCGCCGAGAGTTCAAAATCAAACAGATCAGCATTTGCTGCAATCCGGTCACGGTGAACCGATTTCGGAATGACCACCATGCCCAACTGGAGGATCCAGCGCAAAGTCACCTGAACAGCGCTCTTACCGTATTTCTTTCCCAGCGCAACCAGTTCCGGAACCTCAAACACCTTGCCCTTCATGATAGGTCTCCAGGCTTCCTGCTGAATCTGGTTGTGTTTGCAGAATGCAGCCAGTTCAGGCTGCTGAAGGTAAGGATTAAATTCTACCTGGTTGACCATTGGTTTGATTTCAGCCGAAGCCAGCAAATCCTCCAGATGATGAACCAGGAAATTGGAAACGCCAATGGCCCTGGCCCGGCCGCTGCGATAAATCGTCTCCAGTGCGCGCCAGGTTTCCTTATACTTCCCTTTGACCGGCCAGTGCACCAGATACAGATCGACATACTCCATGCCCAACTGTTTGAGGCTGGCATCAAAAGCCGCCAGGGTGGAATCATAGCCCTGATCGGTATTCCAGACCTTGGTCGTGATAAAAACTTTGTCTCTTGGCAGGCCACTCTCGCGGATCGCTTTCCCAACGCTGGCTTCGTTCTGATAAAACGTGGCGGTATCAATGCTGCGATAACCCGCCTCCAGCGCCCAACGGACCGCATTTTCCACTTCCTGCCCGGGTGCGCTTCGCAGCACGCCTAATCCCAGCCGGGGCATTACTACCCCGTTTTGTAACACAACTTGATCTTCCAGATTCATCATTCCTCCCCATAAGCGCCACTAAAATTCCCTGCAGGATAAAAAACCCTTACACTTCAGGATGATTTACCCACAGGGAGAATTCTCGATTTTTCCTGAAATCCAACCCCTTTAGAATTGATCCGGATGCGGGCCAACCCGCTCGCCGCGATCCAATCCGGCAATCAAAGACATGTCTTCCGCCGAAAGCTCAAAATCATATAAATCGGCGTTCGCCACAATCCGGTCGCGGTGGACCGATTTTGGGATGGCGACAATATCCTGCTGCAGGATCCAGCGCAGGGTTACCTGAACAGCGCTCTTGCCGTATTTCTTCCCCAGCGCAACCAACTCCGGGACCTGCAGCACCTTGCCTTTCATGATAGGGCTCCAGGCTTCCATCTGAATACGGTTGCGTTTGCAAAGTTCCTGCAAATCCGGCTGTTGAAGGTAAGGATGGAATTCCACCTGGTTGACCATGGGCATAATTTCAACCGAAGGCAGCAAATCCTCCAGATGATGAACGAGAAAATTGGAAATGCCAATCGCTTTCGCCCGTCCGTTGCGGTAAATAGTTTCCATTGCCCGCCAGGTCTCTTTATACTTGCCTTTGACCGGCCAGTGCACCAGATACAGATCGACATACTCCATTTTGAGCAAATTAAGGCTGGTCTCAAAAGCGGCCAGAGTAGAGTCATAGCCCTGATCCGTGTTCCAAATCTTTGTCGTGACAAAAATTTCGTTTCTGGACAAGCCGCTCTCGTGGATCGCTTTCCCAACACCGGCTTCATTGCCATAAATCATAGCCGTATCAATACTGCGATAACCCGTTTCCAACGCCCAACGAACGGCATTTTCAACCTCCTGTCCGGCTTCACTTCTGAAAACACCCAACCCCAGCCGGGGCATTTTTACGCCATTCTGTAAAACAACCTGATCTTCAAGATTCATTATTCCTCTTTAATCTCAAAACACAAATATCACGGGACTTTTCATAAGATCCCGTTATGCATCATAACTTGCAGCCGTGATATCTCCGCCGGTTCCGGTCCAATTAGTGTGGAAGAACTCACCCCGTGGTGTATCCACCCGTTCATAAGTATGCGCGCCGAAGTAATCGCGCTGGGCCTGGATCATATTGGCCGGCAGATGCTCCCGGCGGTATCCGTCATAAAACGCCAGCGCGCTGGACATAGCCGGGACGGGCACGCCAAACTCAGCCGCTTTGGAGACCACCCGCCGCCAACCGGCCTGAGCATGCATAATCTCCCCGCTGAAGAAAGGATCAAACAACAAATTCACCAGTTCCGGGTTGCTGTCATAAGCCTTCTTGATATCATCCAGAAAGACCGAACGGATAATACAGCCACCGCGCCACATTTGTGCGATACCGCCGTAGTTCAAGTCCCATTTAAAATCCTCCGAGGCCGTGCGCATCAGCATGTATCCCTGAGCATAAGAAACGATTTTAGAAGCATATAAGGCCTGCTCCAGATCCGCGAGGAACGCCGTGCGATCCCCGTCAAATGACACCTGTGGACCTTCCAGAATAGCCGATGCCATTACACGCTGTTCCTTTAACGCGGATAGAGAACGTGCCAGCACCGATTCGGTAATCAGGTTCATGGGAATGCCAAACTCAAGCGCGTTAATCGCAGCCCAGCGCCCGGTTCCCTTTTGTCCGGCCGTATCCAGAATCTTATCAATCAGGGGTTGGCCGTCTTTATCTTTGAAAGCCAGGATATCACGGGTGATCTCAATTAAATAAGAATCCAGTTTACCCGTATTCCACCGGGCGAAAACTTCATGCATCTCATCAGCAGTCATCCCCAGAATTTCCTGCATGATCTGAAAAGCTTCGGCAATCGGCTGCATATCGCCATATTCGATGCCATTATGCACCATCTTGACGAAATGCCCGGCTCCGCCGGAACCGACCCAATCACAACAGGGCACACCGCCGGCCACCTTTGCCGCCACACCCTGAAAAATATCTTTCACGTAAGGCCATGCTTCCGGCGAACCACCCGGCATGATGGAAGGACCGGTACGGGCGCCCTCTTCTCCACCAGAAATACCTGTCCCGATATAGTACAACCCTTTTGAAGTAACATATTCCAGACGGCGGATAGTATCCTCGTAATTTGAGTTCCCTCCGTCGATGATAATATCCCCCGGTTCCAGATAAGGGATTAAGGAATCAATGGTCATGTCCACCGGTTTGCCCGCTTTGATCATCATCATCACCCGGCGCGGCCGCTTCAGGCTGGACACCAACTCTTCAATGGAATATGTGCCAATGACCGAATGACCCCGGGCCTCTCCATTCACAAATGCATCGACCTTAGAGTGAGTGCGGTTGTAAACACTGACCTGAAAGCCATGATCGCTCATATTCATCACAAGGTTCTGGCCCATCACGGCCAAACCGATCAAACCAATATCACTTTTTTCCATTGATTGCTCTCCTTCAATACGTCTCTATTAATAAACCAGACGATTCTTTGCGAGATAATTTTTCTTTCACAATTATCTCATAGCGGCTATTTAAAAAAACGAGGTTGTAACACCCCGCAAAACTCAGTTCGCTAACCCTTATACAGCAAAACCGATCCGGTTCAGCTCTTCTTACCAAACCATTTCACGCCAGCGCTTTCCGTTGAAGGTCAACCAGCCGCTCAATCCCCTCTGCTGCCAGATCAATCATCTGATCCAGCGCGCCACGGTCAAACGGTTCTCCCTCCGCAGTACCCTGCACCTCAATAAATTTACCCTCAGCGGTCATAATCACGTTCAGATCCACATCGGCGCGGTGGTCTTCTTCATAGCACAGGTCGAGGTAGGTTTGCGGTCCAATCCGGCCCACACTGACCGCCGCCACCGGCGGCTTGAGCACATCTTCGGGTACCCGCCCAGCCTCAACCAGCTTGCGGATTGCCAGCGCGACCGCTACATACCCTCCGGTGATTGAAGCGGTGCGCGTACCGCCGTCCGCCTGGAGCACATCGCAATCGACCAGCAGCGTCCGCTCCCCCAGACGGTTCAAATCCACCGCCACGCGCAGCGAGCGGCCAATCAGGCGTTTGATTTCCTGAGTCCTGCCTCGCGGCCCGCTCGTCTCGCGCGGGGTGCGTTTCTGGGTGGAGCGCGGCAGCATGGCATATTCCGCCGTAAGCCAGCCGGCTCCTTTACCTGCCATCCATTCCGGAACGCGTTCCTCAACGGTCACATTGCACAGCACCCGCGTGCGCCCCATCTCTACCAGCACGGAGCCTTCCGGAAAAATCACATAACCGGTGGTAAATTTCACCGGTCGAAGCTCATCATACTTACGTTCATCAATACGATCTAAAGAATTTGTCATAGGTATGATTGTATCAAAAACAAGGATTAATTTCAGGACTCGCCAAAAATTAAGAGCGCCGCACGGGCGCTCTTGTTATCTCTTTTTTCTTCCCACCGGGAAGATTGTGTCAGACGCTCATCAGTCTCCAAAGAAGTAGTACAGGGAAGGAATCTCTTCAAGGCAGGTTCCCAGACCGGATTTCACCCTGTCATAGGCCCAAACAATTTGTTCGTCCGTCAATTGCGGCTCTCCCAGCATGTATCGCACCAGGCGCATGGCGTTGATTCCACCGCCCAACTCTTCTCCCTCTGTCGCGAGCAACCGGTTCATACTTCGCTCGACCAGGTCAGGGGATAGACTGATCCGAAGTCTTTCAACCCCTTTCTGAAGTTCTTCCTGATGCATTCAAGTCCCTTTCACGCAAAACATTCAGGCTGTCCTAGAATAGCGGTGCTGATTCCGTGCATGGTCAAATTTTGACCTTGCTATTATTTTGTTGTCTGGAGCTTGGCCCAGGTATCCTTCAGCGAAATCGTGCGGTTGAACACTGGGGCTTCCTTGGTCGAGTCCACCGAGTCCAGGGTAAAGTATCCATTACGCATAAACTGGTAGGAATCGCTTGGCTTCGCCTCTGCCAGAGCAGGCTCCAATTTACAGTGTTGCAGCACCACCAGCGAATCGGGGTTGAGATTGTCGGTAAAGTCTTTGCCCTCTTCCACATCATAAGGATCATCTTTGAGGAAAAGGTAGTCATACAGGCGCACTTCGGCGTCCACCGCATGTGTCGCAGAGACCCAATGCAGGGTGCCCCGCACTTTGCGGTTATCCGCGGTCTGGCCGCCCTGTGATTCGGGATCGTAAGTGCAGCGCAGTTCAACCACTTCACCGGTTTTTTCATCTTTAACTACATCTACACAGGTGATGTAATAAGCTTTAATCAGCCGCACCTCACGGCCCGGTGCCAACCGGAAAAACTTCTTCGGCGGGTCCTCCATGAAATCGTCCCGTTCAACATAAATCTCGCGGGAGAATGGAACCTTACGCGTTTCCGAGCGGGTTTCATCCTGCGGATAATCCGGTACCTCAAATTCTTCGACCTGTCCTTCAGGATAATTCTCAATGACCACTTTCAGAGGGTTTAACACGGCCATCACCCGGGGAGCGCGCTCATTTAAATCTTCACGCAGGACATGTTCCAGCAGCGCGACGTCAATGGTGCTGTTCGCTTTAGCCACCCCAATCCGGTCGCAAAAAGTTCGGATGGCTTCGGGTGTGTATCCTCTGCGGCGCAGCCCGGAGAGCGTTGGCATGCGCGGGTCATTCCAGCCGGCCACGTGTCCTTCATTGACCAGTTGAAGCAGCTTGCGCTTGCTCATCACCGTTCCGGTCAGATTCAGCCGGGCAAATTCAATTTGCTGCGGGTGGTAGACTTCCAGTTCATCCAGGAACCAATCATACAGCGGACGGTTATTCTCAAATTCAAGAGTACATAAGGAATGCGTGATACCTTCAATCGAATCTTCAATACAGTGAGCAAAGTCATACATGGGGTAAATGCACCACTTATCCCCGGTGTGAGGATGAGAAGCGTGCACAATTCGGTACATGACCGGATCGCGCAGACTGAAGTTCGGAGAAGACATATCGATCTTGGCCCGCAGAGTTTTGGAACCGTCCGGGAATTCCCCAACCCGCATGCGCTCAAACAGGTCCAGATTCTCCTCAACGGAACGGTCGCGATAGGGGCTGTTCTTTCCGGGCTCGGTCAGCGTGCCGCGATACTCACGCATTTCATCCGCAGTCAGGTCACATACAAAGGCTTTGCCCTTCTTGATGAGCTGCACCGCGTATTCGTACATCTGATCAAAGTAATCCGAGGCAAAATACAGCCGGTCTTCCCAATCAAAACCCAACCAGTGGATATCCTCCTGGATAGCGTTAATATATTCGATATCCTCTTTAACCGGATTGGTATCATCCATACGCAGGTTGTATTTTCCGCCGTACTCTTCGGCAACGCCAAAATCAAGGCAAATCGCCTTGGCATGCCCAATATGCAGATACCCATTCGGTTCCGGTGGAAAACGGGTATGCACCCGCCCTCCAAACTTATTGGTACGAAGATCCTCTTCAATGATCTCGCGAATAAAATCTTTTGAGACAGAACCGGTTTCAGATGTCATTACAACTCCCATCAATCAATTAAAAAATAATTTCAAAATGATAATCCGTCTCTTTCAAAGAGAGAATATTCCATATTATACATTGATTGAGCATTTCTTTTAGACAAAAAGAATTCCAAAGAACAATAAATCGTAGATTCAACTCATAAGTGTAACAAAGAGCAGTCAAAAAAGGTAAGCTGGTGCAAGATAAGCTTCCAAAACTGCCAAGTCAAAGGGGCGCTTATGAGCTTCGTCCCCAAAAATAGACACTGAGTTAAGCAGATTGATGATAGTTGGTCTCGAACTCATTTGATGATAGGTAACCCAATGAAGAGTGAAGCCTGACAGGGTTATAAAACCCTTCGATATAGCTGAATATACCTATCCGGGTCTGAGAACGAGTCTGGTGCTTTTTTAGTGGTGACCCCATTCATTTTTCAGTGTAGCAAAGAAACTTCCCATTATGGCACTATCATAGCAATTTCCCTGTCTACTCATATGTAAATGTCAACATCCCAGTTTTAGTACCACCTGAAAGTGGAGACCATTATGATTTGATCGCCATAAACTGATATGGCGGTAGTCCTCCCAGTGCTTCGTGAGGACGAACTGCATTATATTCTTCCAGCCAGTCTCCTGTGATTTCTTGCACCTCCTGAATCGTTGTAAATAAGTATGCATCCAGGATTTCCTCCCGGAAGGTTCGATTGAAACGTTCAATGTAAGCGTTTTGAGCCGGTTTTCCAGGTTGTATGAAGGCCAGTTCAACGCCATGTTTTTCAGCCCAAGCTGCCAATTTGTGAGAGATTAATTCCGGTCCATTATCGATCCGCAATTGTTCAGGACAGCCACGCCAACTTACCAGCATCTCCAAAACTCGAACTACCCTTTCCGCTGGCAATGAGGTGTCGACTTCAATCCACAGTGCTTCCCGATTGAAATCATCTATCACGTTCAATGTACGAAATGTGCGCCCACTCTCCAGACTGTCTCTCATGAAATCCAATGACCAGGAAATATTTGCCTCTTCTGGTTCAGTCAACGGTTTGGGATGGCGGATTGGCAACCGCTTTTTAGGTTTTACTCGCAAATTCAAACCCATTTCCCTGTAAATCCGGTGTATTTTCTTGTGATTCCACTCATATCCCTGGTTTCTCAAGTGAGCATACATTTTCTTGAAACCCCAACGCGGTTTTCGCTCCGCAATTTCCTTTAGCAGATTTTTCATTTTTCCGTCGTCCGGTTTCTTAGGCTGATATCGAAAAGCTGTTCGACTGATCCCCAGGAAACGGCACGCCTGTCGCTCGCTGATCCCATGCTCTTCCATTGCTTCTTTGGCCAGCAGCTTCCGTTCACTTACTTCGACAACTTTTTTTCGACAATGTCCTTGAGTACCTTATGCTCCAGGCTCAAGTCGGCATACATCTGTTTGAGCCTTCGGTTCTCGTCTTCAAGTTCTTTCAGCCGTTGCAATTGTGAGATATCCAGCCCACCATATTTGGCTTTCCACTTGTAAAAAGCACTTTGGCTGAACCCGTGCTGGCGGCATAGTTCGGTTACCGGGACACCTGCTTCAGCTTCTTTGAGGATACTGATGATTTGCTGTTCTGTGTATCTTGTTCTTTTCATCTGGAATCTCCTGTCTTTGTTTTACCAGAATATTCCACTTTAGGTTGGTATTATTTTAGGGGATGCTTACC
>JAHDQE010000111.1 GCA_018433975.1 Ornatilinea sp. | reverse complement strand
CGATGGATGAGGCCCGCAAACACGGGGCCACGCTGTGGACGATCGTGAACGTGATCGGTTCGCAGGCCATGCGGGTGGCGGACGGCTTTATTTCGATGCAAACCGGTCCGGAGATCGGCGTGGCTTCCACCAAGGCCTTTACCGCGCCACTGGTGGACCTGTATATGCTGGCGGTGCTGCTGGCGGACCTGCGGGGGGCGATTGACGAGAAAACGCGGCAGGATCTGGTGTGCGACCTGCGGCTGGTGCCGCACCTGGTGGGGCAGTGCCTGGACCGGGAAAACGATGTGCTCAAAGTAGCCCGGGATCTGAAGGACGCGCGCAACGCGCTGTATCTGGGGCGGGGAATCAACATGCCGATCGCCTATGAAGGGGCTTTGAAGCTTAAAGAGATTTCGTATATGCACGCCGAGGCTTACCCGGCGGGTGAGATGAAGCACGGTCCGATCGCGCTGGTGGACGAAGAAATGCCGGTGCTGGCGATCGCGCCCAACGACCCGTGGCGCGATAAGATGATCAGCCAGATCGAGCAGGCCAAGGCGCGGGGCGGGATTGTGGTGGCGGTAGCCACCGATGGGGATGCCCGAGCGGCGGAGACCGCGGATTATGTGTTGTGGGTGCCGGAGACGCCGTGGATGCTCAGCCCGGTGATCACGGTGATCCCGCTGCAGATCTTTGCTTACCAGATCGCCACGCTGCGCGGACTGGATGTGGACCAGCCCCGGAATCTGGCGAAGTCGGTGACGGTGGAGTAAGATAAACGGAGGGCCCTAAATCGGGCCCTCCATTTTTTATATTTATCTAGAAATTTAATTCGTAATGTCAGACGTTGACTATTTGCTCCAGGGTGGAGATAAGGGTGTTTACCAAAACGGTGGGCACGGTAGTGGAAGCTGATGTGCTGGAAACCGTCTGGGTATCGCCACTGGTGGAGGTTGCGCCCATGTCCAGGCCGGTGCCCGCCATGACGTCCATGCCGCCGCCATCAGGAGGAGTACCACCGGCCATTCCGCCGCCATCCGACGGGGCGAAACCGGCGTCCATTTGAACGGCGCTGCCGCTCTGCTGCGATGATTCCGGCCCGACATCCTGATTCTCCATCAGAGAGAAGACGTCCTGCTGGGTCAGGTCCATGGCGGAAATGGTGTCCAATTGCGCGGTGGTCATGGTCTCCTGGATCTGGTCATTGAGGCCGTCGAGTTCGGCCTGGGCTGCGATGTCACTGGTGCTTAATGCTTTATACGCTTTCCATAATACCAATAATTCGCCGGCCTGTTCGTCCGTTAAAGCCTCGTTGGTGTCTTCGAGTTTAAGGGTGCCGACCGCGAGCTGGGTTTCGGCGGATAAATCCGTGCCGGTCTGGGTGGGATTGACCTGCGCGCTGGATGCGCCGGTGCAGGCGGTCAAAAGTGCGGCGAGCAGGGTGAGCAGGATGATAGTCTTTTTCATGATTTGCCTCCATTCGATAGTTTTACATAAGAAGTGATCTGTAAGGTGGATCTGAATTTCTTTGTTTTTCTTATGACTTTATAGTAGCGGTCGATCCTGTGAGGAAACCAAGAAAAGGCTGTGAAAAAGCTGTGAGAATATGCGTGGAAACAAAAATGCGCCTCCACGGAAGTGGAAGGCGCATTTTTCAAGAGAGGAGAAGATTTCCGGTGTTGATTTAGATGTTTGTTATCCGACCTGAGTTTTAACCGTCCGGCGGTTGTGGAAACGGGTGAATAAAACCTGGACCAACAATACCAGAGCCGTGATGCCGGACAGTTTCCCCAGCGAGGTGAGAACTTCGGAAGAGCCGCGTTCCAACGATGCGCTGTGGTGATCCGCGGGGCCTTCGGAAGGCACCGGCAATTGGGCTGCTTCGTCACCGGATAACGCGGGCTGCTGTTCAATTTCTCCGGCGGTGTTGGCATCCGAGAAAAGATTCGTTTTTTCCACTGCCAGATACAACGCGCCGGATACCAGCAGGCCTACCAGTAAGATGAGCGATACTCGTAAAATTATTTTCATGATTGCCTCCGGGTGTCGTTGATCAGCGACTCTCGTCGATACGGACAGGCTGCACGGCCAGTGTGTCCGGGACAGGGTGTTTGAACCGGCGGATGATGGGCGATACCAGATAGCGCTTCGCCTGATAAACAACCCATTTGAAATGCAGGGCAAAATGAAGACCGAGCAGAATCAGGGATGCGTCTGCGGAGAAGGAATGGACCATCCTCCAACTGCGGCTGACACTGAGGGCGATCCCCAGAGTCGGCAGGATAATTTTTGAAATCATCAGGCCGCTGATCATGGTGGCGGTCAAGGCGATGAAAAAGAGAGCGTCGATCACATAGTTTAACCGGGATTGGTGAAAGAGTTTCTGAAAAAATTGCCGGGTGACTTTTACCAGCCAGTCCCAGTGGAAGAGAAGATGAACGATGACGGCGACGGCGAAAGCCAGGGCGAGCCATTCGTGAACGGTAATACCGGTCAAAACAGGATTAGATACCGCCAGAAATGCGGCGAAGATGGCGCTGTCAAGAATAAGATTGGTCTTTGCGGACATATTAATGCCTCCTTGCAAACAATAAAAGTTGGTAACATTGAAGTAATTTTAGGGCTGCAAGCTGTGAATTCACCAAGACAAAGCTGTGGATTTGCTGAGAAAACACCCTTCTATTCTGTTTGCACAGCATTTTCTCAGTAAAATATCTTATAGTTGAAGATGCAGTACTATAGATTGAGGAAAAATTTTATGCCGACCGTTTTGATTGTGGATGATGATCCAAAATTATTGAAGATGCTCCAGCGTACGCTGGTTTATGAGAACCTGAATGTGCTCACCGCAGGCAATGGCCTGGAGGCGCTCCCGATGGTATCTTCCCAGAAGCCCGATCTGATCATTGTGGATTGGATGATGCCGAAAATGGATGGGCTGACGTTCATCCAGAAGCTGCGTGATGAAGCCAACCAGACGATGATCTTGATGCTCACTGCACGGGATGCGATTGAGAACCGGGTGGAAGGGCTGGAAAGCGGGGCGGATGATTACCTGGTCAAACCGTTTGCGCCTGCCGAGCTGGTGGCGCGGGTCCATGCCATGCTGCGGCGGGTAGAGGCACGCCCCGAAAACCAGACAGTGGCTTACGCCGACCTTTCGCTGGACCCGGCCACGCGCGAAGCGAAACGGGGTGATCTCTCTTTATCGCTGACGGTTACCGAGTTTAACCTGCTTCATTTCCTGCTGAGACACCCGCGCCAGGTGCTGGAACGGCGGCAGATCCTGAACGATGTGTGGGGTTACGATTTCGGCGGCGATGACAATGTGCTGGAAATCTATATCGGCTATCTGCGTAAAAAGATGGAAGCCGGCGGGCACCCGCGCCTGATCCAGACCGTGCGCGGCGTTGGCTATGTGTTGAGGGAGGAGTGATGTCGATCCGCTTGCGGTTAACCCTGCTGTACAGCACCATCCTGGCGCTGACTCTGATCGTGTTTGGCGTGGCGCTGTATTCCATCCAGGCACAGGATACCCTCAATTCACTGGAACGGGACCTGACGATGAGCAGCGAAAAGCTGGTGGAAGCCGCGCTGAAAACGGATTCCGCTCCTCAGGACGATATTCAAAAACCTGAAGACCACCCGCCGAAACCATTTGACGAGTTTTCCAACGAACAGGTCTTCCAGACTTTGCCCGAACGGGAAATTGCCCGCATCCTGGATGTGAATGGCGATCTGGTTGCCAGCCCATTTGGCCGGGTAGAAGACGCGCTTCCTTTGAGCGAGGAAGGGCTGGCCGCGCTGCAAAACCAGCAGGACTGGTGGGAAAGTGCGACCGTCTCCGATGAGAAAATGCTGATCTACAGTCGGCCGGTTGTGCGGAATGGGGAAGTGGTGTATTTTGTGCAGGTCGCCCGCTCCCTGACCGAACGAGACCGCACGCTGAAATCCCTGGCTACCACGCTGGGTGGAGCAGGGCTGGTGACCATCCTGATCGCTTTTGGGGCAGGATGGGTGCTTTCCGGATTAACCCTGCGTCCTATCCAGCGGATCACACAGACCGCGCAGACCATCGGCGAAGAACGGGACTTCACGCAGCGGGTTGCTTACAGCGGCCCGCCGGATGAAGTAGGACAACTGGCGAGCACTTTTAACCAGATGCTGACTCGTTTGCAGGATGCTTACCAGAAAGTTGAGCATGCACTAGAACTGCAACGCAATTTTGTGGCGGACGTCTCCCACGAACTGCGTACGCCGCTAACCACCCTGCGAGGGAACCTGGGACTGCTGCGCCGTGACCCGCCTGCCCCGCCGGAAGAACAGGCGGATATCCTGACGGATATGGTGGATGAGAGCGACCGGCTGATCCGGCTGGTGAATGACCTGCTGGTGCTGGCCCGGGCTGACGCCGGGCGAAATCTGACAAAGGATCCGTTAAGTGTGCTCCCTGTGTTGGAAGAAGCCGTCCGCCAGGCGCACCTGCTCGATGCAAACCGTAAGATTGAGCTGGCAACTTTGCCGGAGCTCTCGATTCCGGGAAACCGCGATGCGCTCAAACAGGTCATGCTGATCCTGCTGGATAACGCTCTAAAGCATTCGGAAGGCGATATCCGGGTTGCCGCAGAACAAGATGGGAAGTACGTTGAAATCCGGGTGCAAGATCACGGCCTCGGAATCCCGGCAGATCAACTGGAGCGGGTCTTTGACCGCTTTTACCGCGGTGATGAAAGCCACCACGTGCCGGGGCTTGGCCTGGGGTTACCGATCGCAAAGACGCTGACGGAAAGCATGGGTGGGGAAATCCGGATTGAAAGCGAACCGGGCGTAGGGAGCACGGTGACTTTGCGGTTCCCGGCTGAGAACAATCCTAAGCTTAATTAATTTCCAAGTATATACACTGGATTTCTGCAAAGAGTGGAACTTTACAGGAATGCTCGACGATGTAAACGGTTGAGCATTCCTGTTTGCGATATGCCGCGAATGACTTGTTGAAAGTGATTTATTGCTATTTCGAAACAAAAGGGAACCATACAAATGGTTTTTGAATGGAGAGACGATAGACAGAATCCTGAACGGCGTATTCTTTGCCGTCGGTGGCGTTCCAGGTGAAGAAATCCTGGCCGAAGTAATCCGGATCAGGGATATACACTAATTCCAGGATCTCTTCGGGACGGATATCCTGGCGGGTCTCCAGCACCGGTTCACCATTCAGCAGTAAGGAGCCGTGCTGCGGCAGGCCGGTAAACTGGAAGAACTGCAAGGTGTCGTGAAGATCGGTATCGATAAACAAATCGAGGATTTCCTGCGGCGTGATGTTTAAAGATCCATCGGTTTTGCATATTGCGTTGGCGTTGAGCAGGAGAGGCGTGGTGTTGGGCAAACTGGTGACGGCTGTTTTGCTGTCCGGGTTGAGGTTAGGATCCACGAGAGGTTCATCCGGGGTGGTTTTGTCGGGATCGGTTCCGCCGGCAGCCGACACAGAGGCGCGCCCGCTGAGTGCGGCGATGGCGTCCGGAGCTGCGGCCGGTGTGATTTCGACATTCAGCCAGTACTGGGTGGGCGAGAAGGCTTTGACTTCTACCTGATAAACCCCATCGATTGGGGCCTCGAAACTGACCTGATCAAGCAGGCCGCGATAATTGCTGAACCAAGGCAGGCGGGTATCGTAATCGGGTGCCCAGACATACAGGTCCGGGTCGCCTTCCAAAGCGGTTACCTGAACCTTAAGCTGCTGCCCGGCAAGCAGGGCATAACGATAGATCAGATTTTGGCCGGGTTCGAGCGTGTCGAAGGGTGGAATATAGTTAACGGCCGCTTCAAAAGGTTCTTCCGAGATATTCCCGGCCCCATCAATCGCCCAGGCCTGGAGATAGACCAGCCCCGGCTGGGTATGAAGGGTGTACGGATAATCCTGACGCACTTCTTCGTAGGGCACCCAACCGGTGTTGTTTACCGGTATCCACTGGCCGGCGTACTCGTTAAAGTAGTATTCGAGGATCATGAGCGATTCTACTTCTCCCTCGGCGTCCACTGCAGCGGCATTGAGGAGAAGGTCGCGCGAGGTGGTGGTTTCCTGGCCGTTGTTGATGGAAAATGCTGTAACAACAGGCGGGTTGGAGTCGGTAACCAGTTCGGCCTGCACGGACACGGAGCGGGAGACGGTGTTATTGGTTTCGATGGTCTCAGCAACCTGATGATCCGGGTCGATGATGGCAAACAGGGTGTAGCGACCGGAAGCCGGTGGGGTCCAGGATATGGGCGGCGTGTTGGCGGTGCCGCCGGGCGGAATGGTGCCGATCAGCGTTTCGGCAATGGGTTGGCCATCATCCAGGGGGTCGCCCAGGTAAAAGATGACTTTGACATCCGTCAGGTCTGCCTCTCCGCCGGCGCGGTTAACCATGAGACCTATGCTGGAAGCCTGGTTTTCTACCAACTGGTTGGGGATGGTCCACAGGTTGTTCCAGTTGGCGTAAAGGTCGTTGCCCGCCGGGTCGAGGACTTCATAGGCTTCGGTGATGGAATCGGAGAGGCCGTTGGGGTTGGTAACCCATACGTCATACTTCCCCGTAGGCAGTGCGGACGGCACCAGCGCCAGCAAAGAGGTAGGGTCAATGAACCGCATACTGAGGGACTGCTGATCGGTGGAACCGAGCCGGACCATGGCGCCGTCTACAAAGTTCCAGCCGCGGAGATTGACCTGGTTGATAAAGTTGGCGTAGCCATATCCGGGCGTGACCTGATCCAGTTCGGGTGCGAGGGTATCGGTGTAGATGTTGATGGAAAAAGGTTTCTCAAAAATCCTGCTGCCTTCATCTGTGGCACGCACCCGAATGTGATAGCCGGGCTGGAGGTTGTAATCCAGTACCGCGTTGGTGCGAAGACGGTTCCCTTCAATGTTAAAAAGGGAATTGTCGATATCTCCTTCACCAGCGACCAGGGAATACGTGTGCGAGTCGCCGATGTTGGGATCGATGGCGATCAGCGTTCCGACGGATGCGTTGACGGGCAAACCTTCTTTGACACTGGTGTTGGTCAGGTCGATGTCGATGGGGGTGATATTGGGCTCGTATTTGTAAATCTTTTTATTCTCGGAACCGGTGATGTAGATAAATCCCTGAGAATTTACGGCCACACCGCTGGGCTGGATAAAGACTCCGTTATCGGAATACGGATTGTAAATTCCCGCTGAAGGATTTCCCTGAGCATCAAAGATGAATAAGTTATGCTCTGCGGCGGCATAAACGTTATCGTAATTATCTACGTCCAGTCCATAAACAACCCGCCTGTGTGCTGAATCATCGATGAAGGGTTCGTAGAGGTCTTTGAGGATATTAAGATCCGGGTCCAGTTTCAATAAAAAACTTTTTGAAGAAAAGCTGCTGAGATGATCCAAAACTCCTATATAAACATTGTCGTCACTATCGACGGCCACAGCGGTAAGTTCGGGGTCCGTTCCCGGCATTTGCCAGGTTGTCAGAATCTGTCCAGCAGGATTGCTGATCACCAGACTCGCACCGTTGCAGTAGACGCTAGGCCAACAGAAGGAACCGTCGTCCTTTGTGATGGCGTAAATTTTTCCGGACCGATCGACGGCGATATCGGTAAAGGTTCCTGTCAAGAGGGTAAATTCCGAGAAGAGTGACAATAAGGGAGTCCCATTTTGATCAAACTTTTGGATGCCGTTGGAAGAAGCCACGTAAATGTCATCGTTGCCATCCACGGCAATTGCTCTGGGATGACGTAGTAATCCAGGAGCCAGGCCCAGCTCTCCAAAGCTGAACAGGTATTGGCCGTATGGGTCAAATTTCTGGACACGGTGCTGGGCGCTATCAACCACGTAGATATTGCCTTTGCTGTCCCCTGCGGCGTCGAAGGGGGCGACCATTTCTCCGTCGACAATGCCCAGGATGGCGATCAGATTCAATTCGGAATCAAATTTACGGACAAGACCTTCTGTGCTCAGATAAAAATCGCCACCGCCGGAAAATTCAATATCGAGGGTCTCCCGTGTCAGACGCCCACCGAGACTGGTTGCCTCATAAGCATTTAATCCATTATCAAAGATCAATAAAGATTCCGGATCGGTGACGGTCCGACAGTAAATGTTTCCTTCCGGATCCGAATTGAGCAAAAATGTCCAGACTGTTCCCATGGAATAGGAATTCACCAGGTTGCCGGATGGGCTGTATTTGGAAACCAGATACTCGGCCCCATTCTTGTGGGAGATGAAAATGTTGCCCTGAGGGTCGGTGCGCACACGCAAGTTAATTGAATTGTCACAGTTATTGATCCGGAACTGCTGCGTGATCTGGCCCTGATCGTTCATCTTCTGCACATAGCATTGCGTGCCATTGTTGTAAGTGGTAGCGCCCATATAAATATTGTTTGCATCGACCACATTGAAGGTGCTTACGTTGTAAGGCAGGCTGGTATATTCCACCTGTTGAGTCTTTAAGAGTTTTAAATCCTGGTTGTAGGTGCTGATGAAATAACCCAAATCCATATCTCTGCTGATAACGATCAGGTTCCCTGAAGGAATGGCCCAAAGTCCTTCGACCCTTGAAATGACAGGAATTTTCTTAACAAACATCCCGGATGGATCGTGTTTTGAGATTCCTTCTGCCGTCATTACAAAAATGTTTCCTTGTGGAGAAATGGTTAAATCACCCGGGGATTGGAGTATACCGTTCTCGTCAGTGGCTTCTCCGAAGGATATGCGGAATACAGGCGGCTCGTCCGGGAAATCATAAATATCCGACAAGCTTTGAACGTCCCCTTCCATTACGGCTGTGGAATTTTCTGCAGGAGTTGGTTTGAGCGGCAGAGAATTGAACTCCGAAGATGGTTGTACTTTTTCTTCCACGTAAATGGGTGAAGGCACGGGTAAATTTTCTTGTGCCGGGGGTGTGGAGTCATCAGAGCGATCCGGGGCGGCGACGGACGAAATTTCTACCTGTTCGCCGGTTGGGGTTACTCTATAAGCCCGTTTGTTTTCTCTTGAGCTCATTAAATTTTGTGAGGGAGTACAGCCTGTTTGTGTCAGAAGAAGAATCAAAAAAAGATACAGAGAGGTTTGCAGCGTTCTTCCCGCCTTATTCATGTACGAATCTCCGGTTAACTCTAAATTGTTCAGTGAAGCAATCCGCTTTTGGTCTGCAAAGAAGAATATCCCATTTGATCCGAGTTTATATTTTCCCCGATCAAGGATTTGGATATCCTCAAAGAAAATTATACACTCGCTTTTTTGAATTTTTTGCCGGAAAAGGAAGGCGAATATGTATAATTAGATTGAGATGTCAACCGGCCTGCTTTCCACGAAATTCTATATCCCTCCCGTGCGAACGGATGCCGTCCGGCGTGTCCGCCTGACCGATAAGCTGCTCAACGGCATTCATCAGCCGGGCTGCTTTACGCTTCTATCGGGACCGCCGGGGTCGGGAAAATCCACTTTATTGAGTGAACTGCCGCAGCAGATCCAAAGCCCGGTTGCCTGGGTATCCCTGGATGAAACCGATAATGACGCGCAGCGGTTCTGGCTGTACTTGGTCCACGCGCTCCGTCCGGTCTGCACCGGGCTGGATGAATTGGCCAATACGCTGACGCAGTCTCCTGAACCTTTCTCCGAGGATTCAATCCCCGCTTTGTTCATTAACGAACTGGCAGCGCTGGATGAGCCCATCGTGCTTGTACTGGATGATTACCATACCATCCAGAGCCAGGCCATCCACAGCGGTATGTTGTTTCTGCTGGAGCATCTGCCGCCTCATTTCCACCTGATCATCTCCACCCGAACGCAGCCGCCCTGGCCGCTGGCACGCTATCGGGCGCGCAACCGGTTGATTGAAATACGCGCCCAGGATTTACGGTTCAGTAAAGAAGAGGTAATAGAATTCCTGAACCACACGATGAGACTGAACGTGGCGGTGGAAGATGTGCTGGCTCTGGAAGAGCGGACAGAGGGGTGGGCAGCAGGTTTGCAACTGGCAGCGCTTTCGATGCAGGGACGCAGCGATATCTCCACCTTTGTCAAAGCCTTTACCGGCAGCCACGTTTTTGTCGCGGAGTATCTGGTTGAAGAAGTGCTGCAGCGCCAGCCCGAGGAACTGCGGACATTCCTGCTGCAAACCTCCATCCTTAAACGGATGAATGCCGGATTGTGCGAGGCGGTAACCGGCATTCAAAATACACGGGAAATCCTTCAAAGGCTCCACCGGATGAACCTCTTTATTATTCCGCTGGATAATTCAGGGGAATGGTTCCGCTACCACCACCTGTTTGCCGATTTACTGAATGCATATCTCCGGCAGAGCTTACCGGCAGAAGCGATTGCCGGGTTCCAATTACGCGCTGCGGAGTGGTGTGAGCAGAACGGGTTTATTTTTGAGGCTGTCCACCACATTCTAGAAGCCAAAGATTTCAGCCGAGCGGCTGCTCTGGTGGACCGCATTGGTCAGGATATGGTCCTTTCCGACCAGAGCCGGCTTTTGCAAAGCTGGCTGGATGCTTTGCCCGAAGAAGCCTTTCACACTTATCCACGGCTGGAAATTTACCGGATGCTATTTAACCTGAGCCATGGAACGCTGGATATGTTTGAAGAGACGCTGTTGGAGAAGGAGAAGTTAATCAAGTCTTTGCCTTCCTCTCCCGAGAACGACCGTTTACGACTGGAAGCCATGGTTTACCTGTCGATGTTTATGGCGCATCAAAACACGTCACGGGCAATTCGGATTGCCGAGGAGACCCTGGGGGAAATTCCTGAGAAGAATACAAAACTGCGCGCGTCGCTGTTCTCCGTGCTTTACCGGGCGTACGGCATGGAAGGCGATATTGAGAAATCCGCACCGGCCTACCGCGAATGCTTTGATCTTGCGCTGACCGCGGGACAATATGAAATGCTTGCTAATACGACGATGGTACGGGCTTTCGACTTATGCCAGTATGGGCGGCTGGATGAGGCTGTCCGATACTGTCAGGCGGTTCTGGATGCCGGAGCCCGATCGGGCCGGAAAGTTTTTTATCCGGCGGGGTTGTGTTCTATCGGGTTGGGCGGTATTTACCTGGAAAGATATGATCTTGAGCAAGCAGAAGATTATCTGACACAGGGATTGGAATTGTGCCGGCAGGGAGAAAAAGTGGGCTTGTATACAGGGTATCTCCAACTGGCACGTCTATTACAGGCAAAAGGGGAGCTTGAGGAGTCACTGGGAGTGCTGCGTTCGCTGGAGCAAACCTTAAAAAGAAGAGATTTTACCCTGACCGCACGCCAGGTGTCGATCCGGCTGGCAATGGGAGACATCGACAGCGCTTCCGAACTGGTGGAACCGCTGTTGGAAATCTTTGGGGAAAGCACGTATGCCCGCAAGCTACCGTTAATTGCAAAAGAAGCGTTTAACCTATACCTGGCGAGGATCTACCTGGCACAAGGAAAATTTGATTTGGTCCAGGATATTCTGGATTCGGTGCAATCTACGGTCGAACCCGGTGGACGGTATGGGCGGCTGCTCGAAGTCCATTTGCTCCGGTCGTTGACTTTCCTCAAACAAAATAATGGGCTGGTAACTCCCGAAGCTCTTGCTTACCTGGAACAGGCAGTGGCGTTGGCGGAGCCGGCAGGTATGGTTCTGCTGTTCGTGGAAGAAGGCCCGGAGTTGATTCTCTTGTTGAATGCCATTGTGGAACGCCCATCTGCATCCGATCCCGTAAAGCAATATGCAAAGCAATTGCTAGAGGCTTTTGGGGCAGGCGCGGCTGCCGTGAGGGATACAGAGGGAGAAGTGAATGGGTTGATTGAGCCGTTGACCCAACGGGAGATGGAAGTCCTCAAACTGATCGCGATGGGCGATTCCAACCAAACTATTGCCGATAAGCTTTTTATCACCGTGCGGACGGTGAAGAAGCATACCAGCAATATTTACGGCAAGTTAAACGCCAACAGCCGTACCCAGGCGGTTGCCCGGGCACGTGAACTTGGGCTGCTTGCTATGGATTGAACGATCCCGCTGCACATCGGTTAGCGTTTTGGAGAGAAGGTGTACCAAAGTACACTTTCTCTCTTTTTTGTAAAAATACTACCTGGGGCCACTGGCAAAGCGCTTTGGGAGGCGTATATTGTATGCAAGAAACTGAACCAAGGAGAATAAAAAATGAATACAACAACAAGATTAATTGTTTCCGGAGCGCTCTTCCTTCTGACGCTGCTTTCCGGGGTGTGGTTAAGCCATTCAGGGAAACCGTACAGTACTCTGATTTTTACGATCCACAAGCTGATTGCGCTTGGAACCGTCATTTTCATTGGCATCAGCGCTTTCAACCTTTACAAGGCTTTAGGGGCCCAGGCTTTTGTGGAGCTGTCTGTGATCGTCGTCACCGGACTGCTTTTCCTGGCTTTGTTTGTCACGGGGGCTTTACTCAGCATTTTTGACGCCCCTCCAGGGATCGTGTTGAAAGTCCATCAGGTTGTTCCACTATTATCGCTGGCGACCTCAATCCTATCCTTATATCTGCTGGCAAAAGGGATAAAAGCTGTTTGAGACCATAAAAATGTTGTCCCGGGATTATCTGAAAAATAATTTCCCGGGACGCATGCCCGAAAACGAGAAAGATTATGGGAAGAATGATGTTTGCGAATGAGCGGAAGGAAACCGCGAAGACAGTCGACGTACCGCAATTTGGATTTGGGAGAATCCTCCTGATGTTTGCCTGGCCAGCGGTCTGGTACACGCTGTTGATCTATGTATTCAGGCGGTTATTCATCCCCGATGGAAGCACAACCCCAACCTGGTATCTGCTGCTGGCAATTGCTTTTGGAAGCGGGGCTGAACTTGCCGCAGGACTGATCTTACTGAAACGGGGAGGATACCGAATATCGCTTGACGCGCTGCGAAATCGCATCCGTTTCAATTGGCCAAAGGGCCGGAAAGCCTGGACGTGGGCAGTGGGTGTATTGATCCTCGGGATGAGCCTCAGTATGGCGATGAGCCCGCTGAATGCCAGATTGGCATCGGTGCCGGGTTTCACTCCTCCGGAATGGTGGTCTGCTGCCAGCAATCCCACGATCGAAATCAATGGTGCTGCGGATGTTTTTCCAGATATCCGGCTGGAGGGAAACTACCTCTTTGTTGTGCTGTACTTTGCCATCGGGCTGGTGTTCAATATCTTTGGTGAAGAAATCTATTATCGCGGGTATTTACTGCCGCGTATGCGAGGGGTGTTTGGACGCTGGGATTGGATTGCCAATGGGGTGTTGTTCACCCTGAAGCATGTTTATCAGCGCTGGATGTACCCCGGAATCCTGGTTGGCAGCCTGTGTTTTGCTTTTGCGGCCGGGCCATTGGGGAGCCTGCCATTGGCAATGATCTATCACTGGATTGGCAACTTCCTTTTCCAAATGGTTTTTCTAACTCTGGCCGCGTTGGGGATGGGATAACGGCTTGTTTTATGTTTGGCAATTAATCCTCTGTAGATGAAATTGGATTGGAGAAAAGATGAAATACAAAAGTATTGTTGCAACGAGATTAGGCGGGCTTGATGCGCTCCAGATCATGGAGAATGACCTGCGCCCTCCATCTCCTGGTGAGGCAAGAATAAGAGTGCTTGCGACACCTGTTTGCCAGGATGATATTGCAATGAGAGTTGGCAACCGGCCTTTTCTGGCAAAGCCGCCTTTTGTACCTGGATATGCTTTCATCGGTGTTGTGGAAGCGATTGGTGAGGAGGTTGAGGATGTGGCTGTCGGGGACCGTGTGGCATCCTTAACGCAATATGGAAGCCACGCGGAGGTCATTTATTGGAATGCGAAGGAATTGGTTCATGTCCCGGAGTCGCTAGACCCCGCTGAAGCGGTGACCCTCATTCTCAATTATCTGGTTGCCTACCAGATTCTGCATCGAGTGGTTTGTGCCAGGGAAGGCGATAAGGCGCTATTGATAGGTGCGAGCGGCGGTGTGGGGACGGCTTTTTTGCAGTTGGGCAAGCTGGCAGGGCTTAAAATGTATGGGTTAGCCTCTCCCAGCAAACATCCGATCCTGACCGAAGCCGGCGCGGTATCGATTGACTACCACAGGCAGGATTTTGTCCGGGTAATCCGACAGAGCGAACCGGATGGCTTGAATTACGTGTTCAACGGGATGGGTGAGGAGTACGTCGAACGAGGTTTGAAAGTGTTGGGGCGCGGCGGGGTTTTTGTCCACTACGGGGGACCACAAAGTTTTTGGAGTTTTTTGCTTCTGGCCGCCAAATTCATCGGTTACAACCTGCTTCCAAATGGGAAGAAAATCAAAGGATATGGCACTCACCGGGAAGATGTGAACCAATTCAAGGAAGACTGGATGGCTTTATTCAATTTTCTGGAGGAGGGGGAGATCCGACCAATTATTGCCCAAAAATTTCCGATCCTTGAAGCTGTTCAGGCATACGAACTGCTGGAAAGCGGCCAGGTAACGGGTAATCTGGTTTTGATGGCTCCTGAATTGTTATAAAAAAAGCATGGCTTCGACGAAAGTTCGCAGACACAGATCTGGTTGGCACCGACATTGTTCTTTCAGGAGCACATAAATATGGATGAGACCCGATATTATGAAATCAGAGTCGAGGGGTATCTGGCGGATCATTGGTCAGATTGGTTTGAGGGATTGATGATGGAACATACCTCGGACCGGGAGACAACATTGAGTGGAATTCTGGTTGACCAGGCCGCGCTTTTAGGGGTGCTGAACAACCTGCACGCCCTCAACTTAATATTGATTTCCGTGAAAAGAGTCCCCGATCGAGGTTGTGAGAACGGCAGGTGAATCGATCCTGCCGGATTTATACTTCCAGACGGGCAACAACTTCATTGTCTTCCCATTCGCCGGTTTCTTGAAAACCGAGCCGGGCGTATAAGCGCCTTGCGGTAGCGTTTTCCGGCTGGTACGAAAGCGCAAAGCGATGGAAGTTGTGCTGGTTGGAAAGCATTGTGATTGCAGCACGCACTGCCTGCTGCCCATAGCCGCGGTGTTGATACGCAGAATCAATTAGTATGCCGCCCAGCCAGCAGCTTCCATCGGCGGGGTCCATGCCCCACATCATGAAGCCAATAATCTGTGTGCCCAGGCAGATGACCAGCGGATTCCAGATATCGCCGTAGTGGCAGAGGGATAAATAGTATAAGGGTTCGGCGACAAATTCCTTCTGGGCATCTGATACCTTGAGTTTTGCCACCTCTCGCCAGTTATCGCGATTTACCGGGTGAAGGGTTATTATGGGCTGATCCTTGCTGTTTGTTTCTGTTGGGTCCACGATAGAAAATTTCCTTTTGCCGAAGCAAATAATGGTTAATTATTGAGGATATTAAATCATAATTTTATGAGGAGGATCGTTGTTCAATGGATTCTTTTATAATCCTCTTATCCCGGACTAATTTTGTCTCAGGATGCAAACATATTTCTCTTTAATTTTTTGAAAAAGTTTGTCAACACAGAAAGTGAATAGGATGTTTCATTTATAATAGACAGACTGTTATTGGATTGTTTTCAGGAGGATTGGATGATATTTGTTGACAATGAGCATATTACGGATCCAAGAATCAATCTTGCGATCGAGGAACATTTACTGCGGAAAGCGGAAATTACCGAAGATGTTCTGCTTTTCTATATTAATGAACCCTCTATTATTATCGGCCGAAACCAAAATACCCTGGAAGAGATCAACCACGAATACGTTGAAGCGCATGGGATTCACGTGGTCAGACGGTTATCCGGCGGCGGGGCAGTCTATCATGATCTGGGTAATTTGAATTTCAGCTTTATCACGAATAACAGCGGCAATAATTTCCATAATTTCCAGAAGTTTACTGCTCCGGTAATTGATGTTTTGCGGGGGATGGGGGTGCCGGCTGAATTGAGCGGCCGGAATGACATCCTTGTGGATGGGCGAAAAATATCCGGTAACGCACAATACAGCACTTCGGCGCGGATGTATCATCATGGAACCCTGCTTTTTAACTCCAGATTGGCCGACGTGGGAGAAGCGTTGAACGTCAAAATTGGCAAGATTACTTCCAAAGGGATTAAATCCGTGCGGAGCAGGGTGGCAAATATCACCGAGTTTTTACCCCAAGATAATGGTATGGCGGTAGAGACATTCCGGGAAAAAATATTGCGCGGGGTTTTTGAAGGCGCAAATGAAATCCCACAATATCATTTGACCGATGAGGATTGGTCGGCTATTCAAAAACTGACAAAGGAACGGTACGCAAATTGGGATTGGAATTTTGGGAAATCTCCGGACTTCAACCTACGGAAAACGCACCGCTTTCCAATTGGCGAAATTGATGTCTGCATTGATATAGAGAAGGGCAACATTCAGGCGTTAAAGATTTATGGCGATTTTTTGGGACAGGGCGATATCGGAGAGGTTGAGAAACAGTTGGTTGGCGTCCGGTTTGATCGTAAAAATCTTGAAGAGGCTTTGAAAGCTATCGATGTCAGTTATTATTTTGGCGGCCTGACCAATGCAGAATTTATTGAGTTTCTTTATTGAGTCCTGCTTTCCTATTCCACTTGAGCTTTAAAAAGTGTATGATGGTTTGGAGTATTTTGTGTTTAAGCTGTTCAAGTGTCATTTGATCTAGCAGCAAGGGGCAAAATTACGAGACAATAATTGGCAAGCAAAATCTGCTTTCAGTTTGTTTGGGTTATATGAGTAAGTAAATTTTTTAGGAGACGATTCATGAAAAAAATGCGGATATTTTGGATATTGGTTTATTTCTTGATGCCAATTTTGCCGATGGCACTTATCCTGCAAACTTCCAGTTTTTATTTTCAGAACGCTTTCATGATGCTTTCAATGGTTTTAGGGGTAACGGCTTATGTGTGGCTGGTAAGCCAATTTATTTTAAGCGCACGTCCTAAATTCATTGAGCGTTATTTTGGCATGGACCGGTTGTACCGCTTTCACAACACCATGGCGGTGGTCAGTTTTTTCCTGGCGTTGGCTCACAACCAGATCAAGGAAAGGGTATTTGGCCTTGAGAAACAGGTCGGTGAAGCTGCGCTGATCCTGTTTGGACTGATCATTGTATTCAGTCTGGTTTTTCTAGGTGATTCATTTTTGCGGAAATGGCGGCCCATTCAGGTGCTGCGAAGATTCTCGGCAGAGAAACTCCGGTTGAAGTTTAAAATTGTGCGGTTTTTCCATAATTTCACACTGGTGGCAGCGGGTTTACTGGCCATTCACGTCAATCAGAGCCTGGCGGCGAGTGTTTCAATGCCGGTTCGAATTTTTTACATAGGCTATTTTGTTCTGGCGATCAGTTTTTATGTGTACCATAAGTTTATAAAACCCGCGCTGCTTCGCCAAAATGCTTTTGAGGTGATCGGGAATGTTGTGGAGGCTCCGGATGTCCAAACCTTGAAACTCGGCGCTTCAAAAGGTAAGGTTTTTACTTACAAACCCGGCCAATTTGTGTTTATCACCATTCTGGATAAAGAAATCGGGATTGAGGAGCATCCGTTTTCCCTTTCGAGCGCTCCCGGAAACCGGGATTTCATTACCATGACGATTAAAGGGCTCGGGGATTTCACTTCGAAAATGAAAAATGTGAAAATGGGAACCCATGTTTTGGTGGACGGCCCCTACGGATATTTCTCGATGCTTAACCATGATCCTGAAAATGATCTTGTTTTCATCGCCGGCGGGATTGGTATTACGCCTATTCTCAGTATGCTCCTGTACCTGAAAGAAAACCAGCCGGACCGAAAAGCCCTGCTGCTGTGGGGTGCTCAAAAGCCTGTGGATCTGGTCCGGATGGACGAGGTTGAAGCGCTTCAAAAAGAGATGCCCAATCTTGAAATTGTTCCCTTTGTCGAAAGAGGTGATGACTGGAAGGGACAGAAAGGGTTTATTACCCGTGAATATCTTGCCGGGAAGCTGTTTTCAAGCGAAGTTCTGGACAGACAACGAGATTATTATGTTTGCGGACCACCCGTGATGATGGAAATTATGATTGGACATCTGAAGTCACTGGGCGTTGAAGGTAAACATATTCATTTTGAGAGGTTTGCGTTATAAGATCGAGCGTACAAACCTGCTGCTCCAAATTTGTATAATGATAAGAAACAAGGAAAACAGCCCAATTTAACTGCTTAAATTGGGCATATAATTCTCATCGCATTTTCCTGGTCAACCGGGCAATAGAAATTCTACCAGGCCGGCAGCGGGTTTGTGAAAGTCGTGCCAGTTAAAAATGGTGTAATCTATTAGTTGCAATCCCCGGGGCTGTTTTTAAACTTTGCTGTACTTTTTATCCGACCGGATAAATCAGAGGAAGAATGTTAGGCAAAATAGAAAAAATCTATCGCGAATATTCCCCGAAATTTTGGACGTTGATTCTGGCAAGTTTCATTGACCGTCTGGGTGGAGCGTTAATCTACCCCTTCTTTGCGCTGTATGTCACCGAGCGGTTTGGGGTTGGCATGGTTGAGGTCGGCAAACTGTTCGCCATTTTCGCTATCAGTGGAATGGTTGGCAGTGTGCTGGGAGGCGCTCTAACGGACAAATTCGGCCGGAGGGCGATCTTACTGTTCGGATTAGTTTTCAGCGCGTTAGGGAGCGTTTTGATGGGCTTAGCAGATCGTTTAAGCCTCTTCTTTGTTCTGGCCGCATTTGTGGGCGTCCTGGGAGATATTGCCGGCCCCGCTCACCAAGCTATGGTGGCCGATCTGGTCCCTGAAGAAGAGAAACGTGCCGAAGCTTATGGTGTCCTCCGAGTGGTAGCCAATCTGGCGGTGACGGTTGGCCCGGCCATCGGCGGTCTTTTGGCAACCCGCTGGTCGTATCTGCTTCTCTTCATTATCGACGCGGTTGCCAGCCTGTCTATGGCGGTAATTGTACTGTTCAGCCTGCCCGAAACCAAACCGGAACCGGTGGAAGGTGAGGAGCGAGAAAGTTTGTTGAAGACCTTCTCGGGTTATTACCAGGTCAGCAAAGATGCGGTCTTTATGGCTTTCATGGGCGCTTCTATTCTGATGGTGCTGGTTTATATGCAGATGAACAGTACCCTGTCGGTTTATCTGCGTGATGTTCACGGCGTACCGGCAAGCGGTTTTGGGTATATCCTCAGCCTGAACGCGGGAATGGTCGTGCTGTTACAGTTCTGGATAACCCGTAAAATTGGCAAGAAGCCGCCCATGCTGGTGATGGCCGCCGGAACCGCGTTTTATCTGGTCGGCTTCCTGATGTACGGGTTTGTTTCGCATTATGTGATGTTTTTGCTGGCAATGGTGATTATCACGATTGGCGAAATGCTGGTGGTCCCGGTATCCAATTCCGTTGTGGCTAACCTGGCGCCGGCCGATATGCGCGGCAGGTATATGGCTCTATCCGGCTTCAGTTATATTATTCCGTTTGCCATCGGCCCGCTGGCGGCCGGTTATATCATGGATAATTTTGACCCGAACTGGGTGTGGTATCTGTGCGGAATCCTGGCGGGAATTGCCGTGATTGCTTTTTTGATACTGCACGGGTGGATGACGAAACGAGAGCGCCGCAAGATGGAAGCCGAAAAGGAGATCCCCGTAAACACAACAGCTTAAATTGCTGTGATTAGAAAAGCAATCGCCCCAAAGAAATTTGGGGCGATTTTGTGTTCCCGCCGAGATTCGAACTCGGACTTTATGCTCCGGAGGCATACGTTCTATCCATTGAACTACGGGAACAAAGCAACTTAATTGTGCTGCGTTTTTCTCAAGAGCGGTGCAATTTTACCACGTTCGATACATCTTGACCAGACGCATACGAGCCGAAAATGCGGCCTTTTGTTAAAATATTTTTTGGCGCTGCAAATAACTAAAGCAACCCAAGGGGAGATCGCCACAGCGCTGAAAAATCAGGCTTCAACCGGTTTGGGGGGTTGGCTTGATCAGGTGAATCTTTGTGCGGACGATTCGAGCGGTGCCGGGTTCAAAGCCGAGTGCATCGAGGACCTCATCCGCGCGGCCGGTGGCTCCCTGACGGGCGGCCAGATGCATCAAAAAACGTTGGTGACCATTTTCGTCCGGAGCAAGCATTTCCAGATTTTCGATGAGAGGGCGCAGGTCATATTTTTTGCCACGCCGTTCGCGCGGCAGGGTATCTGCGGAGAGGATGTCTTCGATGCGTTTCGCAAGCTCTTCAGGGGGAACCTCGCCGAGCAGGGTGGCGGTGTATTCGGTGGAATCGACCAGCGTCTGGACTTTAGGCTCGTGCAGATCAATCTCGTTAATGGAATTGATCTCTATGCCCGGCGGCAGGGCGGGTTGAAGCCGGGCGCTTATTTCATCTATGGGCAGGTCTTCTTCCAGCCAGCAATCCAGAATCTCGGCATAGCTGATCATTCCGAGAGGGAGCGGGCAGGCCTGGTTCATGCGCGGCTGAGGGTGGAACCCCTGACTGTACGCCAGGGGAAGATTGGCCCGACGCAGGGTGCGCTCCAGAACTTTATTGATATCCAGGTTGCCGGTGTATCGCATAGGGCCGGTCTTTGCGTAATGAATTCGGATGCGTATCATAAAAAACAGCTTTCTTTAGAGGTCAGTGTATCTCAGGCAACTTCCGGGCATTTCCAGCTTTCAGCGGGGACGTTTTTTCGCTGTTCGGCGAAGGTGGGCAGGATCCCGCAGGCATAACAATGTTCTCGGCAGTCGGGACGGAGTTTTCCCTGCTGACTCCACTGATAATCTTTGGACAGAAAAGATTTGCTGACCCCAATGTTGATATGATCCCAGGGGAGAACTTCATCCAATTCACGCTGGCGGTGCGTATAGAAAGCGGGGTCGATCCCAACGTGTTCAAAGGCTGCCAGCCAGGTTTCGTAATTGAAAAATTCACGCCACGCATCAAACTTGGCGCCGTTTTTCCAGGCCTCATAAATGGCCGCGCCGACCCGACGGTCGCCACGGGTAAGGATTGCTTCAAGCATGGTGTCGCGCGGGTCGCTCCAATTGAGTTTGAGGCCGGGGCTGCGCAGCTGCCTGCGCAATAAATCCTGCTTGGCGCGAATTTCTTCCATGGTATCGCAGGGGACCCATTGGAAGGGGGTATGCGGTTTGGGAACGAAGGTGCTTACCCCAGCATGAAGCTTTGCTTTGCGCCCGATGATCTTGCGGCCTTCCTCCAGAACAGCTTTGCAGAGGTCGGCGATGGCCTGAACATCTTCCAGAGTTTCCGAAGGGTGCCCTATCATGAAATAGAGTTTGACGGTGGTCCACCCGCGGCTGTAGATTGCCCGGACCGTTTCGAGGAGCTGTTCGGTAGCGATGGGTTTATTGATGATGGTACGCATTTTCTCGGAGGCGGCTTCAGGAGCCAGGGTGAACCCTCCGGAACGGGAGTCGCGCAATAATTCCATCAGGTCGATTGAGAATGACTCAATGCGCAGAGACGGCAGCGAGGTCTTGAGATGCTGGCTGTTGAAGCGCTCGCTGACTTTCTCGACCAGTTCCAGAATCTTGGAATAGTCGGAAGACGAAAGCGAAAGGAGAGCAATTTCCTCGTAGCCGGTGTTCGCCAATGATTCTTCAATCGCAGTGATCACTTCATCTACAGGACGCTCCCGGATGGGACGGTTGACCATACCGGCGTGGCAGAAGCGGCAGCCCCGGGTGCATCCGCGCATAATTTCAACGGCAACCCGATTGTGCACGATATCAATAGAGGGAACAATCAGATGGGTCGGCGGAGGGGGAAGCTGGGCAACGATCCTTTTGGTGACCTGTTTGGGCGCTTCGGGAACAAGAGGTTTAATCTCCGCGATGCGGCCATCGGGAAGATAGACGGGTTCATATAAGGAAGGTACGTAAACACCCGGGATGCTTGCCAGATCTTTCAGCAGGGTTTCTCGCGGTTCACCGCTTTCTTTCCAAGTCTGGTAGACGTTTACAATTTCATGGATGACTTCTTCGCCCTCACCGATGGCAAAAGCGTCGATGAAATCGGCCATTGGTTCCGGGTTGTAGGCGGCATGCCCGCCAGCAATTACCAAGGGATGCGTTTCATTACGCTCTGCAGAGAACATGGGGATCTGTGCCAGATCCAGAATATTCAGGGTGTTGGTGTAAAGGGTTTCATAAGGCAAAGAAATGCCGATGATGTCAAATTCCGCCAGAGGACGTTTGCTTTCCAATGCGTACAGCGGAACACCTGCATCCCGCAAAGCGGTTTCCATATCCACCCAGGGCAGATAGGCGCGCTGGGCCCAAACCTCTTCGCGCCGGTTCAGGAGATCGTATAAGACCGTGACCCCTAAATTGGAGAGGCCAATGTCGTAAATTTCCGGGAATACCAATGCAACGTGGGTTTTTGTGTTCTCCCAGGATTTTAAAACTTCGTTTAATTCTCCACCTGCATAACGACCGGGGCGTTCTACTTTAACCAGAATTTGCTCCAGTTTGTTTTGAATTTCTAAATTTGTAAACACCAATAAATCTCCATGTTTGATGGGTAAGGCTTTATAAAGCTACTTATTTTACCGGATTTCGGTGAAACCATCCAGCGATTACAGAGTCCCTTTATACATTCCGCCTTCGACGGTCAGCATGACCCCGGTGATGTAAGCGGCGGCCGGGGAAACCAGAAAGACGGCTGCATTGGCAAATTCTTCGGGGGTAGCCATCCGGCCTAGAGGGCTTTCTGCGGACTGTTTCTGAATTTCTTCCTCGATAGTTGTGCCGTTGGTCTCGGCGCGGGCTTTCATGAGTTTTTGAACGCGTTCCGTGCGGGTCCAACCGGGTAAGATGGAATTGAAACGAATCCCGTCCTGCCCCAACTCCATTGCCAGCGTTTTTGTGAGCCCCACCGTTGCAGCCCGGATGCTGTTGGAGAGTACGAGATTGGGAATGGGTTGTTTGACCGAATAGGAAGTGATGGTCAGGACGCTGGCTGCGGAGGATTTCCGGAGCGCGGGGATAGCAGCACGGATCAGACGGACGTGGCTCAAGAAGGAGAGATCAACGGCTTGTGCCCAATCTTCATCGGTGAACTTTTCGAATGCACCGGGTCGCGGGCCACCTGCGTTGGTGATGAGGATGTCGAGTCCCTGCCAGGTGCCGGTGATTTGCCGGACCAACCGTCCGGGCAATTCGGGATCGGTTACATCCCCGGGGAGCGCCAGTACTTCGGCATGGGTCTGTGTACGGATTTGCTGGGCGGCAGCTTCAAGAGAATCTTTGTCCCGGCCGTTGATGACAACCCGTGCGCCTTCACTGGCAAGCTGGAGTGCGGTTGCGTAGCCTAACCCTCTGCTGGAGCCGGTTACCAGGGCAACTTTACCGTTGAGTTGAAGATCCATTTTATTCTCCTATCACTATTATTTCACTATCAGTCAATCACCTCGATCGATTGATCGGCAATGTAGAAATCCGGCCAATGCTGTTCGGTGAACCAAATTACTTTTTGTAAAACCTGTTGATTATGGATGGAATTATTGCTCACTACTGCACAGGCAATGACCGCTTCCCGCCAGACATCCAGAAGGTCGACTTCGGCTGCAGAAATATTGAATTCACGATGCAGACGGGAAAGGACGGGTTTAATTTGACTGCGTTTTTCTTTGAGCGAGCTGCAGACGGGGAGCATCAAATGAAGTGTTAAAATCGCAATATGCATGGGAAGTTATGGTCTCACCAAGATTAACAAGGTTTAATGTACCCGATCCATTCTTATCCGTCAATCCTAGCGTATAATTAGACCTTGAATTCTCTATGGACGGCAGTTAGAATTCAGACGCGACAATTTTTGGCTACAAAAAAGAGATAGGATAAATAACTAAAATGGATGAACGCGTTGCTTACCAATTAGCCCTGGATTATCTTTACAGTTATGTCGATTATAGCCTGACTCACGCGTTTAAATATTCTTCTGAAGAATTTGACCTGAGTCGTATGCAGGCCCTTCTGGAGAGCTTGAATAATCCGCATCAGGATTATAAAGTTCTGCATGTGGCCGGAACAAAGGGGAAAGGTTCTGTTTCTGCCATGATGGCGAGCGCTTTGCATGCGAATGGTTATAAAGTTGGTTTTTATACTTCGCCTCATTTGCAAGAGTATACTGAGCGATTTCAAATTGATGGAGAGGAAATCTCCAAAAGGGAAATGGCCGAACTGGTTGAAGAATTGAAACCTCATGTGGAGAAAATTCAACGTCTCACGACTTTTGAGATTACCACCGCGCTGGCTTTCCTGTATTTTTCAAAGCACAAAGTGGATGTGGCCGTCGTTGAAGTGGGCTTAGGGGGACGCCTTGATGCAACCAATCTGGTGGACCCGTTGGTTTCGGTGATCACTTCTCTCTCTATGGACCATATGGCGGTTTTAGGCAGTACGCTGGCTCAAATCGCAAGTGAAAAGGCGGGGATTATCAAACCCGGCCGTCCAGTGGTCCTTTCTCCTCAAAAGTATGAGGCCCGTGAAGTGGTGGAGGAAGTTGCTAAAAAGAATCATTCCCGTTTGCTGCTGCTGGGGCGGGAATACCGGTTTGCGGCAGACTCACATT
Organism: Ornatilinea sp.; assembly: GCA_018433975.1. Lineage (GTDB taxonomy): Bacteria > Chloroflexota > Anaerolineae > Anaerolineales > Anaerolineaceae > SM3-B121. The sequence continues at coordinate 13,059 of JAHDQE010000111.1, read as the reverse complement.
CTCTGGATGGACAATCTTTATTGATCTGGAGACGGGAAGACCAATCTCTGATGGATCAATATCTAGAAAATGGCCATTCGGGGGAATGGAAACCTCTGCGGCTTGAAATTCCTCTTTTGGGGTATCATCAGGTTACAAACGCCGCAACAGCTTATGTTGCCCTTCAGGTTGCCAAAGAAGAAGGCCTGACGATTACCGATGAAGCAATTCGCGAAGGTTTTAAAACAGTGCGTTGGCCGGCCCGTTTTGAATTGCTGCGCAGGGATCCTCCATTAATCATCGATTCGGCGCACAATCGCGATTCCGTGCTCAAGCTTCGTGTAGCAATCGATGATTATTTTGACGGCATGCCCGTTATTTTAGTGTTTGGTGCTTCTGCGGATAAAGATATTGGCGGAATGTACGCCGAGCTGCTGCCGCGGGTTGAACGAGTGATTACTACCGAGTCTGTGCATCCCCGGGCGAAAGACGCGCAACAGCTTGCTGAAATGGCACGCGAGTGCGGGCGCCCGGCGCAGGCAGTTGTGCCTGTTGAAAGCGCTTTAAAAACAGCGTTGAATTTAGCAGGAACGGATAAAGCAATTGTAGTGGCAGGGAGTTTGTTTATTGCAGCAGCCGTCCGCGCTGTTTGGCAAGAAGTCCAGAGCACTTTGCCAGAAAAAAGTGAGAAATATGAATTCTGAGGATTGGTATGCACGTATGGAGAGTTCTGACGATATGACTTCCGCAGCGCTTCATCAAAGGACCGAAGAGCTGTATGCCATACCGGATGGTGTTCCGGATGAGGAAGGCATATTGGAATGCCCGGTGGTTGTACTGCGGGATATTGTGGTCTTTCCACATATGATTTCCCCGGTGTTCATTACCCCTGGCTCGAACTTATTGGCAATTCAGGATGCGCAGTTCAACGACCAGACCGTTATCACCCTTGTTCAACGCGACCCCAATAAAGAAAGCCAAAAACCCAAGGAGCTTCTGCCGATCGGCGTGGAAACAGCGGTGGGGAAATTATTGAGTCTGCCGGATGGGAACAATTCTGCATTGGTGCAGGGACGCCGACGGGTTGAGATTATTGAATTTACTCAATATAAGCCCTTTTATCGGGTGCGGGTGCGAGTGATTGACGATGATTCCCTGATGGACCCCAACCTGGATGCGTTGATGCGGACGGCGAGAGACTTGTTTGAGCAATGTGTCCAATTAGACCGGAGCCTGCCAGAGGAAGTCCATCTTTTTGCAGTCAACATCAATGAACCCGGCTGGCTGGCGGATATGATCGCCACGGCAATTTCCATCCCATTCAAAGAGCGTCAGGCGCTTCTGACGATGCCTTCATCAGAGGAGCGGTTAAAAATCATTAATAAACTCCTGGCACAGGAACTGGATGTCCTTGTGCTGGAAAATAAAATTCAAACTAAAGTACAAAATGAAGTTGATCGAAGCCAGCGGGAATATTACCTGCGTGAGCAAATGAAAGCCATTCAGACGGAATTGGGAGAAGGGGATATCTGGACCCGGGAGCTTAATGAACTGCGTGAACTGATTGAAAAGAATTCTCTCCCTGATGAAGTACATTTGCAGGCAATGAAAGAAGTGGAGCGTTTATCGCAAATTCCTCCGATGGCACCGGAAGTGGGGATTATCCGGGGGTATCTGGAGTGGATTGTGAGTCTTCCGTGGGTAGAAGCCACAGAAGATAATCTGGACGTTTCTCATGCTTCAAGAGTGCTCGATGAAAACCATTTTGGGTTGAGCCGGGCGAAAGACCGGATATTAGAATATATTGCCGTCCGGAGCTTGAAACCTAAGCGGTCGCGCCAGCCGATTTTATGCTTCGTCGGCCCTCCGGGTACGGGAAAGACTTCTTTAGGGAAATCAATTGCCGAAGCTCTGGGGCGGAAATTTGTGCGGTTGTCCCTGGGCGGAGTGCGGGATGAAGCTGAAATCCGCGGACACCGGCGGACTTATATCGGTGCACTGCCGGGCCGTATCCTTCAAACTATGAAACGGGCCGGAACGATCAATCCGCTTTTCATGCTGGATGAAATTGATAAACTCGGCGCAGATTTCCGGGGTGATCCATCCGCGGCATTGCTGGAAGTGCTTGATCCGGAACAGAACAACACATTTTCCGACCATTATCTTGAACTGGCATACGATCTCTCGAATGTGATGTTTATTACGACAGCAAATTCCATTGGTGAAATTCCTCTGGCACTGCTGGACCGTATGGAAATCATCGAATTTCCGGGTTATATTGAGGAAGAAAAGCTGGAGATTGCCAGACGGTTTTTGGTACCCCGTCAGATTGAGGAGAGCGGGCTGGAAGCAGATGAAATCAAAATTCCGGACCAGACCCTCCGGAAGATTATTCGGGAATATACTTACGAGGCAGGTGTCCGAAACCTGGAGCGTGAAATCGGCAGATTGTGCCGAAAAATCGCCCGCAGAAAATCGGAGAACCGCAAGTTCCCCACCCGATTGCTCCCGACCATTCTGGAAAAATTCCTGGGACCGCCACAATTCTTTGAAACCGAGGCGGAAAAAGAGGATGAAATTGGTGTGGCAACAGCAATTGCCTGGACCGAGACCGGCGGGGAAATCATGCCGGTGGAAGTGCTGGCAATGGAGGGAAAAGGAAATTTGCAAATCACAGGGCAGATCGGCGATGTGATGCAAGAGTCTGCTCAGGCGGCCCTGTCTTATCTAAAAGCCCACACGAGAGATTTTGAACTCAAGCCGGATATTTTTGAAAACCTGGATATCCATATTCACATCCCGGAAGGAGCAATCCCGAAAGATGGCCCCAGCGCGGGAGTGACGATTGCGACTGCATTGATCTCCGCGTTTACCGGGCGCAAAGTGTATAAAGAATTTGGAATGACGGGAGAAATTACCCTGCGCGGAAGAGTGCTGCCCGTAGGAGGCGTGCGGGAAAAAATTCTTGCTGCTCACCGGTCGGGTTTAAAGAAAGTGGCTTTGCCCGAGCGCAACATCAAGGACCTGGTGGATGTGCCTAAAAAAGTCAGGGATGATATTCAGATTATCCCGGTTAATCACCTGGATGAAATTTTGAAGGAAGCTTTACACGGGCAGGCGGATCCGGCTTTCCAGGGTGTTTGGGACGGCAAAGAGGACTCCGAATCGGAAGAAGATTAAGTAATCTGCGAAAATAACACAAACCGGTTGGCGTTTTTCAGCCAACCGGTTTGCCTTTAATTGATAATGAGATAATTTTTGTTATTCCGCAATTTGAGGAGTGTTTTCCTGAAGAGCGCGGATACCATTGCGAACCTGTGCCAGGGTGCGATCCATTTCCATCTCTAAAGCGCTGAGCGTATCCAGTACATATTCGTCGGCTTCACGTTTTGTGGTTTCGCACTCTGCGCGGGCTTGAGCGACAATTTGTTCTGCGCGGGCTTGAGCCGCTTTTACAATTGCGTCGCGCTCGACAACTTGCTGGCCTTTTTCGCGGGCCAGGGATAATGTCCGGTTTGCTTCTTCCTGGGACTGCGCCAGGATCCTATCACGCTGGGTGATGATCTGCTGCGCTTTTTTGATTTCTTCCGGAATGGACACTCGCATCTGGTCAATAATATCCAGCATTTTGTCCTCGTCCACGATAACACTGTGCGTGAATGGGACAGAACGGCTTTCGTTAAAAAGTTCCTCGAGACGGTCAACTAAATGCAGAATATCCATGTTGTCCTCCAATTTGCTTCGCTGAAAGATGTTGCAATAAAAAGGCCAATCTCAAATTGATGATACATTAATCCCTCAATGAGGACAAGTGTTCGTGGCCTTTAACTTTAGAAAGTTCTTCATACCGCCGGGTTAAAGCTGCCTGGACATAGGGGGGAACCATACTGGAAACATCTCCACCCAGTGCGGCAATTTCCCGGACGGTGGAAGAAGACAAAAAAGTATGGTTTTCGCTGGTGATCAGGGCCACCACTTCAATGTCGGGGGCGAGTCGATGATTTGCCAGTGCCATCCGAAATTCATACTCGAAATCGGAGAATACTCTCAGGCCCCGGACGATCACTTTTGCGCCAACTTTCTGGCAGAAATCGACGGTCAGGCCGGAATATCCCACTACAGTAATATTTTCATCGTCTTCAAAAGTCCGGCGTACCATTGAGATGCGTTCTTCCGGTGAGAAGAGGAGGCTCTTTAATGGCCGATCATATACAGCAATCACAATCTCCTGGAAAAGGCGGGATGCCCGGTGGGCGATATCGATATGTCCGTAATGAATTGGATCAAATGTGGCGGGAAAGATTGCTTTTACCATGGGCTAACTGACGTCTCCTCTGCCGCCTTTCCAGAATCGTTGAACCATTCTGGAGAGTTCCTGGTGTTCCGGTTTTTCCAGGGAAGAATCCTGTTCAAATAATTTTTTCGCCTGGTTTCGCGCCACTTCAATGAGGCGGATGTTGCTCAAGCTGGCCATTTTAAGCTCGGAGAAGCCGGATTGTTGTGTGCCGAGAAACTGGCCGGGCCCTCTTTGCTCAAGGTCTCGTTCCGCCAGCGCAAAACCGTCGTTTGTTTCTACCATTGCTTTCAACCGTTCGTTTTCCAAGGCATCTTCTGTTTCGGGAATCAACAGACAATACGAGCGGTCTTCGCCCCGGCCAACGCGTCCTCTGAACTGATGCAGTTGGGCAAGCCCAAACCGGTTTGCGCCTTCTATCATCATTACTGTTGCATTGGGAACGTCTACACCGACTTCAACGACAGAGGTGGAAACAAGGATATCGTACTTTCCGTCGCGGAAATCCGTCATGATATTTTCTTTTTCGTCCGGTTTCATGCGTCCGTGGAGCAGCCCCAAACTGAGATCGGGGAAGACCTCTTTTTGAAGACGTTTATGTTCATCTACGGCAGCTTTCCGCTCATCATCAGGGTTATCGCTGTTTTCTACCAGCGGATAGATCATAAAAGCCTGGTGATTCTCACGAATTTGGGAGCGGATCACCTGATATCCGCGTTCTCTTTCCCGAGGATGCAGAACATGGGTTTCGATGGGTTGGCGTCCCACGGGCATTTCATCCATTACGGAGACGTCCAGGTCTCCATACAGAGTCAATGCCAGAGAACGGGGAATCGGCGTGGCCGTCATTACCAAAATATGCGGGTTCTCCCCTTTGGCACGGAGCTTTGCACGCTGGGAGACTCCAAAACGGTGCTGTTCGTCAATCACTGCCAGGTGCAGATGCTGGAATTCGATGGGGTCCTCGATGAGGGCGTGTGTTCCTACGATGACTTTGATACTCCCATCTTTAAGCCCAGCCCGAATCTCTTCTTTTTCAGAATTGCCGGTGTCTCCGACCAGTAAGCGAATTTCTTCAGGTGCCAGCAGCCTTTCTCCTGACTCGGTGGAAGTGGTTAAGAGATTCAACATACTGCGATAATGCTGCTCCGCCAGGATGCTGGTGGGGGCCATAATGGCAGCCTGATCGCCAGCACGGACGACCATCGCAATTGCAAGGGCAGCAATGACAGTTTTCCCGGAACCGACATCCCCTTGAAGGAGGCGATTCATGGGGTGCCCGGAGGCCAGGTCATCACGAACTTCGCCGAGTACGCGCTGCTGGGCGCCGGTTAATTCAAAGGGAAGCCGTGTGATTTGATCTTCAAGCCATTCTGCAGGGGTTTCATAAATTTTTGCCTCTTCGGAATGGTATGCGTATTTTTGTTTCAGAACGCCCAATTGAAGCAAAAAGATTTCATCAAAGGCTAAACGGTCCTGAGCGGCCCGCAGGCTTTCATGAGAATCGGGGAAATGAATTTCCTTCAGCGCAGTTTTGATGTCAACCAGTCCGGTATCCTGCCGAACCGATTCGGGCAGGAAATCCTTAATGCGGGAAGACCAGAACGGAACTGTCTGAAACATGATCCGCCGCAGCCAGCGTTGGGTGATGCGTGCGGTCAGGGGATATACCGGAACAATACGGTTGGTGTGCAGGTGCTGCTGTTCCAGAGGTTCCCACTCCGGGTTGTTGATAATCAAACGTCCCAGATACATATCAATCTTGCCGGAAAGGACGATTTCGACTCCCGGGGTCAAGCGCGATTCCAACCAGGGCTGGTTAAACCAATTCAGACGAAGGAAACCGGTTCCATCCGTGACGATAACTTCGGTGATTTGGAGCTTCCCGCCACGCGTTTTTCGTGTAACCGCACTGTGAACACTGGCGATTACGGTCACTTCTTCACCGTATTCCAACCGGTTAATAGGTTTTAACTGGCTGTAATCATCGTACCGGCGCGGAAAATAATACATCAGATCCGCAAGGGTATTAATGCCCAGTTTCTGAAAAGTTTGAGCGTGTCGTTTGCCAATCCCGGAGAGAACTGTCAGGGGAGCGTATAACCCAATCGCCGGTCCCTGGCTGTGTGGTTTTGATAAAGCGGCATCACGGCGCGACTTTGCGGTGACTTTCGGCTCTTTAGGTGCCGGTTTTCCCTGTATGGGTTGGGGGGCAGAGGGAACAGCGGGAATGCTTTCTGCCGGTGGTCGAACTTCAGGTGTTGATGAAGGATTCGAGTCGGCCTTGACGACTATCTTTAAGAGTTCGTGTATGGCAGCTTCTCTTTCTTCAAGCGAGAAGCCTTCATAGGCGTTCAGTTTCTCGGAGACAGCCTGAATGATGGTCTGATCTAACCCTATCTCCTGGGCTTCTTTCTCCCAGGAAGGAAGAATTTTATCTAACCCACCGACAACAGCGCGATTGTCGTAACCGCGTTCGGCTTCCAGATTAAAAAATTTTTGTAATTTCTCTATCGCTGAATACATAATGATATTTTACCGCAAAGTACTCCATGCAGTATTTTTAGTTTGAAGGTCTTTTTTGACAGATCTCGTTAATTGGGTCAGCAGGCAGGTGGATGAAACCCCGCAATTTTAAAAATCAGAATCTTTTTCGATGACAAATAATCCAAGGCTTTGAGGGCCAAACAACAAGGCAAGAGGCAGGTTAATGGGGTGTTCACTGTAGATGCTTTCATGGAAATGATCGCGAATGTGTTCTCGGATTGTGCGGATATCCTGCGTGGCTGCCGGAGCATTCTGGATCAGGGCGAGACTTTCGAGCTTTTCAAACTCGTCCAAAAATTCCTGAAAATAAAGGACGATGTTACGCCGGCTGCGAACTTTCTCTATGGGAGTCAGATGACCTTCTTCAATGGAAAAAATCGAATAAATTCCCATCATCTCGCCAATAACGGCCTGTGCCCGATCCAGAAAATTGCTGAAATGAAGATAAGAAAGACCCGGCATACAGAAAATTGCGTATGTGCGCAAAATGATGTCTCTCAGTTTCCGTTCAACTTCAATGCAGTTTGCTCCTCTGACGACGGCTTCTGCGGCCGTTTGGACAAGCTGTCCAAGTCCATAAGAAATGGACAGAGAGTCAACTAAAAGAATCTTAGGGCTTCCATGCAAGGACAAAGCAGCTGCTTTCGCATTTTCAAAGCAACCAGTCAACTTTGAAGAAGAAAATATGCCAATGATTTCGTTGTAATCTGTGCCCAATTCACTGAATAACTGCCGAAACATTTCGCGGGATGGCGGGATCAGGCGCGGATTCAATTCTGCAGTAGCGTTGGCCGGTAAATCCTTTGGGGAAAAACCATTGTCCTCGGACAACAGATGCCCATTAAGCTCTATGCCAAAAGGAACAATCCGGGTATTATTTTTACCAACGAAAGAAGTGTTTACAAATTGGGCCGTGTTATCCGTAACGATGCAGATTGAGTTCATAATTACTCAAGCGAAATGATGAACTGGTAATGCGGTTGGTCGCCTTCATGCAGCTCGAATTCATGGTTGGGGTATTCAGAGCGAATCCGATCTGCGATGCGATTAACCTCCGTTTTGGATATCTCACTGCCATAAAACATGGTGATACGTTCTAAATCTTCTGTATCTGCACTTTTCAGGAATCCCAAACAGGCATCATCCAGAGATTGGGAGGCCGCCACTACTTTGCCGTTGTGCAAAGCAATCACTTCGCCTTTTTTGATGTTAACCCCATTAATCTCAACAGACCGGGTTGCGGTGGTTATTTCGCCGGTTTCCACATCCTGCAGGGCATCGTTCATCTCTTCGACAACATGATCGAAATCGCCATCGGGCATCAACCGCAACATGGCACTTAATCCCTGCGGTACGCTGGTGCTGGGAATTACGGCAACTTTTTTAACGGTCATGCTGATGGTTGCTTCGGCCGCCATGCGAATGTTCTTGTTGTTGGGGAGGATAATAATTTTATCGGTAGGCAGATTTTCAAAAGCCGCCAGAATCTCTTTGGTGCTGGGGTTCATAGTTTGTCCGCCTTCCACAATGGCTGCGGCACCCAGGCTGGCGAAGATCCGGGAAATCCCTGCCCCCGGCGAAATTGCCACCAGTGCGATCTGGCCAAATTCTACCGGAACAAGGTTTAATTTCTGATTTTTTTCAGGCGCTTTGGATTCCATCTGATCCAGCAAATTCTCGATGGCTACTTTGGTGACGGTTCCCATCGTCATTGCATAATCAATCGGTTTGTAACGGTTTTCCGTGGGAACATGGATGTGCATGCGGTATATTCCATCCCCTTCACCCACCTGAATTGAAGAGCCCATTTCAGAAAGCTTTTCGTAGAAATTTTCCAAATCCAGAGTTCCATTGGGGCGGAAATCCAGCACGACTTCATAATCCTGACCGGGTTCAACGGATTCCATTGTATCCTCTAGATCCATGGTAGATAATGGCTGCACGGTGGTTAATGCCGTTTCCAGAGGCAGGCCCTGTAAGTGACGGAGCATTCCTTCAAGGATAAAGAATAATCCTTTGCCGCCAGAATCGACTACACCAGCTTGTTTTAAGATCGGAAGCAGGTCGGGTGTTTTTTTGACCGAGATATCTGCCGCTTCTACGATGGATTCGAGTAACTCCATGAGGTCAGAAGTTTCTTTAAGCTTCTGTTCGGCATTCAAGGCGACATCTTTACCAACCGTAAGAATTGTGCCTTCTACGGGCCGGACAACCCCTTTATATGCGGTATTTTTGGCTTCTTTTAAAGCAGAAACCAATAATTCGGCGTCCATTACTTGAATATTGTCCATTGCCCGGGCAAAACCACGCCACAATTGAGAAAGGATGACGCCCGAATTGCCGCGCGCGCCAATCAGTGCGCCTTGAGCGATAGCATGTGCCATTTTCCCAATATTATTTTCACCGGAATCGGAGATTTCTTCATAAGCTGCCTGCATGGTCAGAAGCATATTGGTTCCGGTATCTCCATCGGGAACCGGAAAAACATTCAAGGAATTGACGATTTGCTGGTTCGTCCTGAGCCAGGTTAATGAAGCTACTACCAATTCCTTCAATTTCTGTCCATCCAGAACGGAAGCGCTTTTTGTGATTTCTCCACCGGGTTTGGGCGGCATTTGTGCATCCATATTTATAAAACTCCTGATAAGTTCAACAAATTAATAATAAAGATTAGTCCGTGTCACTGATTCTTAACCCGCGTACGTGGACATTGATATTGGTAACGGGCACGCCCAGGGCTTTTTCGACCTGATAGCGGATGCTATCGGCAACGCTGTTCGCAACAGATTTAATCCGGGTGCCATATTCAATGATGATATATAAGTCAATTTTTATTGAAGAGCCATCAAACTTTACTTCTACTCCTAAAGTAGGGTCTTTTACCAAGGCGTGTGTTAATCCTTTGGCAAAGTTTTTAGCGGCCAGACCCACCACGCCGTAAGATTCCAACGCGGATTGGTAAGCTATCGTTGCAATTGCGCGATGGGAAATGTAGATGTTTCCATGTGGATTTGATCCCTCTTTTGTCATAATGATCAGTCCTCTTTATAATTTACTGATTATAATTTAAATTATTAACCCTTGTCGCTTGAATTTCGATACGGATTATGGTAAAATTGCATCTTGCTTGTGAGAAATCCCCGGAAAAAATTCCGGATGAAAAGCAATTATACAGCGGAAAGGAACTTATATAATGGCAAAGTGCGAACGGTGTGGAAAAACCACGACATTTGGACACAATCGAAGCTTCTCTATGCGGGCTACCAACCGGGCTTTCCGCCCAAATCTTCAAAAGGTAACCGTATTTGAAGAAGGTCGAAAGGTTCGTAAGGTACTGTGCACAAAATGTATCCGAACTCTTGTGAAATCTTAGTAAACATGATGAAAATTCCTGGTTAAAAAATCACGGCTGCGATGCCGTGATTTTTTTTATTTAATTTGGTCCGCGGCTGTCCTTAAAGCCTGGATTCCGGCTGCAATTCCATCTGTGTATTTAAACAAGGATGTTGCTGACACAAAACAGCGTGCTCCGGCTTTGTAAGCCTGGGGCAGGGTGTCTTGTGAAATACCACCATCTACCTGAATGATGGCATTGGAATTCCGCTCTTTGAGCATCCGGCTAATTTCTTCAACTTTTCCCATCGTTTCCGGGATAAACTTTTGCCCTGAAAAGCCGGGATTAACCGTCATGACCAGGACCATATCTATCAGTTCAAGCACAGAGCTAATCGACTGCGCGGGAGTACCGGGGTTCAGAACGATGGTCGGGCTACACCCCAACGCTCTGATTTCCTGAAGGGTACGGTAGACATTGGGGCCGCTCTCAATGTGAATGCCCAGACGATCTGCGCCGGCTTCTGCAAAGGCTTCAATATGCCGTTCGGGCTTTTCGATCATCAAATGTACATCCAGAGGAAGGTTTGTGATTTGTCTGCAAGTTTTTAAGATAAACGGCCCCATGGATATGTTGGGAACGAAGGAGCCATCCATTACATCAACATGGATCCAATCCAGGCCGCCTTCTTCGGCTATGTGGATCTGGTCGGCGAAGTTTGCCCAATTGGCAGATAAAATGGAAGCAGAGATGGTGATGGGGTTCATTGATCAATAACTCCTAAGGGAGGGGGCGATTTGTGGTCAGGGTAAACCATATATACAACCAGAAGGGTATCAATCCCGCAACCGCAGTGAAGGTCAACAGACCCAATCCAATCGTAGCCCAATCAATGTTGAGCGGTTCTTCTTCCTCCTCGCTTTCAGCAGTGTTCACGGGAGAGGGAGCGGTTGATGCAGGATAGGGGTTGAAAGGTGCGGCTGCAGGGCGATAACTCTGATGAGCAAGCGTGGAACCGTTTTCGGACGCGATTGGTTTTGCCGCAGCTTCAAGACGGATGCTCTTCAGGATGCGGGCCAACTGTTCTGCCGTGCGATAACGGGACGCAGGTTCTTTGGATAACAATTTAAGGATGATTTTTTCCACTGCGGGTGGAATATCCGGGCTGAAACGGCTGGGCGGAATTGGAGCAACTTCCTGATGCAGCCGGATCAATTCATTTGGATCTTTGGAAATAAACGGGAGCCTCCCGGTAATCATCTCGTACATGATCACACCGAGCGAGTAAACATCCGAGGCGGGGGAAGGGGCCAGCCCGGAAGCCTGTTCCGGGGAGAAGTATTGAGGAGAGCCCCATACTACATCATTCTTTTCGTCAGGGTGAATTGTGCTTAAAGCACGGGCAATACCGAAATCGGTAACCTTTAAATGCTGGTCAGGAGAAACCAGGAAATTTTGGGGTTTTACATCGCAATGCACCAAGCCGGCCCGGTGAGCGTATCCGACCCCTTCAGCAGCTTGCGTGATTAGAGCCAGGGTTTCTTGAACGGTAAATTTTCCCCGTTTCTGAATCATGGCTTTTAAATTTGTGCCTGGGAGGTACTCCATTACAATGAACAGCCTGCCTGCATCCAAGCCAAAATCATGTACGGTTACAATGTTGGGGTGGGAAAGATTGGCGGCTGCCCTGGCTTCCTGACGAAAACGTTCGCGGAAGTTTTCATCCGAAGAAAAATCTTCCCTGAGGGCCTTGATGGCTACGGGTCGCGCCAGCAGCGTATCTCGCGCGAGATAAACTACAGCCATCCCCCCTGAGCCCAGGGTGCTCTGTATCTGATAGCGATTCCCTAGAATGAAGCTGTTTTCTGGATGATTTTCCATAGGACTTTTCGATTATATCATACAACAAAATGCAAAACCCTGTGTGAGATATAATAGGCTGGACAAGGTTGATACAGATAGAAAGAGACAAAGAAGGGAAATTTTCATTACGATGTTGAAGTGGATATCTGCTCGCTTGAACAAATGGGTTGTGCTGGGCGCTGTAGGAATAGCCGCGTTTTTATGTATATTCTGGTGGTTTGTTTTTACCTTGCTCAGGCCCGAGGCCTCTCAGGTGGCTGCTCAACCGGCAGAAATAGCTATTATTGCAGCCCCAACAATCACCGCCAGCCCGGCAGCTGATCTTACAGAAACCCCTGATACCAGCCAGGAGTCGCGTGATGGAATTTCAGTGGGAACAGTGGTCCAGATTGGCGGTACAGAGGGCGCGGGGCTGCGTTTGCGTTCTGATCCGGGGATTGCTTCAGAAGTGCGCTTTATTGGAATGGACGCAGAAGTATTTGAAGTGCAGAATGGCCCCCAAGACCAGGACGACATTGTGTGGTGGTATTTGGTTTCACCTTATGACGAGGCGCGGAGTGGTTGGGCAGCCTCGAATTATTTGACCGTGGTGGAAAAGCAACCTTGATAAGTGCTTTTATCCTGGTGTTTTCCGCAAGGAGATTTGTTAATGAACATGGAGCATGAAAAGCCGAACTCTATCCAGGCCAGTCGTAAAAAAGGCATTGTAGAAATTGAATGGGGTGATTCCCATAAATCTTACTACTCTTTTTCTCTGCTGCGCGGGGCCTGCCCCTGTGCATTCTGCCGGGGAGGGCATGAGGAGATGTCTTCAGAGCCTCCGGAAGGCGTCTTTGAAGTAGAGATGCCCGATTCTCCGGCCACGCATCTGGTTGGTATTGAGCCAGTTGGGGGATATGGCGCGATGTTGGTCTGGGAGGATGGACATCACGACGGGATTTATACCTGGCATTATTTGCGGGCCTTGTGTCCCTGTGAAGAATGCCGGGGGAACTCGAAGAAGTAACCGGTCCGGGAACATTTTAATTTTAGAATAAGTTGT
>JAHDQE010000027.1 GCA_018433975.1 Ornatilinea sp. | reverse complement strand
AGGTTTGCGAATATCTCAAAAACTACAACAGCTACCCCAAGAAATATATCCGCGAGGTTTACAACAACCTTTCCATCGTAATGGGCACCCGCCATTCCAACCAATTCATTAACTCGTGCGCGTTGTGCGGGTTGTGCAGTGAAGTCTGTCCAAATGATGTGGATATGGGGGCCATCTGCCACACCGCCCGCGAACAGATGGTAGGACAAAAACGCATGCCTCCCTCGGCCCATGATTTTGCCTTGCGGGATATGGCTTTCAGCAACGGAGAGAACTTTTCTCTGGTGCGCAACCCTCCCGGCTGGGACGAGAGCGATTACCTGTTCTTCCCCGGCTGCCAGTTGAGCGCTTCGAACCCCGATTACGTCGAGGAAATGTACGCTTTTTTGGGGAAGGCCTATCCTTCAAGCGGGGTCGGGCTGATGCTGGGCTGCTGCGGCGCGCCCGCCGACTGGGCCGGGCGCAGGGACCTGTTTGAGGAAACCCTGAACGGCTTCCGTACCGAACACCCCAAAATGGGAAAGCCCAAAGTGATCCTGGCCTGCTCAAGCTGCTACGCTACCTTTAAAGAGCACCTGCCGGAAGTGGAAATCCGCTCTTTCTGGGAAATCTACGACCAGACAGGGCAGCAGCAATTCCCTGCCAGGACCTTCCCGGCCCCATTCGCGGTCCAGGACCCCTGCTCCACGCGGTATGAGCGGCACATCCAAGATGCCGTCCGCAATATCCTCAAGAAGCTGGGATGCGAGATCGAAGAACTGCCGCTCAACAGGGAGAAAACGGAATGCTGTTCTTACGGCGGTTTGATGTGGCTGGCGAACCGCCCACTGGCAGAAAAAGTTGTCCAGCGGCGCATTGAGGAAAGTACATTTGATTATGTGACATACTGCGCCATGTGCCGGGACTTTTTTGCCCGGCGCGGCAAGCGCACACTGCACCTGCTCGATCTCATCTTCGGCGCTCCCGGCAAAGATCATGCCCTGGCTCCCGCAGTGAACTTCTCCCAGCGCCACGAAAATCGAGCCCGGTTAAAAACAAAATTATTAAACGAAATATGGGGTGAAACCATGCCCGAACAGGAAGCATACCTGTCTATCCAACTGATCCTCCCCGAATCCGTGCAACAACAGATCGAAGACCGGCTCATTCTGAAAGAGGACATCCAGAAAGTGCTCGAATTTGCCGAGCGAACGGGGAAGCGGCTTTATAACACAAACACCGGCCACTACCTGGCGTATTTCAAACCGACCAGCGTGACATACTGGGTGGAATACACACCCCAGGGAAGCGCTTTTCGCATTCATAAGGCTTACAGCCACCGGATGGAAATCGGAAGGGAGGCGCAGAAATGAGCAGCCAGTATGTCGATCTCTCCGCCTATCCGGATTGGACCTGCGCCAACTGCGGCGAACCGCTGGTGCCCGGCAAGGTGGATATCTCTTATCTGGGGAGTTCATTCCCCGTTGATTTGCTCCAATGTCCGCACTGCGGGCTGGTTTTGATCCCGGAAGAGCTGGCAATGGGGAAAATGAACGAGGTTGAAAAGGCGCTGGAGGATAAATAGCGTGCCGGAATCGCTGTACGAACACCTTGCCTGGCAGAAAATCCCCGGGCAAGTTATGCGTCCGGGCGGCCTGGCAATCACAGAGCGGGCGCTGGCAAGCTGTGATTTAGGCCCCGGGTCACTGGTCCTGGATGTGGGCTGCGGCGCGGGGGCCACGCTGAGATACCTCAAAGAGAAAACGGGATGTGATCCCCTGGGGGCCGATATCTCCGGGAAATTGCTGAAACGCGCGCGGCACCAGACCCCAGAAGGCCCGCTCCTGCAAGCCCGGAGCGAATTCCTTCCCCTCGCGAGCGAAAGCATGGACGCGGTCATCACGGAATGCGCGCTGTCGTTGTTCGAGACAGGGGCCGCCCTGCGCGAGTTTTCAAGGGTGCTTCGAAAACCGGGAACGCTGATCGTCAGCGACATCTACGCGCGTGACGAAAAAGGAATCCCCGCGCTGCGCCAGCTTGGATTCGATTCCTGCATCCGGGCTGCCATGAGCAGGGACCAGATCGCAGGAGAAGCCGAACAGCACGGGTTCAAAATTGAGACCTGGGAAGACTGTTCGGAGCAATTGAAGAATTTTCCGGTCTGCACGCTGGCGGACGCAGCC
Source organism: Ornatilinea sp. (assembly GCA_018433975.1). Classification (GTDB taxonomy): domain Bacteria; phylum Chloroflexota; class Anaerolineae; order Anaerolineales; family Anaerolineaceae; genus SM3-B121. The sequence goes on along the minus strand of JAHDQE010000027.1, from coordinate 79,298 downwards.
TCAACCGATCCATTTGAACTGTTTCTGGCGGCGGCACGGGCAAAGTTGGGCTACTATTTCCTGGTGGCAAGGAAAGGGTAATATGGACGGAATGGAACAAATGGTGGCGTTACGCAAGCAGGGCTTTTATTGCAGCCAGATCCTCATCCTGCAGGGCCTCGAACTGATGGGGAAAAGCAACCCCGACCTCGTCCGGGCCATGCAAGGGCTGGCCGGAGGGATGGGGTTCAGCGGAGAAATCTGCGGCGCGCTGACGGGCGGCGCCTGCCTGTTAGGGCTATACGCAGGAAAAGGGCTCCCGGAGCAGGAAGAAGACCCGCGCCTGGCTTTCATGGTGGAGGACCTGGTCAGATGGTTCAAAGAGCGGTTTGAAGCGGAGTACGGTTCCATCCGCTGTGCAGATATCCTCGCCGGAGATGCGCAGAACCGCGCTGCCCGCTGTCCGGTCATGGTATCGGAGGTCCTTCAAAAGGCAAAAGAATTACTGGTGGAAAACGGCTATGACCTCTCGGGGTTAGAGAATGGCTGAAATCCTCTCACACACCGAGAGCGTGTGTCCCGAATGTCTGGCCCGCATCCCCGCGAAGCGCGTCACAGAGGGTGGAGATACCTATCTGGTAAAGACCTGCCCGCTGCACGGCGAATTCCAAACCGTGATCTGGCGGGGGGAACCGCGGATCACCTCCTGGACGCGTCCAAAAATCCCATCGTTCCCCAAAAATCCGGCCACCGAGGTCAGAGACGGCTGCCCTTTCGACTGCGGTCTGTGCGGCGAACACCGCCAGCATACCTGCTCCGTATTGCTGGAAGTCACCCAGCGGTGTGATTTGAACTGCCCGATCTGTTTTGCCGATTCAGGAGAGACCGGTCTGAAAGATTGGACCCTGCAAGAGATCGCGGCCTGGTTTGAGCGCCTGCTGGCTATGGGCGGGCCTTACAACCTCCAGCTTTCGGGGGGCGAACCCTGCCTCCGGGATGACCTGCCTGAAATCATCCGGCTGGGACGCTCTTACGGGTTCCAGTTCTTCCAACTGAACACCAACGGCCTGCGCCTGGCACGCGACCCTGAATACCTGGCGCAGCTCAAAGCTGCCGGGCTTTCAACCGTTTTTTTGCAGTTCGACGGGACAAACGATGCGATCTATAACCGGATCCGCGGGCGGGGACTGCTCGTTCAAAAAATGGCGGCCATCGCAAATTGTATCGAAATGGATGTGGGGGTGGTGCTGGTGCCGACGCTTATCCCCGGGGTGAATACAGAGAATATCGGCGACATCATCCGCCTGGCGCTGGCGCAAATGCCCACCGTACGCGGCGTGCATTTCCAGCCCATCAGTTATTTTGGACGATATCCGGAGCAACCTTCCGACTCATCCCGCATCACCCTGCCGGAAGTCATACAGGCCATCGAAATTCAGATGAACGGGCTGGTCAGCTCCCGCGCGTTTTGCCCGCCGGGCTGCGAAAATGCGCTTTGCTCTTTCCACGCCAATTTTGTATTGATGCCGGACGGCTCCCTCCAACCTATCTCGCGGCATGAGCAGGAAAGCTGCGGGTGCAAACCGCTCATCGCCGCGGAGGGCGCGGCGCGGGCCCGCGCCTTTGTTGCCGCCAACTGGGTCTCTCCCAAACCGGCAAAGGACCTGCGGATCGTTGACGGCCCCAGCCTGGGGGAATGGGATGTCTTTCTGGAGAGAAAGCGGACCCACACTTTCTGCCTTTCAGCCATGGCATTCCAGGATGCCTGGACACTGGACCTTGAACGCCTGCGCGACTGCTGCATCCATGTCGCCAGCCCAGACGAGCGGCTGGTCCCGTTCTGCGCGTATAACCTCACCAACCAGAAGGGGCATTCGCTATACCGGAAAACCAATGGAAATCACTCCGCTTGAACCCTGGATCTGCCGCAAGATAGGCGCCGGGCGGGCAGAGCTGACCCGGCAGGAAATTGAGGCCTGGCAGCTCCACAAACTGAATGAGACCCTGTCCCTGGCCCGGTCCGGAAGCGCATTTTACAAGAGGCACCTGGCAGGAATGCCGCAGGTCCTTTCCTCCCTCGACGAGTTCCGCCAATTCCCCTTTACCGGGCCGGAGGATATCCGCCGGAACCCGCTGCACCTGTTGTGCGTTTCACAGGACCAAATCCGGCGCGTGGTAACGCTCCAGAGCTCCGGAACCACCGGAGAACCCAAGCGCCTGTACTTCACCACCGGCGACCAGGAATTGACAAGAGATTTCTTCGGGGTCGGGATGTCCACGTTTGTCCGCCCCGGTGAACGGGTCTTGATCCTGCTGCCGGGAGAAAGGGCCGGGAGCGTGGGGGATTTGCTGCGGAGCGGATTGGAACGGCTGGAAATGGCCCCGATCCCTTACGGGCCGGTGAGAGACCCTGCCCACGCGCTGGAAACCCTGAACCACCAAAAAGCGGACTGTCTGGTAGGCTCGCCGACCCAGGTGCTGGGGATGGCGCTGCGCTGGCGGCCTGAAATGCACAGACCCCGCAGCGTACTGCTGTCGACGGACTATGTGCCGGCGGCCATCGTGAAGACCCTGCGCGCGGTCTGGGGCGGTGACGTTTACAACCATTACGGCACCACCGAAATGGGGCTGGGAGGCGGGGTGGAATGCGCCGCGCACCGCGGTTACCATTTGCGCGAAGCCGACCTGTATTTTGAGATCGTCGATCCCCTTACCGGGGAGCATGTTGAGGACGGAGAATTCGGGGAGGTGGTCTTCACGACGCTCACCTGTGAAGGGATGCCCCTGATCCGCTACCGCATGGGGGACCGCAGCCGCTTTCTCCGGGGGCAATGTCCCTGCGGGACGGTGCTGAAGACGATGGAAAAAGCTTCGGGAAGGTACGACGGTTTTATCCGGGCGGGAGAAGCGTGTTTACAACTGCCCGAGTTTGACGAAACCCTCTTTACCCTCCCCGGGCTGCTGGATTACACCCTCACGGTGGCAGGGAGTGAAGAAAAGCCGCGCCTGGTCATCGAAGCTCAAACGCTGGACAGCGGCCTCTCCGAGGAGACGGTTTACCGGGCCTTGCGGGGAATCCCGTTCCTCGATGCGCTGGATGTCCGGGTGAGGTGCTGCCCGGCCCCCCACCATCCGGGAAGCATCGCCAAACGGGTTATCCTCCGGGAGACGGCGGAGGTTTAAGGTATTTCTCTTATAGAAGGTGGGCGCGCAAAGTCTTGGTGGGAGACCAAGGAAGGATGTACAGAGGCAATATGTTTAATTCTTTACATCAACGAATCAATTTCACCTATTCTCAAATACTTTAGTCAAAGCCCTCTCTGCAAAATCAAAATATAATTTCATACTCACTATCACAATCATCCAATTGAGCTATTATAGCTGTAATGTATAATTCAATTAATTGATTTATGTAAATTGGGGAACAATATGGGGAATATAGATTTTCAAAAAATCAAATTGCAAACCAAATGGGGTGAAAATCTAATCAAAGAGTTCCAAAAGGATTCTCCTGTTTTACTAGTCGGGTCACCTATTTCCGAGTATCCACCAACATCGTTACCATCTGGACGAAATTTTACTGAAGCCCTATTTGAAAGTTTATTTTACAAAGATATTTTTCAACCCGATCCTAATAATTTTGAAGTTCTCAAAAAATTATTTAACGCAACACCTTTTGAGCATTTACTAGAATTTTGCCCAGCGCCACAAAAAATCGAAAATTTCATTTTAAATCTTTACAACAAAGACAATGCAAACGCATTTCATCAGGTAATCGCAGAAGCATTTGTGAAAAGAAAAATCTCAGCAATAATAACCACCAATTATGACAACTGTATAGATAAAGAATTAGAAAAATACGATTTTCCATATAAAAGAGCAATTTCCGAAAAGGAAGCTTACGATTGCATAGGAACAGATTTACCTGTTTATTTCAAAATTCATGGAAGTGCATCAATTGATGCTGATGAAAAGCCTATTTTTACATTGCATCGAGAAGCATACCTGCCACAAGAAAAAAAGGAACTCCTTGAGAAATTAATTTCTGGGCACAAATTGATTTTGATTGCTTATTCCGGATTAGACTTTGATATTTGTCCTACCATTAACCGAATTCGTGATGTCAATCTAATTTGGAACACATACACTGAAGAGGTTCCTTCAGTCAATGCAAATCGCTTACTGATAGATAAGCACGGAGTTCAGTTAATTGGAGATATGAAAATCCTTTTTTCCAATTGGATACAGTCATTTGAAATTATGAGTAAAGAAAGGGAAAAAGCGCAAGAGGAAAAAAACATTCTCCTACAGAAATTTCTATCAACATTTTCAAAAGAAGAAAGAAGAACCTGGCAAATCAGCATTTTAAACAGTATTGCTGCACCAAAACCAACACTAAAAACACTTAATATGTATTCAATTCCATTAATTGGTTCCATGGAAAAGAAACAAAAAGCAAGAGCTTTATTTCATGCTGGTCGTTACTTCGACTCTGCATGGAATTATCTTTTCCAAGCAGTTCTTTCATTTTCTAAAAAAGATCAGTACGAAGTTGGGGATTGTCTGCTTGAGACCTCGGATGCTCTCAGATCTTCAGGCGCATTTCTTCTATCCTTGGTAATTTTAATCTTAAGCTGGGCCTTAGGGAGCCCATCTTCACACACCCGTTCTCAATTAAAATACTTATTATTAATGATTCGAGTGGCTGAAGTTTTAAGAATGTTTAAAATTACTCGCTCAGCAAATAGTTTACGTACACGTTTGAAACCAAAGCTAATAAAATGTGCCAAAGAATCTGTTCAAAATGGTAATTGGTTTGATTATCAACAAATTGGATTACTTTCACAAGAATTGGGCATCCCTTTATCAGAATTAGAAGATGCAACGAGATATTCCCCGCCAGACCCAAAAGATGGATATGAGCATTTAGGTTATTATCTAGCTAATATCATGGTCCTATTAAACGAGGAAAGATCACATATGGAAAACGATTTTCCTCCTAGCCAGAAAGAAAAGAAGTGTATCCAAATTTTAAAAGAAGTTGAGAAATGTAAAAAACTTGGATTAGATGTTCTTACCTGGAAGTTATATGCTCTTTTGAGCCATTTCGTCAGTAAAACAGACTGGATCGAACATTATCAAAAGGAATTTCATAAATATTTAAATTCATGCCAATATCTCCCATGGGGAAAAATGTTTCAGGTTCGACGATATAGAATAAAAAATTAATTATTGAAAAAATCTTATATTTCTAGCCACCCTACAGTTTAAGAAATCGACTGTAGGGACATAACAAAATCTAAAATAGAAGTGAGCGAACCAATTGGCAATCAATGAAGCTCAAGCAAATCTGAAAGATATTAAAGGTCACGCCGATCTAGTTAATCCACCAAGTATCGCAATTCATCTCGGATAGTGCATGTACCAATCCAAACCAGCCAGATATACAACAGAGTTACCGCTAATGTCAACAGTGATAATCTGTCAGCGTATTTAAACATGGTGCTTTCCGGGTCAAAGCCGTGTCTTCTCATATCACCAAATATTTCTCCAATCTGCATGCGACGAGTATAAACTTGCAAAGCCATTTGTCTGTCAGGCAGATTGATTTCCAGACACTAGGGTCCTTTATAAATAAATGCTTATTTCTCCATTCATATATCATCATAACTTGCCAGGCCAATTCATATACAGTATGATAGCCCCATCTCGCTATCCAACCATCCAGGAGGTTAACCTGTTTATCATCGTTATGGGCGTTTCGGGGTGCGGAAAGACCACCATCGGGGAAGCGCTGGCGGCGCAGTTGGGCTGGCGGTTCTACGATGGGGACCACTACCACCCACCCGCCAACATCGCCAAAATGGCCTCCGGCATCCCGCTGAACGATGCCGACCGCGCCGGCTGGCTGGATGCTCTGGCTGCCATCCTCCGGGAGGGGCTGGCAAAAGGCGAAAGCGGGGTGATGGCCTGTTCGGCGTTAAAGGAAAAATACCGCCGGGTGCTGCGGGTGGACGCCGAACGGGTGAAGTTCGTTTACCTGAAGGGGAGTTACGAGCTGATCCTGGAGCGGATGCAAAGCCGTGACGCGCACTACATGAAGCCGGAAATGCTGCGGAGCCAGTTCGAGGCCCTGGAAGAACCCCAGGGCGTGCTGACGGAGGACGTATCCCGGCCGCCCGGCGAAATCGTCCGGGACATTCTGGAAGCCATTCAGAATTCCCGATCCTCAAAAGCAAAATTTTAAAAGCACAGACGGACACGCAAAGAGGGTGTCCGTCTGTGCTATCCATATTTCGTCCTTTGGCGCTCAGTTCACCCCACCAGCCCGGCACGAATGGCGGTGATAAACTCTCCGGCGGCGCGCACCGGATGGGGGGAGCGGCGCACGGCGTCGATCAGCGCCGAGCCGATAATGACCCCATCCGCCAGCTCGCCCACCGCGCGGGCCTGCTCGGGAGTTGAAATCCCGAAGCCCACTGCCGTCGGGGTGTGCGCGGCGGCTCCGGCCCGCGCGGTAAACTCCGGAAGGTAAGCCGGCAGTTCGCGGCGCGCCCCGGTGACCCCGGCCAGGGAAACGAGGTATAAAAAGCCGCTGGTCCTTTCCGCGGCCAGTTGGACCCGCTCGGGGGGTGAAGCCGGGGAAAGCAGGTAAATCAGGGCCATGTGGTGCGCCCGGCAGGCAGCATCCAGCCGGTCCGCTTCTTCAGGCGGCAGGTCGGGGATGATCAAGCCATCCGCTCCGGCCCGGACCGCATCGGCCACGTAGCGCTCGACGCCATACGCCAGGAGCGGGTTGTAATAGCCCATCAGGACCAGGGCCTGCTTCACCCCGTTCCGGCGGAGCTGGGCGGTCATTTCCAAACAACGGGCGACGGTCATGCCCTGTTCCAGGGCCTGCTGGGTGGAGCCCTGGATGGTGGGGCCGTCGGCCAGCGGGTCCGAGAAGGGCACGCCCAGCTCGATGATATCGGCACCCGCTTCCGCGACCGCCGCGATCACCTCCAGAGAGAGCTGCGGGGCGGGGTACCCGAGGGTGTAATACAGGATCAGGGCAGCCCGTTCTTCGGCTTTGGCCCGATCAAAGGCGGCCGCGATGCGCGCCAGGCCGGTTGGCCTTTCCGGTAGATTCTGGTTGAGGTTCATTGGGCTGCTCCCTGAGATTTGAGAATGGTATCGAGGTCCTTATCGCCGCGCCCCGAGAGGTTGACCAGCAGGATGCTATCGGCAGGAAGACCGGGCGCCATGCGGACGGCCTCGGCCACGGCATGAGAGGACTCGAGCGCCGGTAAGATACCCTCGCTGGCGGCCAGACGGTGGAAAGCGTCTAGAGCGGATTGGTCGTCCGCGCTGGTGTATTCCGCCCGGCCAATGTCATGCAGGTAGGCGTGTTCAGGACCGACGGCGGCGTAGTCCAGGCCGGCGGAAATGGAATGGGTCTCCATCACCTGCCCATCCGCATCCTGCAGCAGATAGGTGTAGGTGCCCTGCAGCACGCCGGGGCGCCCCATCCGGGCATCGCCAAAGCGGGCCGCATGGTGGCCGGTAGCCACTCCTTCGCCGCCCGCTTCCACCCCCACCAGACGGACACCCGCATCTTCGCGGAACGCCTGGAACAGACCAATGGCATTTGAACCGCCGCCCACACAGGCAATGCAGACATCCGGCAGCCGCCCGGTCTGTTCGAGGATCTGGATGCGGGCTTCGTCCCCGATCACGGACTGGAACTCACGCACGATGGTCGGGTAAGGATGCGGCCCCAGGGCCGACCCCAATAAGTAATGCGTGCCCTCCACATTGGCCACCCAATCGCGGATGGCCTCGTTGACGGCATCCTTCAGGGTGCGGCTGCCGCTCTCAACGGGGCGCACCTCGGCGCCCAGCAAACGCATGCGCTGGACGTTGGGCTGCTGGCGGGCGATATCCACCGTGCCCATATAGATCACACACTCCATATCCAGCAGAGCGGCCACCGTGGCGGTTGCCACCCCGTGCTGCCCGGCCCCGGTCTCGGCCACCAGACGGCGCTTGCCCATCCTTTGGGCCAGCAAACCCTGCCCGAGGGCGTTATTGATCTTGTGCGCCCCGGTGTGGGCCAGGTCCTCGCGTTTGAGGTAGATCCGGGCGCCGCCCAGCTCTTCGCTCAAACGGGCCGCATAGGTCAACGGGGTGGGACGCCCCACATAATCGCGCATCAGCCGGGCGTATTCGGCCTGAAAAGCCTGATCCGCGCGAGCCTCCAGAAAAGCCTGCTCCAGTTCGTTGACTGCGGGCATGAGCACTTCCGGGACAAACTGTCCTCCATAAGGGCCGAACTTGGTATTCAGCCGCTGTTTTACCTGTTCAAGAATCATCGTTTCTCTCCAATAAAATCCATCCGACGGCACAGGATCACAGAGCCGTTTTTGCGTTGCGAACAAATAAAGCCATCCCGGCATGATCCTTTTTCCCGGGTTCCGTCTCTACGCCGGAAGCCACATCTACCCCCCACGGGCGCACCTGGGCAACGGCCTCGGCCACATTTTCGGGACGCAGCCCGCCGGCCAGCAGGATGGGCACGCGCGCGGCCAGGTCCGCCGCCAGGCCCCAATCGGCAGCATGCCCGGTGCCGCCGTACTCGCCGGGGCGGTACGCATCCACCAGCCAGGCGGGAGCCCCGTCATGGGCGGTATATCGTTCCAGGCCGGACCGCAATGCCGCACCATCTTTCGGACGCAGCGCTTTGAAAGCCCGCCCGGAAAGGGCCGCCAGCACTTCGGGCGGTTCATCTCCCGAAAGCTGGGCCAAATCCAACCCGCCGATTTGCATCACCCTGCGGATGGTTTCCGGTTCCGCGTTCACAAATACACCGACCTTAACCACTCCGGAGGGCGGCAGCGCCCGCACAATTTCGGCGCAGGTTTCCGGAGAGATGCAGCGCGGGCTAGGCGGATAGAAATTAAAACCCAGCATATCAGCCCCGGCCTCTACTGCAGCCAGGGCGTCTTCCAGGCTGGTGATCCCGCAAATTTTAACTTTCATAGCCACCCCGGCCAGACAGCTCCTGCACCTTTGCCGCCACATCCGCGGCCGTCACCAAAGCCTCCCCCACCAGAATGGCGTCCACTCCGGCTTCCGCCAGATAGTCCACATCGGCTCGCCGGTGAATGCCGCTTTCGGCGACCACGACCACCCCCTCCGGGATGGCAGACCGCAGGCGCAGGGTGGTTTCCAGACTGACATTAAATGTGCTCAGATCGCGGTTATTGATCCCCACCAGACGGGCCCCCGCTGCCAACGCAGCCTCCACTTCAACAAAGGCGTGCACCTCGACCAGAGCCGCCAGCCCAAGTTCACCGCACAGGGCATGCAGGGCACGCAAACGGTCGCTTTTCAGCGCGGCGACGATCAACAGCACCGCGCTGGCACCGGCGGCGCGGGCCTCATAGAGCTGGTATTCTTCCAGAATAAAATCCTTGCGCAGCACCGGCAGGCGCGGTTCGAGCGCGGCAATTTCGCGCAGGTATTCCAGACTGCCGCGAAAGAAGTGCTCATCCGTCAGCACACTGACCGCCGCGGCACCGTTCGCCCGGTAAACCTCCGCCAGGCCCAGCGGATCAAAATCCTCCACCAGCACCCCACGAGAAGGCGAGGCACATTTTACCTCGGCGATCAGACGCGGGGACGCTTCCGGCGGGCGGCGCAGGGCGGCGCAAAAATCCAGCGGGGCCGGGCCGTTCTCGGCAGCCCCACGCACCTGCCGCAGCGGAACGGCGGCCATGCGCTCCACAAGCTCTACCCGTTTGTGCGCCAGAATCGCATCCAGACGGCTCATTGAGCATACCCCGCACTGTAAGCAATCAAGGCATCCAACTTCGCCAGCGCCGCACCGCTGAACAGCGAATCCTCGGCCTCTTTCAGGGCATCCGGAAAGTCCCCGCTGCTGATGGCTAAGGCGGCCGCGCTGTTCAACAGGAGCACATCCCGGCGCGGGCTGGTATCTTCACCGCTCAACAGGGCGCGCAGGATGGCCGCGTTCTCGGCCGGATCACCGCCGCGCAGGTCGCCCGGTTCCGCCCGGCGCAGGCCCAGATCCGCCGCATCCATTTCAAAGGTCTCGACCCGGCCGTCCCGCAGCCGGCTGACCCGATTGACGCCGCCGGTGGTCAGTTCATCCAGACCGCCATAGCCGTGCACCACAAACGCCGCCTGACCGCCCAATTCGCCCAACACTTCAGCCAACGGCTGGGTCAGGTCCGGGTCATAGACGCCGATCAGCTGGTGGGTGGCCCCGGCCGGGTTGGTCAACGGGCCCAGAACGTTGAAGATGGTGCGCTGGCCGAGTTCACGACGGGGGCCGACGGCATACTTCATCGCGGGGTGAAAGCGCGGGGCAAAGATAAAGCCAATGCCGACCTCATCAATGCAGGAGGCCACCTGTTCCGGGGTCAGGTTGATATTGACTCCCAGGGCCGCCAGGACATCGGCGCTGCCGCACTGCGAGGAAGCCGCCCGGTTGCCATGTTTGGCGACTTTCCTGCCCGCTCCGGCAATCACAAAGGCCGACCCGGTGGAGATATTGAAGGTGTGGGCCCCATCCCCCCCCGTGCCAGCGGTATCCAGCAGGGCATCCTCGTTGTGGTAGGGAACCGGACTGGCCTGAGCGCGCATAGCCCGGGCCGAGCCGACAATTTCATCCACGGTTTCGCCCTTGATGCGCAGCCCTACCAGATACCCGCCAATCTGGGCCGGGGTGGCCTGGCCGGTCATAATAATGGTCATGGCTTCTTCGGCCTCGCCGGCCGTCAGATCCTGCTGCCGGATCACTTTTTGAATAAATGGTTTCAACATGATGGCTCTCCTTTTCACAAACTAAATCGATTCAGAAATTCGTAGAAAATTTTCCATTAACCGTTTCCCGGAGCCGGTCAGGATCGATTCCGGATGAAACTGCACGCCAAAAATGGGGTATTCCTTATGCCGCAGCCCCATCAATTCCCCGTCCGAGGTAAACGCCGTGGCTTCGAGCGCTTCCGGGAGCGGTTCGGCCACCATCAGTGAATGGTAGCGGGTGGCTTCAAAAGATTCCGGAAGACCTTCAAACAGGTCTTTGCCATTATGGGCGATCGCGGAGGTCTTCCCATGCATCAACCGGGGAGCACGCACCACCTGCCCGCCGAAAACCGCGCCGATGCACTGGTGTCCCAGACACACACCCAGCAGGGGGCGCGTGGGGCCCATCCGGCGGATGACCTCCCCGGAAACCCCACCCTGTTCCGGGTCGCCCGGTCCGGGGGAGATCACAATATGGGTCGGATCCAGCGCCTCCAGTTCTTCCACGCGGATGGCATCATTGCGGAATACACGCACTTCCTGGCCCAATTCGCCGAAAAGCTGTACCAGGTTATACGTAAAAGAATCGTAGTTATCAATCATTGCCAGCATAAACACCTCTCCAATCTCCCTTTGTTGGGTCTTAATCTCCACGCTCGGCCATTTCCACGGCCACGGCCAGCGCACGGGCTTTATTCAACGTTTCCTGATATTCACTGTGGGGGTCCGAATCGGCCACAATCCCGGCTCCGGCCTGGACAGAAATCCGTTTGCCTTCCATCACCAGGGTGCGGATGGTGATGCAGGTATCCATCGTACCGTCCGCCGCAAAATAACCGACCGCCCCGGCGTAAGGCCCGCGAGCCTGCCCTTCCAGGCGATCAATGATCTGCATGGCCCGGATCTTGGGCGCACCGCTCACCGTCCCGGCCGGGAAAGTGGCTTTCATCAAAGCAAAGGAGTCCAGGTCCGGCCGCAGGCGTCCTTCCGCCTGAGAAACAATGTGCATGACATGGGAATAACGCTCCACCTGCATCAGTTCCGGCACGTGCACCGAACCGTATTCGCACACCCGGCCCAGATCGTTGCGGGCCAGATCCACCAGCATGACATGCTCGGCACGCTCTTTGGGGTCCGCCAGCAAGTCCTGCTCCAGGCAGGTATCTTCAGCGGGGGTCTTGCCACGTGGGCGGGTCCCGGCAATGGGCCGGATGGCGGCAGTCCCCTGCTCCAGGCGGACGTGCATTTCCGGAGAGGCCCCAATCAAGCGCAGCGGCTCATCTCCGGCAAGCGTGTCGAAATCAAAATAAAACATGTAGGGAGAAGGATTGAGGCGCCGCAGAGCGCGATAGATATCAAAGGGCGCAGCGGAAGTTTCCCGGCTGAGGCGCTGCGAGAGCACCACCTGGAAGATATCCCCGGCGGTAATGTGTTCCTTGGCCTGGAGCACCGCCCGCTCAAACTGTTCGCGGGTCAGATTGGCCTGCATTTCCGACGGTGCCGCGCCGGATGCGGACTGCGTATCCGCCGGGGCAACCGGCGGCAGCGGCCCGGCCAGGCGCTGCTGAACGGCATCCAGACGGGCTTCGGCTTCCGCCCGGGCCGTCTGAGGATCTTCATCCGCATGCGGGGTGGCGATCAGCACCAGGCGTCCGAAGGCGTGATCAAAAGCCACCACCGTATCGGCCAGCAGAAAGATAGCGTCCGGCAGGTCATCATGAGGACGTAAGGCAACGCTGGGCTCGAAGAAGCGCATCATCTCGTAACCCAGGTATCCGGCCAGGCCGCCGGTGAAACGCGGCAGCCCGGGGACGACCTCGCTGCGCATCTCCTCCAACTCCGTCGACAACGCCGCCAGCGGATCCTCCACCCTGCGCAGTTCCACTTCGCCCGCCTGATGAACCGCCAGTGTTTGCCCGCGCAGCACGTAAGCCCTGCGGGGCTGAATACCAATAAAGGAATAGCGTGCCAACTGTTCCCCGCCGCTGACCGACTCGAGCAGAAATGAAGGCCCTACCCCCGCCAGTTTCAAATAAATGGAAGTCGGCGTTTCCAGGTCGGCCGGTTGGGTGCGAACGATGGGCCGCACGGTGCTTTGGGTTTCAGCTGCATTCAATGGTTTAACCAACATTGGGTACACTCCTCGGTTAACATAAAAATCTCTCTCCTCCAATGGGACGAGAGAGATTTCCCGCGGTGCCACCCAATTTAGGCCGCTCGCTTAACCAAAAATCCCGTCGCGACGACGGGAATAGAAAGCCAGCCTCACTTATGGGGTACGTCGATCTTCCGACCGGTTATACCCTTTGCCCTGATAACGGTGGCAGCTCCGGCACAGGCTACTCGATTTTACTTTCGCCCTGCAGCTCCGAGAACCATTCAGTCCTGTCGTTCGGGTGGCATTCTCACCAACCAGCCACTCTCTGTACCGTCTATCCAGTACTTACTTTTTCTCTTCACAGCTTTTGTAGAATTGCTTATTTAATTATTTCCAAGTTTATAGCAGTTTTTTGACCGGTTGTCAAGGCGTATTTCACAAATTCTCTAATTTTGATGTCCCAACCGCGGCGTACCGGCCTTTTAGATGCCTGCTCTCCGTTCATCCATTCGGGTTTAGTATACCAACTACTCAGGTATCCATAAACGGGCTCTGCACATGCATTTCCACTCTATGCGCCAGACTCTTGCGGCCGGATTTCACCCTTCGTTTTCCGCTAGTGGCGGCCGTTTGTTTTGGAGTTTCGCCCGTTTTTAGGAACCTGAAGCGCTTTCAATTTCAACTTCAGCGCTTCCTGAGCAGCTGAAAATTCCGTCTCAATCTTTGTTATCAACCCCGTACCATGCTCGGCGTGGTGGTCATTCGCGTCCAGTTCCATCGTTTTGCACAACTCTGCCAACCGCATGGCGCCAAAAAGCATGCTGCTGGATTTAAGGGAATGGGCAGCCCGGCGGACGTTCTCCGTATCGCTGTGGACAATTGCCTGTTGTAAATTTTCCAGCAATTGCTGCGCTTCGACCAGATAATCCTGTATCAGAGGAACCACACCATGCTGGCTTCCCGCACCCATTTTCAGTTGAAATTCCTGAAAAACAGTTGGATCAATGGCCGTATTGAGCAGTTCACCTGCGATTTGCTCAACCTCTTTCTCCGGAGAAGGTTGTATTGATTGATCCGGCATACGAACCTGACTGAGCGCGCGAATGATCTCATCTACCCGAATGGGTTTGCTAAGGTAATCGTCCATGCCGGCCGCCATACAGATCTGGCGATCCTCTTGCATAGCATTTGCCGTCATAGCGATGATATACGGCTGGTGCCGGAAAGAACTTTTTTTATCCGGCCCCATCCATTCTCCGCTTCTCACTCTCCGTGTGGTTTCCAGCCCGTCCATTTCAGGCATCTGCACATCCATCAAAATGACATCATAAGGCTGACGGCGCAGCGCTTCAAGCACTTCAAGGCCATTGCTGGCAACATCCGCCCGGTAACCCAAACGGCCCAGCATTTGAAGCGCGACTTTTTGGTTAATCACCATATCTTCGGCCAGCAGGATGCGCAGCGGGCGCAATGTGTCCGGTTGAACCGCAAATTCCGATGTTTTGCGTTCCGGTACAGGAGCAATAACGGGGTGAACGCCAAACACATCCAACAGGATTTTATACAAAGCCAAAGGTTTGATCGGTTTTGTCAAATAAGCGGCAAATTTCACTCCCGCAGCGTCATTCTCTTTTAACCCCAAAGAAGTCAACATGACCAGCGGGAGACTGTCCGGATCCGCCAGATGCTTCTGAATCTCAGCGGCCAGGGTCAGGCCGTCCATTTCCGGCATTTGCATATCCAACAGCGCAAGATCAAAGGATTGTCCTTCCTCGATCCACTGCAAAGCTTGTTTCGGATATGCGGTTTCTACCGGGATCATGCCCCATGACCGCACCTGACGCGTAAGAATATAGCGATTGGTGGCATTATCATCCACAATCAACACACGTCTTCCCCCCAATTCAGGTTGATTGCGGTGCATGAAAATGGGCATAGGACTGGTAGAAGGTCTGGCAACAAGCGTAAAATGGAAAGTCGATCCTTTTCCGGGAACGCCCTCGCTTTCCACCCACATGGCCCCTCCCATCAATTCCGCCAGGCGCTGGCTGATTGCCAGACCTAACCCCGTGCCGCCGTATTTACGCGTGGTCGAAGCATCCACCTGGCTGAAGGAACGGAAGAGCCGGTCCATACGGTCAGCCGGGATACCAATCCCCGTATCCCGGATAGAAAAATGGAGTTGATAAGCTTCATGATCCGTTTGATGAAGCTGCTCCGCAGTAACAGACAAAACAACTTCTCCCTCATCGGTGAATTTGATGGAGTTACTCAGCAAATTGAGCAATATCTGGCGCAGGCGGGTC
The DNA here is from genome assembly GCA_018433975.1 of Ornatilinea sp. Classification (GTDB taxonomy): domain Bacteria; phylum Chloroflexota; class Anaerolineae; order Anaerolineales; family Anaerolineaceae; genus SM3-B121. The sequence goes on along the minus strand of JAHDQE010000027.1, from coordinate 64,103 downwards.
GAGTCGCTGATAATAAAATGGGGTACATTCTGTTCGATAAGATATGCCAGATCAATGCGTTTATCCGTAGCTTTAGGGGTCACCAGGTCGAGCGCAGATTCGAGACATTCCCGCAGATCAAAAGGCTGCTCCTCCATTTCCATCCGCCCAGCCTCAATCTTTGAAAAGTCCAGAATATCATTGATAATTGTCAGCAAAGAATCGCCACTGAAGCGGATCGTCTCGGCAAACTCTTGCTGCTCTTCGGTGAGCTGAGTGTCCAGCAGCAAGGTCGTCATCCCAATCACCGCGTTAAGAGGGGTGCGGATCTCATGACTCATTGTCGCGAGAAACGCGCTCTTTGCTTCATTGGCAGCTTCTGCTTCGCGGCGGGCACGCTGCAGTTCACCAATATCATGGTAAATCGCCACACTGCCCAACTGTTCTCCATCCACATACACCGGAACGGCCAACAATTCGACATCGACCAACTCCCCATCTTTACGGCGACGGCGCGTAATGGCGTGGATCAAATGCCCCTCGTCCAATACCGTTTGGGTATATCCAACCCCTTCCTCGCGATATTCTTCGGAGATAAGCAAATCATCGATATTTTTCCCAATGGTTTCTGCGACGGAATAACCAAACAGTTTCTCAGCAGCTGGGTTCCATGACACCAGTTTTACCTCCGGATCCATCATGGCTACCGCAGTAGGAAGGTTAAGCACAAGCGCTTCAAGATACTGGCGCTGGCGCTGCTCGGCTTTCAGCAAATTACTGCTTTCAATTGCTCCGGCAATTGTTCCGGCAACCGTTTCTGCCAGTTCAAGATCGGTTGTCAAAACCTGTGGAGCGGACTGTGTAAAATCAATATTCATTGCACCAATGACGTTCCCGCGTGCTACCAATGGAGCAATGATCCGACTGTTAATACCATGTTTTTTAAGCAAGTTGTGGCTGCCACGAGTGAGCGGATTAATCATCGCGTCCTGAACAAACTGGACTTTCCCTGACTGAATCACCTGACGGGTGGCCGGCTCATCAGCAAGGATAATTCGATTATCCGTATCCGGAGATTCATTCCAACCGTCCTGTGAATCGCCAATAAAGACAAGCGCACTGCGGTCCTCCGTCAGTAAAGAAACCCCAACATGCTGAGAACCGAAAAGTTCCATCACTTCACCCGCAACCGCAGCAATGCCAGCGCGAAAATCCTGCTGATTCATGATTACCTGTGAAATCCGGTTCAATGCTGAAAGTCGCGCCACAGTTTGGGTAAGGTCTTCCTCAAATCGTTTCCGTGCCGTAATATCATTCCCGACACATAATATTTCGACCAGTGCCCCATTCTCATCTAACAGCGGAGTATAGCTCCAGACAACCCAGGCTTTCTTGCCATCCTTTTGGAAAATCTCTCTTTCGATCTGGATGTAGTGATCCGGATAGCGCATAATATCTGCAATCATCGATTTCAGATCATCCGCGTTCTCATCCGTCTGTGGGATGATCGTACCCAGGACAGTCTGCCCAACAAGACTATTCTCGGAATATCCCAAAAAACGATCCATAAAACCATTCGCAAAAGTAATCATCCCCTGCCGGTTAAAGCGCACAATCATGCTCTTGGTACGGTTCACTAAATTTTCGTAAACCATAGAATCCGATAAACCGGTAGGTAATTTAACCGTAAATGAATGGTCCTGTCTGCCATAAAACGTTCCTTCTTTACAATCGCTGGCGCATACGACCTGATTGCGACCGGCAGATTTTGCTGCATACAGCGCCATATCCGCTGCCTTGGTGAGCGCTTCGCCACTTTCATAATCCGGAAATGAGGCTACCCCACAACTGAAGGTCACTGAAAAATCCTTTTCCTCGGATTGGTGACGGACATTGGCAAACCCCTTGCATAATTCCTCCATGATTTCATTAGCGGCATTTTCATCCGTGTTGGGTAAAATCACGGCGAATTCTTCACCACCGAACCGCCCGATTGTATCGGAACTACGCAGCCGCTGGCTGAGCAAGTGGGCTAAACTCTTAAGGACACGATCCCCAATCGCGTGGCCATACGAATCATTTACCGACTTAAAATAATCCAGGTCCAACATGGCAAAGGTCAGCGGCTTATTCTGTCGACGGGCACGCTCCATCTCCTGCGCCAAACGCTCTTTGGTTGTGGTATGGTTGAGCAACCCGGTCAACCCATCCCGGTTCATCAAAGTACGAAGCTTGCGATAGCGTTCGATACGCGAAGAAATTGCCGTAATCAGGTGGTCCGGCTCAATCGGTTTGATCAGAAAATCATCGCCCCCCAACCCCATCGCGGCAATCTGTTTTCCCTTATCCGTTTCAGCAGAGAGAAAGACGATCGGAACGCTGATGAACTGCTCCATCTGGCGAATGACCATTGCCAGTTCCATGCCCGTGCACTCCGGCATATACATATCCAGAAGCACCAAATCGGGATTGAAACTGATCATATGATCCACCACTTGCAAGGGATCCGAAACAATTTCAGTAATCACACCGGCATTTCTTAACAATGCGGCATTATAGTTCGCCTCTACCCGTGAATCGTCCACAATCAAAACATGATATGGGCTGACATCCTCATAAAATATCAAACGGTCAAGAACATCTATCAACGCACCGACATCCACCGGTTTGGTGAAGTAAGCTTCTCCGCCCACGCGAACGGCTTGCAGCCGAAAAGGCATAAGATCATTAATCGAAATGAAAATAACCGGCGGTAATTCGGGGAATTTTGGACGGAGTGCGGCAATGGTATCATACCCGGCCATTTTGCCTTCCGGAAAGCTGACATCCATTAAGATCACGGTTGGAACCGTTTTTCGAATGGCTTCTTCCAAACCATTCAGACCGCTGAAAGTTTGAACCTTATACCCAAAGTAACCTATTTGAGCAGCCAACTGGGCCGCCTGAACCAGATCATCTTCGACAATATAGACTAACCGGCCAGCACGTTCCATTTCAAAAGAAGCCGTTGCCGTCTTGGCAACGCTCAACCGCTGCGCCAGGTCCGTCAGATTGATCTGCTGATCGGTATAGGATGCCCGTCGAAGCTTCTGAAGGGAAACCTCTATCTGTAAAAGAAGCTGCTGGTCTTCTTCAAATTGTCGAATTTCCGGAATCGAGCGCAAGGTCCCTTGTAATTCGCCGGCGGCGCTGCCAATTCGTTCAAAGCCAAGTGAACCTGCTGTTCCAACCAGCGCATGAACCTGATTTAACAGGTTTTCCAGAGCGGATGAATCCAATCCTTCACGCCAAATCCTTACCCAGGAAGCCTCAATTGCCCCCAGTTGCTCCGGAAGACCGGCAATAAATTCTTCTGCAAAGGAACGTAAATTCAGCTTTAACTCTTCATCGCCCGGCATATCTACTCCTGATTGCACATTGTCCTTTTGATGTTCAGCGAACAATGTGCCATAAATCCTTTAATCCAAAACAACTTACTATCCGGCTGTTTTTCCAACAATCTATTCTGCTTTTTATGTTTATTTCCAGACTAAAAACTTATGAACATTATAAATTGGTTTTGAAGCTTCTTCTAATCCGTGAACAACCTGTAAACTTTTTTCCATCTGCAAGCTTTCCAGTTATAGGTATACAAGATCCATTCCAAACAGCGAAAAGTATCGAGAGTTTTCATATTTCGAGAAAACCTGAATAAAGATCAGAAAGATACAACGTGCAACACCGCAACTCATCCCGATGCCGTTGAAAATTGAGCAATGCGTCGTCAAATCTTACCCAATTGGTTAAAGGGCCTCAAACACCTGTTGAGCAAATTTATTTTTAAATCCTCAACAAGCAAAAATTTGCTATCAGAATAAACCCCGCACTTAGAGAATAGCAGATATTTACCGGAGCCCGGTTTTACCCACAGAAAAAACGACCTTATCCGACAGAGGTATCTTTTTACTCAAACTACATATCTTCCCGGAAAATCAGGCCATATTTCTTACGTGCCGCCAGCCAGGCCTTACGCAGCAGTTCATAGACTTCATTGGGTTGGCGAACATTCCGTAAAACAATAACCGGGTTGGAAGAATCTGCTCCTGAAATGGTGATGTCACCAATCCCCAACACACGCTCACCCATATTTTGAGACACGTCAATATCCTGGACACGGATCAATTCGAAATTTTCAACGTCCTTGCCAATCAACCCCTTGACAATCTTGATTCGTTCATTCGTGAGTGTATAGAACTCGGTCAGGGAAAGGAACGGCCTTCCTTCCCAGACGACGACTTCCTCATCAGCGAGCTCCAGCGGGGTGCCTATCCCTTTGACGGGTTGAGATACTTCATCCAGAAGATCATTCACAAATATCAAGGTATGTTCCGTAATCGCATCCACCAGTTTAGTTTGTTCTTCAGCAGATACAGCGCTGAGTGAGACACCGCTTTGGGCAATTGCTTTCCAGATGTAACTATTAATTTGGGCACGATATTTATTGATCGTCATGCTTGATCTCCTTCCTGATGGTCGTTTTTATGATTAATTCGAGTTTATCAGACAAGGCCCTACAATACAACAAGGAGAACAATATTCCATGTCCTCCTTGCTGCCAGCTTTTTTATTTTCCATTAGCAACAGTCTTAAATCATTAATAACCCGTCCAATGGCTTATTAATTGGTTGCGTCTGCGGTTTCGTAATCCTGCTCCTCAGCATCCCGATCCCGCCAATACAGCCCGCGTTTCTGCACCCGACTGAATACCCAACCTGCAACAATCGGAGCCAGAATCAAGTTTGGCGGAATATCTGCAATTAAAACCGAGGTGAAAAGTGTCCAGAACGGCGCAAAACCCATCAGGGCAATCCAACCACCGACAAATACCGCGCAAACCAGTGTGCCAACGATGCCGCCCCAGAGTGCAACACCTTTCCAGTTCTTCGGATTGGAAACCAACAAACCCGGAATGAACGCCATCAGGAAATTCCCTATGGCCCCACCGACACCACCGATCCCAAACCAACCTGCCAAAATATCTGAGATGAACGTATTACCGATCAAAGCCGCCAAACCGCCAACCCACGGGCCAAACAATACGCCCCACAGCACCGCAATGAAGGCAAATGGGCGCAGCGTAATAAAACCAATTGCCCAGTTCATGGTTGAAAACGCCCCGAGCCCATACAGCACGCCGCCAATGATGGTTAATGCGATCTCAAGTGTCCCAAATTTTTGGGTCCATTTAATTTTCTTTGGCAGAAGCCATCCTTCTTTCATGATAAGTTCCTCCTCGCAAGATTATGATCAGACCTGACATTCAGACAACAAAATAATACAAACGATTTATTTTTATCCGATAGAGAACACCTCCTTTGCTATTCCTCCCAAAAAGAACGAGCTACAAGAAAATTTCCACTTTGCCCCAATTCAGCACATTAATCGCCACACTCACCGCAATCGCCAGAATCCCTAACAATACGAAAATGACATCACAACCGCGGAACACATGATGTTTATAAAACGTACGCGATTTATTGTTGGTATTAAAAGCCTTCAACTCCAGCGCAATTGCAATTCGTTGGGCCCGGCGCAACATACTATCGATCAGTGGAATCGCGATTGGAATGTACTTCTTTAATCGCTTCATAAAGCTCCCCGTTTCCATATCCAGAGCTCGCGATTTGAAGGACTCTACAATAGTGAGGTAATCTCCACTTAACTCCGGCAAAAACTTAAAGGAACTGATCACCATTAAGGGATACATGTAGGAAATGTGCAATTTGTTTTGCATAAACTCGCCAAGAGACGAAGCCAAATCCATGAGATCTGTTGTCATAACGAAAAAGGTACAGGCCGTCAAAGACAATACGATTCTCATGCCCATGGCTAATGCATAAATCAGCCCCTCCAGGCTGAAATGAAAGATTGACCAGTTGAATAAAAAGTGTTGATCGGGCGTAGCTGCATAGAAAAACGGCCAGGTTACGACAATGAAGCCAATCATCACGGGGTAGGTCACGATCAGGAATTTATACATCTGCTTCCCAACACCCGCACCAATCGCCATGATCCAGATCCAGATGGTCATTCCCAAAAGCACAAACGGGTTAGTCACTAAAATGGGAACTACGATCAGGCAAATCCACCACAACAGTTTTGCGTTCGGGTTCAGGGCATGAAACCAGGATTCCCGTTTGCCCATTTCCAGCATTTGAAGTACAAAAGCCATTTTCTACCTCCCAGCCTTTTCCACAGCCATCAATAATTGCGCAAGGTCTTCCGGAAAAATGGGTTTATCCAATTGAAAACCGGGCAACAAAGTCTGAGCGAGCGTATAAACATCCGGGGGTTTAATCCAGGCCCGCTTGAGTTCCTCCACCTGCCTGAAGATGTCCTGAGTGGGGCCATCCAGGATCACTTTTGCCTGCCGCATTACAATCACCCGGCGGGCAAATAAGGAAACCAGGTTCATATTATGTGTGGTGACTATGCAGGTATGCCCTCTGTCATTTAACTCTTTTACCAGCTCCATCAAAGCAATCGATTCGCGCCAATCCTGACCGGTGGTAGGCTCATCAATAATCAGGAGGGAGGGCTCCATCGCCAGGACGGCAGCCACTGCCAGACGCTGCCGCTGGCCGCGGCTGAGCTGGAAGGGCATTTCTTCTTCTGTTCCGGAAAGTTCCATCTCGGAGAGCACTTTCTTCATCACTTCAGCAATGCGCTCCTCCGAGAAGCCAAGATTTTTAGGGCCAAATTCAACTTCAGCCTGTACGGTCTCCGCAAAGATCTGATGATCCGGGTTTTGAAACACGTACCCCACAAACCTGGCCAACTCCGAGGTGGGAAGCTCTTTGGTATCGTGCCCATCTACCAACACACTCCCGCGAGTGGGTTTATGCAGCCCATTAAAGTGTTTGATGAGGGTTGTCTTTCCGGAACCATTTTGACCGATGATGGCTACAAACTCGCCTTTTCCGATTGTGAGATTGATATCATCCAGAGCGTAATTATCCCGGGTGTCATATTTATAAAATAAATGCTGTACCTGAATAATTGGATCCGTCATGTCAATTAAACCTCCCAAATGCTTCCAGGCCTTCTTCCATTGTGATCGGCATGGGGTCAATCTCCACTCCCATCTTTTGAAGCGCATAAGCCGTCTGCGTTACCTGGGGCGGATAAATCCCCAGGCTTTGCAAGAAATCGACCTTTGAGAGCACTTCACGAATGGGAGCATCCATTAATATCGCGCCCTGATCCATCACAATAATGCGGTCGGCAACTTTTGCCAGTTCATCAATATTGTGTTCAACCATCAAGATCGTCTTTCCCTTGTTTTTCAGGGACGCTGCCAGGTTATGGACTTCCTCGGCGCCAATCGGGTCCAGTTCCGAAGTGGCCTCATCGAGCACCAAAACCTCCGGCTCCATCGCCAGAGCCGCGGCCACGGCTACACGCTGCTTTTGGCCTCCGGAAAGATAGAAGGGATGGCGAAAGCGTTCGGACCGCAAATTAACCAGGTCCAGGGCCTCATTCAAACGCCGATCTATTTCTTCCGGCGCAAGCCGTAAGTTTTCCAACGGAAAAGCAATCTCTTTCTCAATATCGGTCATGAGCAACTGCGCTTCCGCATCCTGTTGAACCAATCCGATGATCTGCGAAATATCTGCCACGGGCGTTTTATTGGCCGGCAAACCCTTGACGGTCGCTTTGCCCTTATATTTTCCCCGGATAATCTGGGGAATAACGCCGGAAATGACCCAACACAGTGTGGACTTACCGGCCCCTGTCGGGCCAATGATGCCTACAAATTCACCCGGTTCAATGGAAAGGGAAATCTCCTTTAATGCCGGATTTTTTGCACCACGGTAAGTAAACGTAATATCCTGCAATTCAATTAATGGCATGTCAATTCTTCCCCTCCGAATGTGCATCCGCGGCTTCCCGGGCCTGCTGCGCAGTTATTAAAGTGCTCCGGGCATGCTCGGCCACCGCCGTTCCAAACAATATCGATTCAACGCCGGCCTCTCCATAAAGCCAATCCAGCGCACCACGGATGTCCTTTTTCAGCCCACCACTGGCAAAGGGCATGAATGCCACCACGGGCTTCTTAAGAGATTTCACCACCTCTACACAGGACTCTTTATCCATCCAGGACCAATCCCGGTTGAGCGGAACGGCATAGCCTTCCACATCCGCCGGGGATGCTTCAATGATCGGGATAATGTGGCTGGCATACTGGCACAACACCATGGGAATAAAACCCAACTGGCGGGTGATGCGTGCCATATCCACTAAAATATCCACCCTTCCTAAAGAGACCAGCCAATCGGCGTCCGAACCACCCAAAAAGATATACTGGCAATCTTTAAAAACCGATAACCGCCGGATGAACGCCCACTGATCCAGATGAATCGATGCAATTTCCTCATCGGAAAGAGACTGTGCATTCCTGTCATAACCAAATACCAGCACATCCTCAACGGATAACTTTTCCTCCACCTGCTTTGCTAAAGGCCGGGGAAAAAGTCGTTCCACCAGGGTTTTCATGATCCGGTCACGACTATACTGGATATATTTTCCATTGAAAAAAACGCCCTGCTCCCAGGATGGGTTGCCAAATCCCAGCAAGCGCTCGCCGGTCTCTTCCAGCAGGCGTCTGAACAGACGCGAATTGACCTCAAAAGAGAGATCATATGCCCGCCCCCCTGCCTGGTAATAGGCCTGCATGACCGAATAGCAATAGTCTTCATCAAACAATTTCCATAACAATTCCTTACGATACAGAAAACGGAATTGATTAAATGGATCACCGCCAAGAATGGATGGTGGTAAACGAACTGGTAATGCCATGCTGCTCCTTTCTGCGGGATGGTTCTATCCCCACCTTTCCTAGAAAATCACATCCAATAAATGAAAGTCCTTTTTTCCCTTCTATGACAAAACAAGTCTTGCATTCCACAAAGTGTGGAATAGATTTCCATAAACCTGGCTATTGAATTTATCCCGTCCCGTTCAAACAGGCCCAGACACGTTCCGCAGTGGCCGGCAGGGCATCGATCCAGACGCCCGCCGCCCCATGGATGGCCGCCATAATGGCCGGCGCGGTGGGCAGCAGCGGCATTTCTCCAACTCCCTTCGCGCCAAAGGGGCCGGTTGGGTCGGGAACCTCAATATTGATTGAAACCATCTCTTCCGGCATATCCAGCACCGTGGGGAACAGATACTGGCTGAAGCCACGGGTCCGGGGAATCCCATCCTGCTGAATAAACTCTTCCATCAAACCAAAACCCACCCCCATGTGGACCGCACCGGCAACCTGCCCGTCAACCATAGCAGGATCGATCATCTTTCCACAATCCTGGGCCGTCCAGAGCTTAAGAATGCCGGTCGCCCCGGTCTCAAGATCCACTTCCAGCAGCACTGCCTGGCTGGTGTAACCATAGCTGATATGGGGGTTGCACTCCCCGGTTTCCGGTTCATAATAAGAAGTCGGGCGCAAAACATCCGTATGGAATTCATATTCAGCCACGATCTTTGTTTCACCGGTTTCATCCCGCAGGACCTGCTCCCACTTTTTCAGCGCCTCCCGGCAGGCTCCATAAACGGCGTTGCCGGAAGTATACGTTTGCCTTGAAGCCGACGAAGACCCCGCATAAGGCACCTGAGCAGTATCCAGAATTGGGACCGAAATCCTATTCGCGTTCAGATTCAGCACTTCAGCCGCGATTTGCACCAGAGCGGTCTGCGCTCCCATGCCCAGGTCCGAAGCGCCGCAGCTGACCACGGCCGAATCCATCTCTCCCGATTCCGAAAGGTTCAGCTCCACTACGGCTTTGGAATAGTCGTCCATTCCAAAGGAAAAACCAACGTTTTTGTAACCACAGGCCAGGCCCAGACCGATCTTCTTTTCCGGCGAGGCGGGCTGGGGAAAACGAGGAGCGGCCCAATGATCCTCCTCCTGCCGCCATCCTGCCGTCAGGGCCACCTGCGTCAGCGTCTGCTTGAGACCCACGCCCTGCGGCATCGGCTTTCCGGTTAAGCAGATATCTCCATCTTCCAGGATGTTCTTCAAGCGAAACTCCACAGGGTCCATTCCCAGGGCATCGGCAAGTTTGTTCATCTGCATCTCGTACGCAAACGCAGCCTGCGGCGCGCCAAAGCCGCGCATGGCCATATTCATCACATTATTGGTGTAAACCGCACAGGTATTTACTTTTGCATTGGGGATCTTATAGGGCCCGGCGGCATTGCTGGTGGCGTTGTTCAACATCCAGATGCTTGAAGAAATATAAGCTCCGGCATCCGCGACCATTTCCACTTCCATCGCGGTAAGCAGACCTTCACGGGTCGCACCGGTCTTATAGCGCATATAAAAAGGATGGCGGTGGCCGGTAAACATGGTGGTTTCTTCACGGCTGAAGATCAGCTTGACCGGCTTTCGCAGCACAAAGGCCGCTACAGCCAACAGGTGGTGGGTCTGCATATCTTCACGGCCGCCAAAAGCCCCGCCCACTGCCGGGACGATAATATGGACATCTTTTTCATCCAGCTTCAGAATCCGGGCAATATGGCGGATATCATCATGCGGCGTCTGTGTGGCGACAATCACCGTAACCCGTCCCGAATCATCCAGATACCCAACCCCGGCATCGGGCTGCATATAAGCGTGTTCCTGGGCCTGTGTGGTGTAAAAAGACTCTACAACAACATCAGCTTCTTCAAAACCTCTTTGGATATCGCCCCGTTTGATCTGGATGCGATCGATGACATTCGAATCGCCCCGTTCAGGATGGACCAAAATGGCCTCAGCTTTCATGGCTTCCCGCGGGTCGCTCAATACCGGGAGCGGTTTGTACTGCACTTCCACCAAGGCACACGCTTCTTTGGCTGCCTGCGGTGTTTCGGCGATCACCATCGCAATCCGGTCCGCCACACTACGCACTTTATCCCCGACCGCCACAAACACCGATTGATCCGGATAGTTGATCCCGTAACTGTTTTCAGGGACATCTTCCGCAGTCAGGACCCGGACAACGCCCGGATAGGCTTCGGCCCGGGCCGTATTAATAGAAAGTACTTCCGCGTGCGGATTCTGGCTCCATACCATACGGGCATGCAGCTGGCCTTCGAGGTCAAAGTCCTGGGGGTAGATCCTTTCCCCGCATACTTTAGGGACCGCATCAATTTTAACGATGCTTTCTCCTACCCCTCCTTTACCTTTGACTTCTTTTGACTGCTCCCCCACAGGACCGCTGTTTTCAAAAGACCATCCGTCGCGTAAAATCGATTTCATTCTTCTTATCCCATTAAAAGTTTTTCCCGGACCGGCATTATCCTTTACGACCATTCCGTAAAGATTCCAGCCCCGAAACATGGATCAGGTGCAAAGCAGCCTCATGGACAACATTCTCAATTTCGTCTTCGTCCAGGGTATAAAATTCGCGGTCGCGCATCAGGATTTCGCCATCCACAATCGTGGTCAGGACATCCCCTGCGGATGCAGAATACACGAGTTGTTCAATAATATTGCTGGAGGGTTCCGGCAAGACCGGCCACATGTGGGGAGCGTGCAGATCAACGATGATGATATCCGCGGATTTTCCAACCTCCAGCGATCCGACTTTATCCTGCAGGCCCAAACAGGCCGCCGCGTCACTGGTAGCCATGCGCAGCATTTGCTCACAGGGCAAAGCCTGAGCGTCCTTCCGCCACAGCTTCTGGAGGGTCGCGCCTACACGCATTTCTTCGAAAAGATCCAGGTTATTGTTGCTGAGATTCGAATCGGTGCCCAGCCCCACCCTGACTCCGGCCTCAATCAGTTCAGGGATTGGCGCCACACCCGACGCGAGCTTCATGTTGCTGGTGGGATTGTAGGCAACCGCCACATCACGCCGGGCAAGCAGTTGAATTTCCTGGGCATTCAAATGGACACCGTGGGCCACCAGCAGCCGCGGGCTCAAGACCCCCAGTTCCTCAAGGAAATTCGTCGATGTCATTCCGTATTGAGCTATGAACTGCTCAACTTCATTGTAGGATTCAGCCAGATGGGTGTGGATCCCAACATCGTAGAACTCCGCCAGCTCAACGATCTTCAAAAAAGTCTCTTTTTTACATGAATACGGCGCGTGCGGTCCAAACCAGGTAAAAATCCTGCCGGGAACCCGGTGATTCCACTTTTCAATAAAAGCTACGGTACTCTCCAGGGTTTCTCCGGCGCCTGCCGGCTCGTCAATCAACTGCGGACTGAATATCGCCCGAAGCCCGGAAACCTCCGCAACAGCAGCCGCTTCATCCGGATAGCGAAAAATATCGATAAAGGTGGTTGTTCCACCTCTGATCAATTCCAACTGAGCCATTAATGCCGCAGCGCGCTGATGCTCGGCCTGAAAGGCCCGGTCTTTGGGAAAGCAAATTTCATCCAGCCAGCGCATCAGGGGCAGGTCCTCGGTCAAACCACGCAGTAAAGTTTCATGCGTGTGGCAGTTGATCAGGCCCGGCAGCACAGCATTTCCCTTCGCGTCAATTTCCACCTCCCCTTTGACTGCCAGAGCGGCTCCGATTCCCGTTATTACCCCCTTGTCAATGGAGATATCCGCGGATTGAAAGCGCCTTCCTTCCGCATCCATTGTGACAATATGTCCATTTCGAATCACCAGGTCTTGCTGCTGATAGTTATCCATATCCTTCAACTCCATTTTTTTTCATCCGTTTTAAAATGGCGGTTAAATTCGATTTTTCGTGGCCCGATATCGGACACCTCATCAATCCCGCTCCGCATCCAGTGGAACGGATTGCGTGCTTTATCTTGACCAGAGAGACCGCAAAAAGCCGGATGCCATTTGCACCGCTTCCCGGTCCGTGGGCAGCGGAAGTGCTTCCACAGTGACATAGCCCGTGTACCCAATCTCCAGCAGAGTTCCCAGAATTCTCGCAAAATTAATGTGGCCTTTCCCGGGCACCATGCGGTTGCTGTCCGCAAAGTGAACATAGCCAACATGGTGCTTCGCCCTGCGAAGCGCCAGAGCGATGTCCTCTTCCTCGATGTTCATGTGAAAAGTATCCGGCAGCAGTTTCAAAGAAGATTCGCCAATTTCATCGATCAAATCCATCCCTTCCTGAACGGTATTGATGAAGTTGGTCTCATAGCGGTTAATCGGCTCAAGGAGCAAACCAACTCCCTTCTCACCGGCATAAGCTGCGCACTCCTTCATTGCCGCCACAGCTCCCGCCCGCTGAGCAAGCTGTTCGTCCCTGGAGCTGACCATTTTCCCGCGAATGCCGCCCAGAATCACTCTGGCGCTAAACGAAGCAGCCAGATCAATATGCCGCTTGAGACGTTCAACAGTCTGTTCACGAAGAGAGGCATCCGGCGAACACAAACATAACCGATCATGCAAACAAGACTGTCCGGTCGCAATCGCGGACAGCGAAAGGTTATTTTGCTTTAATAAACCGGCCAATACCCCTTCCTGAACATCGTCCGGACAGCGCAGGCTGAGTTCAACCGCGTTGAAGCCTGCCTGCGATGCCGACTGCAACCCTTCCTCCAATTCACCGGCAAACATCAACGGGCCAAACACCGATTTTCTAGGCGAAATGGCCACCCCCAGGGGAATATTTTTTACCGCTTCGGCAAATTTTTGCTCTTTCTGATCTGTGTGGTCAATCTGAAATTCCACATCCAACTTCGCCAGACGCGGAACATGCCTTCCATACTCAAATGGAGTTTCCATCCACTCATCCAGAATAGCCTCGGCCAGTCTGGGAGTTGTAACCAGCCCACCCATGCAAAGGATATTGGCGTTATTATGTATCCGGCACTGCTGCGCAATATAAAGGTCATTGCACCAGGCAGCCCGCGCACCGGGAAATTTGTTCGCCGCAATGGTCATTCCCACCCCGGTCCCGCACACCAGTACCCCCCGCTCACACTCACCCGAAGAAACGGCCAGGGCAACCTCCCGGGCGAAGTCGGGGTAATCCACCGCCCTATCCGGGGAATCGGTTCCGAAATCGACCACTTCAAAGTTTCTGGAAACAAAATAATTCCGTATGGCTTGCTTTAATGAATATCCTACCTGATCGGCACCTAAAGCGATTTTCATCTTTTCAATTCTCTCCCAGTGAGTTAATTCGGCACAGGCCCTGTTGTTTCCCGTACCACCAAAACTACTTCAAACATGGACTGGACCGTATTTCCAAGCTGCTTTCCATCGATCAAATCCAGCAAAAAATCTGCCGCCTTTCGGCCCATCTCTAACTTTGGCTGCCGAATAGTGGTTAAAGCCGGACAGGTGAATGAAGATTCCGGAATATCATCAAAACCAACAACTGAAAAATCTTCCGGCACCCGATACCCTCTTTCTTTTAACCTTCTCAATGCACCGATAGCCATGATGTCGTTATAAGCAAATACAGCCGTAGGAGGATCTTCCAGACTTAAAAGACGGTCAATTGCCTGGCTCCCGTTTTCGAAACGGTACCCTCCTGGCGCAATTAATTTCTCGTCCAGAGAGAAGCCGTGATCTTCCAAAGCCTTTGTATACCCTTTGACACGTTCCTGACTGTGACTCAGCCGCACCGGACGGGCAATGCAGCCGATTCGGCGGTGTCCCAATGAGATTAAATGCTCCGTCGCCATATATCCGCCGGAAAAGTTATCACCCACAACCGAAGGAGCTTTCAGGTTATGGATATTCCGATCGAGAATAACCAGGGGAATCTCGTATTCGCGCAATCGTAAAGCCGGAGAAGGGTCACCCGTCGCCGGAACCCAGATCACTCCCGCCGTTCGTTCGGAATACAAATGGTCCACATACCTTAACTCTCGATCCAGACTGTAAGCCGTGTGGCAGAAACTGACGGTATAATCGCGGTCAAAAGCAGTATCTTCAACCCCTTTTGTAAGGTCAGCAAAATATGAGTTCACAATGTCAGGAATGATCAGCCCCAGACTGTTGGTCTGCTGCCGCCGGAGGTTCCTTGCAACCGCGTTGGGGTGATATCCCAGCTCTTTAATCGCCTTGAGCACTTTTTCCCGGGTTTCCGCGGACACCGGCCTCGGACCGTTATTGACCACATAAGAAACCGTTGAAGACGAAACCTGTGCCAATTTTGCGACATCATCTCGAGTAACCATATTGTTTTTTATCCTAAAGACAGTGTATAATATCGACACGTGTAGTCGACACGTGTAGTTTACAATATTTATACTATCCGAGTCAAGTGGTTTTTGTCATATTTGGTGGAAATCAAAGATTTATCTTTCCGAAGAAGAAACCAGAAGATACGGACAGGAGGTCTGAATGCATGACAAGCTGACAACATACGATTTGATCACCATGGGACGTTCAGGAATCGACCTGTACGCCAACGAGGTTGGGGCTCCATTTACGGAGATCAAAAGTTTCGCTGCTTACGTCGGCGGCTCCCCCACAAACATTGCCGTTGGGACCCGGCGGCTGGGACTCAAGACAGCCCTGGTAACCGCCGTAGGACAGGACCCCGTGGGAGATTTCATTCTGAAATTTCTGGAATATTAGGGTGTAGACACTCAGTTCACCCCACGCAAGCCGGGTACCCGCTCCGCTGCGGTGGTTCTGGGAATCGAACCACCGGATAAATTCCCCCTGGTCTTTTACCGCGACAACGCCCCAGATAACCAGCTCACAATCGACGATATCCTGCGCACACCGATTGACAGCGCAAAGATTCTGGAGGTTTCCGGTACCGGATTAAGCAAAGAACCGCAGCGGAGCGCGACCTTCTTCGCCTGCGAACAGGCAAAAAGATTCGGGACTCAGGTTATCCTCGATCTCGATTTTCGCGCAGACCAATGGCATGACCCGCGCGCTTTCGGTGTGGCAGTGCGTTCCCTGCTGCCCCTGGTAGATATCGCCATCGGCACCGAGGACGAAATCAACGCAGCTATGCTCACCGATTTAAAAAACCTTTCCATCGAGCATTTCCAAATCTCCGACCCGAATGTCCGCGGCAACATGGCCGAAGCCATCGAGATGATCCTCCACAAGGGCCCGGAAGCCGTGGTGGTCAAACGCGGTTCAAAAGGAGCCAGCATTTTTACCCGCGATCACCAGGAAATTGATGCCCCGGGTTTTCCGGTAGAGATTTATAATATCCTGGGCGCGGGAGACGCGTTCGCCAGTGGATTCATCTACGGAATCATCCACGGCTGGGACTGGTATCAGTCGGCCCGCATGGGAAATGCCTGTGGGGCTATTGTTGTCACCCGGCACGGTTGTGCAAACTTCATGGGATACGAAGATGAAGTGCTGGAGTTTATCAACAGCCGCGGCGGTTTTTGAGCTGTTTCAATAAAAAATTAAGCATTTCCCTTTTCAGAAGAAAGCAGGCCAATGATCACAGACACGCAAACCCTTCTCAAGAACGCTCACCGGAAATATGCCCTTGGGTCATACAACATCGCCAACCTGGAACAGTTTATGGGCTTATTCAAAGGATGCACGGAAAGTCAGGCGCCTTTCCTGCTCGCCCTCACAGACCTCGCGCTGTACTACTCTCACCCCAAACTCCTTGAAAGCATGATCCGGGGCATGGAAGAAATTTTCCCGGATGCCGTCTTTGCCGTACACCATGATCACGGCAACGAAGAATCCTGCAAACGGTGCATCCAAAGCGGTTTCTTCTCATCCGTGATGATTGACGCCAGCAAAGAGGATTTTGAAACCAACATTGCCATCACCCAACGAGTTGTCCGGGCTGCCCATGAAAAAGGAATTTCGGTAGAAGCAGAGTTAGGACAGGTCGGTGGAAATGAAGATACTATCGAGGTCAAAGAATCCGAGGCAAAGCTTACCGACCCGGATAAAGCCGCTGAATTCGTCGAACGGACCGGGGTAGATTTTTTGGCCTGCGCGATTGGCACCAGCCACGGGGCGTTCAAATTCAGCGGGCCCACCAACCTCCATTTTGACTTACTGTCCAGTATTCAGGAAAAGATCCCCAATACGCCCCTGGTGCTGCACGGCGCCAGCTCCATACCCGCAGATGAAGTCCAGCGGATTACCGCGACAGGCGGAAAACTGCAAGGCGCAAGAGGTGTGGACCCTTCGCTTTTCATTCCAGCCGCCAGCAGGGGTATCGCCAAAATTAATATTGCCACCGACAGCCGGTTGATCTGGACCCGCGTTCACCGGGAATATTTTCAGGAGCACCCGGAGTCGGTCGATTTCCGCGTGCCGGGAGCAAACTTCACCCAGGAATACGCGCGGTTCGTAGCAGAAAAGAACCATCACCTGGGCAGCGCAGGGATGGCCAAAGCGTTTTCCTAAAACCATTTCCTTAAAGAAAAAAACAAAAAGCACTGTACGACGCACAGTGCTTTTTGCGTTCTAATCTGTTTTTTTGCGGTCTACTGAACGGAATCCAAACCTTCCCGAAGAAGGGCCAGACGCTGCTCTTTTTCATTGACAAAACGTTCAATGCCTTTCAACAGCCACTCCGGAGAAAGATGTGCTTCGTCAATCACTTCTTCCAGGTCTCCACCCGTGCGCCAGCGGTCATCCCAATCGGACGACAGGGCATACTCTTCCGCAAGCGGATTGAACAGCCAGTCGTGCATCAACCAGGCTGCCTGGGTGGTGATCACCGTAGAATCCACCCGGTCCGCACGGGAGAGTACTTTCTCCTGATACTCTTTGGGCTGCATTGCAAACAATTCCGGGCTCACCGCACAAACAACTTTCACATTCAGGCCCCGTTTATCCAGTTCCGGCAAGAGCTTGACCATATTCGCCATCGCGCTGGTACCCTGAACAATCAACGTGCCGCCGCGCGGCCGGTCTTTCACATAGTCGCGCACCACGTACGCACCACGGGCTGCTTCAAAGTGCGAGGGAATAACGAGCGCTTCCCGATTCGGAATTTCAATTTTAGGCCGCGTGAGGTGCAGCGCGACAATGGGAGCTTCCTGTTTCAAGGCCGCTCCCAGAAGCACCGGGACTTCGTTGTGCTCCCAGGGATAGAGATTGATCACACTGCCTTTGGGGAATAACTGGGTCACACCCGGCGAGAAAATGCCAAAATGGGTCCGGCTGTCGTCGGCCGTCTCCGGCCCGGAATGTCCGGCGATCCAGATTACTTTGCCTACTTTCCAGGGAGAGTCCTGAGCCATCTGGCTGAACAACCGGAACATACCATATTTCAGATATGAAAATGAACCATACGTAGAACAGGCACCCCAGAAGCCATTGAACTGTTCTTCCGGTTGCCCAGATAAATTGACAGCAGCCATACCCACCATCAAACCCGCATTCGCAAACTCCGTAATCTCCTGGAGCAGCAAAGTACCTTCTTCCGAAGCGCCCCGGCCATACCAACCATATCCGGGGAAGTCCTCAAACCCTGCAGCAAAGCCGGAAATATTGGTCGAACCCGCCAGATCGGCCGAGCAGGCCATCACCAGAGGCCGCCCATATTCTTTAGCGCCAAAGGAGTTAACCCAGGCACCCCATTTTGCCAGGGCACCCCGATTGGCTTCTTTCTCACCCGGACTGGCAAAAAGCGCCGCGGGATAATTCCGGGTATCAAACAAGCGGGCATCCTCAAAGGGCGTATTTCCATTGCTCTTGAATTGGAAACCGGGCAGACTGTCCGGCACGCTTTCTCCAAGCGAAACCAGGGCATCGGCAAGATAATCCACCAGTGCCTGGTCCTGTCGTAAAACCTCCATCACCGCTTTCAGGTTTGCTGCAAATTCCTCGCGAAGCTCTTCCGCGCCGGAGGGAGCTGCGCCCCCAAAATTCTTGAACTCGGCACCATATTTCTCTGCAAAGCCGCGTTTCGTTTCCCAGAATAAATCACTGTTGCGGGCATGCGGCGCGCCGTGCGATTTGTTATCATACTTCAAATATTCCCGGCCCTTGCGGGTTTTAAACCATGCAGCGCTGGGGCATTTATCCGGATTTTCAGAAGTGATCATTTCCACCATAGTGCGCGTCACGGTTTCCCACTCGCTGCCCTGCTCTGTGCCAAAAACGCGCCAGCCATGAGAGCCGATCCAATCCACCGGGGTGCCGTAAACCACATCACTGACGGGGTGATCATCAATTCCAAAATCGTTCCAATCCACCAACAGATAAAGATTATCCAGCGCCAAACCCCAAGCCGAATTCATCGTTTCATGCACAACGCCCGGGGTCAGTCCACCTTCGCCTTCAATTGAAAACACGCGCACGCCACCTGCACCGGCGCGTTTCAAAGCCAGCGCTTCTCCTGCTGCCGCCGGACTGCCGTGCCCGGATGGGCCCGTATTGAATTTCAGGAATAAGGTCTTGCCTTCCATTTCGGCATGGCCGGATAAACCACCCCGCCTGCGGAAGTCCAACAAATCTTCCCAATATAAGGCACGCTTTTCAGCATTGGGGACAAGGTATTTATCGTCTCCGGTCTGCTCATACTTGATCCGAAGCGCCTCATTGAGCACCGCCAGCGTACAATAAATCATAGGGACGGTATGGCCTGCCGCCAGAACGAAACGATCCGCAAAGCGCTTCTCGGGATGACGAATATCCCACCGCATCACGCCGCTGAGCATCATTACCACTAAAGCGTGAATTTTGGAGCGAGAACCACCCGGGTGCCCGCTCTGACGATAATTCAGGATGATATCAATCAGTTGATCAATCAGGTCTTTTGTTTTCTCCCAATAGGGGAAAAGTGAACGCAGTTCTTCTACCGAGGTTCGATTTTCTATTTTTTCCGTCATTTATTGTTCCTTATTCATAAAAGTAAAGTTCAATGCGCACCGTTCAGCAGGAGATTGATATCTCTTCCAAGAGCAACTCATCCCACATAGCCTATAGTATACCCAATTAATCCCTTCCGTACTTGTTCCAATGTGCCCCAAAAAGTTTTTCCTGGTCCGGAACAACCGGGGTAATGGGTTTGGCAACCCAGGTTACATTGAGAAAATGCTTCCAATAAATATTTTCTGTGGTGATATTGTTGCCCCAGGTGCCACAGCCCAACGTCAGGGTTATGGGCATCCCGTTATCATAATTTCCACTGTTGCCATAAGCCTGCGGTTGGCGCACCATAATCCGGCTGACCCGCGCGCTTTCCCCTAATTTCCGAATCCGGTCTTCCCGGGTGGTGTGAATGCCGCAGCTATGCCCTGATCCGCTATAAGCAGTAATCCTCTGGATATAATCCAGCGCTTCTTCGAAATCATCATACTTCCACAGCGTCAGCACAACGGATAGTTTTTCCCCCGAAAACAGATCTTCGGGGCCAATGGCCTCACCCATCACCATCAGGAATTTAGAGCCTTCCGGAAGATCAAGCCCCGCGATATCCGCAATGACATCCACACTCTGGGCAACAATGTTTTTATTCAGATGAACGCCATCCGGCCACATCGCTTTCTGAAGCTGGACCTTTTCTGCCGGGCTGCACAGGTAGCCCCCATTTTCCTTCAACTTGAGCAGCATTTCATCAAAAACAGATTCCTGAATGACTGCCGAATTTTCGGAAGAACAGGAAGTCGCAAAATCAAAGGTTTTGCTGAGGAAGATCTTTCTAGCAGCATCCGCCAGGTCGGCTGTTTCATCTACAATGGTGACCGAATTTCCGGCCCCGACACCGTAAGCCGGCTTCCCGCTCGAATAGGCCGCCTTGACCATACCCGCTCCACCGGTAGCGACCACCAAATCCACCGCTTTCATCAGACCCTGAGTCAGCTCAATGGTGGGTTCTTCAATACACTGGATCAAATCCGCCGGTGCGCCAACCTGTTCGAGTCCTTTGCGCATGATCTCCACATTCAATTTACAAGTTTTTTTCGCGTGCGGATGGGGCGCAAAGATGACGGCATTACGGGTTTTTAACATGGGCAGACAATTCCCCGGAATGGTCGCGCTGGCATTGGTAACCGGCGTCAGCGCGCCAATCACACCCACCGGTTTGGCAAACTTCAGCAACCCACGGGCCTCGTCTTCCTCGATCAGACCCACCGTCTTCACGCCATCTAAATCGCGCAGCGCGCCCAATGTCTTTTTCTGGTGCTTGACCAGCTTATCCTGGTATACCCCCATACCGGTTTCTTCATAAGCCAAGCGCGCACAAATTTCTGCGTTTTTATAGGCCTGCCAACCTGCCGCGGCCACCATTTCGTCCACCTGTTCCTGCGTCCAGAATTCCACAATTTTCTGAGCTGCTTTTGCCTTTTGCACAAGCTCCTGAATTAATTCTGACATAAGTCACACTCCCGGTAATTTTTCATTCTACAACACGATGAAATATTTTTTAACGCATGACTGCTGCCCGGGCAAAAATCCTCCCGGGACCAGTCAGCGATTTACAATCCCATCTTTTAATCCAATACCAGATCCACCAGCTTCATATCATCTCCACCATCTACCGCAATCGTCTGGCCGGTGATAAAGCTGGATTCATCGCTGGCAAAGAACAACCCGGCATAAGCCAGATCGGCCGGGTCACCCTGGCGTTCCGTCCTGGGCAGCCGGCGAATCAACGGTGTGGGAATAGGTTTCACAACCGGATTTTTCACCGCTTCATACACAAACAGCCCCGGCAAAAGACAATTCACCCGGATGCCGTCATCCAGGTAATCATTTGCCATGTTTTTTGACATTTCAATCATGCCCGCTTTAGTATACGCATAAAGAGGGTTCGCCATTCTGCGGACATGTTCGGAAGCCACAACATTGACAATGGAACCGCCATGGCCCTGTTTCAAGAACTGAATCACAGCTGCTTTGCAGGTGTTGAAGACCGCCGTTAAATTGGATGCGACGATCCGTTCATAGGCCTGGTCAGAAATCTCATGGAGTTTTTTATCCAGTTCGACCCAACCCCCGCCGATATTGTTATACAGGACATCCAGCCTGCCATAAGTATCCACCGTGGTGCGGATCATGCGCTCAATGTCTTCCGGATTGGTCGCGCTTCCCGGACAAACCGTCACCTCACCGCCTTTTCCGCGGATCATTTCTGCCGTTTCTTCCAGCACATGTTCGCGCCGGGCAACGATCACGATTTTGGCCCCTTCCTGCGCAAAGAGCAGTGGAGCACTTCTTCCAAGATGTTCACCCGCACCGATAAAGAGCACAACCTTATTTTCTAAACGCATTTTTTTCCTCCTGAATCAACTTTGTTTCTGAAGCGCATCCAGGATTTTCTCCTGGGTAATTGGCAGATCTTTAATCCAGATCCCCAAAGCATCAAAGATCGCATTCGCCACAGCAGGCGCCGTAGGGGTAAGGGCGAGTTCGCCCATTCCTTTCGCACCGAAAGGCCCCTTCTGATGCGGGGTATCAATAATAATCGGAACAATCTCCGGGATATCCCGGAAGCGAAGCAGGCCTAAATCCTTAAGGCGAAGCGATGCAGGAACCCCATCCTCCAATTCAAAGCGTTCGCTCAATGCATAACCCAGCCCCTGAACCGCGGCCCCTTCAATCTGTCCGATCACATTTTTGTAAATCAATGGAGTCCCGGCATCATGCGCGGCGATTATCTTCAACACACGCACCTCTCCCGTTTTTTCGTTGACGGCCAGCATAACAGCCTGCGCGCCAAAATCGTAGGCAAAGTGCATGGGAGCTTCGGGGACTTCCGGATAGGATTCCGAGTAAGCCGACGGCGGCTGCGTGGTGGGCGCTTTATATTGTGCCTCATACTCAAAACGCTCGCTTCCCTGAGCCAGCTCTTTTACGGTGATATACTGCCGTCCGGTCTCCCGGTTGACAAAAGCACCCTCGCGGATCACCAGGTCATCCGGCGAAACGGAAAATTCCTGAGACAGGGCGTCCCATAGCTTTTTCTTGAAGCCTTCAACAGCCAACAAAGCAGCATTCCCCGAAAGGAATGTGGCGCGGGAGGCCGTGGTCATTCCACCAAGCGGATCAAATTTTGTATCCCCGGTATGGACCCGGACCATAGAAACCGGAACACCCAATACCCTGGCGGTAATCAAAGCGACCACCTGGTTAGAGCCCTGGCCCATATCTGCCGCACCGTGCCGCGCCAGAAAAACGCCATCCGCTTCCAATGAAACGGACGCGCCGGACATATCGGGAATGTTGGACCCCAACCCGACATTTTTATAGCCAGCTGCAATCCCCATTCCAAACTTCTCATCCGGGCCCACTTCAGGCCTGGGCGTCTTTTCCAGTTCCTGCTTGACCGCGGTCAGACAGTCGATCATTCCCGACCCCACAGCAGGGGTAAGCACATCGCCGGTAATTGTCGCCCGTCCAAAATCCAGGGCGTTATTCAGACGGACTTCCATCGGGTCCAGCCCAAGCTGCCGGATCATACGCTGCAAATGGGTTTCCGCGGCAAACGCTACCTGAGGGCTTCCATAACCGCGGAAAGCTCCACAGGGCGGGTTATTGGTATGCACGGCATACGTGTTCACTTCCACGTTGGGCACTTCATACGGGCCGCAGGCAAAGGCCATCATCCTGAAAAGCACCGCCTCCCCGGCAGAAGCATACGCGCCGGTATCGCCATAGATTTGAATATCCGCGGCAACCAGTTTACCTTCGCGGCTCATCCCCATTTTGTAGTGCAATTGAGCCGCATGCCGTTTATAACTGACCAGAAGGGATTCCTTCCGGCTCCAGTGCACTTTAACCGGCCTGCCGGTCGCATTGGCCGCAAGGATGGCATGGATCTGCCCGGAGATATCCTCTTTCCCGCCAAAGCCGCCGCCCATATACATATGCGCAATCTCAACCTTTTCCTCATCCACTCCCAGCGCAGCAGCAACCTGATGGCGGTCGTCCGTCGGCCCCTGGCTGCCGACATAAATCTTGTAGGTGCCATCCGCTTCCACCACGCCAATGCTGGTTTCGGTTTCCATATAGGCGTGTTCGATAAAGGGGACAGAATAATCTTCCTCCAGGATCAAATCCGCTTCCGCGAACCCTTTTTCAATATCTCCCTTGGAAACATGGAAATGTTTAAGGACATTGGGCTTGTCGGGATAAACCTGTTTCAAACGCGGGTGCAGGACAGGAGCATCCGGGGCAAGCGCTTCATCAATGCTGCTGATGACGGGCAGGGGCTCAATCTCTGCTTCAATCGCATCCAGGGCGGCCTGCACCTGCTCGGGGGTCTCTCCTACCACAAGAGCCAGGGTGTCGCCAACATAGCGCACAATTTCATCGCAAAAAATGGGCTGGTCCGCATCAATCACGCCAAAGATATTTTTACCGGGCACGTCTTTGCTCGTCAGAACTTTGACAATGCCGGGCATCTTCTCGGCTTTGGCAATATCCACTTTCCGCACCAGGCCGTGCGGCACATTCGCCCGCAGTGCGCTGGCATAGAGCATTCCGTCAAAGCTTAGATCGTTGGTGAACACCAGCTTCCCGGTCAACTTTTCGAGCATCATGTACTCGTTGGCTGTGTCTTCCTCTGTCCATGTGCTGGCCTGGTCGCCACGCAAAATAGCCGCCGCGCGCCGGATGGAGCGGTCTATCCGGTTCAGGCCTGCACAACGGCAGAGCGTACCGGAAACCGCTCGGGATATTTCCTCATCGGTTGGCAACAAATTCTGGTCCAGCAGCGCTTTGGCAGACATTAGTGCCCCAGGTGCACAATACCCACATTGAAAAATACCATCCTGGATAACGGTTTGAATCAAGGGATGCGGAATCTTTCCGTCCATTGCCAGGCTTTCAATGGTTTCAATTTTTGTTCCATCCAGGCGGGACATTTTCATTTTGCAGGACTGCCGGGCTTTTCCATCAATAATGACCTTGCACAATCCACAGGTGCCCTCATTATCACAGCCCTGTTTCGTTCCGGTCAGCTTAAGAACCTCACGCAAATACCGTGCAAGGGTCCAATCCTGATAAACCGGCTCCACATCAAAATGCGTGCCATTTACCGTAATGGAGATGATCTTATCGGTCATATTTCCTCCGTTGGTTGTAAAACATGCTGTACAAACAGACTACTTGACAATAGACCGCCACGCCGGACCGCTCTTTGGCCAGGGCATTGTCAGCAAATCTCTGGTTTCCTGCCCTGCACGCTCAATCAAATCTTCCCGTGAAGACAGGGCTTCCGCCATTACTTTCTCCTCGTCCATCGACAGCACTTTTCGATCTTCCATCAATACACGACCTGCCACCACCGTATGGATCACATCACTCCCTCTCGCGCTGTAGATCAGCTTGGGAAGCCAACGGCCCACCGGAAGAAGATGGGGTTGTTTATAGTCCACAACGATCAAGTCGGCCTGCTTGCCTACGGCCAACGCTCCCACCTCATCTTCGATACCCAGAACCTTCGCGCCATTCACGGTCAGCATTTCCATGAGTTCTTCGGCGGTAACGGCTTCCGCATCCAGTTTGGTGGCTTTCTGCAGCATACCGGCCGTCCGCGCGACTTCCAACATATCGTAGGTGTAACTTGCCGCACCATCCGTACCCAACCCAACCGCAACACCCAGGCTCAACATCCGGCTGACCGGAGAAATTCCATAGCCCAGATAGGCATTGGCAATCGGGCAGTGCACCACTTTGGTGCCGGTGGTAGCAATAATTTCAATCTCCCGGTCGGAGAGCCATACGGCGTGGAACATCACTCCCCGCGGGCCGGTCAGCCCAAGCGTGTGGAAATGCTCCAGGTCCCGTTCTCCAAACCGGCGGATGGTGTAGCTGTTAATCTCAATCCATCCGGCCACATGGGTGCTCACATTAATGTCCAGTTCTTTACTGAGCTGGACCGTCTTCAGCATCAGGCTCTCGCTGATATCCTCGGTGGACCCGGGGCCCAGCGCCACAGTGGTCCGCCGGGTGCCATGCCAGGTATCGTAATAGCGGCGAGCTTCTTCCAACAGCTTTTCTTCGCTCTGGATCATGGTCATATATTCCGAGTCGGTGCGCTCGCCTGCGAAGGTTTGATCCAGCAGACCAAACACCATTTGAGCTCTCAGGCCCGCCTCGTCAAACGTCTCGGTTACCCGGTAAATATTGTCCATATCGGTATGCAGATACCAGTGATCCGAAATGGTCGTTACGCCGTTTTTGATCAGCTCCAGAGCTGCGAGCGCCGCGCCGGCTTTCGCGTTCCCGGGGTTCACTTTGGATACCACCGGGAAAAGGAACCGCCAGTTCCACGGGTCGAAATGCATGTCGTAGCCCAGACCTTCAATCAGGGATTGATAGACGTGCGAATGACCATTGATCAAACCGGGACAAACCACGCATCCAGCCGCATCCAACGTCTTTTCCGCTTCGTATTCCAGGCCCTGGCCAATCTCAACGATCCTGCCGCCACTCACCGCGACATCACAATTCTCTATCACCCGGCGTTCCGCATCCATGGTGATCACCGTACCATTTTTAATCAATAATTCAACCGTCATTTTTCTCTCCTAATATAAGTATTCATCTCAATGTGACCGTTTTGCCGGGATATATTCGCCCCATCCACAGTCCGCAATAATTTCTTTTCCATTCCAGATCCTCCGGCCCCGTACAAGGGTCGCATCCACATACCCCTGAAGTTCCCATCCCTCGTAAGGAAGCGTTGAAACTCTGGAATCAGAACCAAAATCTTTCACCCGCCAGGTTTTAAGCGGATCCAGGATCACCAGATCCGCATCTGCACCGGTAGCAATCCGACCTTTCCTCGCATCCATGCCCAGCAATTTTGCGGGGGCAGTGGAAGTCACTTCAACAAAGCGCTTCATCGAAATCTCGCCACTTTTAACACCTTTGCTGAAAAGCAGCGGCAGAGAAAGCTCAAGCCCGGCAATTCCCGGTTCGGCATCCTGTGGCGCCGGACGGGGTTTTTCCGGATCCGGTAAAGCTCCCAGGAAATGATCGCTGATGACTACATCAATCACCCCATCCCGCAGTGCCTGCCAGAGCAATTCATTATCCGTTTTCGTTCGTAAGGCGGGCGTTGCCACCACCCGATCTCCCTGAACGAAAAATTCTTCCTCATTCAACAACAGGTAATGAGGCGTCGTTTCCGCGGAGACATCGGTTCCCCAGGCCTTGTAGATATCGATCAATTCAGCAGTCCGGGCAGAGGAAACATGACAGACGTGAATCGGCGCCCCCGCCGCGCGCGCCATTTCCAGCATTTTCGCCGTGGCGACATTCTCGGCAACCGGCGGATTTGCTTTTGGAAAGCCCAGGGGATCATCCCAGTTCACTTTTCCGAGCAATGCCGGTTCTTCCATGTGCACGGTGAGCCGCATCCCTGTGTGGGCAGCCGTTTTTACCGCCTCCCACAACAAATCTACCGGAGGATCCGACAACATAAAGACTTTAAACTGTCCCACTCCGAACTCGGCGACCTCATTCATCTGAAAAAGGTCTTCCCGGTCAATGACAATCCCTCCGGTGAGGCCAAAGTCGGTTACACATTCCCGCTCCGCCCATTCACGCCGGGTAAGACATTGTTTTCGATTGGTTGTGGTCTTGAAGGGCGGCATATCCAGAACGGTTGTAATCCCGCCCCTGGCGGCCGCACGGGTACCGGAGCAAAAAGTTTCGGCTCCATCCTGGATATGAGCATGGATATCTATCCCACCGGGGAAGATCCAACTCCCGGCCGCATCCATCACTTCACAATCCAATTCCGACATGTCGATTTGGGCATCCAGAAGACCGGTAATGATGCCCTCTTCATTGATCAAAATCGATAGATCACGAAGTTCATTCTCTGCCCAAACCTTACCGTTCTTAATTAACAAGGCCACCCAATATGCTCCTTCTCTTTGATATCATTCCTCTTTCCACCACAGCAAGCGGGCGGTTTTCCCCAATATCCAGATCAACGCATCTGTTGAAAAATTCAGTTGAGTCTTTAACGTGTGCAGCAAATCAGAATATGCCCAATGTTCCATTACAAAGGGAAAATCCGAGCCCCACATACAGCGTTGTGAACCAAAGTTGGCATGAACAGCCTGCAACAGCGGCCAGGTATCCCGATAAGGGGCCGCCTCCTGCGAGTAATAATTCATTCCGGACAACTTGATATACAGGTTCGGGAATTGAGAGAGTTTTAAAAGACTCCGGAAGGTTCTATCCTCCGGCAAACAACCCGACTTCGGCCTTCCCAGGTGATCCATCACAACTTTTACCCCGGAATAGTTAATGGCCATTTTCCGCACCAGAGGAATATACTCGGGGGTCAACTGCAAGCAAATGGGGATATCCAGCTCCTGAGCACACTGCCACAACGCCTGATGATGCAGATTCTCTTCCCATATCTCAACCGGCTGGAGGTGCCAGTTTATCCGCACTCCGTTTGCACCTTCCGCGACCAGATCCGCCAGCTTCCCAGCCACACCTTCTGACAGCGGGTCCACCAGGCAGACAGTTCGGAACCGGTCGGGGTGTGCCGTGGACGAATCCAGCAAATACGAGTTATCCCAACCATAAGGGGTTGGCTGTACCAGAACAGCCCGGTCCACACTCTCTGCATCCATGACTTCCAGATACTTTTCAACGGGAGCCTCGTTCTCCGGGATGTACCCTCCAATAGGCTGCCAGGGATATTGATCCGGTTTTTGCACCCAGACATGCAAATGCGAATCAATGATCATTTGAAACGAGCCTCCAGCCCACGCACAACCCGGTATCCCGCGTCCAGATAAGGCACTTCAATGCCTTTCTCCTGTGCCAACCGCCAGATATAACCGCCCGTGTCTTCAACTTCGGAACGGCGTTCCCGCTCAATATCCAGCAGCATAGCCTGTTTGTATCCTTTTCCGCCGCGGTCTTCCCACTCTTTTCCATGCAGGATCACACTCTGAACCCCCTCTTCCATCGTACCCGTACAGCGGTCCATCACCTCAATTGTGGAATAATCTTTCACTTCCACCCCCAACGCGTGAGCGACCCGCACCATATCACGGGTCATCATCACCATCAGGTAGGCAAAATCCGGGGACTGCATCACTTCCGTTTGAGGGAGCCGGGACAATACTGCCGCAATGGATGAAGGCGCCCACCAGATCACCTTGCACCATTCAACCCCTTCAATATCCTTTGAAGCCTGACAGGGCAAACCGGCTTTGTTGAACAAATCGACAATTTCCTGGACCAAAGGTGTCACGCCTTCAAAGGGATTCCCAATCCAGGTTGGAAAATCATCGTCTCCCCGGTGGACACGACCGTAGTCTATCAAAGAACCCGCCACGCGGCTGACAATCCGGATGATTTCCGCTTCAGGATAAATTTCTTTGAAGCGCTCGCCATGCCCCAGGCCATTCTGAACAGACGCCACGGCTTTCACCTTAATATGTCTGGCGCCATCCAAGGCCTTGGCCGTGTCATGATTTTTGACTGCGACGATCATTAAATCCGCTTCAGTGACATCCTTTGGGTCGGTTGTGGCCGTGACCGGTACCCGTATTTCTCCTTCCGGTTTTTCAATGATCAAGTGACCCTTGTTCCGCAATATCTCATCTACATGTGCCTGCCGCCTGAAAAGTAAAGTAACATCCGCGCCAGCTTCTGCCAGATAAGCGCCTACCAATGCTCCCCAACCGCCTGCGCCAAGAATAACGATTTTCATGCAAATATGCTCCTTATCAAAATCAGTTCCCAGTCTAACTTCATTCCGCAGTGTACCCACCATCCACCGGAACAGCTGCACCGGTCATATAGGAGGCCTCGTCGCTGGCGAGGAAAAGAGCAACCCGCGCGATTTCAATTGGCTCGGCCATTGTCCCCCGCGGAATAACCCGATCAAAACGGGCCCGCGCTGCAACAGGGTCCGGGTCGTCTTCAATAACCTGCATCGTCATTTCCGTGGCGGTCACTCCGGGACATAAAGCATTGACCCGAATGTGATCTGCGGCATAATCCAATGCCAGATTCTTCGTAAATTGAAGCACGGCACCTTTAGAGGCAGTATAAGCCGCCAGATTCCGCAGCCCCACCAGACCTGCCGAAGAAGCAGTGTTGACAATGGCACCGCCGCCCTGAGCCTGCATCACCGGAATAACACTTTTACAGCACAGGAAAACGCCGGCAACATTGATAGAGAACACCCGGTTCCAATCTTCCAATGAAGTGTCAAGCGCTTTCCCAAAGAAATTCACGGCGGCATTGTTATAGAGCACATCGATCCTGCCGAATCGCTCCAGGGCTTGCTGCACCATCGCCTGCACCTGCTTGGGATGGGTCACATCTGCCGCAACGTATAAAGCTTCCTGCCCCTTTGCCTGAATCGCTTCCGCGACTTTTTTTCCCCCTTCCCGGTTAATGTCTGCGATCACTACTCTGGCGCCATTTTCTGCAAAAAGGAAGGCCGCAGCTTTTCCAATACCTGTTGATGCGCCGGTGATAATCGCTACTTTGCCAGCCAGCCGCTCTCCCATCTTTTTACCTCTCCTGAATCAGAATTAGAACAAA
Source organism: Ornatilinea sp. (assembly GCA_018433975.1). Classification (GTDB taxonomy): domain Bacteria; phylum Chloroflexota; class Anaerolineae; order Anaerolineales; family Anaerolineaceae; genus SM3-B121. Next base: position 33,738 of record JAHDQE010000027.1, on the reverse strand, counting down.
TCTATTGTTTTTCCCTGCATGGATCTTCCGGCATCGGAAATTGCAAACAGGACCGCATCCGCGACATCTTCGGGGGTGAGCCAATCCGACATATCCACGTGCGCCAAATTCCGCTTCATCCCATCCGTCGAAACCGGACCGGGGCATATTGCAACAACTCGAATATGATGCGGCGCTTCTTCTAAAGCCAACGCACGGGTTAACCCCACCACACCATGCTTGACCGCGCAGTACCCTACAAACTCCACCTCGCCTACCCGGCCCGATTTTGAGGCAATATTGATGATCTGCCCGCCACCCTGCTCACGCATTTGAGGAAGGACAGCTTTACTGCAATTGACCACACTGGTCAAGTTGACATTGACCAGAAACTGCCAATCCTCATCCGTCAAATCCATAAAAGGCTTCCGAAGCCCTTTTCCTACATTATTGACCAGCACATCAATCCGGCCAAAACGGTTCACAACCTGTTGGACCATTTCCTTGACTTGGTCCGGCCGGCTTACATCCGCCGGGAAGAAATCTGCCTTCCCGTTTTCAGCCCGAATTTTAAGCTGAGTCTCTCGCAGGTTCGCCGAGGTCCTGGCAACGAGCGCGAGGGAGCATCCCTCCTGCGCCAGGCGGAAAGCGATTGATTTGCCAATCCCCTCACTCGCGCCCGTAATCAGCACTACTTTATCTGCCAGTCCCATGTCTCGCCTTGAAAGAGTCCTATCGTTTTAATCCGCTGCTGCAACCACAGCAGCCTCACTCGCATTGCGTTGTTTTGCGGCCTGGGTCTTTTTCTTGTGTTCATCCGATATTGCAGAGAGCACCAGCACAACCAGAGTAGAAACATAAGGGAGCATCAAAACAAGTTGCGACGGCAGCCCAAACTGCTGCAAACGCAGTGCCAACGCATCGGCAAACCCGAAGATCAAACAGGCTATCAAACTGCGAACCGGCCTGTTTTTTCCAAAATTGATTGCCGCCAGAGCCAACCAACCACGGCCGGCAGTCATGTTCTCGGAAAACAGATTCAAGTAAGACAGTGAGAGGAATGCGCCGCCGAAACTACAAAATAACCCGCTTAACAGCAAGCCAATGTATTTCATCTTATGCGGGTTGATGCCGACCGATTCAGCTGCTTCAATCTTTTCACCTACCGCGCGGAGATGAAAACCAAATGGGGTCTTATAAAGAATTACGTAAACCAGCACAACAAAAGCAAAAGCCAGATAAACTAATGGGAAATGGCCGCTCAAGAGTTCACCCACTACCGGAATATCCTTTATCAGAGGAATATCCACGAGCTTGAACCCAATCAGGAGGTCCGACTGATAAAACCCGGTCGCGCCCAGCATTTCAACCATCAGGTAGCGCGTCAGCCCTGTAGCAAATATATTTAATGCCAGACCGACGATGATCTCATTTGCTTTAAGTTCCAGATGTATTACGGCAAACAGAAAACTGGTGAACAAACACGCCGCCATGGCATACAGCAAACCACCCCAAGGACTGCCCGTTTGAACACTACCTACCACAGCAAAGAACGCACCAATATCCAGCAGGGCTTCCAGACCTACATTGAAGATGCCCACCTGACTGGAGAATATACCTCCCAATGTCGCAAACAATACAGGAGTGGTCATTCGCAAAGTGGCCGCGAATAAAGAAAGCGTGATTATGCGTCCGAAGTCGAAGCCAGCCATTTTCCAAATCTCCTTCTAAAGAATGTCGCAAACACTTTGACGGTAACAAAGAACATTGTGGCGCCTTTGACCATCACAACGACGGTTTGGGGTACCCCGGTTGCGGACTGCATGGCAAGCGCACCATTCGCAAGCGCTGCGTAAAACAGCGAAGCGGGAATAACTCCCAGGGGATGATTCTGTGCAAGCAAAGAAATCATCATTCCATCCCATCCATAACCCGATGAGAAAGAACCTAAAAATCTTCCAAAGAACCCCGTAATCACGGCCGCACCCCCCAACCCTACCAGTGCACCGCTGAGAACCATTGCCAGGATCGCGCTGCGATTCACCGGTATTCCAGAAGCCGCCGCGAAATCCTTGTTATAGCCAACCATGCGCATCTCGTATCCAATTTTGGATCGGAAAAGGAACCAGTACACGACAAAAGCCATTACGAGCGCGATGATAAAGCCAATATTCAAGACAGATCCCTGAACCAATTTGGGCAACCGCGCTGTGGCATCCAGCACCGGTGTGCCCGGCATCGGAGCAGTAGGATCACGGAAAGGAAAGGCGATCAAATATTCCGAGAACCGGATCGCAATGTAATTCAACATCAAAGTCGTAACCAGCTCCGTAATGCCCCAGCGTAGTTTCAACAGAATAACCGGCACCCCCCATAAGCCTCCCATAACAGCGCCGGCCAACAAAGCCAGAGGAATATGAACATAGTTTGGAAGTCCATGAACGCTGAAACCGACCAATGCTGCAGCAAAAGCCCCTGCGTAGAGCTGGCCTTCCAAGCCAAGATTAATTACATTGGTTCGAAATGCAAGTGCAGCCGCCAGGCCGCTCAACATCAACACGGTAGAACGGTCCAATGTATCCGCGAACTTGATCCCATTTCCAAACGCACCCTGCCAAATTGCCTTATAAGAAGCAATTGGATCTTTTCCAGACATAAAGATGACAAGCGCTCCTACAAATAAGGATAAAAGCAAGATCACCGCATAATTTGCTATTTGAGTCCCCACTTCCAGAAGGATTTGTTTCCATCGCTCATTTGGAGCAGGTTTACGGGATAATTTCATCATTGCATCCTCCTTCTCCACCCGTCATGAGTTGCCCAACCCGACGTCGGATATCATCATCCCAATATCCAGCGTCATAGAGCCTCCCAGCATAAAAGACAACCACACGATCACTTAGCGCCAACACTTCATCCAGGTCTGCTGACAGAAGAATCACCCCGGCCCCTCTTTCGGCATACTCGAGCAGCATTTGACGGATTGCTTCTGTCCCGGCAATATCAATACCCCGAGTTGGCTGTGAAGCAATAACAACCCGTGCTTTATTTGAGCCTAACTCCCGTCCTGCGATCAACCGCTGAATATTGCCCCCCGAAAGATTCCCAGTCTGGACATTCAATCCCGGAGTAGAAACTTGAAACTTCTCAACCAACGAGTCGGCAGCTTCATTAATTTCCTTCCATACAAACGAAAATCCTTTTGAATAGGGCGGGCGATAGTATTCGCCGGCAACCAGATTTTCCCAAACCAATGCTTCCATAGCAATCCCCGAGCGATAGCGGTCGGAGGGAATATAGGCCACACCAGCTTCGCGGATCTCCCGGGTGCTCTGATTTTGAATTTCATTGCCTTCTACAAGGATTCGTCCGTTGAGAATTGGGCGCAGCCCCATAATTGCCTCAACAAATTCCTCCTGTCCATTACCATCCACTCCCCCAACCCCCAAGATTTCACCACAATGCAGTTCCAGATTCACATTCCGCACAGCCATCAGGTCGCGGCTATCCAGAACGCTGATGTTTTCAACCTGTAAAACAGGCTGACCACATTCTGCAATTTGCCGAATCCGGCCGCCGATTGTTTCACGCCCGACCATCATTTCTGCAAGCTCACAATCATCCGTTTCAGAAGTCTTTACTGTCCCCACCACTTTCCCGCTTCGCATCACTGTGGTGTTATCGGAAATCGCCAGCACTTCACGAAGCTTATGACTGATAAAAAGGATTGTTTTGCCAGCTTCCGCCAGACGACGCAGCATGACAAATAAATCCTCCGTCTCCATATCCGTTAATACCGCAGTCGGTTCGTCAAGAATGAGGATATCGGCTCCGCGGTACAAAGCTTTCAAGATTTCTGCGCGCTGCTGCTCGCCCACCGAAGCATCCATTGCGAGTTTGTTTACGTTGACTGCCAAGCCATATTTTTCCGAAATTTCCTGAACGGATTCTTCAAGGGCTTCTTCGTCAACCAACAGGCTTTTCTTGGGTTCCACCCCCAACACAATATTTTGCGCGAGGGTAAAAGAAGGAACCAGCATAAAATGCTGATGCACCATTCCAATCCCAAGAGCAATTGCATCCCGCGCGTTTGAAAGTTTTACTTCTTTACCTTTAACACGGACTGTTCCGGAATCCGGTTTATGCAACCCGTAAAGGATTTTCATTAACGTTGTTTTCCCGGCGCCATTCTCTCCAACAATGGCACGAATCTCTCCTTGTTCCACAGAAAAACTGATCTTATCATTCGCCAGAACACCGGGAAAAGTTTTAACAATGTTTTCTACAGCAATCGCTTCTGCCATCAAATGTCACCATCCTGTAGTTTCAGAACCTCGAAAAACATTCTCTGGTAAAACCGGGGCCTTCCGTTGGTGCAATCGCTCCAAAATTGTTGCGTATGCATAACGGAAAGGCCCCTCCGTGCAAATGCCGCTAATTCACGGCTCTAATCAAAATTGGTCACCCAACATTGATTCACAGCTGCCAAATTCAAACGCTTACCTATTCTGGCCGCTCAACAACAATTTCGCCACTGGTAATTTTGGCTTTAATTTCATCCAGTGTAGCTCTCACATCATCCGGAATCTTGTCGCCCATGACGGACATATCGGTGATATCCATCACACCACTGGCAACACCGTATGCCACTTCGCCAGAAGTGAATTCGCCATTAACTTCTTTCTCGATGACCCTATAAACCGCCACATCCGTGTGTTTCAGAACCGAGGTGAGAATCCGGCCGGGGATCTGTTCGTCCCAATTGACATCGCTACCGATGCCGTATACTCCGGTTTCCTCTACTGCTTCAAACACACCGGCATCGCCAGGAGAACCGGCGACAGAATAGACAATGTCGACATCCTGGTTCTGGATCATGGCCAGGGCAAGTTCTTTTGCTTTAGCAGGATCGTTGAATGAACCCACATAGGCAACTTCGATGGTTACATCCGGATCAATATAAGCAGCACCCTGCTGTAAACCGCCCAGGAAGCGATGAATAACGGGAATATCCATACCACCAATGAACCCAATGACTTTCTTGTCATTCATGTTCTCCAGGCTGGTATCTGTGGTCATCATGGCGGCCAGAGCGCCGGCCAGGTAGGTCCCTTCCTGTTCCTGGGAAATCAAGCCAACCACATTGTCGCCACCCACATAGGAGTCAACCAGCGCAAAATGGACATCCGGGAAATCAGGAGCAACATTCGCAACTGCATCCTGCATGGTAGACCCAACGCCCACAATCAGGTCATACCCTTCCTGAGCAGCGGTACGTACATTGCGTTCCCATTCTTCTGCAACATCACTTTCCAGGATTCTCTCTTCAAGGCCAAAATCGGCAGCAGCTTTTTTGTAGCCTACGCCGGACAGATACATGAAGCCTTCCTGTCCAATCCTGCCTGCAGGAACCAAAGCAATTTTTAGAGGCTCTGCGACTACCTCTTCTGCAGCTGGTTCTTCAGCAGCTTCTTCAGCTACAGGCTCTTCGGCAACTTCTTCCGCAGCAGGTTGTTCTTCCACAGCAGCGGGTTGTTCCGTTGCGGCGGGGGCAGGACTACAAGCGGAAAGCATCATTCCTAAAGCCAACAGTACAACAAGTATTGTATACAGCCGTTTCATTTTTAGCACTCCTCCTCAAACTAATTTTCGTGATTCACGAGATTGAATTCGAATATATTCGTTAAACTCCTATCACGTATATTTTCTTGTTTACCTCCTTTCCGGCCCTTTATGGGCTTTCAAGCATTTATGGAAGCGGCCAATCATTCTTTTCCCAAAGCTTCACAGCCTCTTCTTTGGATCGCGCGTAAATTTCCTGTTGATCGGCTTTGATGAACTCGCCATCCTGAAGCAAAATTTCTCCGTCCACAATGACCGTATTTACATCCAGGCGTTCACTGGTATTGACGATGTAGTTAATCGCATTGACATCAAAGATCGGCACCGTTGAACGATCATTCAAAAGAACAATATCAGCTTTCTTTCCAACTTCCAGGGAACCAATTTGATCTTCGAGTTGAAGAACTTTAGCCGCTTCGGAAGTAGCCATCCTCAATACCAGATCATCCTTCATCAGTTCCGGGTTTTCGTACTTGATGCGATGGATCATCTGGGCCGTCCGCATCACCTCAAAGTAGTTAAAGGTCTGCCCATCCGTGCCCAGACCCACGGTAACACCGGCTTTGAGCAGGTGCATCATATCGGGCCAGAAGCTGAAAATTGCATTCGATTCCGCGTTATGCGCAACTTTGACATCAAATTCTTTGAAAATTTCGGGGTCCTGCCATTGATCAATGTAACTGCAGTGGAACAGCACCAAGTTAGGACTCAAGAAGCCGATATCCGCCAGGTAGCGTGTTGGGCGTTTTCCAAACCGCAGACAGGTATCCATGTGGTGGTAGCGGTCATCCAGATGGTGCATCATATAACCGGCGTTGAGTTCATCCGCGGCTTTCTTGACTTCCTGAAGCAGCTCCGTTGAACAGGTATAGGTCGTATGAACCCCAATCCGGCCCATAATGCGGTCATACTCTCTGGCACGAGTCTTTTTAATGAAATTGATGTTTTCCTGCAGCCCCATCGCCGCGTTCTGCTCGCTGATGCGTCCGGTGGTTTCAAAGGAAAGCACTGCACGAATACCGGTCTCGATACAGGCCTGGTCAACCGCATCCAATGCTCCAGGAAGCGCATAAGAACCTTCCGCAGTATCCGCCGTCGTTGTGATGCCGCTCCGTAAGTGATCCAGCACGTTCGCCCGGGTTCCGGCATACATGATCTGCTGGTCCACCCTGTCCTCCAACAGCGGCAGCCAGAAACGATCCATCCAGGAAACAAATGAGAAATCAGGGGATTCAAACCCCGAATACGGAATGCTGCGGACGACAGCACTGTAGAGATGGTTATGGCAGCTGATCATGCCGGGGATAATCAATTTATCATGCGCATCAATTTCTTTAGCGCCTTCTTTGTTGCCGATCTCCGAGTCGGGGCCAATTTCTTTGATGATGTTATCTTCAATGTAAATCGAGCCGTTCCGGATGATCCGGCTTTCCGCATCCATCGTAACAATCAGGCCGTTCTTTATGAGTAATTTTTCCATTTTCCAGTAATCTCCTCGCGTAAAATCTATTCCGGATATAATCCTATGTTCCCAAGCCAAAGGCCTGATCAGGAATTTGCTTTTGCAGCTTCTCGCAGTTTGTTCATCCCATTTGCGGCACCGCTGCGTAAGAATGAAATATCATCGGAAAACGTAATAATTTGCATACCACGCCGATTCCATTCAATCAGCCAGTCCAGATTGCCGGTATGGATACCGCAAGGAACGTTATATTTCTTGGCCGCATCCAGCACTTTCTGGATCGCAGGCTCAAGCACAGACAGGTAATCTTTTTCCCGGACGCCCATGCTCAAAGCCAGGTCATTCGGGCCCAGCACAACCGCATCTACACCTTCTACCGATACCAATTCTTCAATGTTCTCAATTGCTTTTTTGCGCTCAATTTGCAAGATGATCATATTTTCCAGGTTGGCCTGTTCGGTAAACTCCCACAGGCTCTGGGTGCGATAGTCATTATGTCCTTTGGGAACGGAACAGCCACGAACGCCCACCGGCGGATAATGGGTGCATGACACAATATTTTCTACCTGTTCGCGGGTTTCAATCCGAGGGATCATGATTCCCCTCGCCCCGGCATCCAGGACCCTTGCCATCAAGTGATATTCATCGTTGGGGACCCGAACCAGGGGAACCACCTGGGTTAACCTGGCGACCTTGACCATATCTGCAACCACACCCAGATCGTTGGGGCCATGTTCCATATCGAAGAACATAAAATCGCATCCGGCCTGTTCCATGAGCAAAGAAATGGTTGGCGACCTTGAATCCTGCGCCATTGTTCCATAAACCGATTCTCCAGCCTGCAGTTTCAAACGTAATGGGTTTTGTTTCATGTAAACATTCTCCTTAAAGAACTTAATTTATAAAACTTCCGGGTTTGCCAGATACTTGGGTTTCTCGCCACGAAGTACTCGAAGGACATCTTCCGCAACCATCAACCCCATGCGCTGGCGGCCTTCTTCCGTGAAACTTGCTAAATGAGGTGTCAGAACCGTGTTTTCCAATCCGAACAAGGGGTTATCGTTACTGGGAGGCTCGGGGTCGTACACATCCAACCCTGCACCGCCGATCCATCCTTCTTTCAAAGCCTGTATGAGTGCAGCTTCGTCCACCACGGGCCCACGGGAGGCATTCACCAATAAGCCCTCGGGCCCCAAGGCTTTCAAAACAGCTTCGTTAATCAAATGATGCGTTTCTTTTGTAGATGGAACGTGTAAGGAAATCACATCTACCTTTTCGGCCATTTCCACCATCTCATCCGCATATACCGCGCCCCAATCTTCAACGACAGCCCGGTCGACAAACGGGTCATAGGCGAAAACTTCCATATTCAACGCGGCACGGCACATTTCTGCAAAGCGCTGACCGATGTGACCAAAGCCCACCACGCCCACTTTTGCATCTTTAAGCTCACGACCTACCACACGATCCCGGATGTGGAAATTTCCGTGCCTTACTTCCCTGTCCAGCAAAGTAAGCTTGCGGGCTGCTGCCATCATCAATAAAAACGCATGCTCCGCGGTCGATTCGGTAGGGCCAAATGGCGTGAACACAACCGGAAGGGAACGTTTTGTGGCTTCCTTAATATCCACAATGTCCAACCCGGCTCCATGTCTTCCAATTACCTCAAGCGATTTGGCCTGATCCATCTCAGCGGCCTGCATTTTCATCCCGGCACACAAGATCATGCCCTGCACATCCGGCAGCATCTCCAAAATTTCCTCGGCAGAAGCCTTAAAAGGAGTCAGAACCTCTACTTCTTCTGATAATCTGGAAATAGCATCTCGATGAATTGGTTTGTTGATCAATACCTTTTTCACAGTTCATCCCTTTTCTATTAAGTTTAAAAAAAACGCTTGAAGGAAATCAAGCGCAGAGAACAAAAACGGGGATTATACTTTGGTGCCGACCATATCTAATTTGATAAGTGAAACATATTGCGCGGCGGACGCCTCAATCAATGTATGCATGGACTCAGATGCACGGAAAGGGTCCCGGTCCCGGATGGCTTCTGCTACTGCACAGTGCAAACGCAAACCCTTTTTTGTTTGAGGTAAAATTCTCAGTAATTTATCCAGGGCCTTAAACAAAGTGCCGTCAATTTGTTGTAAGAAGCTGTTATGAGCCATTTCAGCAATCATCTGATGAAAAGAAAGGTCCAGGTCATGACAACATTCCGCTTGCCCGGCGTCTATGCATTGTTCTTCCTTTTTGAGAATTTCGAACAACGTATTAATTTGATCTTCCGATGCTCGAGTTGCTGCGTGATACGCAAACCCGCTTTCCAAAATTCCCCTGGCCTCAAACAACATCTCGACATCCAAATCTCCCAAGGTTAACGAAAGATCGAGCAGCTTTTCATAAGTATCATAGGGCCGATTCGTTATAAAAGTGCCTTCTCCATGACGCATCTCTAATAGCCCCATCATCTGCAGGGATTGGAGCGCTTCTCGCAAAGTAGACATTCCTACCCCCAGTGATTTAGCAAGCTCTCGCTGCGGAGGCAGCTGTTCACCGGGAAGCCAATATCCATCACTTATCATTGAAAGCAATCGGTCAATTGTTGCCGAAGAAATTTGTCGGCGATGTACAGGTTTTATGGGAGTTTTTGTCATTTGAGAATACCTTGGAATTTATCATGTCATCAGGTGTTCTGAACACTTCCATCATACAAAATTTCTTATCGAAAGTCAACCCCCAATTTATTGCAGAAGGAATTGCAGAAATATTACAATTAAATATACTTATCACACATTAAAACCCAAAAACAAGTATTTAATATACTTATTTTTGGGTTTATTGCAAAAAATAATGGATCAGGCGTCCGTTCCGGACTGACCTTCAGGAGTTTGCCCCAGCCCCTGCGTGAGACGGTCAATGATGATCGCCAGAATAACGATGCTAATTCCACCATTAAAACCGCGCCCTACATCCAATCTGGATATGCCGTTCAGCACTTCCGTTCCCAATCCCCCCGATCCAATCATGGAGGCAATCACAACCATGGCAAGTGCCATCATAATGGTTTGATTAACACCCGTCATAATGGTCGGCATCGCCAGGGTAAACTGCACTTTCCTCAACAACTGCCAGGATGTCGCGCCAAACGCCTTTGAAGCTTCAATTACATCTTCCGGAACCTGGCGAATCCCCAGGTTGGTCAAACGCATCACCGGCGGGACCGCATAAATAAACGTAGAAAGCAGCGCGGGGACTTTCCCCAACCCGAAAAGCATCAAAGCCGGGATCAAATACACAAAACTGGGCATGGTCTGCATCATATCCAGAATTGGATGGATAATGCTTTTGACGCGATCATTTTTAGCCATCAAAATCCCCAGCGGAATACCAACCAATATAGCCAGAAAAGTTGACGCAATGACAATCGCCAGTGTTTTCATCGACAGATCCCACAAACCGATCAATCCAATAAACATCAATCCCGAAATAACGCCCAGGCTGATTTTCCAGCCCCGCAGCCGCCAGGCAGCCAACGCAAAAAGAAGAATAATAACAAACCAGGGAAGCCACAACAAAATGCGTTCGGTAAAAAGCATGGGAGCCAGCAGGATCTTGCTCAATCCATCAAAAAAACCTTCTCCCTCAACCGTCAACCATTTAACAAACGCGTCAATCCAATCTCCTAATGGAATATATATAAATTCAGGAAATTCCCAAAACATCAATCATCACCTCAATCCAATTCAGAGACGCCCGGCAGAATACCACCCGGGCGCCTCTGTTTCATTCTTTATTCAGCCAGAGCGCCGGTTTACTGCTGCGCTTCAGCCAATGCTGTGTCAACCTTTTCTGCCACATCCGCCGGCACCCACTGATGCCACCGGTCGGAGTAATTTTCCAGGAACCACAGAGCCGCTTCATCTGCCTCCACCTCATTGGTGGACATATAAGCAGCTGTCTTATTGAGCGGATCGGTTCCGACATTCATTTTTTCAAGGAATTCGACAACTTCCGGAGCGCGCTCCTTCAGGCCTTTATTAATGCCTTTATGAATAGCCAGTGTTTCATACGCACAACCGGCATTTTCAGTCACTTCATCCAGCGTGATGGTGTCGTTGACAAATGCTGAAACCTCTTCCCAACAGGCATCATTGTATTCCGGCTCTTCAATTTGAACCATATCGTAAACCCCTAAAAGCCAGGTGGGTTCCCAGTAATAAGCCAGAACCGGATTCCCTTTTTCATACGCGCCTGCAATAGCGGCATCGAGAGCTGCTGAAGCGCCGGGATCCAGAATGTTATAGTCTTCATCCAACCCATAAGCATGCATTTTAGCCCGATTTACGGAGGCGCACTGCCAACCGGTAATACAGTTGATCAACAGACCTTTTTCCGGGTCTTCGGGATCCTGGAACAAGTCTTTGTATTTCGCAAGATCATAAACCGTTTTCAGATCAGGCGCCATCGGCTCAATGCCGCGATCGGGATCCCCTTCAATCACATAACGCGGCACATAAAAGCCCTGGGTGGATTTTTCATAGGTATCTCCCAGGTCGATAACATCGCCTGAAGCGGTTACCTCGTTATACCAGTCCATGAGATTGGCACGCCACAGTTCCATGTGTACATCCGTGTCCCCATTTGCCAAAGATTGCTGAAAGACCGCTGTGGTCATTTCGATAATCTCAACGGGATAGCCATAACCATTTTCAATGATAAATTTAGCAATGGCATTGTTAATCCATAAAGTTTGAAACGATGTGTCCGAGAATTTAATCGGCGCTTTCGGTGCCTCGGTTTCAACGCCAGACTCGGCTTCGGTTGAAGCACCTGGAGCAGGCTGGCAGGCTCCGAGCATAAGCGAAAGCAGGATCACTATCACAGTTATTAAATACATCTTTTTCGATAACATAAATCTTCTCCTCGGGTAAAATTTTGAGACAAATCAATAAACACCCTGGCCTATCGATTTGAAATTAAACGATGATGCAGCCCATTAATTTTCCGGAAAATCGCCATTGGCCTGTCCGGAAAGGGCAGAAAGAATTGCTACTCGTGGAATGATCCCCAGCAGCCGGTTTTCCGGGCCCAGTACTGCAACCGGCCATTTCATATCCGCCAGAATCGGGATGAGCTCATCTAAAGTGGTATCCGGAGTCGTTGTGTAGACCTCCTTAAGCCCAATTTCACTCAACAATTTAATATTGTTCCGGCCGGCTTCCATGGCATCCTCTACGGTTAACAACCCGCGCAAACGGCCTTTACGATCTACGATAAAAATGCTTGAATGCCCCTCTTTACGCATGATTTCCAAAGCCACCTTGGGGCCGCTCCGGTCGGAAATCACCGAATAAGGATCCACCATGGCATTTGCCGCTGTCAACACCCGGCTGCGGTTGACGTCCCGGGTAAAATCCTGGACATATTCATTGGCCGGATTTTCAAGGATTTCCTCAGGAGTCCCCACCTGAACCACTCTCCCATCTTTGAGGATGGCAATACGATCCCCAAGCCGCAGCGCTTCATCCAGATCATGGGTGATAAAAATAATGGTTTTATTCAGATCGCCTTCCAGATCAATCAGCTCATTCTGCATTTCGCGCCGAATGAGAGGGTCCAACGCGCTGAAAGGTTCGTCCATCAACAACACTTCCGGATCGTTGCAAAGCGCACGCGCCAGCCCAACACGCTGCTGCATCCCACCACTCAGTTCGCCGGTGCGGCTGTTCTCATAACCCTTCAAGCCTACTTTTTCGACCCATATCATAGCTTTTTCATTACGGGAAACTTTATCAACGCCCCGAATTTCCAGTCCAAACGCCACATTTTCCAGTATCGTCCGGTGAGGAAGGAGTCCAAAGCGCTGGAAGACCATGGTCATCGTATTGCGGCGGTAATCCAACAACTCTTCTTCCGAAAACTGGAGGACATCCCTGTCGCGAAATTTGATTTCGCCTGCAGTGGGTTCAATCAGACGGTTCAAGCAGCGAACCAGGGTGGATTTACCACTGCCTGAGAGGCCCATTACCACAAAAGTCTCCCCTTCTTCAACTTCTAAATTGATATCCTGCAAAGCAATGGTGTGTCTGGTCTTTTTGAGAATTTCTTCTTTTGTTTTCCCACTTTTTAAAGAAGAGAGAATTTCTCTGGGTCTGGGTCCAAAAATTTTATAAAGATTATTAATTTCAATTAAAGCCAATTTCAACCTCCAAAACAGGATTTTTTAATGCTCGACAAACGCATAAATATCCTTGGAAAGATTTTTTCCAGGTCTGTTTACAAATCAAATTTCAAGACATCCGATGGCCTGTTCTGACGGGGTTTTATTCCCCGCTGCGCGGATTGTATTGTTTGCGCAAAAGGACGCTGATATGAATTTCTATAACGTCCGTTTCCAGGCAATGTGTCGCCTTAAACAGTTTCGCAATTTCCGTAAGAAATTTTAGTGAAACCCAAAAGGTGATCTGTAGGATACAACGACAAGAAATTATACCACAGGAAATTACAATTAGTGATAGAATATTTTATAATCTATTCAATAGATTACTTTATTTATTGATAAACAAAACTTACTTCGAACAAACCAAGGGAAAACCAACCATGCCAATTTTTGCCGCAATCCAGATGCAACCTTTCTTACTCGACAAGGAGAAAAATCTACAGAAAATCTCGCATCTCATGAAAGAAGCTGCAAAAAAAGGCACTGAGCTCGCCGTCTTTCCCGAATGTTGTCTCACGGGGTATGATTTAAGTTTTGAAGAAGCTTCTCAAATCGCAATATCCATACCCGGGCCGGAAACCGAAAGAATTGAAAGGGATTGCCGCGAGTTCAACCTTTTCGTCGTCATCGGCTCTATTGAAGCAGGCGCTGACGGAAAATTTTACAACTCGGCGATCCTCATCGGCCCCAGTGGACTGATTGGTTCTTACCGAAAGGCGCACTTACCCTTTTTAGGAGTAGACCGATTTTTAGCTGCCGGGAATGCTTTCCCGGTGCTGTTTGACACCCCCATCGGGAAGATCGGTTTAATGATCTGTTATGATGTGTTCTTCCCCGAAGCAGCACGGCTGCATGGATTGGCGGGCACTCAGGTCATCGCCCTCCCAACAGCCTGGGGGGCAGGAGATCCTCAGTTCCCGGAGTTTGTGCGGGCCAGGGCGGCAGAAAATGATATTTATGTCATCGGCACGAATTGGGCCGGCACCGAGAGAGGAGAAACTTATCTGGGAAAGAGTATCATTGCCAATCCGGATGGACAAACATTAGCGCAGGGATCCGATACTCAAGAAGAAATTCTTTATGCCGAAATCCATCCGGCAAACACCCACCGAGGCCGGCGAATATTTATTCCGGGAAAATTTGAAATGGATATTTGGAACGAAAGAAGACCCGAGCTATATCAGGCGATTGCTGTTGATCCTAAAAAGCAAATCCAATAAAAAACATATCCTTTTTCCATTAATTAAGGGATAATGGGATCTATAAAAACAATCCCTTTCAAGAGCCTGAATACTAAAAAATGAAACTATCCAGAAAACACGAATATTCAGAAGAGGTTTACGAACAATTCAGCCGGGTTTGTAAAGCGCTGGGCAGTTCCAAAAGGTTTGAGCTTTTGGATCTGTTATCTCAAGGCGAACATACCGTAGAAGAACTGGCAACCGAAACCGGGATGTCTATCGCAAACACCTCGCAGCATTTGCAGAATTTAAAAAATTCGCATCTGGTGTCCGTGCGCCGCCACCGAAACGAGATGATCTACCGTCTAAAGGATTCTTCCCTGATTGAAGTGCTTGAAGCCGTGCAAAGAACAGCGGAAGATTATCTGGCGGAAATGGACCGGATCAAAAACAACCTGGAACGGGAGCGGCTGGCGATTAAAGTGATCTCCTTCGATGAGTTGGCAAACCTGCAAAACAACACAAACGTCCAGCTGGTTGATGTCCGTCCCCAGTCGGAGTATCAGGCCGGGCACCTCCCCGGAGCAATTTCATTCCCGTTAGAAAACCTGGAAAACCGGCTGGGCGAGCTTTCTTTGGATGAGCCCATTGTGGTATACTGCCGTAATTTTTACAGCCTGTTGGCAGACGAGGCGGTCAAGCTGCTTGTTTCACATCATTTCGATGCCAGCCGTCTGGAATGGGGAATTAACAAATGGCGGATGGAGGGACACCCCGTGGAAGTCTGAAACGCATCTCCGGTGTCATAAAACTTTTATTAAATATGAAGAAAGGCTGCCTTGTGATGGGCAGCCTTTCATTATTAACTTTTCACTGGACGGAATACACTCAATCTAAGTTGTTTCGAGGTAGCGTTCAATTTCCCAATCCATAACCTTGATCCGGTAATCTTCCCATTCGGCTTTCTTTGCCCGGACAAAGGATTCGTAAATGCTTTCGCCCAACGTTTCTTTCAACAACTCATCCTTGTCCAACTCTTCCAAGGCCGCCATCAGAGAACCCGGCAGTTCAGCAATATTGCGTTCTTTGCGTTCTTCTGCCGTAAGCTCGTAGACATTAATGTTATTCAGACCTTCGGGCGGTGTCATCTTATTCATGATACCTTCCAAACCGGAAGCCAGCATTGCCGAGAACGCCAGATAAGGATTGCTGGAAGGATCCGGGAAGCGAAGTTCCATCCGGACCGCTTTGTCCTGACCTGGAGTATAGCGTGGGATCCGGATCAATGCAGAGCGGTTGCGCTGTGCCCAACCCACATAAACCGGTGCTTCATAACCCGGAACCAACCGTTTGTATGAGTTCACGGTTGGGGCAACAATGGCCGTCAACGCACGGGCATGTTTCAATTGACCGGCAATGAAGCTATAAGCCATTTCGGAGAGATTGAACTCATCCTTTGCATCAAAGAACAGATTATTTCCACCTTTATCAAACAGCGACTGGTGGCAGTGCATACCGGAGCCATTAATACCGAAAATGGGTTTCGGCATAAAGGATGCTACCAGACCGTGCTGGGCGGCAATGGCCTTGACCGTATATTTAAGGGTCAGAACATTATCTGCCGTCTTTAACGCATCCGCAAAACGGAAATCAATCTCGTGCTGGCCCAGTGCAACTTCATGATGTCCAACCTCAACTTCCAGGCCCATCATATTGAGCGCAGACATTAATTCGGTCCGAACGGTTACCGCCTCATCATTGGGCGAGAAGTCAAAATAACCGCCCACATCATGGGGAACAGGATGAATATTATCACTGCCATTCCGTTTAAACAGGAAGAATTCCGGTTCCGGGCCGATATTGAAGACCCAACCCTTTTCTTCAATTTTCTTCAAGGTCCGCTTCAGCACACCCCGCGGGTCACGGGCATAGGGTTCGCCATCCGGCTGGTAAATATCACAGAACACGCGGGCACGGCGCAGTTCAGGAGTTGTCCATGGAAGAATTGCATACGTATCCGGATCGATAATTAAGTGCATATCGCTTTCCTGAATACGAGCAAAACCTTCCACCGAAGAACCATCAAACCAGATCCCATTATCCAGTGCACCCTGCAACTGATCGATTGGAGCATCCAGACTCTTTACATAACCGTTCACATCCGTGAATTGAAAAGAGATAAACTTTACGTCATCTTCTTTCACACGTAACAACAATTCTTTCGCGTTCATTCTTCCTCCTTAACAAATTAAACAAAATAGGCATGCAAGGGGCATGCCTTGTAATCCTTTTTTTAAAGTAAAGAAAACTGCGGGGCAACCCTTCCCATATTTAAAATACCACCACAAAATTCCTTTTGGAATTTGTGCATCACCGTTTGACCTTTGTCACAACCATCGCCGGCTGGTTTTCAGATCACACTTTTTGGGAAGGAAGAAAGAAGCCCGTGATCAGGCTTCAGAGGCATCCGCTGATCGTTCGATTTTCCCCCGATATCTCGGGGTTAACACTCTCTTTGCAGAAAGGAACCTCCACCTCGTTATCTCACAAAATCCATCACCCTTTATGAGATTCAGCCGCTATTTCTTCGCTATTCAGTTGTAAAAAATCATTTTTCGCATTTATGTTTTAATTTCACCGATATTACCACAGATTCATAAAATGCGCACATGGATTCTCAGTCGTTAACCAATTGTTAACATTATTTCTGTTCCTATGGCCCAATCCGCTGACAATCGAGGCAGAAACAGAGATGCGATGATCTCGCGGCTCTCATTTCCACAGCTTCAACCCTTCGGCAACCTGACGAAAACTCTCCAAAAATACTTGACCAACCGAACAAATGTACTATAATTGTAAATATAATTAGCAATCCAAAGATATTTTTCAGGAGCAAAACCAAATGGCCCGAAAGTCCACAAAAAAAACCTCAAACGAACCCATTTCCCCTGAAATGGATCAAGCCCGACGCGCTGTACTGGATAAAGCCTTAGGCGATATCATCAAACGATACGGTGAGGGTTCGATCATGCTGATGGGAGATGCAAAACACCTTGAAGTCGAAGCAATCCCCACTGGCTCTCTATCCCTGGATATCGCACTGGGCGTCGGCGGTATTCCCCGCGGGAGAATTTGCGAAATTTACGGGCCAGAATCTTCCGGAAAGACCACGCTGTGTCTGCACATCGTGGCTGAAGTTCAAAAACTTGGCGGGACGGCGGCATTTATTGATATGGAACACGCCCTGGACCCGGCTTACGCAACCCGTCTGGGCGTCAACATCGACCAGCTCCTGGTTTCCCAACCGGATACCGGCGAACAGGCTCTGGAGATCGCGGAAACCCTGGTACGTTCCGGGGCAGTTGACCTGGTAGTGGTAGACTCGGTGGCCGCACTGGTTCCCCGCTCCGAAATCGAAGGCGATATGGGCGACGCAACCATGGGTATGCAGGCCCGCCTGATGTCTCAGGCGCTTCGCAAACTTTCCGGAGCAATCAAACAAACCAATACCGCCGTGATCTTCACCAACCAGCTCCGCCAGAAAATCGGTGTGATGTTTGGAAACCCCGAAACCACCACGGGCGGCCTAGCTTTGAAATTTTATGCCTCGGTCCGCCTGGATATCCGGCGCATTCAGTCCATCAAAATGGGCGCGGAAGTCATCGGTAATCGGGCCCGGGTGCGGGTGGTCAAGAACAAGGTGGCTCCCCCCTTCCGAACCGCCGAATTTGACATCATGTACAACGAAGGTATTTCAAAAGTCGGTGACATCCTCGATTTGGGAACCCAGCTCGAAATTATCACCAAACGCGGTGCGTTCTATTCCTACGGAGACATCCGCCTCGGGCAGGGACGCGAAAATTCTAAAGAATTCCTCCGTCAAAATTCAGAAATCTGTGATGAAATTGAAACAGCGATCCGCCAACAGGCCCTGGAGGGCATTATGATCGATGTTTCCGACTCGGATGAGGATTTTGAGGAAGCACTTTCCGAAGATTAGTCGTTTTTTCACCCATGGGGCCCCACGCCCCTCCAACTGCTGGTAAAATTCTTGCAACCCGATTATTAACTCAAAATTCACTTTCCCTGTCCATTAATTGGACAGGGAAAGAAATATCCCAGGTTGCAAAGCATGACTCCAAACTCAACTCTTCAAAAACTGAGCCTTTTCTGCGTTTTCCTGCTGCTGATTTTCACCACCGGTTGTATCCTTACGCCGCAACGCCTTGCGAACCCCGAATCAGACACCCAGCCTTTCCTCCCGCCCACGCTGGCACCTACTTCCACCCCGACCATTCCCCCCACCCGCACCCCGGTAGAAGATGAATCCCCCGCAGACTGCACCAATGTACTCTCGTTCTTAAAAGACCTGACCATTCCCGACGGGACCGGGGTGCAACCGGGCCAAAAACTGGACAAACAATGGAAGATCATCAACAATGGAACCTGCAACTGGGGTGAAGCGTATACACTCCGCTTAATCGCAGGGCCCGAGATGGGAGTTAATCCGGAACAACCTTTATTCCCGGCACGAGTCGGCAGCCCTGTAACCATCCAGATCGAGTTCACCGCCCCCACAGAGCCCGGCAGCTACCGCAGCGCATGGCAGGCTTACACTCCCGGTGGGGAACCCTTTGGGGACCCCATCTTTATCGAGATTGTTGTGGAAGCGCCATAATTTAGAGAAATGACGCGGATGTCCAAAAAGAACCGGAAATGGATCACGGCCAGCGTAATTCTGGCATCTGCTCTGACCATTGGCGCAATTTTTTGGCCTCATCAGGGTCAGTCTGTCCTGGCTTTTCCGGGAATCCCGATTCCCCAATGGATCAGCACGGCAACCAACACGATTACTTTCACACCTACCCAGTCCCCTTTCCCCACAGCCACGGCAACCCCTTTCCAACCTCTGCCTACCTCCACGCAGACCCCCACACCGCTGCCAACCGATACACCCAGCCCAACCGATACACCCGACCCAACCCCTAAACCCAAACTCCCCAAAGAAGCTTACGTTCAGGGAGTAAACGGTACCGCCCAAATCTTTTCGCTGAGCTGCGAAGCCAGTTCCGCAGTCGATTTTGCGGCATTTTTTGGCACGGAGATCTCCGAAATTGATTTTCAGAATAATCTGCCAAAATCCGACGACCCGGATGAAGGTTTTGTGGGCAACGTTTATGGCTATCTGGGGCAGATTCCCCCTTACCCCTATGGCGTTCACGCAGAACCTGTTGCCAGACTCTTAAGGAGTTACGGGGTCAAAGCATACGCGCACAAGGAACTTTCATTCGCAGCCATCAAACGCGAAATTGCCGCGGGAAGGCCGGTGATCGTCTGGGTAATAGGGGACGTCCAGTCCGGATATCCCGTTTCGTACACTGCATCCAATGGACATACCACGAATGTGGCTTACAACGAACATGTTGTCTTGATCACAGGCTATACCCAAAACACTGTGACGGTTCTCGATGGCGCATTGGTTTATGAGCGCTCTATTGAACAGTTCAAAAGCTCCTGGGGAGTACTTCAAAACCAGGCCATAACCCGCAAAGAAACGCCATAATCAAAATTTCAGTTAAAGCAACAACGCACCTCTGTAATCCAGAGATGCGTTGTTTTTATTGGTCAATGACCAATTTTAGGTACCTTCCTGCCAGGAATTCAGGTAATGCTCCTGTTCAGCAGTCAATGTGTCAATGTTGATCTTCATCGCTTCCAGTTTCAAGCGGGCGATCTCACGATCAATTTCTTCCGGAACAGCGTATACTTTTTTGCCCAGCTCATGGCCGTGCAGGTAAATATATTCCGTTGCCAGCGCCTGGTTGGCAAAGGACATATCCATCACGCTTGCGGGATGTCCTTCGGCAGCCGCAAGGTTGATCAAACGGCCTTCTCCCAGGATATGGATCTGACGGCCATCTTTCAACTCATACTGGTCCACGAACGGACGGACCCGCCGTTTGGCAACAGCCATTTCTTCCAGCGCGGGGATATTGATTTCAACATTGAAGTGACCTGAGTTGGCTACAATGGCTCCATCTTTCATCACTTCAAAATGATGGCGGTCAATCACATTCAGGTCGCCGGTCAGGGTGACAAAGAAATCACCAATTGCAGCCGCTTCCACCATCGGCATAACCCGATAACCATCCAGCACCGCTTCCAGCGCTTTAAGAGGATCGATTTCGGTCACAACCACATTCGCACCCAGACCGCGTGCGCGCATCGCCAAACCACGTCCGCACCAGCCATACCCTGCCACAACAAAGGTTTTTCCGGCCAGCAAAATATTGGTAGCCCGCACAATACCATCAATTGTGGATTGGCCTGTACCATAGCGGTTATCAAAGAAATGTTTGGTCATGGCATCGTTCACGGCAACCACCGGGAACATTAATTCGCCATCCGCAGCCATTGCGCGCATCCGGATCACACCGGTTGTGGTTTCTTCCATACTGCCAATCACATTCGGGATCAAATCCCGGCGTTCTTTGTGCATGGTGCTGACCAGATCTGCGCCATCATCCATGGTGATCTGGGGCTTGTGTTCCAGAGCAGCATGCAGGTGTTTGTAATAAGTAACGTTATCCTCACCCTTGATCGCGTATACAGGAAGTTCAAAATGTGTAACCAGAGAGGCTGCCACATCATCCTGAGTGGAAAGCGGGTTTGACGCCGTCAGAACCACATCCGCGCCGCCAGCCTGCAATGCGCGCATCAGATTGGCTGTTTCCGCGGTGACATGCAAACATGCCGATACACGAACACCTTCCAAAGGGCGTTCCTTCGCAAATCGCTCACGGATCTGGCGCAGCACCGGCATTTCCCGTTCTGCCCACTCAATGCGGCGTCGGCCGCCTTCTGCATATTTTGAATCTTTAATATCGTAATTAGACATTGATTTCCTCCGGGTTTGACCCCAATTGTTAATTTCTCAACAAAACTTCTAATGCATGATCATCACTAAAAGTTTTCCGATAGCGCTGTACATATTCAGATATGGTATAAACCTGATTTTGAGTTCCACGCTGTTCCAGACAATACGTCGCGGAAAGCGCGCCCATCTGACCACAGGTCTGCCAATCCAACCCTAATTTCTGCCCACGCAGAAAACCTCCGCGGAACGCATCCCCGACACCGGTGGGTTCCACCATCTGCTCCGGCTTCACCACGGGTATTCGATACGTTTCACCCTCTGCATAGATCATGGCACCCTCTTCCGCCAGAGTGATGACCATATATTCCAGGTGGCTTAGAATTTCTTCCGTCGTCATCCCGGTATGCTTCTGGAGCAGCCCGAACTCATACTCATTCAAGAACAGGCTCTGGGCGCCTTCAACACCCCTGCGCAGATCCCCTGCATCCATCCGGACAATTTGCTGGCTGGGGTCGTACAGGTAAGGCACGCCTAACTCAACACACTCGGATACCAGACAGTTCATCGCGCCGGGATCATTCGCCGAGATAACCACCAATTCCGGAAGGTCCTCGCGCAGGTCCAGCAGGGAGAGCTCGCAGGCATATGCCATTGCACCGGCATAAAATGTCGCAATCTGCGCGTTGGAAAGATCGGTGTTCACAAAGAATGACGCGGTATAGATCCCAGGGATGATTTTCACCAGGCTCGTATCAATATGGTTGGACTCCAGCCAGTCCCGGTATTCCGGAAAATCCTCACCGGCAGTCGCCATGACCCGGGGGCGTTCACCCAGCAGGGATAAATTATAGGCGATATTAGTCGCCGTCCCTCCCCGTTGGCGCACCATCGTATCCACCAGAAAGGACAAACTGATCGAATCCAGTTTATCCGGCATGATATGGTCCCGGAAATATCCGGGAAATGACATCAAATAATCGTAAGCAATTGATCCAGTGCAAATAATAGACATCTTGTCTTCCTTAATTCGTTTTTCCCAATATTGCCTGGCGCAGATTCTCCGTAAATGGTGGACGAATCACCCCTTTTTCTGTTACCAACGCCGTCAACAAGCGGTGAGGGGTCACATCAAAAGCAGGGTTTCGAGCCTGAGCGTCAACCGGGGTTACCCGAAGGCCGCGCAGTTGAATATCCAGCACTTCGCTCTGAGACCGCTCTTCAATGGGAATTTCATCTCCGCTTTCCAACTCAAGATCCACCGTTGAAATTGGAAAAACCGAGTAAACCGGAATCTGATTATCTTTAGCGGCCAGCGCAAGCATATAAGAACCGATCTTGTTGGCCACATCCCCATTGGCTGCCACCCGGTCGGCACCGAAAAAGACCTTGTTGGCCTGTCCGGAGTGCAGAAAATATCCTGCTGCGCCGTCGCTGATAATATGATATGGAATGCCGTATTGAGAAAGCTCCCAGGCCGTCAGGCGCGCGCCCTGCAATCGCGGGCGGGTTTCATCCACCAGCACGTGGATCCGCTTGCCCTGTTCATGAGCCATGCGAATCACCCCCAACGCCGTGCCCCAACCTGCCGTTGCCAGTGCGCCGGTGTTGCAGTGATGCAGTATCGTATCCCCATCGGCGATCAATTTCGCACCGTATTCAGCCATCCGGCGGTTGATCTCCACATCTTCGGCAGCCATCCGCTGCGCTTCCGCCAGAAGTTTTTCCTTGAGTTCGCCCGGCGAGGATACGGGTTGATCCGCGAGTTTCAGCATCCGCCGGACCGCCCAGAACAGGTTTACGGCTGTGGGCCGGGAGGCCTGCAACACGGAAGCTGCTGTGTTCAATTCTTCGCGCAGGGATGAAAGATCACTTTGTGCCGACCTGCCCGCCGCCAGAGCCATGCCATAGGCCGCGGCTACACCAATCGCAGGCGCCCCTCGAACCACCATCTTCTGGATTGCCTCCGCGACTGCGGTATAATCTTGGCAGGTAATATACCGGACCTCTCCAGGAAGCGCCCGCTGATCAAGAAGAATCAGCTCAAAGTTTTTTGCATTCCAATCTAAAGTGGGCATGATACTCACCTTGCATCAAAAAACGCCCCTTTGGAAGAGCGTCAAAGTTCCTAACTGAACAAGTTTAACATGCAATCTTTTAGTTGTCAAAGTCCTGCTGCGACAACAACTAAACAGGATGATTATGACAAAACGGATTATTTTCATTGTACTGATCCTTGCTCTGGCCAGCATAAGCTGTAAGACACCCTCCCTTGTGGAGGAAATTCTTCAACCCGAAGAAACAACGCCTCAACCTTCGGCAACACCCGCTCCGACCGCCACCCCCACGCCAACGCCCACACCCATCCCGGCGGTGCGCATTAACCAGGCGGACGAGATTCTATTCCTCGGAGATTACCAGACGGCACTGACACAATATCAGATCGCACTGGTTGAAGCCGGAGACAGCGAGACACAGGCGGCGGCCATGGTCGGTATTGGACGCACCCAGTATCTTTCACGCAATTACAATCCCGCCATTCAGTCCTTACGCGCCGTCATCGAAAACTATCCGGAAAGCCCCTATTTGCGGGATGCATATTTCTTTCTCGGAGAGTGTTACACTGCGCTCGAAAATTATCAGGCCGCGGCTGATGCTTACCAGGGATATTTAAGCCTGGGCAGCACCCCCATCGACTCGTATGTTCTGGAACTGCGGGGAGATGCGCTATCCATTGTCGGCTCGCAGACTGAAGCTTTATCTGCATATCAAGCAGCATACGATGCTCCCCGTCTGGGAAATACCGCCCAGTTAGGCATCAAAATTGGAGACATTTTTGTCGCTTTGCAGGATTATGACAGCGCCTTAAATCAATACTGGAACATCTATGAAAATGCACCCAACGATTACGTCAAGGCACAGGTAAATTATGTGTTGGGAAGGACTTATCTGGATATGGGTATTCCGGAACAGGCTTACGCCCGTTTCCAAGAATCCGTGACCGATTTTCCCCTTTCTTATTATGCCTATCTCGGATTGATCGAACTGGTCAATAACGGCGTCGAGGTTAATCAGCTCGACCGCGGCCTGGTGGATTATTTTGCCAACCAACATGGCGTCGCCATTGAAGCCTTTACCCAATACATGGATCGAACACCGGACCATGACGCCACGGCTTTGCATTACCAGGCACTCAGTCTGCTCGCCATTGGTGAAAGCAAAAAAGCCATCGAAAACTGGACTCAAATCATTGAAAACTTTTCCGGTGACCGTTTCTGGACGGAAGCATGGAGTGAAAAAGCCTATGCCCAATGGGCCTATGAGGATAATTATCGCGGCGCAGCCAGCACATTGTTAGAATTTGTCGAGCGCTTTCCAACTTATCCCGAGGCTTCGGGGTACCTGTTTGACGCAGCCCGGATCCAGGAACGCAACAATCAGCTCCTAGAAGCCGCAGAAACCTGGGAACGGATGATGGACGAATATCCCGCCGCCGATCAAAGCTACCGCGGATTGTTCCTGGCAGGGGTCACCTATTATCGTCTGAGCGATTATCCCCGGGCGCAAACCATTTTCCAACGCGCTTTAGTATTGGGCACCACGGCTGAAGACCAGGCCGCGGCATACCTCTGGATTGGTAAAACGCAACAGGCTCAAAACAAGTATGAAGAAGCACGGACTTCCTGGGAACAGGCCGCTCACAGCGACCCAACCGGTTATTACAGCGAACGAGCCCGCGGCCTGCTCGAAGGCAACGATCCTTTCCAGGCTTCAGCGCTTTACGACCTGGATTACGACCTGATTGAAGAACGCCAATTAGCAGAAGGCTGGATGCGGAATACCTTCACGATTGCAAATGATGTCACGCTGTCCGGATTGAGCGATCTGGCGGGCGACCCCCGCGTCCAGCGCGGCAACGCATACTGGCAATTGGGTCTGTTCAATCTGGCAAACGCCGAGTTTGAAGCACTGCGGCTGGATATCCTTGACGACCCGATCAACAACTTCCGCCTTTTACAGCATCTGGTTGACCTGGGCTTTTACCGCCAGGCGATCTTTACCAGCCGCCAGATTTTAACCCTGGCCAATATGGATGACGCTGCCACCCTGACCGCCCCGGATTACTTCAACCATATCCGCTTCGGCGCCTATTACAAAGAGCAGATTTTAAAAGCCGCAGAAGAAGAAAATTTCCACCCGCTGTTCCTCTTGAGCACCATCCGCCAGGAAAGCCTTTTTGATGGATTGGTGCAGTCCTCTGCCGGGGCCATCGGGTTAATGCAAATTGTTCCATCTACCGGTCAGGAAATCGCTTCGCAGCTCAATTGGCCCCCAAATTACACCGATTCCGACCTCAACCGCCCTATTGTCAACATCACCATGGGAACGCATTATTTATCCCGTCAAAGGGATTATTTCGACGGTTCTCTTTACCAGGCACTGGCCGGTTACAATGCCGGCCCCGGAAACGCACAAATATGGAATGAGCTGGCGGGAGGAGATCCGGATCTCTTTTTGGAAATCATCCGGTATGACGAAACCCGGTCCTATATCGAGCAAATAACGGAATTCATGAATCTGTACCGAAGATTCTACGACATGACCTATTAAGAACAACTTCAGAGAACACAATGCACAGATTGGTTTCTTTGCTGCCCCAGGCGGCTTATCATTTTGTTAAAACCATTTGGAACGAACTGGAAACCCAATTCGGGATAAACGGCACGCACAACATTCCCTACCCGCATTTCACCTGGGCTATTGGAGAGGAATTCCCGGAAGAAACGCTCAAAACGGCTGTCCAAGAGCTCGCCGGCACGATTGAGCCCTTTCTGGTCTATGCCTCAGGCCTGGGAATTTTCCCCGGACCGTCACCGGTTCTATACATCCCGGTCGTTAAAACTCGACAGCTTTACAACATTCACCAAAAGATCTGGCACCGTCTGCAACCTTTTGGAAATAATCTCTGCCCGCTTTACCAGCCGGAAAACTGGGTACCTCATATCTATCTGGCCGGTGACATGATCAACCGGGATAAACTGGGCAGTGCTCTACAGAAACTTGCTTTTGAAGATATCAACCTGAAAATGGAGATTGACAATCTCGCTTTCATCGATGCGCCAGAGGGAAAGACGGGAGAATTGAAGTTTTCCATTCCCCTGACCCCAGGTACCCCATCCCAATCGTAAAAGATGTGCGGCACCCGAAACCGGGCCTCATTCGCAATCAATGAAAATATTATTCCCCTGATTGCCCTCGCAGTTATCCACTCCCGAACCCCCAATCAGAACATCATCCCCCTGTCTACCCTGTAAAGTGTCATTCCCGGCTCCACCCACAATACAATCGTCCCCCTGCTTGCCATTGAGTGTATCGTCACCGGCTGTTCCTAAAACAAGATCATTATCCCGCGTGCCTTTCCCATCCGTGACAATGTTCACCAGATCGAGATGGCTGCATTCAGGCGGTTTGAGTTCGTTGGCGGTGACCCCTTGAAAACGATCTTCTATCGCGGGAGCAGCCAGGATCTCATTTGAAGCAGCCAGACCCAACACCACACTACCCAATACTAAAATCAGAAATATGGGGAGGATCAAGCGCTTCAAATTATGCCGTCTCATTTACAAAACCTCTTTACTCTCAAAGAGAAGTTTTTCCAGCTCCTCACAACCCATCGGTCTGCCAAACAGGAAACCCTGTCCTTCATCGCAGTTTTGGGCGCGAAAGAAATCCGCCTGGTCCAACTCTTCAATCCCTTCGGCTACCACGCGCATATTCATGCTGTGGGCCAGATCAATCAAAGCATGAGCAACAGCCCCGTCATTCGAGCCTTCAATCGCCCGGCGGGAAAATCCTCCATCGAATTTTAAACCGGTGACGGGCAGATTGGTCAATAAATTCAAAGAAATATTGCTTTCAAAATCGTCCATCCACACCTGTACGCCCAACTTCTGGAGCTCCGCAAGCATGGGGCTGACCTGATCGATACCATCCACCACTTTTCCGGCAGAAAATTCAAAACGGATATCATCCGGACTCAATCCGGCTTCTTCCAGGTTGCTGGAAATCAGGTGCCCAAGATTTTTTCTCTGGAGCTGCGAAATAGAGAGGTTCAGTGCCAGGGATATTGGAGGCAGTCCAAGTTCCCGCCAGGCTTTAAGCTGCGCGCAGGTGGTTTTCAGTACCCATTCGCCAATTGGAATAATCATTCCCGTATCCTCTGCAGCCGGCAAGAACTCGGCAGGCGAAATTAATCCCCGCTCGGGATGCCTCCACCGCAGCAGTGCTTCCACCATGATCGGTTTGTTGCTGTTCAGCGAGAATACCGGCTGATAATACACTTCAAATTCTTCACGCTCCAATGCCAGTTGGAGTTCGGACTTCCAAAAGGTCAGACTCCCACCTCTCTGGATCACTTCATTTGTGCTCATTTGATACCGGTAAACGTGATTATCGTGATTAAGATAGTAGCTGTGCATATTCCCCAGGGATTCATGCAAGATGGTCGCCCCATGACGCTCCGCCAGGCGCACCAGGTCATCAATCGCAGAGACATCAATCACATTCCCGCCGGTCATCAAATCGGACGTGGTAACGTCTGCTAGCAAAGGTGCATATTTCAACTCAATCAGAGCCGTTTCTTCGCCGTTTGTCACCCGGTTGACAAGCAGATACAGCGCGACCGCTCCAAGAACCGACAGCGCCAGGCCCCCACCGGAAAGCGCACGGGCGGTTAAAACCGGCAGTTCCATCCCGAAGATGGAAAGCGTAGCGGGAACCAATTTCGTTCCGGCAGCCACCCCGGGCTGCACCGGATTAAATGGGTCCTCTTCGGAATTCCCAACCACCTGAAGCATAATTTCATCAATATAAAACTTCAGAGGGGGCGAGAAAGTCTCTTCCACCATCCGGCCCTGGATACCACCCAAAATATTCACCGTCGGAAGGACCGTCAAGGTGTACTGGGCACGGCTCAAACCGGTCTGCTCTTCTACCTTTTCGATCAGAGATCGGATCTGCGGCAAATTCAGAGTCGCGGAGGCGGTGAAATGATCCCCCTCAAAAGCGGTCGCAGGCACCAGCGGAATGGTCCGTTTCAACCCGCTGATGTCGCTGAGTTCGGCCTGTATAGAATAATTCCCAATTGCATCATGCGGCAAATCGGTCACAAAATTATAAAAAAAGCGCAGTTCAACTTCCTGAGAGAGCTTTAAAAAAACAGGTTCTCCGGATAAATCTCCCTGTGTATCATAAATCCCCTCCGGCGCTGCCGCCCGATACTCATAAGAGCCCATTTGAACATATTCATAATTATCTGCCGTATAACGCTGGACAGGGCGGGTAAACGCGAATATTCCCAGAAACAGAGCAACAAAAAAGATAATAGCCAGTATAAAAACCGAAGCCTCTGTTCCCTGGCTCAACCCGCGCACGGAAATTTCCGGAAAGTGGAAACGAATCCGTTGATGGGAAGATTCTTCAAGGGTGCTCTTAGAATTCAAAGTCATCAACATCACTCCTATGATTGCTGCAAAAAAGGCCAATACCCCCGGCGAACGAAGCTTTTGTACAAAACCACCCGCTTCAGGAAAATGCGCCCACAATTTTCCGAGAACCTCCCGATATGTGGGTCGATAATTATCCAGCCAGGCATTGTTGTCCCCTTTCATCGTAAATCGATCTTGATTTTGATCAACGATCCGGTGAAAAACAACCTGACCGAGGTCCCCGCTTTGATAGGCCACTGCATCCCCTACTCGATATTCCGGGGCACGCCGGACAAGCACCATATCTCCGCGATGAAAATCGGGCTCCATGCTGTTGCCATTCACCAGGACATAAGCCACCTGGCCCCCAAATTTAACCGGTGCAAACAC
Source organism: Ornatilinea sp. (assembly GCA_018433975.1). Lineage (GTDB taxonomy): Bacteria > Chloroflexota > Anaerolineae > Anaerolineales > Anaerolineaceae > SM3-B121. Next base: position 4,523 of record JAHDQE010000027.1, on the reverse strand, counting down.
CACCCAGATCAACCCCAATAAGGCAAAAACCAGGGCCGAAATGAATGCGCTATGCCATCGGGATTGGGTTTTCATCAATCTATTTTATCTCAGGTCCGGTTAATTAATAAAGTAAAAGAGCCTGTTGTTTGATGATGACAGAGTGGCATCTACGGCAAACAACAGGCTCAATTTGGTTTTCAAAGGGATATTCTTATGCCGTGTTCCGGCGTAAGACCCAGTAACTGGAACCTAGTAACTTGTTGCGAGCACACGCACCTGGGTAACACTCAGCACGGTAACACTGGACGGGAAAGTACAGGTTGTAGTTGCTCCTTCGGTGCAGTCATACCAGGCTCCCCCACTCTCCAATTGAACCTGCGCAGTCGCCGGAGTTGGAGAAATGTCAAATGTAACAGCATCCAGCAGAGATCGATCTGCATTATGGGTGAAGGCAATATTGGAAACCGTGTACCCAGTAACTGCGATTTCACCATCGCCAGCCGCTATATCTGCCGGCATGGTGTTTGCTGCGGCAAAAGCATAAGTAACAGAAGCCAGGACCAATGCCATAACGAGGACGGCAACCATTTTGGTAGTACGTTTTGATCTAAACATGAGACCCTCCTAAATAAAATAATTTACTAACCCTCTAGTAATTGAGATAATAACATAAAATAACCAATTTTAGCCTTTCAATTCTGCAAGGAATGATTCTTGCATCTTGAATTCGGCTGGATTTGTGATAAGATATAAGATTCTTTGTTTTGGTAATTATTTTATTACTTCGGTATATTTAAACAAACCTTCAGCGTGCAGAGCAATAACCATCCTTAAATATCAAGGAGCCGGCAAATTACCAGCTCCTTGAAAATACACTATTCCTCCAACCTGAAATCAGATCAATAGTTTCAGGGGATCGTTAAAGTAAGCTGCCAGCACCTGCAAAAACTGAGCTGCTTCCGCCCCATCCGTAACCCGATGGTCGGCTGAAAGGGTCGCTTTCATTCGAGTGCCGATTCGAATCTCACCATCCTGCACCACCGGCACCTGGCGCACGGAACTGACCGCCAGGATGGCCGCTTCCGGCGGGTTGATAATGGCGGCAAAGTTTTCTACATCGAACATGCCCAAGTTACTGATGGAAAAAGTTGAACCTTCAATATCATCCGGGCGGACTTTCCCACTCCGGGCACGCTGCGCGGTCGCTTTGATTTCCGCAGAGAGAAGCCGCAGCGGCTTCTGATCGGTATCTTGAGAGACGATGGTCAGCAGCCCACCTTCTACGGCTACAGCCACGCCGACATTCACATGTCCATGCCGGATAATTTTATCTCCCTCAATCGAAGCATTCACATTGGGGAACTGCCGCAACGCCAGCGCTACTGCTTTAACAATGTAATCATTGACCGAGGTCTTCTGCTCCTGAGGCAACAGCCGGTTCACTTCTTTCCGAAGCTGCATCACCGGTTCAAAATCATAATCGTGTGTAATATAGAAATGAGGAACCTGCTGCTTGGATTCGACCATCCTGCGCCCAATTGCCTGGCGTAATTTGTTGAGCGGGATTTCCTCATCTTCCGGAATTTCTCCCACGGCGAAGACGGGCATCGGCGGGGCTATTTCCACGGCTTTTGCCGGGACAGATAATTTCTCACCTTCCTGCCGAACATCCTGTTCCACCGAAGCAGCCGGAGCAGACACAACTTCAGCTTCCTCCAACGCTTCTTCAACATCTTTCCGCACAATCCGGCCTGAACTACCCGAACCTGTGAGCTCGGCAAGATCAATACCGTGCTCTTTGGCAATCCGTTTCGCCAATGGAGAAGCCTTGATCCGTTCTCCTTCTCCGGCTTTTTCCTTAACCTGTGACTGCCCGCTTTCTACCGGTTCGCTACCCGCCTTTTCAATCTTTTCCGCCTTTTTCGGCTGAGAAGCCTCTTGTAACCCGGGGATGTCTTTAACTTCTTCTCCCGGCGCCGCAATTACAGCAATCGGCTCCCCTACCGGAACAATTGCTCCCTGGTCTACTAAATGACGGTTGACCACACCGGAATACGTCGATTCCACTTCCACTGTAGCTTTATCCGTCTCAATCTCCGCCAGCACATCGCCTTTTTTCACTTCCTCCCCTTCAGCGCGCAGCCAGCGGACCAGTGTACCTTCTGCCATATCAAAACCCAGTTTGGGCATTTTAATAAGGTCAGGCATTCAGCACCTCCCTTACTGCATTTACTACATCTTCCACCTGCGGAATCGCCATTTGCTCCAGAGTCTGGTTGTAAGGCAGCGGGACTTCCTTTTGAGCCACCCGTTTAATGGGGGCATCAATATAATCAAAAGCCTGCTCATAGATTCGCGAGGAAATTTCAGCGCCAATACCAAACGAAAGCCAGCCCTCTTCCACAATCACCGCCCGGTTGGTCTTCTTGAAAGACTCGATGACCGGATCCATATCCAATGGCCGGAGTGTGCGCAGATCCACAATCTCCACGTCTACGCCTTCTTTCTCCAGTTCTTCCGCAGCCTTCAGGGATACCTGAAGCATTTTGCTATAAGTAACCAAGGTGATATCCCGTCCGGGGCGTTGGACTGTAGATTTCCCGATGGGAACAATATAGTCGCCCTCGGGGACCTCACCACGTTGTTGATAAAGTGTTGCGTTTTCAATGAAAAACACGGGGTCATCCGAGCGGATCGCCGCTTTTAACAACCCTTTGGCATCTGCCGGCGTGCCGGGCGCGACCACTTTCAATCCGGGAAAATGTGCAAATAACACATCCGGGGTCTGAGAATGGGTTGCACCAAGCTGCCGTCCCCCGCCTCCGGCGGTCCGGATCACCAACGGCAGCACAAATTGTCCACCAAACATATAATGAAGCTTTGCCGCTTCGTTCACAATGTGATCCATCGCCGCAAAAGCGAAATTGATCGTCATCAATTCAGCGACCGGGCGCAATCCCGTCAGCGCCGAGCCAATTGCCGCGCCAACGATCGCCGATTCTGCAATCGGTGTGTCCCGGACACGCTTCGCCCCAAAATGATCGTAAAAACCTCGTGTGACTGCATAGGTTCCACCCCAAACTCCGACCTCTTCGCCCAGTATAAAGACTTTTGGATCGCGTTCCATTTCTTCCCAAAGCGCCTGGGAAATGGCCTCTCGTGTTGTAATTCTTGCCATCTGCCAGTTCCTCCCTAATTCTCTACATAAATATCCGCGAACAACTCTTCCGGAGCTGGTTCGGGAGAAGATTCAGCAAATTCAACAGCCTCTTGGACCTCTTTGGCCGCAAGGGAATCCTGCTCATTAAGTTCCTCGTCTGTTGCAATTTTGTTTTCTATAAGATACTTTCGATAAACTCCGATCGGACCGGACTCTTCCCAATGATGGACTTCTTCGGATTTCCGATAGCGTTCCGGATCTCCCATAGAATGTCCACGGAAACGATAGGTGATCGCCTCCAATAATTGAGGACCACTCCCATTCCGGATTTCTTCCAGCAGACGCGAGGCCGCTTCACGCACCTTCATCACGTTCATCCCGTCCACCCGTTCATTTTTCATGCCGTAACCTTCTGCTTTCTGCCGGATTTCAGTTACCGCAGAAGCACGGTCCACAGCCGTACCCATCCCATACTGGTTGTTTTCACAAACCCATAGAACGGGCAAGTTCCACACTTTAGATAGGTTCAGGGCCTCGTGAAAGAAACCAATATTAGTCGCGCCATCCCCAAACATAGCAATGGTGACCGCCGCATTCTCCTGATACAAATCGCCAAGCGCCAGACCCGCCGCGAGAGGAAGGTGAGCTCCTACAATTGCATGCCCGCCCCAAAAATTCTTGGAAACGTCGGCCATATGCATGGAACCGCCCTTCCCCTTTGAAATACCGGTTGCTTTACCCAAAAGCTCCGCCAAAACCTGTTTTGCCGGAATACCTGCATTAATGGCAACGCCGTGATCGCGGTAGGCAGTAATAATCCGGTCTTCCGGTTTCCGTGCAGAAATCAGCCCCGTACTGACGGCTTCCTGTCCGATATAAAGATGGAGAAAACCGCCTATTTTACCCTGCGCATACAACTCAGCGGCCACTTCCTCCAGATTCCGGATCACAACCATTTCGTTATATAACTTCAGATACTCATTTTTATCCATTCAAAAAGGCCCTCCCATAGAACATTGAACCATTTCTAATTCGGTCAATGTGGGTATTAAAAATGTATTTTCTGTCTTGATTATAAGCAAGCGTGGATAAAAAAGATAAGCTTTGTACACCCCTAAACCGAATCACTTCTATGTTTATTTTTATTCGTTCAACTTTTCTGTTACAAAACGAAAGCATAACCAATCTCACCGCGTACAACACAAGTCAAGACCACCCGCATAGCGGGTGGTTTGACCTAGCCCTATAAGGGCCTATTACTTGCAGCACCTCAAGATGCTGCTTTCACTTCGTTCAAGCCCGATGCACTGATTACTTAGCTACCCCTAAAGGGGTCTTCTGCCTCTTTCGTTGTGATCCGATCCATCATCTGATCGTGTTT
>JAHDQE010000024.1 GCA_018433975.1 Ornatilinea sp. | reverse complement strand
CCTCGGTTGGTATCGGGGTAGCTGTGTTTTCCGGCGTTCCCTCGGTTGGTATCGGGGTAGCTGTGTTTTCCGGCGTTCCCTCGGTTGGTATCGGGGTAGCTGTGTTTTCCGGCGTTCCCTCAGTTGGTACCGGGGTAAGAGTTGGAGCCTGGCAAACCCAATCATACCAATAGTAATCCAAACTACCGGTATCAATCACCTCGCCATTGTAAACCAAGGCTACTCCCCAGTGAATTTCAACCACGTCGTCCCCAGCGCGCACACCAGGCCACCACGCCGCATACGTTACAGAATCGCCATTCTGAACATCATAACTTGAATAGTGTTTATCTCCGGCTCCGCCTGGATTCAATTCACTTGGGTGAACAACATACCAGCTTGTCACCAATTTTGCGGTGATGCCTTCTGGCAAAGAGACTACTGCTGTAGCATCAATCCAACCTTCTTCGTACTGACAAAGGCTTTGGTCCGATGCAGTAAAACCTACCTCACCTTCAATAGCCGCCTGAATTACTGCCATCGCCTCAGAAAAAGATACGGAAACACCTTCAGCCTGTTTCACCTTCTTTTGTATATTGGATGATCCGTTTAAATCCGGATTCTTATCCGTAGTTTGTGTTTCGACCGTCTCAGGAGTTGGTGTTGCCCCTTTGAAAACAGGTCTGCCATTTTCAGGATCTTCCCCTTCACCTGATCCGGGGGTAGGAAGGTTCGGATTTTCAGGAACCGCCGGTGCCGTCTTCTCAGGAACTGGTAAAGCTGTCTCTTCAGGCTCTGCGGGACTGGAAACTTCAGTAGGCTCTGCGGGACTGGAGACTTCAGTAGGTTCCTCATCCACAGGCTCATTCGTTGGTGTCGTACTTTCCAAATGAGAGGCCGCGCTGACCGGTACATTTATCATAGATAAAAATACCCCTGACAGTAAGAAAATAACTGCAAGGACATAAATGGCTCTCGTAATTTTTCTAAGGATTGATAATCTAGATTTCATGATTTCTAATTCCTCCAACAGTATAAAATGGGGACAAATCAACTCTCTGTTTGTAATTTATAACCAATTCGATCCACATTAAGAATCAAATTCGATTCTGGTGAAGCATTTTCAAATTTTCTTCGCAATAAATAAATTAAATACTTTGTTCTCTTCCGCACATCAGGGGAATCTTCTGCCCAAACCGAGTCCGAGATCGTTTCATAACTGACAATTGCAGGCGCATGCTTTGCCAAAACAGAAAGCACCGAAAATTCTTTTGGTGTAAGGCGTATCCTTTTATCCTTAAGAATAACCTCCTGGGTCATTAAATCCACAATTAAATCAATTTGAGGAAAGACCAAACGGCTAATTTCTTGAGGACTTTGAGTGCGTCTGAGCACCGCATTTACACGCTCAATAACCTCTTTGTTATAAAATGGTTTAGAAATATAATCATCCACTCCTTGTTTCAATCCAGTGACAATATCCTCCTTGGTGCCCAACGCAGAAACGATGATCACTGGCACTTCAGTCATCTGTCTTAGGTACTCAAAAGTTTGCCATCCGTCCATTTCTGGCATCATCAAATCTAACAATACAATGTCGGGCTGGTAATTAACCACCTTTTTTAACGCCTCATTACCACTCGAAGCACTGACCACATTGAATCCGGCAATACGCAATATTTGCTTGAGCAGGAAAATCGTGTCCAATTCGTCTTCGACAACAAGAACGCGACGACGGTCAACAGCATCCATCTGATCAAGATCAACCCCTATTCCGACAGCTTGAGTTAATGGATTTTCAATAGATTGTTTTTTAAGGTCAACTTTTTCCATCAATTACCACCCGAAGAAGATTATTAAACACAAAAAACCGGCTGTCTTGGCCGGTTTCGCTACTCTGCTCCCCAAACACCTCACCAGATGACGATCTGGTTAAGCGACCATATTGAGTGTCTGGATCAAAGCATCCTGATATCTATCGTGTTATAAAGATTCTAGTGTCGTTTACTAACCAAAAAAATACCTGATTTATAAACAAAATATTACAATGTCATTATACAAATTTAAGATGTCATTGTCAACTGGTTTAACATAGTATTTATCACGTTAAAAATAAAAATGTCCGGTGTCTTTTCTGTATCATTCCATTTCTGGAATTTCGGAGCAGTATTCGGTATAATCATTCGTGTGATGAAACAAGAAGCGCAAAACTTTGGCAAATTTTTTTCTTCAAACAAGACTTATTGGCGGACGGCAATCCTATGACGAACAAAACAAAAATAATTTCCATCGGAACCAAAATGATAATACTGGTAGCAATTTTCAACCTCGGGGTTGCTTCATGCTCAAACAATCCAACCAGGTCCTCAAACATAGATGTAAATGCTACAGCCGCATTTGAAAATGCCTTACTCACAGCGACATATGCTGTTCAAGCAATAAATACCAGTACGCCAGAACCACAGGAAACTCCAACAATTACCCCCACAATACCTACTCCAACTCAAACTGTGGATCCTAATCGAACGCCCCCGGCCTTACCGGCTGAATTCCAAACCGACCTTATAAATCCTAAAGATATTCCACACACCTATATCACAGATACCTGTCAGTATCTTAAAATGCGATGGGATCCAAATAATAGCGCCCCCGGAACCGTAGTGATGCCCATTATGTTTCACAGCATAACGGATGGCGAAGCCACCAAACAATATCAGATTTCTCACGAAGAACTGGAAGCATTGGTAAGAGATCTTGTTGATCAGGGTTTTGAGGTAATTACCATGGAGCAATTACATGATTTTCTTTACTACAATGCAAAGATTCCAAAGCGCTCCGCAATATTTATCGTAGACGATCGCCACCACGATGAGTATTATGATACTCATTTCAAACAATTTTATGAAGAATACGGGTGGACGGTGGTAAATGCATGGATCAGTGATCCGACAACATTAATGGATTCATTGCTTCAGGAAAATATCAGAGTGGAAAATGAAGGCCTGGTAGATCATCAGGGGCACGGAGTAGTGCACAATGTTCCAATTGAAAGAAATTCTTCAGAAGAATATATGCGTTCCGAGCTTTTTGGATCGATGAGTTATATAGAAGAATATTTTGGGAAAAAACCAATCGCTTATATCTGGCCTGGGGGCGGCTTTTCACCGGAAGCTGCACAAATTGCCAGAGAGGCTGGTTTTGAGCTGGGATTTACCGTAAATCCCAGGGGACCAATCCTTTTTAATTGGGTCCCGTTGGCGGATGAACAAGACGAAAATAGGCCGTCTTATATGATGGAAGGTGATGTAAACGACCCATTAATGGTTCTCCCGCGTTTCTGGGATCAAGATGCCAGATACTACCTAGATACAGTCCGGACAATCGGAAAAGAAGCAAACTCTCAAGCGATGCAAAACAAATCCATCGAACTTGAATATTATGATATTGTTTGCAAGGATATAACCGGAGAAATTCCAGGCGATGCAGAGTGAATTGACTCCAGCCTTTTAATTACCTCAAAAGAATAACATCATGTCTCAAGATAACAATTGTATATTTTGCCAGATCATCGCAGGAAGACAAGCTGCTGAAATTGTGTATCGGGACGGCCTTGTAACTGCATTTCAAGATATTCATCCCATTGCTCCAATTCATATTCTTATTACACCGAATAAACATATTCCATCTTTAAATCAAATCACTACCGATGATCAGCAATTAATCGGTTATTTATTTTCAATCGCTAAAAAGTTGGCTGCTCAGTATGAAATAGAGCAATCCGGGTACCGGTTGGTACTGAATACGGGTAAAGATGCAGGACAATCCGTTTTGCATATTCACCTCCATTTACTTGGAGGAAAATCTATGCCTGTAAAATTTGGGTAACCGGGTTTTGCAATGCAGACTACCTCTTTTTCACATTCTGTTCGAAGAATAATTCTGTTAGCATTTTTAATATTATCCAGCTGTACAACAATCGGTGATGAAGCGCTTCCTCAACAAGCCAACTCGACTTCTTCGGGTAATCCAGCAGTGGAGAATCCAAAGATTCCTGAAACATTAGCAACGCTTCTCCCTAAATCGCGCCAACCGGGAGGCCCAATACTCGCACCAACTCCCGACTCTCCACATTCCATTCCCGCATTAAGAATACAAGAAGATACCTATATCGTTCAGCCAAACGATACGCTTGCAAAGATTGCAACCCGTTACAGTGTTCCTTTATCGGCAATCATTGAAAGTAATGCAATTGAAAATGCTGATTATTTAGAAGTGGGACAAACGTTGATCATTCCGCCACCGGATCTAAGACCCGCAGGTACTGATTTTAAAATAGTTCCCGATTCGGAACTGGTAAATGGGCCCTACAATGCCATTTTTGATCTCGAATCCTGGTTGGACAAAGAAAGCTATTTATCCGCCTATACAGAGGAAATCTCAGGTCAACGTTTTTCCGGTACGGAGATCATCCAAAGCATCAGCCTGGATTATTCGGTAAACCCCAGGCTGCTATTGGCAATTCTGGAATACCAATCGGGCTGGGTCACGGGCTCAAAAGAAGAAGTGACCGCCTCCGATTTTCCAATCGTAAACGATCTTTTTCGTGAAGGGCTGTATAAACAATTGTCCTGGTTAGCCAACAATCTTGATCGCGGTTATTATTTATGGAAAGTCAACGCCCTTTCAAGCTGGGTACTTACTGACGGGAGCGTTGTACCGGTTTCGCCAACCATTAATGCAGGAACTGCCGGCGTGCAATATGTTATGGGACTATTGATGAATTATTCGGACTGGCAAACTGCCGTCGGGACAAATGGAATATTTAATACCTATTCTCAGCTATTCGGATATCCCTTTGACTATTCCATTGAGCCGCTCCTTCCTGCCGACCTCTCACAGCCCAATCTTCAATTGCCTTTTGAAGAAAATTCGGTCTGGTCATTCACTGGCGGCCCACATGCAGCATGGAATGATGGTTCCGCATGGGCGGCAATTGACTTCGCACCACCCGGGAACGCCCTGGGCTGCGTCCAGAGTGACGAATGGGTCACTGCAGTTGCGGATGGCGTAATCGTAAGGTCGGGAGATGGAGTAGTTGTTTTGGATTTAGATAAAGACGGTTTTGAGCAAACCGGTTGGAACTTATTCTATCTTCACATCGAGTCTCGTGACAGAGTTTCCAAAGGACAATTTGTGAAAGCAGGTGATCACATTGGACATCCTTCCTGTGAAGGAGGGATATCCAGTGGTACACATGTCCATATCGCCCGCAAGTATAATGGGGAATGGATATCCGCGGACGGTCCTCTTCCTTTTGTGCTGGATGGATGGGTATCGGAAGGTTTTGGAATAGAATATAATGGGTATTTAAGAAAAGGCAATTTAGAAGTAGAGGCATGGGACCGCAGGGATGAAAAAAACCAGATTGAAAGATAAAAGAATCGCATTGCTGATCACACTGCCTTTGCTTAGTGTCTTTTTTCTTTCTTGTTCCCTCAGTACAACTGTTACTGTTCCACAGGAAGAAGTTGTACCGACAATTGAAATGCCATCTCCGGAACCTGAGTTGATTGTCCCCACACAACCTTTAGAGAACAATTTAAATATTATTCCAACTCTTGAACCGGTATTATTCACTCCGGAATCTTCCCCGGAATTTAACCCGGGATCCGAAGCAGCTCTCCAGCCGCCTATTTTATACTACACTCAGGCCGGAGATACACTTAAATCCATCGCAGTCCGTTTTAATGTGGCTGAAGAAGAGGTCACGTCCTCTGACGAAGTACCCCAGGATTCGTTAATTAAACCCGGCCTGCTATTAATTATTCCGGATCGTTTGGAAGAGACCAGTCCGGGAACCTTGCTGCTCCCGGATAGTGAGGTAGTCAATTCCCCTTCTTCGTTGGATTTCAATATTGAAGAGTTCATTGCAGGCACGGACGGATATTTAAAAACTTATCGGGAATACCGCTCAGAGGGTTGGTTCACTGGCCCCGAAATCATTGACCGCGTTGCCATAGAAAATTCCATCAGTCCAAGGTTGCTTCTGGCCATGCTGGAATTTGAAAGCCACTGGGTCTACGGACAACCTTTAAATCTGTCACAAGAGGATTATCCCATGGGATGGGTGGATTTCCATGATAAAGGGCTCTACAAGCAGTTGAGTTGGGCGGTTCAACAGCTATCCATTGGTTATTATGGCTGGCGGGCAGGGCTGGTATCCGAATTAACATTTCCGGACAACGAAACTCACCGAATTGCACCACAAGTGAACGCCGGGACAGTCGCTCTTCAACTTTTATATTCAAAACTTTACAATTCTCCGGATTGGTCATCAAGGCTATATGGAGAAGATAGTCTGATCAATTTGTACACCGATATGTTTGGAAATCCATGGGACCGCGCGCAGGCTGTAGAACCCCTCTATCCTCCCAACCTTACACAACCTATTCTTGAGCTTCCATTTCGTCAAGGGCATACATGGAGCCTGACCGGCGGACCACATTCAGCGTGGGGTCCTGATGGCGCACTGGCAGCCTTGGATTTCGCCCCCATGATGAGCGAACATGGCTGTGTAGAAACCGATGAGTGGGTAACGGCAGTTAGTTCAGGTCTCGTCGTCAGATCCGAATATGGTGCTGTTTTAGTCGACCTGGATGGTGATGGTAAAGAAGAAACAGGGTGGGTTATACTTTACATGCACATTGCCACTAAAGGGCGCGTATCGGAAGGCCAGTGGGTCAACACGAATGACCCCATTGGACATCCATCTTGCGAAGGTGGTGTATCGACGGGAACCCATGTCCACATCGCCCGAAAATACAATGGAGAATGGATCCTGGCGGATGGCCCTTTGCCCTTTGTCCTGGACAACTGGTGCGCCCATGCTGGAGATGCTCCTTACCTCGGTTATCTGCAAAAAGACGATCAAATTATAGAGGCCAGTCAAGTCGGATCATTCGAATCTCGCATTTCACGGCCATAAACCCCAACTTTATTGGTATCATTGACGAAAGTATGATTTTAAAAACAACTTTTCACTCTTTAATTAATTACGTGAATTTAAAAATCAAATCTTGTTATAAAAAATCTTTTCTTTTTCTTTTCTTGATAAGTTTGATTTTATTGTCTAACTGTGCCCCTGAACCCCTTCTGCTGGATTACGAAATACCCGATGACGAACCCGTTATTTCTCAAGAAGAGGAAGTTCTCACAACCCCACTGCCAACACGTCCGCCTTACTCTCCAGGTGAACTGGTGGATTACGAGGCTCAAACAGGCGATAGTTTACCCGCTTTAGCAGTTCATTTCAACACGACCGTTCAAGAGATCCGTGAGGCAAATCCGATCCTGCCGGAAGAAGTAACCACCCTGCCCCCCGGCTTACCGATGAAAATTCCGATTTATTACAATCCATTGTGGGGAAGTTCTTTCAAGATCATTCCGGATAATTTGTTCCCAAATGGGCCGGATCAGACGGATTTTAATCCCATTGATTATGTCAATTCAATGCCCGGTTGGTTAAAAAATTATGGCGATATCGCCGGGGGCATGCCCGTTCGTGGTGGTGAATTGGTTCAAATCGTTGCCACAAACTTCAGTATCAGCCCGCGACTGTTATTAGCCATCATCGAATACCAGACCGGGGCTCTGACAGAATCTTCGCCAAGAAACGACTTCGAGTCCGATCCATATCTCTTGGGTTACCAGGATTTATCCCACCAGGGTTTGTATCAACAACTAATCTGGGCAGCTAATACGCTGAACAATGGGTACTACGGTTGGCGGACTGGCCGGCTACTCTCTTTTAATCATACCAATGGCGCCCTCGAAGTCCCCGACCCCTGGCAGAATGCAGCCACGGTGGGTATTCAATACTATTATTCCGGCATCCTTACAGTTGAGGAATTCCAGAATGCAACTCACGGTGAAGGCCTGTTTAAAACTTATACGGAATTGTTCGGAGATCCCTGGCAGAATGCCACGCCTCATATTGAAGGCAGTCTGCAACAGCCCGAATTCTACTTACCATTTTTGCCTGGAAATCGTTGGGCTTATACGGGTGGTCCTCATACGGGATGGGGCACGGGAGAACCATTTGCCGCGATCGATTTTGCCCCTCCTAATGTTCTTAGCGGTTGTGCTCCGGCCGCCGAATACGCAACCGCCATCGCAGACGGTGTCATCTCCAGAACTGACACTGGCGTTGCTATCCTCGACCTGGATGGCGATGGGGACGAACGGACCGGGTGGTCCATTCTTTACCTGCATCTTGCAACAGCTTCCATTCCTCCCACAGGGACCTTTTTAAAAGCAGGAGATCCTATTGGCCTCCCTTCTTGTGAAGGCGGAAAAACGACCGGCACCCATGTTCATATCGCCCGAAAGTATAACGGAGAATGGATGCCGGCTAGCGGTCCTGTCCCATTTAATCTGGAAGGGTGGGTCGCAGAAGACGGGGCTGAACCCTACCTTGGGCAGCTTGTAAAATTTGGCAAAGTAGTTCAGGCCAATGATTACTCTGACCAAGAAAGCCATATTGAAGCTTTAAAACTTACTTCTCAAAATTAACTTAAAAATCGGCTGATTTCTTTATCCATCAGCCGATTTTTCATTTCATTGAAATTGCTTTTTATTCCTGAATCACAGTGATCTTACTGTGAATAGGCACAGCTTTAGAAAGCATTGCTATACCCGAACAGTATTTTGTTTCGGAAAGTTCAACAGACCGCGCTACAGCTTTTTGATTCAGATTCTTTCCGGTTACAACATATTCCAGTTCCATATTGGTAAACACTTTTGGATGCTGTTCGGACCGATCTACGTGAACTTTTACTTCAAAATAGGTTACTTCCTGTTTCTTCTTTCTCAGAATTGAAATTACATCCATTGCAGTACAACCTGCCACCCCCATGGCAAGCAGTTCCATCGGACGAGTTCCCTTTCCGGCCCCGCCCTGGCTTTCGCTTGCGTCTAACTGGACTTCATAACCGCTGTCTGGAACACCTAAAAAATTCATTCCATTTTGTAAAGTAACTTTTGCATCCATTTTCTCAGAACCTCCCAATTAGCCCAATCAAGCCAGAATTTGTTGAAGCTTTTCCAGCATATAGGCTTCCGGCATAGCACCAACAACCTCGTCCAAACCGGAATTGAACACTGTATGCGGAACACCACTCACACCAAATTGATTGGACAATTCCGGAAATTCCATTGCCTCAACCATCTCAGCCTCTACCAAGGGACTTTCCATCGCAAATTGGTGCGCCAAAATTACAGCCTGCGGGCAATACGGGCAGGTGGGGGTTACAAACACTTGCATCTGAAGTGGCTTCTTGAGTTTGGATAAAAACTCCCGTGTTTCGGGACTCAGACCGGAATCGCGATTGGACACCATGATAATATTTCTGATCAGCGAGGTAAATTCATGTCCGGCCGGAATACCCAGTAATCTAACGCCGTAATTTAAAATTTCCTCTCCATCCGATCCCGCGATCACAGTTGCCGGCGTTTTATCTACATGATATTTTTCTGCAAGCGCCTTATTTTCATGAATATCATAAACGGACAGACTTAATTTCTCTGATAACGCAACAACTTCACTCAATAATTGTCGGGTTGACTCACAATATTCACAATCATCTATATTGCTCTCAAAGAACAATATTTTCACAGGATTTTTTAATTCCGCAAATACTTCAACAACTTGCTCTTCAACCTGATTATTCAGCATCTTTTCCATTTTTACCTCCAAGATATTTCAGAGAAGACATGCTCACACGGAGCGAATTTTTATCCTATCAGGTAAAAGATCCGGATTCGACTAAACCACATTCGGGACAGGTCAAATTCAATAAACCATCATAATCAATCAATGCCTTTTTGCATTTTGGGCAAAGTTGCCCGGCTCTTATTTCATCCCGACATTCGCTGGTTTCGGTTGATGTTGTTTCTTGAATGCAAAAATCTACTGAAATATCTGTGTTCCCTGCTCTTACTGGTTCAATCATTAGGATCTCATGTGTGATAAAGACATACTTTGCTTCTCAGTTAGTCTGTAGCTTTAGATGCTGAACAATAAGAAAAGTTACACCTCTTTCAGGAAAGTAAATCTTCTAAATCCAAACATTTAAACAACCGTTGTTTTACATCATCGGGCAGGCATTCCATTTTGGATACATTTTGATATAAAGAAATGGTCTTCTCCATCGTGCCCACCATCGTACGACAGTTTTCGCAAGTTTCCAGATGGCTTTCCAGCTTAGAACACTCTGATTAAGACAAATCACCATAAAAATAATAAGAAATCATGATCAGCATTTCCTGACAGCAATTTTGATTACTCATCATTTAACCTCTCCGACAACCGTCCACCGTAATATTCAGTGAGTTCTTCTCTCAATCTCAAACGAGCGCGAAGCAATCGGGTTTTTACCGCAGCCTCCGAAATTCCCAATGATTCTGCCGTCTCCCGAATAGACATACCTTCCACATCACGCAAAATAAATACAACGCGCAGAGAAGGAGATAATTTTTGAATGGCTTCATCCAGAAATTGTTTTGCTTCGGTTGATAAAAGTTCTTTTTCCGGCAAACAACACCAATCTACAATTTCCGGTTCATCAAGACTCTCATCGACTGCTTGAGATTCTTGTTTATCCATCATCAAAATAAATTCGGGACGTCTTTTTCGAATGAGCATCAAAGCTTCATTCGATGCAATCCGATATAACCATGTTGACAATTTAGACCGTCCCTCAAAAGAAGGCAGCGCACGGTAAGCTTTTATAAATGTTTCCTGAAGCACATCTTCAGCATCTTGTGGATCATTTAACATTTTCAACGCAAGGTTATAGATCTTTCCGGAATAAGCTTCTACAAGCCGGGCAAATTCTTTCCGGTCTCCCGCGCGTAAGTTTTCTATCAAAAATTCTTCTTGATTTGTATTAATCATTTAGATGCTTTCTGGCAAAAAAGGTTACCTGTCCATTTATGAAAGAGGCCATGTAGGCAGGACGTCAATATCTAAGGGATCACGTTTGCCATTGATAAAACGGAAATACCCGGCAGAGGCGACCATCGCAGCATTATCCGTACACAACTTTAGAATGGGAATGTGGACCGGAATTTCTGCTTGCGTCAGGATTGCGTTTCTCAATGCTGTGTTTGCAGATACACCTCCTGCAACAACAATTTCTGCTGCGTTAAATTGTTTTGCTGCACTCAACGTCTTCCCCACCAACACCTCAACCACAGCAGCCTGGAAACTCGCAGCCAGGTCATTTACGGGTAAATCTTTGCCGGATTCCTCTATCCCTCGCACTACACGCAATACTGCGGTTTTTAACCCGCTGAATGAAAAATTCCACGTTCCCTCCATCCAGGCACGGGGGAAATTGAATGCCTCCGGGTTCCCCTCTTTCGCAGCTTTTTGAATGGAAGGCCCCCCTGGGTATGGCAATCCCAACAATCGGGCGACTTTATCAAAAGCTTCTCCTGCAGCGTCATCCATCGTGCTTCCAAGACGTTTATACAGTAAATGGTCCGGCATCAAATTTAATTCCGTGTGTCCACCTGAAACAAGCAGCGCCAATATCGGGAACTTTGGAGGTTCGGGGTATTCTTCCGTAATATGGCTATTGATCCAGGATGAATAAATATGCGATTCAAGATGATTCACCCCGATCAAAGGAACTCCCGAAGCCAAAGCCAGACCTTTGGCCGCATTCATCCCAACCACCAACGACCCGGCTAATCCGGGGCCTCTAGTAACCGCAATTGCGTCTATATCTTTGACACTCAAATGTGCATCCTGCAATGCCTGCTCAATCACAGCGTAGACGGTCTGAATATGCTGCCGGGAAGCAACTTCAGGAAAAACACCCCCATATTTCGCGTGAAGCTCCACTTGTGAGGCCACCACACTGGATAGAATCTCACGGCCATTTTCAAGCACAGCAGCAGCTGTTTCATCACAAGAGCTTTCAATGCCCAGTATGCGGGCAGATGGAAATTCAATTGTTTTTAAATTTTCGTCCATGATCATTCAACACCATTTAATAAAATATTTTTAAGAACACATGGGCAAAACCAGATCCAGAGGAAAATCTACCAAATTTTCAAGTCCTCCTTCCGGATTCATCCAGAATGTATTCTCCAACCGAATGCCAATGTTTTTATCAGGATAATATAAACCGGGTTCAATTGCAAAAACCGTCCCCGGCCTCAAATTATTTTTATCTCCATTTGTTTGATGATAATATGGTAACTCGTGTATATCCAAACCAACACCATGTCCCAAACCATGCACAAACCCGTCTTGAGTTCCTTTTTTGCTCAGAATCGTGGGATGCCCTTTTTCTTCAAATAAATCACAGGTCAGTTTGTGATATCGATAAAATGGCTGATCCACCTCAATCTGACTCAACAACTCCTTGTAAACATCTAAAACATCTTCGTAAAGCGTATAGACTTCATCGGGCGCATACCCCAGGCACCAGGTCCGGGTGAAATCATGAAAATAACCGCCGCCTTCTTCACACGGGAAGATATCAAAAACTATTGGAACACCTTCCCGAAAGAAATCATCTGGGCTGCCCGCGCTATGCGGTACTGCCGCGTCTCTTCCTAATGAGAGGATCGTGCCCTCCGGGTTTTCAGCCCCTTCTTCAGACAACCATAGGTTAATTTTTTTCTTTACTTTCGAAACCGTGAGTGGCTGGCCTGGTTCATCAAACAATATTCCATCTTTCACCGTTCGATGCGTAAGATAATCCACAAGCTTATCCGCGACCCGAACGGTTATCTTCCCCATATTGCGGATTCGTTCAACTTCTTCGGGTTCTTTTGTGGCTCTTGCTTTGAGCAGCAGACCATCCAATTTATACCCCACAAACTCAATGCCGGGAAATTTTCGGCTCAAACCAGAGATAATTTCAAACCCCGTTCCCACATCGATCAAGCCAAATAATGCGACTCGACCCGATTGAAAGTTTAGATCTTTTAAAATTTGTTCATAAAGCATGATCTGTACCTGGATCTGATCGCCGTGATTCGCTTTCAAATATTTCTCAAGCGCAGAATAATCATATTCTTTGGTTATTAAACCGGTTTTTGCAGCCTCATCCCTTTCCATTGGGAAATAAAAAAGAACACCCGGTTCACCACGCTTCTTGAAAAAATCCGCCTGTGTGACATGCCCCCCACCCGTTACATAAACCATAGCAGGGTTGTGAAAAGCCGGCCCTGTCACCCATAACAGATCAATTTGATCTTCAACCATCAATCGTTCAATTTCCGATTTCATTCAATCATTACCTCTGACAAAATTTTGGGATTGTTACCCTAAAACATTTTGCAATGCCACCAGAAACTTCTCCTCTTGTTCAGGCAGAACCGTTCGGGGATCAAAAACAACCTCATCGTTCTCCACTCTCGCAATAACAGGTGGATTCTGAGTTCTCAATTTTTTAAGAAACCGTTCTGGATTCTTCACTGAAACGGATAATAAGCTGGTGGGAAGGGTATCGCCAGGCAAACTGCCACCGCCTACAGCGGATTTTCCCGGAACGATTCTTCCTGTTCCAATGATCTCTCGCCAATGCTCTGCACGTCTCTGTAACTCCGCCGGAGTAGCAGAAATCATTCGCCAGATGGGGATTTTTTGCAGCGCCTCCCCCTGTAAATAATGCAGCAGTGTCGCCGTCAAGAGGGATAAACAAATCTTATCCGCACGCAAAGCCCGCGCCAGGGGATGTTTTTTAATCTTCTTGAGATATTCATCTTTTCCAATGATGATCCCGGCTTGCGGGCCACCCAAAAGCTTATCGCCGGAGATGCAAACCACATCCGCGCCTGTCTGGAGAGCCTCCTGAACAGTTACCTCATGGGACAGGCCAAACTCTTCTGTGTTCAACAATACACCGGATCCCAGGTCGTTAACCACCGGAACACCATGCTGGTGAGCCAGTTGTACGATTTCATCGGCTTTGGGTTCCGTTGAAAAACCAACTATCTTAAAGTTGGATTGATGCGCCATTAACACCAGGGCAATTGGCTCCTGTAAAGCTTCTTCATAATCCCGCAAATGAACCCGATTTGTAGTGCCAATCTCCTGTAAATGGGCCCCCGATTGTTTCATCACATCGGGCACGCGAAAACCACCGCCAATTTCAATTAACTGCGTCCGGGAGATTACCACCCGCCGCCGCCGAGCCAAGGCAGTTAAAACCAGCAAAACTGCTCCGGCGTTATTGTTAACAACGAGCGCGGCTTCCGCGCCAGTAATTTTTTTCAACAGTTCTTCTGCATGTACTGTTCTTGAACCCCTGCGGCCCCGGTCCAGATCATATTCAAGATTAGAATATTCTGTCGTAACGTTCTGCGTCCATTCAAAATCCTCAACGCAGATAGGCGCACGTCCCAGATTGGTATGAAGCACAACGCCTGTCGCATTAATCACCGGAATCAACGTTGGAAGGGTCCATTCCTCCAACAGACTGCCTGTCTTTTCAAGAATTTCTTTTTCATTTGGGATATCAGCTCGCTGTTCATATCCCTTGCGTACATCAGAAAGAATAGAACGAAAAGCTTCTACAGTAAGAGAGCGTCCATATTCGGCGATGAACTCAGCCGCAGCTTCTGATTGCAAAAGTTTATCTATAGAGGGTAAGGCCCGCAGATCTTTCATGCTCACTTTTCTTCTCCGGGTTTCCAATGGCTGCGCTCTCTCATTCTAATTAACGTTTCCATGATCATAAATCCAATCGCCAAAAAGAAAACCAGCGAGACCGACAACACCCTGCCCAACTGGAGCCATGCCAAAAGGCTGCCATAAATTCCCACCCAGATGCACTGGCGCAAAATGGTGCTGCTGGTCGCAGGCGGGTCGGTCGGAAATCTGCGGTGGAGAAATGCGATGATCGGAAGCGAGGTTCCGCTCAGTGCAACCATCAAGAAAAAGAAAAACAACCACCGCGGCCCAAGGGTTGGCAAAGTAAATAAAACAAGGAAAACTAACCCGCCCCAACCCAAAGCCGCAAAAAGAAGGCCGGTGAAAATATAGGATCGTAATGAAGTCAATTCTCTTTCTCCTGGTTACTCAACATTAAAATCCATTATAACGCATTGTATAAAACGTCATTCCCAAAGATAAAGGTTCGCTCCTCACCATCTGTACATTATTCATCTTATAGAAAGTCCCTTTAAGATATGATAGAATTATTCGAAAATAAATAGAAACAGCTCATCAAGAGAGGTGGAGGGACCGGCCCGTTGAGACCTCGGCAACCACTCGTGAATATTCAGTAGGTGCCAAATCCGGCAGAGATTGTTTTTTGGGTTCTCTGAGAGATGAGATAATTAATTATCTTGCCTCTCTCTAACATGGAGAGGCAATTCGAGTTTATAGCAAAAGATTCTTACCAACAATTAGCTGGAGAGTACTGTATTATGCGCAAATACACAAACCGTCGATACCTGGATGCCATAAAGAAAAAAGTTTTGGTTTATGATGGCGCAATGGGCACCAGTATTCAAAACCTGAATTTAACCGCCGACAAGTTCGGCGGAGAACAATATAACGGATGTAACGATTATCTCGTCATCAGTTACCCGGAAGCGGTCAAAGCCGTTCATCGATCATTTTTAGATGTTGGCGTGGATGTCATTGAGACGGATACTTTTCGCTCTAACCGCATAACACTGAAAGAGTATGGACTGGGTAATCAAGTCATTGAGATTAATCGTACAGCCGCCGAACTGGCTCGCAGCCTTGCCGACGAATACAGCCTGAAAGGGCAGCCTCGTTTTGTTGCGGGATCCATTGGACCAACCGGGAAACTTCCTTCTATGGATGACCCGGAACTTTCGGACGTAACTTTCGATGAATTATCCGATGTTTTTCGAGAGCAGGCGGAAGGTCTGATCCTGGGTGGCGTGGATTTGCTGCTGATCGAAACTTCCCAGGATATTTTGGAAGTAAAAGCCGCTATTATCGGCATCCAGAAGGCCTTTGAAAAAACCGGTATCTACTTACCTTTACAAGCTCAGGTAACGTTGGATACAACCGGCCGGATGTTGTTGGGCACGGATATCTCTGCCGCTCTGGCGATTCTGGAAGGTATGCCGATTGATGTCATCGGTTTGAACTGTTCCACCGGGCCCGAACATATGCGACAGCCCATTCAGTATCTCGGTGAAAATTCTGCGCTCCCGGTTTCTTGTGTCCCCAATGCAGGCTTACCCTTAAATGTGGATGGGCAGGCCGTTTATCCGCTTCAGCCGGAACCCTTTGCCAAAGAAATGCTTGATTTTGTGGAAAAATACAATATCAGCATCATCGGTGGATGTTGCGGCACCACCCCGGAGCATTTGAAATTAATCGTCGACTCACTCAAAGAACATGAAGCCCCTGAACGCCCCGAGAACTGCAAGCCGGTGCTTTCTTCAGCGATTCAAGCAGTTTCAATGCAGCAATCCCCGCCTCCTTTCCTCATCGGCGAAAGGTTAAATACTCAGGGAAGCCGTAAATTTAAACGCATTATTCTTGATGAAGATTTTGAAACTGCGCTTTCTATCGCAAGAGGACAAATCGAAAAAGGCGCCCATGGATTAGATATTTGTGTCGCGCTCACGGAACGGCCCGACGAAAAAATTCTCATGCAAAAGCTCCTTAAAAAACTGGCGCCTGTAATCCAAGTTCCTTTCGTGATTGACACCACCGAGCTGGATGTCCTTGAGACAGCTTTGCAGACAGCACCTGGCCGCTGCCTGATCAATTCGACCCATTTAGAAAGCGGCCGGGAAAAAGCAGATCAGATTTTTTCGCTTGCCAAAAAGTACAACGCGGCTGTAATTGTCCTGACAATTGACGAAAAAGGCATGGCAAAAACTTCTGACCGCAAGCTGGAGATTGCCCAACGTATCTACCATATCGCAGTGGATGAACATGGGCTTTGCCCGGAAGATCTCGTTTTTGATGATTTGACCTTCACGCTGGCAACCGGTGATGAAGAATATGTTTACTCCGCCATTGAAACCATTGAGGGAATCCGGAAAATCAAATCCAATTTACCCGGCGTCCTTACCTCTTTGGGCGTCAGCAATGTATCCTTTGGGCTAAAACAGTCTGCCCGGGCTGTGATCAACAGCGTCATGCTGTACCACGCAGTCAATGCCGGATTGGACATGGCAATTGTGAATCCGGCTCATATTCAGCCTTATTCCGAAATCCCATCGGAAGAAAAAGAGCTCGCCGAAGATCTCATTTTCAATAAACGCACGGATGCCCTCCAAAGAGTAATTGAACACTTTGAAACGGTTTCTTCATCCTCAAGCGCTGATGAAAGCAGCACAGCCGCCCTCCTCAGCAAAATGGCTCCCGGTGAAAGGCTTCATTGGAAAATCGTTCATCGCCAAAAAGATGGGGTCGAGGAAGATATCGACGAATTGATTAAAAACAGCAATCACCCCATTCAACACGAAGCTGCCGTTGAAATATTAAATACTTTCCTGCTCCCGGCAATGAAAGAAGTAGGTGATAAGTTTGGGAGCGGCAAACTGATTCTGCCTTTTGTCCTTCAATCCGCCGAAGTCATGAAAAAATCGGTATCTCACTTAGAGCTTTACCTGGAAAAAAAGGAAGGTGTATCTAAAGGCATCGTTGTCTTGGCGACAGTCTATGGAGATGTGCACGATATCGGCAAAAACCTGGTCAAAACCATACTCGTCAACAATGGCTACGACGTCGTCGATCTGGGGAAACAAGTTCCGGCCGAAACGATCATTTCCACGGCGGTTGAAAAGAAGGCCACAGCAATTGGGTTGAGCGCTCTCTTGGTCAGCACCAGCAAACAAATGCCGCTTATTGTCAATGAACTCCATCGACGCAACTTACACCTCCCTGTCCTGATTGGAGGGGCCGCGATCAATCGCCGTTTCGGGCGTCGAATTTTACTGACCGATACCAATGATTTTTATCAAGATGGCGTGTTTTATTGCAAGGATGCTTTTGAAGGTCTGGAAACAATGGACCAGTTGATCGAGCCCGATAAAAGAGCAGAATTAGTCCAAAACAATAAAAAAGAAGCCGAAAGAGAACTGGGCCGCGAGACAAAGCAAAGGCCTCGGGGAACGACCTCCTCTAAAGCTCAGGTCCTTCCTGCTGCAACGATTCCAACGCCCCCTTCTTATGGATATCGGGTTGTAAAGGAGATGCCTCTGGATGAGATTTTCCAGCATCTTTCCATCAATGAATTGTTCCGGCTGTCCTGGGGAGCAAAAAATTCTCATGGGGAAGAATGGGAAAAGCTTCAAAAAGAATTTTACACGCGTCTGGATGATATGCGTCGTGAGGCTCTCCAATCGCCCTGGCTTCATCCCCAGGGGATCTATGGTTATTGGCCTGTCCAATCTGAAGGCAACGAATTGATCGTTTATAAACCGGACACCCTTCAAACTTCTGCGCCCCAAGAACTGCTGCGGTTTGAATTCCCAAGGCAGGAGGCCAATGAAAAACTGTGTCTGGCCGATTATTTCGCATCCGTCGAATCTAAGAAAATGGACCTGGTCGCATTACAAGTCGTAACAGTCGGCGCGGAAACTACCCAAAAATTTGAAACACTGCAAAATGTGGGGAATTACAGTGAAGCTTACTATTTGCATGGCCTGGCCGTTCAGATGGCTGAAGCCACAGCAGATTATCTCCACGACCACATTCTCAGAGAATTGGGGCTGCCTCAAAATCAAGGAAAAAGATATTCATGGGGCTATCCCGCCATTCCAGATTTAGCAGACCACAAAAAAGTTTTTGAATTACTACCCGTAGAACAGGAACTAGGAATTTCTCTGACTTCCGCATACCAATTGGTTCCGGAACAATCTACTGTGGCCATCATTGTTCACCACCCCGAAGCAAAATACTACAGCACAGGCGAAAGCCGGATTGACCAATTGATGAAAGCTTAAAAAGAATCGCCACTTCTATTGTCTTTGATTACTCTTTAAATTTCCCCTTCGTCATCGTTGAAGGGGAAATTTTAGGCTAAAATAATAAAAACGAAATGTTCAGGGAAATATATAATGTTACTGACAATAGATATTGGAAATACCAACATTACAATGGGTCTCTACGAAGGCAAAACGCTGGGAAATCGATGGCGTCTGGCCACCGATAACGACCGTATGCCCGATGAATACGGCCTTCAAATACTGGGGATGCTTCAGCACAGCGGTTGTTCCCCTGACCAGCTCGAAGGAATATGCTTGGCATCTGTTGTTCCCCCATTAACCGGAAGAATTACAAAAGCCTGTGAAATATACCTTGGGAAAACGTCCTTAATTATTGACGAGGGAACCAAAACCGGGATCGAGATTTTATATCATCCGCCCCAGGCTGTAGGAGCCGACCGTATTGTGGATGCAGTGGCCGTCAAAAGTTTGTATGGCGGCCCCGCTTGCATTGTGGACTTTGGGACTGCGACAACCTTTGATGCAATCACTGAAACGGGAGACTATTTAGGCGGCGCAATCGCCCCCGGCATTGGCATTGCAGCAGATGCATTGTTCCAACGCACCGCAAAACTTCCAAGAGTGGAAATCAAACGTCCACCCTCCGCTATTGGCACCAACACAGTACACGCCATTCAGGCAGGCCTGCTCTTTGGATACGTTTCACTGGTCGAAGGCATGGTTGCGAGATTCAAAAAAGAATTAGGGGACCGAATGAAAGTCATTGCCACCGGCGGACTGGCAGAAGTTGTAGCTTCAGAAACGAATGTGATTGATTCCATTGCCCCCTGGTTAACTTTAGATGGACTTAAAATCCTTTGGGATTTAAATCAAAAAACTCATGAGTAATCCAATCCAAAATAAACGAATTGTTCTCGGTGTCACCGGTTCTATTGCGGCTTATAAAGCCGCAATATTGACATCCAAGTTAAGCCAGGCAGGCGCTCTGGTGGATGTGATCCTGACAAATAGTGCCACCCGTTTCATTACGCCGCTTACTTTTCAGTCTGTTACCGGCAGAAAAGCATACGTAGAAGATGATCTGTGGGGCAGTGAAGGGCATGTCACTCACATTGCTCTGGGACATGAAGCTGACTTGCTGGTAATTGCCCCTGCATCAGCCAATACAATGGCCAAACTCGCCAATGGCATCGGCGACAATCTTCTGACCGTAACAGCCCTGGCGGCCACCTGTCCCATGCTGATTGCTCCTGCAATGGACGCCGGAATGTTCAGCCACCCGGCCACCCAGACCAATGTTGAAATCCTCAAGTCGCGTGGAGTGGAGTTCACCGGTCCCATGCCCGGCCACCTCGCTTCAGGCCTGGAAGGTCTGGGCAGAATGACTGAGCCCATTGAAATTGAGAGCAGAATTCGTTTTCTTCTTGGAAAAAACGGCCCCTTAGCAGGGAAACGAATTATTGTCAGCGCCGGAAGGACGGAAGAACCGATTGACCCGGTTCGTTTCATCACCAACCGTTCCACCGGGAAACAAGGTTATGCAGTTGCCCAGGCCGCGCTCGATGTGGGCGCGAATGTTACGCTGATTTCCGGCCCTACGACCCTCACCCCTCCTTCGGGCGCAGATACCATTTTGGTCCAAACCGCGGAACAGATGCTGAACGCGGTCATCAACACTGCTTCCAATGCAGACGCGTTGATCATGACCGCTGCGGTTGCGGATTTTCGGCCCAGAAGATATTCAGAAGAGAAAATCAAGAAAGAAAAAGTGTTCTCCGCTATTGAGTTGGAATCAACTGCAGACATTCTGAAACAGGTCAATTTGTTGAGGAAAGAAAAGGGTTTTCCAAAGCATGTTGTTGGGTTCGCCGCGGAAAGCAATGAGCTTTTGGAAAACGCAGCCCTTAAGCTCAAAAATAAAGGCCTCGATTTAATTGTAGCCAATGACATTACCAAAAAAGGTGCGGGGTTCGGCTCTGAAACAAATCGAGTGATCTTTCTGTTTCCGGATGGGAAGAAACAGGAGCTGCCGACCCTTTCCAAATATGATGTTGCAGATCATCTTATTCAACAGGTCACGGCATGGATTTCAAAAGAATAGTTTTATCACTGCTTACAATATTATTGGTCGGCTGTCAGCCTGCCTCAAATCTATTGGCTGGCCTGGGAAGCCGGTTTTCGGAACCCGAAACCACGCCTTTGCAATCTCCGGAAGCCGCAAATCAGGCCAATGAACTGGTTGAAACTCCTGAAATCATTCCAACCATTACCCCCGCTCCTGCAACCCCCGTCCCGCCCTCCGACATAACAGTGCAGAACACACCGGAGCCGACCCAGGTCGTTTATGGCCTGGTAAACTCTCCGATTGATATCAATCCATTGACTGGAGAAGCGGTTCCGGACCCGGAAATCCTCAACCGGCGCCCGGTCTTTGTAAAAGTATCTAATTTTCCAGCCAGAGGAAGCCGCCCACAAGCCGGGCTTTCTTATGCCGACATGGTCTTTGAGTACTATATTGGCGAAGGAATGAATCGATTCCTGGCTGTATTTTATGGACAGGATACCGAAAAGGCCTGGCCGCTGCGTTCTGGCCGGCTGGTAGACGCGCAGCTGGTCAATATGTATCAGGGAGTTCTGGTCTATGGGAACGCCGATCCGGACAAAGTGGACATGGTTTTACTGGAAGAACTCGGGGATCGAGCGGTCTCTTTTGACGACGCTTCCTGTCCGGCCATCTGCGGGATCGCGACTCATAGTGAAACCGGCGTCTATGTCAACACAGCCGAAATCACCGCTTTCACCACGCGCATCGGTGTCAAAAATATCCGGTATCCACTGGAGGGAATGATTTTTAAAGAAAGTGTTCCCGAGAGCTCAGGCCCCGCGAATCAAGTTGATATCAATTTTCAAACCTGGAATCGAAGTGAATGGCATTTTGACCCTGCTTCAGGGAAGTATCTCCGCTGGACAGAACTGTGGGACGACCAAAGAGATGATGCCTGGGATGAACACCCCATCATTCCTCATATTGAGAGTATCACCGGTAAACAGCTGGCATTTTCAAATATCATTATTCTGTTTGCACTGTATGATGAGTACGCTTCAACCTTACACGACATTGAAATCTGGGATAACCCTGAAAAACAACGTGCTTATTATTTCCGCGATGGAATCATGGTAGAAGGATCCTGGAGAGCCCCCGAACGCGACCAGCCGATTCAGTTCATCAATCAAAACGGGGTTCCGATGGCTCTGAAACCCGGTAACACCTGGATTATGATTGCCGGGGACAGCTCCCCATTTGAGGAAGTTACAGAAGGGCATTGGCAAATTCAATTTGAAGTTCCTTAGAAAATAATTCTGAAGGAAATCACCGCGTGAAAACAGGGATTCGCATCTTCCGGAAAATGAACATTGGCCTGCTATTTCTTTTGCTGGCCACTTCATGGATTACCGGCTGCCAACCAATTTCTGCGACTTCAATTCCCGGTCTTGAATCTTCAGCTGCGCCAATTCAAACACTGGTTTCTCCCAGCGCTACACAGACCACCAGCCCAACACCCACTCCAAGCCCCACGCCAACCCTAACGCCAACTCCCACTGTTGTGGCATATGGCCCATCCAATTTTCCCAATCAAATCAATCCATTAACCGGACAGGCTGTTGCAGACTCTGAATTGTTAGCTCGGCCCCCTGTGATGATCAAAGTTTCCAATTTCCCCCGGGAAGGCAGACCGCACTCCGGTTTATCTTATGCGGATATGGTTTTTGATTACTACATTGGTGAAGGGACCAATCGGTTTCTTGCCGTGTATTATGGAAAAGACGCTCCAAAAGTTGGACCTATCCGTTCAGCCCGTCTGGTAGACGCACAATTAACGCAACTCTATCAAGGAATACTGGGGTATGCCGGTGCGGATTATTATCAGGTGCTTCCGGTTATTAACAGAGAACTGGGAAATCGGGCCGTTTCAGTCTCAAGCGCTACCTGCCCGGCGCTTTGCGATGATGGACCGCATTCCGTGTTCAGCGTTTTTGCAGATACTGACCTGCTTTCGAATTACATGCAGGAAAGGATCGGAGCCTCTTACAAGAAACCTGATCTACAAGGAATGTATTTCTCCAGTCAGAAACCGGAGATAGGGCTTCTCGCAAATCAAATCAAAATCAGCTACAATGCTTACAATATCAGCCAGTGGCAGTATGATCCCATTTCGCAAACGTACCGGGTCTCACTGGAAAGCGTAGACACATACAATAATTTGACCATGGTTCCCCTCACGGACCGCTTGACAAAAAAGCAATTATCTTTTTCAAACTTGATTATCATCTTCGCAAGGTATAATCAACTCGCCCCCACCCTTCATAACATCGAGTTGTGGGATAATAAAGACGGGAATCGGGCGGTTTTATTCAGGGACGGAGAATCAATTGAAGGAATATGGAAAGCCCCTGAAAAAAACCTTCCTATCGAATTTCTTACCGTTGACCAGACACCTCTCCCGCTGAAACCCGGCAACACCTGGATTTCAATTGTAGGCTTAAACTCTACGTTACAACAAACAATTCTGGGGCAATGGGAAACACAATTTAGACTGCCATAAGAGAACCCCATGCGGATCTTGGTAATTTCAGATATACATTCAAATCTGACGGCTTTGCAGGCGGTGATGGAGACAGCCGGTGCAGTAGATGCTGTCTGGTGCCTGGGAGATTTGGTAGGGTATGGTCCCGATCCAAATGAGTGCATTGAAAAAATACGCCCCCTTCCAAACCTGACCTGTCTTCTGGGTAACCATGATGCAGCAGCCCTGGGAATGATTGATATTAACGCATTTAATCACGATGCCCAATTATCCGCGTTGTGGACACAAAGACAGTTGACTAAAGAAAACAATGACTTTCTTAGCAACCTCAGCGAAATCATTTATAAAGAGAATGTCACCCTGACTCACGGCAGCCCCAGGAATCCAATCTGGGAATATATCATGGATCCTTATTCAGCTGCCGAAAATTTCAAACATTTCAACACAGCTATTTGTATGGTAGGCCATTCCCATTTGCCAATTTCTTTTGAGCTGAACGGGGTCAAAAACCCTCAGTTAAAGACGCATAAATCCGATTCATCCTTCACTGCTTCGTTCAAAAACAAAGTGATTCTCAATCCTGGCTCAGTCGGACAGCCCCGGGATCACGATTCCAGAGCTTCCTTTGCAATCTTTGAGGATACGACTCTGACCTGGTCCTTACACAGAGTAAAATACGATATCGCCAGTGTACAGAATCGAATCACCCAGGCCGGCCTCCCCTCCCGTCACGCAATGCGGCTTGCATTTGGCTGGTAATTCTACAGGAACTTTAACCGCACCCTTGCCGTCTTCTTAACAACATACCAAGGAGAAAAACCATGAAACGCCAAATTTGTGCCCTGATTTTGATCGTCCTCCTTCTGGCAGGCTGTGCACCTGCTTCAGAATCTGTTGCCCCTTCTTTTACAGAAGATTCCGCAGGATTTGCAAATTCTATGGACATGGAACAAGAAGGAATCATGCAAAGTGAACCCTCCGTAGATGGGGAGACTTTTGGTCAAAACGGTAATGCTTCAGCAGTGGAAAGGATCGTCATCAAAAATGCTTCTCTTTCCATCGTGGTTGAAGATCCTGCTTCAGCATTATCCAAAATCAGCCAGATGGCTGAGAACATGGGCGGCTTTGTTGTAAATTCTAACTTGCATAAGACCTATATTGAAAACGGTGTTGAAGTTCCCGCCGCAGAAGTCTCCATCAGGGTGCCCGCAGATCAGTTGACCACCGCTCTTGAACAAATTAAAGGGATGGTTGAAAATCCGGAAAGCGATATTCAGAATGAGAATGTCACCGGGCAGGATGTCACAAAAGATTACACCGATCTTAAATCCCGCTTGAGAAATTCCGAAGACGCCGAAGCCCAACTCCGGGAGATTATGGCCTCGGCAACGAAGACGGAAGACGTTTTATCGGTTTTCAACCGGCTCACCCAGGTCCGGGAAGAAATCGAAGTGTTGCAGGGCCAAATCAACTACTATGAGGAATCGGCCCGTCTGTCTTCCATCAGTGTGAATATTATTTCAACAGCAGCAATCCAACCTCTGACAATAGGTGGTTGGGAACCCGTTGGAGTTGCCAGAGATGCGCTGCAGGCTTTGATTAACGGCTTAAAATTCCTCGCAAACGCTCTGATCTGGATTTTGTTATTCGTAGCGCCCATTCTGCTGCTCATAACCGTCCCGATTTTATTGATCGTTCGGATGTTTATCCGCCGCAAAAATCAACGCAAATCGAAAAAAGAACAGCCAAAATCGGAATAATTTCGCCCAGAAAACAAACGACTAACACAAGCCTGCGTACAGAAAATTCTGTGCGCAGGCTTGTTCTATAGACGATATTCAAACAGTGCTTAACTTACAGCACAAACAAACTGATTTTTCAGAATGTCAAAACAGAATAACATATTCTCGCTTTTCAAAACCAACACCCCTTCAACCATCTCAACGATTTCGAGACCGCCATCCTCCTCCGCAGGGTAAAAGGAAGTAATAACGGTATTCATTCGATCTGGGGAAGTGTTGACGAGATAGAGAACACCCTGTCGGGGATTTTCCACTGAAACTCCGGCAAAGACCTGGATAAAACCATCCTCAACAGCACCCTGCCACAGGTTATTAATAAATGCTTCTGAAGAA
This sequence comes from Ornatilinea sp., assembly GCA_018433975.1. Classification (GTDB taxonomy): domain Bacteria; phylum Chloroflexota; class Anaerolineae; order Anaerolineales; family Anaerolineaceae; genus SM3-B121. Next base: position 50,299 of record JAHDQE010000024.1, on the reverse strand, counting down.
GAGATCAAACCTTCTCCCCCCTCAAAAATTCCCTCAGGGAAAGGCTTTTCCTCGTAGGAAGAGTCCGGCGGCAAAATCCCCTCCGCACGCACCGACCAATTAGCAGAAGCCTGCACCCTCTCACTGACAATACTGCGTGCTATATCCAGTTTTTCTTTCAGAGATTGTCGAAAAGTTTCATCCAGATCTTCGAGGGCCAGCATCTGTTCAAGATATTGAATTTCGATTTCTTCCACACTCTGTGAGGGGGATACTGGTGCCGGCGTCGGCGATATTTGAAAAGCAACAACAATATCCGGATGGAATGAGACCATCAAAAAAACAGCCAGTAAACCGCCAATAGCCAGAATCAGGATTTTCCGTTTTGTTGTGTTGGTCATTATTCCCCCCACCATTTAATATCGGTAGACCACTGCAATAGCTGCTCCGTTCTTGGATCATACTTTAACTCATCATATAACTGCTGCCAGCCTTCTTCAGGTGTATTGTCCAGAAGATCACAGCCTCCTCTTTGCTGGCATGCCTGATATTGAGTAAAAGCTCCTTTGAAATCCATGGGAGCTCCATGTTGTTCAACTGCATAAACCGATAACCACGCCCACTGTCTTGCGTTCACGCCATTTGTCGCATAAATTAATGGCATCGGATAAGATGCCCCGCTTCCAAATGAAATATACCAGACATCCTCACGAGTCCAGGGAGAAGCACATTGCCATTGAGGCGCCAATCGAGTTGGACAGCCTTCCGCTGCCCCAAAATTATACAGGGGATAACTATTAGCGTAATCATATCCCTCAACCCATAATCTCGTTACAGATGGAGCATTCCATGCCAGTTCCATATCCGAAGCCCCCACGGAATCCACCCAGGTGAAAAGCCCTTGAGTAATGAAATATTTATTGATGTCATTTACCATCCGAGCCCATTTTCTTCCATGATCCCACCAGCTCACCAGATCCGGATCGCCATAGTTGCTCGTTCCCACTGCAATTCGAAGATGTGAGAACTCGTCATCTCCCAAACAGACCCGATAGCCAGACCCGAATTGTTTAATTGCCTCTCCAATTTCATCCGTGGATGCCGGTCCAAAACCAAACAGGCTCGCTCCATATATTCCATCATTCATCGTGGGTTTTCCAAAAGCGAGGAAAACCACTGTATCCTGTACGCCAGGAGACAATTGGTCCTGTTCACCATAGGTGCAACCCAAAGAAAACAACGTGCTGGGATTAACTGTTTTCATATATAAGCTGGTAGAGTACGGTGGTGGTACTTCAGGATTAGGAGTGGGGACAACAGTTGGCGTTGGAACCGGCGTTGGAGTTGGCGTAGGAGCAATATGAATAACAAGCGGAAAATACCGCTTCGTTTCCAGCGGAGCATCCGCAAAAACGACCTTTATAAGGACAAAGAAGAACAGAATAGAAAATAGTGAGAGGCTAATTTGTTTTTTTTTCATACGCTTCAATAAAGGATTCAATCTATTAAAGATAAATCTTTAAGTTTCCTCATTTCATCTATTAAAATTCTATGCTTAATTCGCCCGTTTTATCTCCCCGGATAGAAACCTCAGTAATTTTCTCTCCAATCATCTTCCAAAATATCGGGATTCCCTGAAACAGGATCCGTTTAGGTTTAACAGGGGAGTAAAAAAGCAGCGTTCCTTCAAATAAACGGTTTAATCTAATTTGGCACACAGCGTTTCCTTCTCCAACAGTCCAGTCAGAGACTTCCATCCCCTGAGAAATATGAATATCACTCCCCAAATACTGTGGTTGAGTGGACTGTTTTTCCCGTACAGCCCACAGGGTGACCCCGTGAGCCGGGATCATTTGCGTGAAAGCCTTTGAAGAATCCCGGACAGCCCCATCCCAAAAAGAAGTTAACCAATACTCTTTCCAAGGCACGCCAAAATCTCCCGGATCAAAGGTTGTTTCTTTTTCTTTGTCTTCCCAGTTAAAAAGAGCCAGCAAGTGCCAATCCCCAATCGGGCCACTCATATCTACACGCAGTTTTTCAGGGGATTCACGGTCAAACCAATCCACAACTGTTGCCCTCTTTCCAATCACCGGCAGCAATTTCTGGACAAGCTGGACTCGATCTTCAGGCAGCTCTGGTAAGCTGTCGGATAACAGCAGAGAACCTCCTGTAAGGGAAATTATAGTTGCCAGAGATTGAATTTCTGGTTGAGTCAAATCTGTAGCAGCCCGGACCAACAGGCAATCCGGATCATTAATCCACCATCGATTGTGAAACATTGCCCGGGTCATTCCATTCTGAATGGAATTTTGGGCAGAAGGAATATGCGGCTCTTTCTTAAAAAATGGTTTTACACCCATGTAGCTTGGAGTCCAGTTCCCGCTGACATCGGCACTTATCCGCATGGCATCCACAATTCCAATTCCCGACCCCAACGGCAGCCCGCAGCCTAATAAGAACGTATCCGGTCCTACAGCTTTACGCAGAGCTTTCAAACCATTTCGGAGTACCTGGGCCCGTGTTTTTGTTGGGTCTTTATGATGGCCGGGTAAACCCGCGGCATACAAGAAGTCCAGTTTCAAATAGGAAAAGCCCCATTCCCGTACTGCTTTCTCCACCACACACCAGGCATAATCCATTGCTCCAGGATGGGTCAAATCCAAAGCCGTTGTAAAGACATTCCAAATAAAACCTGCATTTACAGGCCGCCCATTTCGATTCCTGAGAATATAATCCGGATGCTCTTTGATCAACTTTGATTTAGGATGCACGATGAAGGGCGCCAGCCACAAACCGGATTCAAAGCCATTTCGATGAATTTCCGCTGACAGGTCCGCCACTCCATTCGGAAAAGTATTTCGAAAATCAAACCAATCACCAATCTGGCTTTCAAAACCGTCATCAATTTGAATAATTTTCAATGGGATCTGGTTCTTGTAATTAGATACTGACCTTAAGTTTTGCCGAATATTTTCCGCGGTTACTTTTTGATAATACTGATACCAGGAACACCATCCCACCGGGATATCTTCCCGCAGTTGAACTTCATTCTGAGACGCAGCAGCGTCAAAATAATGTACCAGGGGATCCGGTTGCCTGAGCGAGAATCCCTGAATAACGGCCCAGTCTGTTTCGATGACTTCACCGGGATCTAACCTTGTTCCATCCCCATTTGCCCATAAAGCCACGGAAAGAGATTTTTTAAGCCAGGTCTCCACGGACCCAAAATGTTGTTCCTGGGATAAAAATCCAATCAGTAGTCCATTTCCATGAATTCTGTCGCCAATCACGCCAAACAAATCCCCTGAAAAATGCCCCGGGCTGTGAGGTTGAGTCGTTCCATGATTATTGTTAACAACGCTTTGTATAGATCCTAACCTCGTCCTTCGCTGCACATTCGATTCGCCGTATGTAGCTGTATAGGACCAGGATTGCCACCCGTTGGAGTAAAAAGCCAGTTCGGTTTCCGGAAAAGAATTTTCAAAAGCCAGTCCCCCTGTCAAAGGTCCCTTCGGCTGCGCTCTTTCACCCACGCGCAGCATATCGATCTGGTCAATCCAAACAGATTGTTCGCCATTGTTTCGGATTAAAAGTTTCCAAATTAGAAATGGATATCTCTCCGGCAAAGCAAATGTAAGTTGATAAGAAATCCCATGTTCATCCGGAGCTATTAAAAGGCTGTGTTGGTGGAGTTTTCCCAGATGATCATCCTTACTTTCAAAGCGGTCCTCAAGGCTCACGTTCCAATGATCATATAAATTCCGGTAGGTTCTCCCGCGATAGCGATAGCGGACTCCCAGGCACGCATTTTCCAAAACCACGCTGGTTTCAGGTGTCGAGATTTCAATCGTAAATCGTCCATTTTCCGGAGAAACGGAGGTGCTAATCATTGAATTCGATAAATTGCTCATTGTTCACTCCAGTCTAATTCGATCCACTGCTCACAGTCTGGATACCGTTCAACAAAAAACCGGTTCTGTGCTATAGGTTAAATTTGGGGACCAGAAACGCAATAACCTTTTAATCTGAACTCTACTCCATATTATCACGTTCTTCTGAAATGGATGATTCATATACTTTACAAACAGTTCTCGATATTCAAATTTATAACATATTCCGGATGGTATAATCAATCCCATGCATTCTATCGTTGCTTTGGACCTGGAGACAACCGGATTAGACCCATCTACAGACGCAATTATCGAAATTGGAGCAGTTCGCTTTAATGGAAGCCGCGTTGAAGAAGAATGGTCAACATTAATTAATCCCAACCGCCCGATTTCTTCTTTCATAACCCAATTAACCGGCATCAGTAACGATATGGTGCGAAATGCACCTCCCATACAGGCTGTCATTCAGGAATTCGCAGATTTTGTAGGGGATGCCCCTATTCTCGGACAGAATATTCCTTTTGACCTCTCATTCTTGAATCGATACCATATCCTGCTTGACAATGAAAGCATTGATACCTATGAAATGGCGTCTGTTTTGTTGCCTTCAGCAGGCAGGTATAATCTCAGCGCGTTAGGCCAAAGATTGGGTATCATCCTGCCAGGAAATGCACATCGCGCGCTGTACGACGCACAATTAACCCGGGCAGTATTCTTAGCCCTGTTTGAAAAAGCTGTTGAACTGCCTACCGATCTTCTGGCAGAATTCGTCCGGTTGAGTGACCCTTTCCCATGGGGAGCCTCATGGGCTTTCCGCTTTGCCCTTGAAACCCATCTCAAAGAACCGATCCGGTCCAGACAGGCAAAAACGGTTTTCAATGGGCCGCTATTTGTGGACCAGGATCAATCGCTGCCGCTTCTATCCCCACAAGACCCGATTATCCCTTTGAATGTGGATGAAATTGTCTCTACGCTGGAGTATGGGGGACCATTTTCAAGATATTTTAACAGTTTTGAACAACGGCCGGAACAAATTGAAATGATCCGGGCTATTGCCACCGCAATCAGTGAAAGCCAACATTTGATGGTTGAAGCTGGAACTGGCACCGGAAAATCATTTGCTTATCTGATTCCAGCCGCAATCTGGGCCATGCAGAATGACCTCCGGGTAGTTATTTCCACCAACACGATTAACTTGCAGGATCAATTAATCAATAAAGATGTTCCTGACTTGAATGATGCTTTGGGCATCAATCTTCGCGCGACCGTTCTTAAAGGGCGTTCCAACTATTTGTGCCCGCACCGGCTGGAACTTTTGCGCCGCCGAGGAACCGAGAGCCCGGAAGAAATGCGCGTGCTCGCGAAAATTCTTACCTGGCTTTATCACGGTGGAAGCGGAGACCGCAATGAAATTAACCTGAACGGCCCTGTGGAAAACGATATCTGGCGCCGCATCTCTGCTGAGAATGAAGGCTGTAAGGGAGAAATCTGTTACACGAAGATGGGCGGGATTTGTCCCTTTTATCAGGCCAAACAATCCGCGCAAAGTGCGCACATTATTATTGTCAATCATGCTCTTCTCCTTGCAGACGTGGCCACAGGGAATCGTGTACTCCCGGAATACGACTATCTGATTGTAGATGAGGCCCATCACTTAGAATCGGCAACTACCAATTCTCTCAGCTATCGAGCCACACAAAATGATCTTACCCGGATGCTGCGTGAGCTGGGGGGTATGTCCAGCGGCGTTCTGGGACATCAATTGCGACTGCTTCACGACATCTTATCTCCTGCTGATTATGCGGCTTACCATCAAGTTGTGAGCAGAGCTACAGACCTTGCTTTTCGGCTGGATCACGACTTTAAAAATTTCTTCTTGGTCTTAAGTTCATTTCTCGAAGAACAGCGAGATGGTAGGCCTGTCAGTGCTTATGGCCAGCAGGAAAGAATTTTACCGGCCACCAGAACACAACCTGCCTGGACCGATGTTGAAATTAATTGGGATTCTGTTGGTGATACGCTTAAACTGCTTTTAAACCTGCTGCAGGAAATTTATAAATCCGTTGCAAATCTGGAGGGGATTTATTCAGAAGAACTTGAAGAAGCCCAGGGAAATCTCAGCAATCTTTTTAGAAGATTCTCGGAAATCGAAACCAACCTCTCTTCTTTTGTGACAGACCCGGACCCGGACAAAATCTATTGGGTTGAAATCCGTCCCAACGGTTACCAACTGGCGCTGTACATCGCGCCCCTGCATATTGGCCCTTTGATGGAAAAATACCTCTGGCATGAAAAGTCCAGTGTCATCCTGACATCTGCCACGCTGACAGCAAATGGTGAGTTTGATTACCTCCGAAACCGCCTTTTTGCCGTAGATGCGGATGAACTTGCTCTGGGTTCACCTTTTGACTATGAAACTTCAACTCTTTTGTATATTCCCAATGACACCCCCGAACCCAGCGCGGGCAGCAGCTATCAACGCGCAGTTGAGAAGACCATTGTCCGTTTAAGTAAAGCCACGGGCGGGAAAATGCTGGTCTTATTTACATCCTATTCACAACTGAAGAAGACTTCTCAGGCAATTTCTCCCCATCTGGCGGATCAGGGGATCACGGTTTACGAACAAGGGGAAGGAGCTTCGCCCAACACCTTGTTGGAAATATTCCGGGAATCTGAAAGAGCCGTGCTGCTGGGAACCAGGGCTTTCTGGGAAGGGGTGGATATCCCCGGTGAGGCCTTATCCGTTCTGGTCATTGTCAAGCTGCCCTTTGACGTTCCATCGGATCCAATTGTTGCCGCGAGATCGGAAACTTTTGAAGACCCATTTCATGAATACAATTTACCTGAAGCAATTCTCCGCTTTAGGCAGGGTTTTGGCCGGCTCATTCGCACCCAGAATGACCGGGGAGTTGTTGCCGTCCTGGACCGCCGCGTGCTCACCAAAAGGTATGGACGTGCATTTTTGGAATCTCTCCCCCAATGCACGGTAAAAATCAAAAGCGCCGATGATCTACCTCGAGAAGCTGCAAGATGGTTAAATCTATAACCATCCGGGCATCTCTATAAACCTTCGTTTTTATTGAGCATCCACCCACCACCCGGCGTCTGAGGGATCTTCTCTTTTCTGCAATAACTCAACGCTGCCGGGTTCCAGCCATAAAACAGCCGGGCGAGCGGCCATATTGTAATTAGAAGCCATGCTTAACTGATACGCGCCGGCGCTGGGCATAGCAATCAAGTCCCCACGTTTCACCTCAGGCAATTCAACTCCGGCAATTAACACATCGCCTGTTTCACAATACTTCCCTACCAGATTTACTTTTTGGATTGGTTTTGCCATTGGTCGCTCTACAACCAGTGCAGAGTAAACCGCCTGATACATGGCAGGACGAGGATTATCTGCCATACCGCCATCCACAGCAACCACATGAATTCCTTCCCGTGATTTTTTCTGAAATCCAACCCGATAGACCGCTAGACCTGCCTGTGCGGTAAGCCACCTGCCGGGTTCCAGCACAAGCTGGGGCAGTGGATAACCCAATGCTGCACATTCCTCATGTAAAGCATCCGCAACCATAGCCACCCAGTCCCGTTCCTTCGTCTCTTTGTCTTCGGGACGATACAATACCCCCCAACCACCCCCTGTGCTGATTTGTTGTGGAACAAAATCGGCTTCGGCTGCAATTTTTAACAACATACGCACGGCACGCTGATAAGGTTTTGCATCTGAAATCTGCGAGCCGATATGGGTATGCAAGCCGATCAAATTTAACCACTCACTGCCTTTCGCCCATTCAATAGCCCTGACTGCCTGACCATCCGGAATAGGAATTCCAAACTTGCTGGCTGTGTGTCCTGTTTGAAGATAGGGATGCGTATCGACATCCACCCCGGGTGCGATTCTCAACCAGATCTGCATCTTTTTCTTTTTCCGGGCAGCCAATTCCTCCAGGAACGCCAGTTCCTCCAGGCTGTCCACCACGATACTGAATACCCCCCAATCCAAAGCAAATTCAAGCTCCTCTTCCGATTTATTATTGCCGTGCAAATGCACACGCTCGGGAGGAAATCCTGCCATTCCCGCAATTTTCATTTCTCCCAGACTGACGACATCAACCCCCACGCCCAAACTTGCCAGATGTCGCGCAAAACCCAAGGATAGATAAGCTTTGGAAGCATAGGTAATATCAAACTTCCCTTTGTATTCTTCTGCACCCAATTTGTAGAGAGAATCAATTTTTTCTTTCAGGGTTATTCCATCATAAATATATAAAGGAGTGCCCCATTTTTCGGCCAGCTCACGAACATTGTGCCCCGCAATTTCCAGTTCCCCGGTTTTTCCAATTGAAGCTGAGAAAGGAAGTAATTTTTGATATTTTTCCATTATTACCTGCCCTGATTGTGTCTTATTTTAAGCAGCAAGAATTGCTGTTCATACACAAAAGAAATTTTACCTTATCCACGTATTTCCTGGAATAAATACTTCCGTATTTAAAATCACAGCTGCCCCCTTATCGGAGGCAGCTGTGATTTCACTTTTTATATATTTTTTAAGACAACCCGACCACTTCGCCGGTTTCCAGATCAATATCAATTTCATAAAATCCGGGTTTTGTGGGCAAGCCGGGCATTGTACTCATGGTTCCAAGAAGCGGATATAAGAATCCCGCCCCAACCGAGGCACGAATATCCCGAATGGGCACCCTGAATCCCTTTGGTACGCCCTTTAAAGCGGGATCGTGGCTCAGACTCAAATGCGTTTTAGCCATACAAATGGGAAGTTTATCAAATCCAAGACGGGTATATTCCTGGATCTTTTCCTCTGCCTCTGGAAGGTAATCTACCCCATCGGCCCCATAAACTTCTTTCGCAATCGTTTCAATTTTGTCTTTGATAGACATATCCAGCGGATAAAGGAATTTAAAGTCAGAAGGTTGTTCTGCAGCTTTCACGACAGCGTTAGCCAGATCCACAGCACCTTCACCGCCTAATTCCCAATGGTTGCAAATTACTGCATCAAAAGCGCCGCCTTCTTCAATTGCAGCTTTTCGTACCAGTTCCAATTCCGCATCCGTATCCGTGAAGAACTTATTCACAGCCACAACAACCGGAACGCCAAATTTTCTGGCAACTTTGATGTGATGCAACAGATTTGGCAAGCCGGCCCGAAGCAGGTCCAGGTTTTCGTCGGTATAAGCTGAATCAAGCTGCTGCCCGGCTACCACGGTTGGTCCACCGCCGTGCATTTTTAAGGCACGAACCGTTGCCACCATCACGACCACATCCGGTTTCTGATTTGAATAGCGGCATTTGATATTAAAGAATTTCTCCATGCCCATATCCGCACCAAAGCCGGATTCTGTCACAACGTAGTCCGCAAGCTTTAAGCCGATCATATCGGCCAGAATAGAACTATTTCCATGGGCAATATTGGCAAAGGGTCCTGCATGCACAAAAACAGGTGTCCCTTCCAATGTTTGCATCAGGGTCGGTTTGATCGCATCCCGCATCAAAACCGTCATTGCACCTGCCACACCCAGATCATCCGCTGTGATGGGTTCACCACTCTTGCTGACCCCAATCACAATTTCTCCAAACCGTTTTCTCATATCTGCCAGGCTTGTGGTCAGCGCAAGGATAGCCATAACCTCCGATGCAACCGTAATATCAAAACCCGTTTTTCTGGTTTGGCCTTTTTCCTTGGGACCCTCCCCAATTGTGATGCCGCGCAGCATGCGGTCACTGGTATCAATACCGCGTCGCCAGGTAATGGAATCCGGATCAATATCCAGGCGGAACATCTTTCGCCGTTCCTCTGGCGTCAGGTCATCCGGGTCGTCCTTATGGATTCCCAATTTTTCTAACCGGAATTTCATTTCGCGGGCAAAGTGACGTTTTCCATTTTTGTCCGCAGGGCAGAACCGGTCGAAAAGTCGTTCGTCCGACATGTTGGATTCATGGAACATGCGGACATCAATGGCTGCGGCAAGCAGGTTATTTGCCGCAGTTATTGCATGAATATCTCCGGTCAAATGAAGATTGAAATCCTCCATCGGGATTACCTGACTGTAGCCGCCCCCAGCAGCACCACCCTTAATCCCGAACGTTGGTCCCTGGCTTGGTTGGCGAATACAGGTAATCACGCGTTTGCCAAGCTCTGCTCCCAAAGCCTGACTGAGACCTACTGTAGTGGTCGTTTTTCCTTCTCCCAGAGGTGTAGGGTTAATCGCTGTAACATCAATATATTTTCCATTAGGTACATCTTTTAAACGATTCAGAACCTCAAGTTTTACTTTCGCCTTATAGTTTCCATAAAGTTCAATTTCTTCTGGTAAAAGACCTAACTCCTCAGCGATCTGGGCGATCGGTTTCAATTCGGCTTCCTGAGCAATCTCAATATCCGAAGGGACAGGGGTCCGCCGCTTTAATGGAGTTGGCGTAAACTTTCGCCTTTCAACAACCATTGTTTTCACAGCTCCTTTCTTATTTGTCTTTAGGGTCAAATCTTTCATTTATATTTTCGCTCTTGCCGGCTCTATTTGCAAGAGCGAATTGTCTGACATATATAAAGTATAACTTAAAAACGCACACTATATTGCACAATTCTCAACTTTTAATCACGGATTTCAGAAAATAATAGATCTTTTTTTCCCTCCTAGGATTAGCCGCTACAGCATTAAACAAAAAAGACCTGTTGAAATCCAATGATTTCAAACAGGCCAAATCCGGTACAAAACTTATTCATTTAATCCTACCGATTTAAGGTAGGGCGGGTGGGACTTGAACCCACAAGAGGTCACCCTCGGCGGATTTTAAGTCCGCTGCGTCTGCCAATTCCGCCACCGCCCCCCTTTCTGCATTTATTGTATCTTAAGTTCCTATATCGTCAAGGTTGCCTCAAATTTTTATTTAAAAAACGCCCAATTTTTTTCGAACGATGTGCTTATACCAGACAGCCCATCTTGAAGAGAAGCGAATCCAGGGAGAAGATAAAACGCCGGTCACAATCCCTTCTTTAACAATATTTCGTAATTCATTAGCATTGCTGAATTCAGGAAGAATCAATCTCGCTCGCCCTGCTTCCCGGAGAGTATGTGCGTCAGACCCTGCTGTGCCAGCTAAGTTAAAACGCTCCGCGAATAATTCAGCTTGTTGATTGATCCTGGGATGCATTGCACGGGAATTAAAGATCTCAATTGCATCCACGACATCGGCCAGATCTTGCAGCACTTCCGGCTGCCAGCCTTTTCTTTGATAATCAAAAGGATGAGACAGGCTGATAAAAGTCCCCTGTTCTTTCAGGCGATTCATCGCTTCTTTATAAGAAAGTCGGCCCGGAACTTCTTCTTTCACAAAAGCGGCCAGAATTTCTCCGCCATCACTGGTTTCAATTTCCTCTCCCACAATAACATATTCTGGCGCAGCCTGTTGAGCCAGAAGCGCCCCCCGTATTGTATTATGATCGGTAATCACCAGCCGTTCTATGCCGCGCGCTTTACTTGCCTTGATCAAATGTTCAATATCGTTGAGGCTGTCCGGCGAGTAAACGGTATGACAATGAAAATCAACGGAAATTTTTTTGTTCAATTAAAAAAACCTCTATTCAGAATGATTGTTATTTATACTTCAAATTAAGAAACTTCACTACCCACAAACGGAAACTACTCCCACCTGATTGATTCATGGAAATGCTTTGCCACCTCTTAGTTTTATTCATCCGGACCCGGCTTTTATGGTATAAATGCCATTGAAGTTCAGCATATCTTTTTAATAGCCACCAAAAATTGGACCTTTTCTATGTTTTTCCAAGATGACTTCAAGACTTCAGAAAATCATGTCCTGGTAATCGGCGCTTCGGGGCTGGATATTGTCGGACGTTCAAACACCCTCCCCGAACCGGGAACCTCTACACCCGCTCGTGTGCGGCCCTCTTTTGGGGGTGTAGCCCGCAACGTTGCTGAAAATCTTGCCAAGCTCGGCCTGCCTGTAAGCCTGATCACCGTGGTGGGCCAGGGAGAGTTTGGAAAGCATCTGTTAGACTATACGGAAGCACAGGGAGTAAACATTGATGCTTGCTTACGAAGCGCTGAGTTTAACACCTCTTCCTATCTGGCAGTATTAACAAACAAAGGAGAACTTCAGTTTGCATTGGATGATATGCGGGCTATTTCTGCGTTAAAACCCAACTACATCCGGCAAAACGCACAGCTTTTCAAGCAATCAGACTTTGTCTTTATCGATTCAAATATTCCATCCCCTACATTAAAAACTATATTTTACCAGGCACGTTTAGCCAAGGCCCCTGTTTGTGCTGATGCCACATCCAATAAGCTCGCCGGTCGTCTAACTCCCTATCTGGATAGAATCACGCTGTTGACTGCAAATGCTGCCGAAGCAGCCACTTTAACCAACACAACGTTCGCCAACAATGATCATCTGGGGGCGTTAAATGCCGCCCGATTACTGATCGCCCGTGGAGTAAAAGCCGCTGTGATATCCATCGCGGAATTTGGGGTTTGTTATGCAACATCCGAAACGAGCGGCCATGTGCCGGCCATAAAAACTAAAATTGTTGATCCTACAGGGGCCGGCGATGCATTAACCGCTGCACTTCTTTTTGGCCTGGTAAATGAGATTCCAATTGATGAAGCAGTTCGCCTTGGCGTTTCTGCCGCTTCCTTAACTTTAAGATACAGGGGCTCTGTAATTCCCGATCTATCCCTCGAAAACCTTTATGATCAGTTATCAATATGACAAAGCCTATAACTCTTAACCTCAAAAAATATCTCAGCTTTTCGCCCGAAGTTTCAAAAGCATTATCACGAAATGCACCTGTGGTTGCGCTCGAGACTGCTGTTGTCACCCATGGATTACCCCAACCTCAAAATTATCAGCTTGCCAAAGATCTTGAAAAAGCAGTAAAGTCTTACGGTGCCACACCGGCCATCATAGGACTTCTGGACGGGAAAATCCATATTGGTCTATCCGACCCCGAATTAAAAAGTCTGGCAAATTTGTCGCAAAATACCAGAAAGATCAGTCGTCGGGATTTTGCCATTGCGTTATCTCAAAAAATCAATGGGGGCACCACCGTTGCCGGGACCCTAATTGCGGCAAAAGCAGCAGGAATAAAAGTATTTGCTACCGGGGGAATCGGGGGAGTACACCGCAATTCTCATTTTGACATCTCGGCAGATTTACCGGAATTAAGCCAGAGCCCCTTGATCGTGGTTTGTTCAGGAGCTAAATCCATTCTGGACCTTCCGGCAACTCTGGAATACCTTGAAACCGCCGGCGTTCCAATCATAGGGTATCAAACCACCGAGTTTCCGGCTTTCTTTTCCCGCGAAAGCGGCTTAAATGTCGACGCCAGCGTGGAAACACCTGCAGAAGTCGTTGAAATTGCAAAAGCACATTGGGGTATTGGCCTGAACAGCGCAATCCTGGTAGTTGTTCCTCCACCCGCCTCAACTGCCGTGCCTCATGCTCAAATCGAATCTGTAATTGAAAACGCATTATCAGAAGCACGGGAATTGAAGATTTCAGGCGCAAAAGTCACGCCTTTCCTGCTCCAAAGGGTAAAAGAACTCTCAAACGGAGCCAGTCTCGAATCGAATTTGTCTCTCCTGATTAACAACGCCAGTATCGCAGCACAAATTGCATCAGAGTTGGCCCCCAAACCTCAACTACAATCCGTTTGATTCTTAACGTCACAACTCTATAACTATTGCGGCGTAGGCGAAGGCCATTTTGTATCGGTTGGTCGAGGTGTTAGAGTCGGTCTGCGCGTGGACGTTGGGATCGGAGTATTTGTTATCGTCGGCGTATTCGTTCTCGTTGGCGTTAACGTGTTTGTCGAGGTTGGCACTGCTGTCCGGGTCGAGGTGGGAGCAGGCGTAAAAGTCGAGGTGGGCGTAGGGGTGATCGTCGATGTCGGTGTCAAAGTCTTAGTAGGCGTATTGGTTAGAGTAGGCTTAGGTGCCTCTCCGGTAACGGTAAACCGGCCTGAAGATTTCCATTCCATTCCTACAAATATCTGCACTTCATACTCGCCCGGCAGCCACTCGTCCGACGAGGGCTCACAGGCCGAATATCCATACCCACCTGTACTGCCGTCCCACGGCGCCGTTTCCAAACAAATCAAATAGTCGTCTTCAAGACGGTACCAAAGAGCACTCCATTGAACACCTTCCAGCATACCGTCATAACTGAAGAAACCTAAAAGACGTCCAACCGGATTTGCAAACTCGGTGGCAGAATCCACAGGGAAATTATCCTCATCCAGCTCTTGAGAGAATTGAAGAGGGCTAAAAACAGAATCGGGGTTAGGCGTCACCACACTGGTAATTTGCGTTTGTACAGCTACCGGCAGTTGGGGAGTAGCCGTCACGGAAGGAGTTTCTGTAATAGTAGGAGTTAATGTGATTGTTGGGGTCAGTGTGATGGTTGGAGTAAGCGTAATCGTTGGTGTTTGAGTGATGGTCGGAGACGGCTCCATAAAAAGATAGACTGTGGGCTCAGCATATTGGTTCAGGAAAAACGCACTCCCCCCCAGAATAATCCCCAGCAGTAACAAACGCCACCCTTTAACAATCCTCTCCCGTCTTTTTCGGTAATAAAGTAATTTCCTGCCCGACTGAATAGAGCGGATGCCAATCCAAAAGGAAAGCACCAGGCCCAAAATAGCAAGAAAGAATGCCGTTTGTACCGCTGTATGTATGTCTAAGTTCTTTAAGTTCATTTTTTATTCAAAGAATTTGCAAAAATGATTTCCTCTAACAAAAGCCAATTATAGCATGCGCCGGATACAAAATTTGATTTTTCAAAATACTTTAATCTTTAACGTTGGCTTACAATCGCCAATCAATCAAGGAAATTCGTTGCACAATCCCTGTAAGCAAGGTAAAATCTTTAAGAATTTAAAATAGGCTGGATAAATGACACTAAAACCGGGTTCAATGCTTAATAACCGCTACACAATCATCTCAATCCTCGGACAAGGTGGGATGGGCGCTGTTTATAAAGCCCAAGATGATAATTTAGGCATCCCGGTAGCTGTTAAAGAAAATTTATTTCTCTCTGATGAATACGCCAGACAATTTAGACGCGAAGCCAACATTTTAGCAAGCCTTCGTCATCCTAATTTACCCCATGTCACAGATTATTTCTCAATTACTGGACAGGGGCAGTATCTCGTGATGAATTACATTGAGGGAGAAGATCTCAGAAAACGGATTGAACGACTGGGCTGCATCCCCGAAAAAGAAGCCATTATTATCGGCGCTGCAATTTGTGATGCCTTAACCTATCTCCATATACGTGAGCCTTCTGTTGTCCATCGTGATGTCAAACCGGGAAACATCAAGATCACACACGAAGGAGATGCCGTCCTGGTTGATTTTGGGTTAGCCAAGATCATGGAAGGAAATCAAAACACGACCACCGGAGCCCGAGCAATGACACCGGGGTATTCTCCTCCTGAACAATATGGAACCGCAAGAACGGATGCCAGATCGGATATTTATTCTTTAGGTGCAACACTGTATGCAGCAATCACCGGTGTAATTCCTGAAGATAGCCTTTCTCGTGCTACCGGAAAAATTGATCTCACGGATCTAAGAACACTTCAGCCTAAAATTAATCGAAAGCTGGCCGCCGTCATTGAAAAATCACTGGAAATTGAGCCGGATGATCGATACCAATCGGCAGAAGAGTTCAAAGAGGCGCTGCTCCAGCAAATTGAAAACCTGGAGAGCTTTTCCCGTCCCCGCTTTACCGTCACACCCCCGCCCGACGATTCTCCGGATAATTCCCCCAACACCAAAGATTCAGCTTACAAGGGGTCGGTCTCAAAGCCAAAATTTAAATTAGAACCCATAAGCAATAACAATCGAAAAAAATCGCGGCCAAAACGCAATTCAAAGCGAAGAGTCCCGGTTTCATTTATTTTCCTTTTGATCACTGTTCTCGTCGGAGCTTATTTTATAAAGCCAGAACTTTATGATCCACTTTCAACCATAATCTCCACGAGAAATTCTCCAACAGAAAGCTTAAACCCGGGAGTAATATTGGATTCCACCCCCACTACGGATTCTCTTGAGCCAACGCAAACCGTAGTCAGCAATCCTTTAGCAACCCCTACAGAAAGCTTGATTATGGCATCGCCAACTCCATCGAAAACTACTCTGGCGTCCGTTATTCCCTCCTCTTTACCCGAAGGCGAAGAGTTTGGCGAAATTGCATTTGTATCGGACCGAACGGGGAGCATGCAAATCTGGTTGATGGAAGCTGACGGAACGAAACAAACTCAACTCACCAGCATTCCTGAAGGAGTTTGCCAACCGGATTGGGCACCGAATGGCACAATGCTTGCTGTTATTTCTCCATGTAGCGAAAAACGAAATCCCTATTACGATGACGCAAAAATATATCTTCTCGATATAAATGATCCCGAACTTGAACCGCTTTCTTTTTCTGAAGTTGGTGACTTTGATCCAAACTGGAGCCCGGACGGCAAAAGCATCGCATTCACTTCCCTGAGAACAGGCACTGCTCATATTTTTGTCTTCAATTTTGAAGACGGGTCCTTAAACGAGGTTTCCAACACCAGATACTCTGACATACAACCAGTATGGCGCCCCGGAGCAAAACAACTGGCTTTTGTGCGCCAGATGGGTTTCTATCACATCTGGATCATGTCCGAAAAGGGCCTGAATCAATTCCAATTCAGTACCAGCGGGAATGTCAATGATTTTTGGCCTCTCTGGACTCCCAACGGGGACGGGTTGTTATTCAGCCGCAGCAAAGAAGCACAGTTCCTTCCCTGGCTGCTTGAATTAAAATACGAAGAACGAGGAAGTGAAGAAACCCGAATTCCCGAGTTAGGAATATCGGACTTAGATCCTATTGCAGAAGTTACGATCTCCCCAGACGGGAAATGGTTAGCTTATGAAAGCTGGCCCGATGGAAGAAACCACGACATTTACCTGATGGATATCAATGGAGAGAATCAAACCCGGTTGACAACCGATCCCGATTTTGACTTTGGTCCCGCATGGCGACCGGAGATTCAAGAAACTGAAAACTAATCCACCCCCAAAAAGACATTTTAATTCTAAGGAAAGAACATGCCGCTGGAGATCCATCAATTGCTCCATAACCGCTATCGAATCAAAAACATTATCTCGCAAGGCGGGATGGGGGCGGTTTATTACGGCATAGATGAGAATCTAGGCGTAGAAGTTGCGATCAAAGAAAACCTTTTTCTCTCTGATGAATCTTCCCGCCAATTTCATCGAGAAGCAACCATTCTTGCAAGTTTGAGACACCCCAATCTGCCACGTGTAACCGACCATTTTATACTGCCTGATCAGGGGCAATATCTTATTATGGATTACATCGGCGGAGAGGATATGAAGCAACTGATCAAATCGGGTAAAAAATTCTCCGAAGAAGAAGTTGCAAAAATTGGGGTGGTCATCTCGGATGCCCTTTCTTATTTACATACCCGCACCCGTCCTATTATCCACCGGGACATTAAACCGGGAAATATCAAAATCACCCCATCCAATCAAATATTCCTGGTAGATTTCGGGCTTGCCCGGATCATCCTTCAGGATGATCACACAGCCACAGGAGCCCAGGCCCTGACGCCGGGCTTTGCCCCACCCGAACAATATGGACAAGGGACAGATCCGCGGTCCGATATTTATTCTCTGGGAGCGACCCTGTACAATGCTCTCACTGGGAAAATCCCGGAAGATGGTCTTGCCAGGGTAATGGGAAGCGCAGCGCTGACGCCCGTTCGACATCTTAACCCCGCCCTTTCAAATGATCTGGCTCAAGTCATTGAAAAATCGCTGGAAACTTCTGCTAATCTGCGCTATCAAACAGCAGAAAGTTTTAAAACAGCGCTATTGAACACAAATGCTGCTGCAAGTTTCCGCCAAGATTATGCCCCCCGGACAGATCCGCCCGTCAAAGGAAAAATTTCTCATAACGTTTCTGTTGAAAATCATATCGAGACAACTTTACAGGGCTCCAGTCCCACACGCAAAATTTCCGATCAAACACCGAAAACCCAACCCAAGAAGCGTTTCTTACCCTTTTTGATCGGCATAGCTTTTTTAGCTTGCATCGGTTCTGCAGCAGTTATCTATTTTGCACGGGACCAGTTATTCCCCTCGCAGGTAACAAATACTCCCCAGACTGAATTAGCCATTGTTTTGAATGAAACTCCTGAACCCGACCCAACCGATACACCTGCACCTACCGTAGCCCCAAGTTCCACAACAGAAGCGGTCATTCCCGTTACCGAGATAATTACACCAAGCCTTGAACCGACAATCCCTGCCGCAACGCCAATCGGTGGCGCCAGCGGACAGATCGCGTTGGCTTCAGACAGGTCCGGAATCCCGCAGATCTGGATACTGGACATCGATTTACAGGAATATCAGCAGGTCACTACATTACCCGATGGCGCTTGCCAGCCTGACTGGTCTCCTTCCGGCGACCGGATTGTTTTCGTTTCACCATGCCGGGAAAAAATGGATGTTTACAAAGGCTCCAGTCTTTTTACCATTCGTTCCGATGGAACGGGGTTTACTCCGCTGCCTTCTATGCCGGGAGGAGATTATGACCCCAAGTGGTCACCGGATGGCAAATCCATTGCATTTACCAGTCTTCGGGATGGCATCTCTCATATTTATGTGATCAATCTGGATGACAATTCTGTCGTCAGATTATCGAGCCCATCCAGCAGCGACCGCTCCCCGGAATGGTCCCCGGACGGTGAGTCCATTGCATTTATGAGCACCCGCTTGGGAGTACCGCAGATCTGGATCATGGGCAAAGATGGAAGCGCCCCTCACGAATTCAGCAACATGGAAAATGGGGCTGCTTTTACGCCAAACTGGTCTCCCAATGGAGAAATATTGACTTTCAGCCAGAGTTCAAACCTGCCGTGGTTGGTCGCCAGACAAGTTGGACAATATGGCGCTCCAGAATTCCAGATATCCGATCTTCGCCCTGCCTGGGATGCAGATTTCTCAGAAGATGGTTTCTGGCTGATCTTCGAAAGTTCACAGGAAAACAACCTGGATATTTACCGGATGACTTTAACGGGCGCAAACCTTACCCAATTAACCGATGATCCGGCGAATGACTTCCATCCAGCCTGGCGACCATCCATTTCACAATAGTTAAAAACCCGGCGACGCCGGGTTTTTTAGTGCTTTATTTCCAATATCCTTACAATCAATCTAACAGCTTCGCATATTTTGTTGCAAATAAAGTAGGGGTTCCACCTGTATGCCAGAAAACAATTCGATCCGTTGACTTAAAGAATCCCTTTCGAATCAAATCGATCAAGCCCGCTGCTGCGCGCGCTGTATACACCGGACCTAGCAGCAGCCCTTCATATCTTGCAAACAAACGTATAGCTTCAATTTCTGGTTCTCCCACAATTCCATATCCGGCGCCCAAATAATCTGCATTAACCAGTATTTCTTGGGGGGTAAAAAGCCTTGGTTCACCAAGGTATTCTGAGGCTTGTGTAGCAAGGCACGACACAATTTCTTGAAGTTTGGGCACACTGCGATCGATGCTAATGCCCAATAAGTGTCCATCCCATTGATTTCTTACCGCCCCTAAAACTAAACCTGCCTGTGTTCCGCCCGAAGAACTGGGGAGAACCACCCAATCAATCCGATCCATTTGTTGCAGAAGCTCTTCAAAAGCAAACACATAGGCACTGGAGCCAATTGAATCGGAAGCCCCTAAAGGGATCAAATAGGGTTTGCGTCCCTGATTTTCCGCATCTTTAAAAGTGGCTTCCAGAACACGGTTCCGGGATTCTTTTTCCGTCCAGACAATTTCCGCACCTACCATCTTGTCAATCAAAATATTTCCCGAAAAGTCCTCTTCCGGGTTACCTGAAAGCACCAGGATACAATCCAGCCCATATTTGGCTGCCAGAGCCGCCGTTTGTCTGCAATGATTAGATTGTGCAGCTCCCACTGAAATCAACGTCTGTGCACCCTTTTTAAGGGCATCCGCCAGCACAAATTCAAGTTTTCGGACTTTGTTTCCCCCAAAAGCCAGGCCGGTCAGATCATCTCGTTTTACCCAGATTTCCGGTCCGCCCAAAGCCTTACTCAGCCGGGGCAAATGAGTGATCGGTGTCGGCAAAATTGCAAATCTCTCTCTTGCGATCATCCTAATTGATTTACCTCCCCAATAGTTTTTTGTCTGCGCAGCTTCCGTGTAAAATTCAGAATCTGAGGAAGAAGACGCGTATAAACCTGATACAAAAGGCCTCTGGAAGGAAAATCCCAGGCACCCATTGTTCGGATAACGCGTCCTCCAAGCCCTTCTTTGAAACGATAAACTCCCCACATCGAATCGGACTCATCAAATATATCTGGCGCACCCCACAAATCGTAAGAATCGCACCCAAGCTGTTTTGCCAGGAGCATGGATTCCCACTGCAACAAATAGTTCGGCATTTTCTCACGATGGGCAGTTCGGGACATTCCATGCAAATACCAGGCTCTTCCCGCAAAATGGAATAATACTAATCCGGCCACTGCCTCACCTTCAAACTCTGCAATTAAGGGCGTTGCCAGGCCGTTTTCCATGAACTGGGTCCAGGTATCCAGATAATATTGTTGAGGCCGAATCACAAAACCATCCCTTACGGAGGTCTCGGCATACATGTTATATAAAAGTCCAAGGTCTTCCTGGCTGCCCTGACGGATTTCTATTCCCTTTCGTTTTGCCAGGCGAATGTTATACCGGGTCTTCTGCTTCATCCGGGCTAACAATTCATCCTCCGGGTAAGAGATATCCAGCCAGAACGTATTTTTGAACTGTATCTGGTCTTCGGAAAACCTCCACCCTCGGTCTGCCAGATAAGCTAAAGCAAAATTCCCCTCTTCCATCTCAATGGCGTTTTCTTCCCCCGGAACGCCTTCGCCCAACACAACTTCGGGGTCCATTTTGACGAATATAGCTCCTTCTTTACGAGCCATGTCCTCAATATCTCCCACGACTCTTTCCAGAAGGTCTTTATCCGTCCAGTTTTTCAGAAGCGGTCCCCTGGGGATATAGAAAATCTTCAACCGGATTCCCAGTACCACAACAGTTCGTTCCAGGATCAGTGCGGCCGCACAAACCTCATCATTTTCATCCATCCAGGTTTTATAATGGGGAGCCCAACCATATTTCTGCTTAATAGCTGCCCATTCACGGATTTGAAGAATGTGAGCGTGTGGTAATTCAGCAATAATTTCGTTCCATTCGTTTTTATTCATATAAAATCAATTTACTCGATTGAATTCGAGATAATCATTATAAAATTTAAATCCATAAAAGCCATATATAACAGTTCGTCGGTTTATTTAACTTCCTGACTGTGAGTTTTTATATTTTTCCCGCCATTGATAAATACGATAAAGCATCGGTTTATAAATTCGATCCCATGAGCCTGCTGATCGGAGCACTTCTCCACCAAAGCCCCGTTTGAAGCGGTACACGCCCCACAATCCATCCGAACGGGTTTGAAAATCTTGCTCCAGTTGATCTTCAGAAAAATCCGGGACCCCCCAAAGATCATATTCTTCACAGCCCATGGCCTTCGCCCAACGCATTGCTTCCCACTGCAAAAGGTAAGTGGGCATTCTGTTTCGATGTTCGTTGTTGGAAGCGCCGTAAAAATACCAGGCTCGTTTCCCCTGTGCAAAGACCATCAAAGCAGCCAATGGCTCATCATGATATGCTGCGACCAGCAAAGCGCATTTACCCGATGGAGAAAAGAGATCAAACGCTTTTTGATAATATTCTATGGAATGGACTCCGAATCCATCCCGCTCACCGGTCACTTCCATGAGATTTTGAAAAACTTTTAAATCGTCCACCTGCTTGATCTCAATATCTTTCTTTTGTGCCAACCGGATGTTATAGCGTGTCTTCTGCTTCATCCGCTTCAGCCAATCTTCCTCCGAACCGGATAGGTCTACCACAATGGTCCGTCGGGGTTGGATATTGACTTCAGTCTTTACAAACCCATTGAATTCTTTTTCAAACTGCAAATCTTCCGGCTCAAAAAGATCCGGCTCTACTTTCAAGAAAATCGCGTTATGGCTTCGGCATATTTCATCAATTTCCGGCCAAAGACGGTTCCAATCGCTTCCCACCGGGCCTTTGGGAATATACGCCACACTGAATCCCAGCGGAAGGTTACGGAAAAGAATCTGGGCACCTGCGGCACCGGAAACGAAGTATTGCGCTTCCCAATTAAAAGCAGATTTTAATTCTCCCCATGCAGATGTCTGCAAAACATGTGCATCCGGGTGATTTGCAAGGAAGTTATTCCATTCTAACGAATTAATGATGGTCATGAGTCAATAGATGTAATCTCAGGAGGTGGTGTGCTGTTCACCGCAGAATCGGGGATCAGTTCGTCCAGCAGACAAATGATCGCAGGCGCATCACCTTCTCTGGCAAGTTTTATCAATTCCTCCAGGGAATTCTTCAATTCTTCACCTAACAATTCATCCTGACGGACTACACGATAAATATCCGGGTGTGCAGTCGATTCGAATGAATCTCCGTCATTCCACAAATCTTCACTCAGTTTTTCGCCGGGGCGAATTCCTGTGAAAACAACCTCTATATCTTTGCCCGGCTCTAAACCGGAAAGTCGGATCAAATCTTCCGCAAGATCCAGAATCCGTACTTGCTCCCCCATATTAAGCATAAATGTTTCGGAACCCTCTCCTAAACTCGCTGCTTGAAGCACAAGATAAACCGCTTCGGGAATGGTCATAAAATATCGTTTCATGTCGGGATGTGTCACGGTAACCGGACCACCCCGGGCAATCTGGCGCTGGAAGAGAGGAACAACACTCCCCCGACTACCCAAAACATTGCCAAAGCGAACCACCGTAAAAGATTTCCCAGTACGGTGGGCCGCATCAATTACCGTTTGCTCGGCAATCCGTTTGGTCGCGCCCATGACATTAATGGGCTGGACTGCCTTATCTGTTGAAATCATTACCATTCGTTCCACATCATGTTGAACACACGCCTCAACAACATTCCTTGTCCCCAAAATATTGTTGGTAATTGCTTCTTCAACATTGATCTCCATCAGCGGAACATGTTTATGTGCTGCCGCATGAAAAACAACCTTTGGCTGGTAGCGGGTAAACAGAGTATCCAGTCGATTGTAGTCTCGAATATCACAGATTAATGGGCGGACAAGCAAAGCAGGAAAGCTTTCTTTCAATTCTAGAACGGTCTCAAAAATACTGTTCTCACCATGCCCCACAAGGATCAATTCGGAAGGCCCCCACCGGGCAATCTGGCGGCACAATTCACTTCCAATTGAGCCTCCCGCTCCTGTAACCAGCACGGCTCTGCCCCCTAAAATAGAGCCTACTTTCTCGTCTTCAGTTTGCGTTGCTTTCCGGCGCAGCAGGTCCGAAATATTAACCTCCCGAAGCCTGCTGATGCTTACTTTGCCGCCCAACAATTCATAAATACCCGGCATCGTGCGGAAAGGCATTTCTTTCACCCGGCAGACATCGGCTACTAACCTGACCACGCGTCCGGGCGCGCTTGGAATCGCAATAATAACTTCATTCACTTTCCGGTTTTCCAGAACCTTTGAAAGGTCCGAAATTGTTCCCAGCACCGGCACACCGTAAATTTGCTGCTGCTGTTTTGCTGGATTATCATCCAGGAATCCAATCGGAGTGAAATTAAGTTGTGGGTTTCGTTGAAGTTCTCGGACAACCAATGCCCCTGCATCGCCGGCCCCAACGATTAATACATGCTTGGCCGGTGAGTGGAGATGAGGGATCGATGCGAGGATTTGGTTCTCTGCAAGTAACCGGAATGTAAACCGCAGCCCTCCCACCATCATAATGGATAGAAGCCAATCAATTACCAGAACCGATCTCGGGAAACCACGGAATGTCCCCAACGTAAAAAGACTCACCATCACCAAAGATACCAGAACGCTGCTTGCGCTCACTGTGGCAATGATTAATTTGAGCTCCTGAGTACTCGCATATAACCAGAGTCTCCTGTAAAGGCCAAAATAATAATAAATCAGCGGTTTAATGACCAGTACAACGCCTAACATCCAATACGCAGAGGGGAGATAAATATAAAAGGCAGGCCCCAATTCAAGCCTTAACACATAGCTGCCCAAAACTGAGACAACCATAAAAATAACATCCCCGATAAACACATATCGGTTACGAATAGTGGGTTGAGCCTTCATCCTACCTGCCTTTGAATCCAACCACAGTGCCAATCGTCCTGAGGATTATGGATAGATCCAGCACGAGGTCGCGGTGTTTTATATAGTAAAGATCATATTCTAATTTAATTGAGGTGCCTTCAATCGTGGACACATACCCGTAATTTACCTGGGCCCACCCGGTCAGTCCCGGTTTAATCAACAATCGGGCCCGATAAAAAGGAACCTGATTCTGAAGTTCTTCCACCAGTTCGGGGCGTTCAGCCCGCGGACCTACCAGGCTCATATCCCCTTTAAGGACATTGATGAATTGAGGGAACTCATCCAAATGGGCTTTCCTTAAAAGTTTTCCTACCCGAGTCACTCTCTGGTCATTGTGGGTTGTCATCTGGGGCTTCCCGTCTTTTTCTGCATCCTGCCGCATTGTCCTGAACTTGATCATTTGATATTCCCGACCATTTTGTCCCAGTCGAGTTTGCTTGTAAATCACAGGAAAGCCGCTGTCCAAAAGGGTAAAGAAAGCAACAAATGGAAAAAGTATAGCCAAGGCGCTTATCCCCACCAGGCCGCCCAAAATATCCATGAGGCGTTTAATCACATTGTATATTCCGCCTGCATGTGCCTGATCCACAAAGGACCGTAATATCCAATCCGATTGCAACAGATGAATAGGAACCCGGCCGCGTAAATCTTCATACATGGCCGGCATGGTGGTCACTTCCACGCCTCTTTCTTCAGCCGCCAGAAGAGCCTGGAACATCTCCGGCTTCATATTCCCAGAAATTGAGAAGATCAAATCGGAAACATTTTCTTTTTCAATGATTGCGGATAGATCCTGGTTATCCCCTAAAATCTCAAAGCCTTCAATTTTTTTGCCCTTTTTCTTAGGGTCATCATCAATCATTCCGACAACATAAAAAGGAGGGGGCCAAATTTCCTGAATAACAGATGCCAATGCTTTCCCGGCCCTACCGGCTCCTACAATCAAAACACGGCGTAAAAACTGAGGAGCCGTAAAAATCCGGATATATAACAACCGTGAAATAATTGTGAAGAGAGAAATGGACAGAATAAAAACTGCCACACCTCTTCGAGGGAGGGAATTGGGTTCTGATGTGAAATAGACCACCAGATATAAACCAAGATATGCCAGGGCAGCTATAAAGACACCACGAAAAACTTCACTGCGTCTGCCCGCTTTTCGGACATCATACATTTCCACAATCAGCAAAAGAATAATCCATAGCCCCGGTAAAAAATAGAACCAGAAAGGCGTTCTTTCTGCCAGAAATTCTGAGGAAAAGTGCAGCCAGGTATCAGCAGCCCCCCATAAATACAGGGCCATTATCAGAGCAGCAACACCGCTCAAAATATCACTGGTCAATAAAATAAATCGCCGCTCACTCGATTTAAGTTTCCAGAAGAAAGGTTTTTGTGGATTTTTATAATTCATAAAGAATCGTCGTCATGATCTAGAAAATCGATTTCACCAAGCCCCAAATGAAGCCGCTTCCCCAACAAAAATGCATTGTCAGGATAGACAAAGGAATTCCGGTCAACAGCCGAAGATCTTTTTCCCTTCTTGCAACAGACCAACTTGCCGAAACAAGGATCAATCCATAAACAAACAGTTCAATTGCCAGAAGAAGCAGACAAATCGGAGAAATTGGAGCCAGCAAAAGCAAACCCAAAATGCTTAAGACAAAAAGCGGCGGTAATGCTTGTCGCCAGCGTAATGTAGAAGGATAACGGCGTAACATCTGTGATTTCCAAAACCCATACCGAAAATATTGACGGCCCAAATCCGGAAAAGTTGAGCGTGAAAAATAAACAGACTGAATCAATGGATCAAGCCAGATCTTACCGCCATTCTTTCTGATCCGTGTGTTAAACTCGTAATCCTCATTGGTTAACAAAGACTCATCAAAAAGCCCTATCCGGTCAAAAAGTTCTCGTCTGAAAGCACCAAAAGGCACCGTATCAACAAACTGTGCTTCATCCGCGTAACGGTAAAGCGCGTCGCCCACTCCCAAAGGATGCGCAGCGCCTAACGAAATGGATTTTGCAATCCAGGTATCTTTCCCGGGATGAATCTTCCAGATACCGCCAATATTTTCACCAATATTTTCTTGCAAACCATGGACACATCGCTCAACATATTCTTCAGATGGCATGGAATGCGCATCCAGGCGGATAATGAATGCTCCTCGAGAAGCATTGATCGCGCAATTTAATGCTGAAGGAATGATCCGCTTTGGGTTATCAACCAGAAGAACCACCAGGTCCGGATGGTTCTTTGCGAATTCCGCTACTTTTTCTCTTGTACGATCCGTCGACATTCCGTCTGCAATAATCACTTCCATTTCCTCTTTAGGAAAAGTTTGGCGATCTATTGCTTCCAGAAGTAGATGAATAGTTGTTTCCTCATTGTAACACGGGACAATCACCGATACTTTAGGCATCTACTCTCCATTTTCCATGCACAGGATTGTTGCAGCAGTGAATTTCAAAAGAGCTAATTTAACCACAAAAGCACTGCCTTTTCCAGTCTCGGTTAGTAAAACTTCCTGGCAACATCTTCAGATTACAAAACCAAAGCGGATCTTTCTTAAAAGTATGATCTAAATCCCTCCAGAATACCTGCATTCTATAAAATTCTTCAAAAGGATTTCTTTCACAAGCCTTTACTAAAGCAGTTCATCCACCCGCAGACTCCATAAGAAATATCCTCTCAAAACCATATTCCCATAAAGAGAAACCATTTCGATGGACGTTTTCAGGAGTCTACAGATCCCACTTTAAAGAATAGCTACCGCTTCAATTTCAACAGCGCCACCTTTTGGCAGTGCAGCAACCTGAACAGCAGAGCGAGCTGGGGGATTCTTTGTAAAAAATTCAGCGTACACTTCATTCATCCGCCCGAAGTCATTGATATCCCTTAAAAACACGGTTGTTTTAACAACATTTTCCAATTTCGCGCCAGCAGCCGCCAATACGGCTGTTAGATTTAATAAAGCCTGCCGAGTTTCAGCTGCAACGCCACCCTCAACAAGCATGCCACTTTCAGGATCCATGCCCAACTGACCGGACGTATACACAAAATTCTCAACTTTGATACCAGCAGAATACGGGCCTATTGCCTTTGGAGCATCTGAAGTGACAATGATTTCTTTTGTAGACATGCAATACTTCTCCTTTTTAAAGCGAGCTCATTTATTGTCCTTCTGATTTTATGCCATCTTTTAATATTCGTAAATAGTCTCGCCTTAGCTCACTTAAAATGGCACTCAAATCCACATCCAACTCGCCCGGTTAACGCCCATGCTGGACGCAACAGAAAACCTGGGGCCGATGACTCGGCCCCAGGCATAGAATTCTTATCCAATTACAGATGACTCAAGGTAACTTATCCCCGGCTGCCGCCTCTTCGTCCCTGCCCACCACCATAGCTGCTACTGCCACCAGGGCCACCCGTTTCGATCCCGGAACCGGTTATGGCCGAGTAGGCATCCTGGCTCATATATTGCGGGACATAGTTCTCACCCGTTTGTTGCTGTAAAGTCCGGGTAAATGACCGCAGGTGATTTCGGGACCCCTTCAATAGACTTTCATAAACCAGAATGATATCTGCCTTCTCAGTTTGGGTCAGACGGTCTTCCAGATCCAGAATATCAATTTCCTCAATAGCTGCTCCCACTTTCAGCGCATCCGATAAGGATTGGCTGCCCTGGCTGATAAGTTGATCATAAAGCTTTTGCAGGTCAGGGTTGGTAAACTCGCCAACGGCTTTTGTAGCAGAAGGGTCTTCCAAACCATAACGGTCAAGCAGGGTCAGGACAGCATCCATATGAGTTGTTTCACTGTTGGAGATATTCTGGAACACCGGTAATTTCCACAGATCATACAGGGCCAGGTACACATCGTGAGCCAGTTTTTCCTCTTCGCGCATAAACACAAGACCATCCACTTCCAATGCAGTCAGTTCTCCGGTTGGCATTGCAGTAAATGCAGTATCCAACATCTCTGCATCAACAGTGGTATTACCCTGATCATCCACAACGATAGGGTCTATTTCTGCTTCGGTTTCCATAAGCGGAGTGCTTTCTTCTTCGGCAGCAGTTTCCTGGATTGCTTCAGCGTCAACAATAGATTCAGAATCAATGTTACCAACAGCAGGAGCGGAGCAAGCCGCGAGTAATAACCCCATAACGAGTATGAGAATAGATGTTTTTTTCATGATTTTATTTCCCTTTTCAATAGTATAGTTAATCTGAACATGAATCCATTGTAGCCAAAGCATGTGAAGAGACTATAGACAGGTTATGAAGATGTTATGAAAAATGAAAATTTTCGGAAATGAAGGGGCATTTATCCCCATCATCTTGATGAAATTCCGCTCAAAAGGTTAAATTTTTTCACAAAGTTGAAAAGTGCAGGTATAATAACCGCTAGATAACATTTAATTTACCAATAATTTACCAACGCCGAGAATTCCACATGGAATCTAACATCACAGCCCGGTCTATTGTTCAGGTGAGCAATGAAGAACTCCTGCGAGCAGTCGTCAAAATGTGCAAGGACCTGAATATGATTCATGCGCAAGAGGGTGTTTACAATCTTTACGATGCATTGCTTCAGTTAAAAAAAGAAGCTGAAACGAATCAGCTCAAACCTCAAGTATAAACAAAACTGTACAGAATCCCACAACTTACTGCATTACAATAAATTTACGTCAGAATTACACTGAAAAGAGAAGCTGACGAGAATAACCCGACTATAAAACAAGCTTAATATCCGGAATAGTCGCATCTCTGCTGTCACCTATTTATGCCCTTTGTGAGGAGTCATGTCGCGAGAACAATATAAATTATTTTCAACCGGCAGGATTGGAAAACTGAATCTGCCCAATCGTTTAATCCGATCCGCTACCTGGGATCCTTCGATTTTGCATCACGGCAAAATGACCGAAGAAATTCTAGCCGTTTATCACAAGGTGGCAGCCGGCGGAGTCGGACTGATTTTCAGCGGTGGCCTTCCGGTGTGTAACGACGAAACACTGGCCAGTGGATCAGGCTATGCAGGGTTGCGAATCAAAGGGATTGAGAAGCTTGTGCCCACAGTGCACAAAGCAGGAACCGGATGCAAGATCATCGCGCAGCTTGAGCCGGGAAATTTGAACAAAGGTCCTTCAGAAATCAGATCTCCGTACCAGAAAGAAAAAATCCCGGCTCTGATAACAGATGAAATACAAACCGTTATCCGGTGTTTTGTTGAAGGAATTATCAGCATCCAGGCGGATGGATTCGATGGCGTCCAGCTGCACGCAGCGCATGGTGGATTGTTAAGTAGTTTCTTGTCACCATACACCAATCATCGAACGGATGAATTTGGTGGAACAATCAAAAAACGTGCTGCGGTCCTGCAAAGGATTGTAGAGCAGGCACGCAAAATCGTGGGAGATTTTCCCATTTTGATCAAGCTCAATGCCACCGACAACCTGCAAGGCGGAATAGACATTGAAAACTTTCCCGCTCTTGCAAAACAAATGGAGAGAGTTGGTTTTGATGCAATTGAAGTCAGCGGTGGAATGTGGGACTGTCTGATCCAAAGCGAAGAAGAATTGGGCTTTCCACCCGTTCCTGCTCCGGAGTCGCACACACAAATCAACCGCCCGGAAAAACAAAGCTATTATCTGCAATACGTTCGAGAACTCAAGCTAAATATTCCGGTAATTTTAGTAGGTGGAAACCGGGATGTGGAACGGTTGGAAGCCATTCTTCAGGAGGAACCAGTCGATTTTATTGCCCTGTGCCGCCCGTTGATCAGCGAACCGGACCTGCCAAAACGCTGGCTGGAAGGACGCGGCGGAACCTCTACAGACTGTATTTCATGCAACGCGTGCATTTATGAAATGTACATGCACCCCGGCCAGGATGCGCCCGGACTGGTACGCTGTGTTTATAAAGAGGATCGGGAACGATATCACGAGGCTAAGAAATGGTTGAAAACCTGGGTGGATCAAGTAAAAGTATCAACGGATGGATAAAATCAATTTCTCGATGAGATAAAAGATTTTACCTCGTGGGGAATGTATTAAGAATCTATTTAAGCATCCGGCGCACAATGGGAAGGAATACTTCCACAATTTGAGGGTCAAAATGATGCCCGGATTCTTTTTCAATTTGCGCCAGGGCTTCTTCCTTGGTGAAAGCCTGGCGATAAGGGCGATCATTCGTCAAGGCATCCCACACATCCACCACCGCGAATATTCGAGCTGCCAGAGGAATTTCAGTACCTTTTAACCCTCGGGGGTAACCGCTTCCATCCCAATGCTCATGATGGCAGTAAGGAATATCAAGAGCCTGGCGTAAAAACTCAATCCCGGAAAGCCAGTTAAAGGCATGCGTTGGATGCTGCCGCATGATATCCCACTCAGCAGCAGTCAGTGGGCCGGGTTTCCGCATAATATGGTCCGGCACACCCATTTTTCCAATATCATGCAGCAAAGCCCCTCGGCGAAGATGGACCAGTTCCTCCCCGCGCAGCCCCATAGTCCGGCCCAGTTTGATTGTTAAATCCACCACCCTGTGGGAATGACCTACTGTTTCCCGGTCGCGCAGTTCCAGAGCCTTACTCCATCCCTCCAGCGTGTTGTCATAAGCCAGTTCAAGGCGGATATTCGAGTCCTGAAGGTTTTCAAAAAGAAGCATATTTTCAATGGACACCGCAGCCTGTCCGGCCAACAGATCAACAAAATCAAACCAGTCTGTATCCGGCTGAAGTGGAGAACGACTGAACACTTCCAGAATACCCACCAGCCGGCCTTTTATTTCCAGAGGAAGCCCATAATAGCCGACAAGATCGTATTTTTGAAAGCACTCTGGGATTTCAAAGTCATGGTCTGCCTGAGCTATATCAACTAGATGGATACCCTCTCTATCTAATGCGGCTTTACCGGCGAGTCCTTCGCCCAAACGGACCGGGGCCCGCGAGGGTTGTCTGGAACTGAATCCACGCAATGAATAAAAGTGCAACTGCTGAAGCTCTTTTTCATACAGAGCTACACTGGCCGCATCCACCTCAAGCTGCATCATCACCTGATCCAGTAAACTTCCAAGGATCACACGGAGATCCGATCCGGTCTTTATAACACGTTCGATATCTAAAATCGCATTCTGTCTTGCCAGCATTTTGAGCAGTTTGCTCTCCGCCTGTTTTTGTTTGGTGATATCCGTAATGAAACCTTCGATCTGGAAAAGACCAGCCGAAAAAGGCCTGCCAATCCCCCGCTCCAAAACAAATCTCTCTTCTCCGTCCGCCTTGATAATGCGATATTGAAGCTCAAACTGACAAGACTGGCTTAATGCTTTCTGCACTTCATCCCGGACATATTTGCGATCGTCCGGATGAATAATGTCCGCATATGCAACATCTGCGTTATTGAGAAGTTCAATTTGCTCATAGCCCGTCAGATCTTTACAACCCTGACTGACAAACTTCATCTCCCAGTTCGCGTTGTTGAGACAGCGATAAGCCATACCTGGCAAATTATTCAACAGAATTTCCAGGTTGACAGGGGCATCAGAAGATTCTTCTAACGCAGAAAAAATCTCTTGTTCCGGCTTGAACTTACTCAATAATCACTCTTTTGCAATAATCGAATTGAATATCTCGCCTAGTAATACTATCTTAGCAAACAATTAAAAACTTATGGATGATTCTGACAAGATTTCTTTCTGGTATTTTTCTTGCACAAGAACTCTTATTCTTTAAACGCCACAGGTAAAAAGCAAAGGAATTTTACCGTACAAACTGGATTTACAATAACCTGTTGAAGGATTAAAAAAGTACACCTTTTCATGGGAAAATACACCAAAACCCGAACCTTTGAACAACTGAATGACGAAGAAATCCTGCAAATTGTCTCCATCATCAGCAAAGAATTTAATGTCTCCATTTCCGAAAAAGGAAGCTACAATCTTTACAAAGAATTATTAAAGGTGAAATACCGTGTTTTACAAGAGAAAGGGCCCCGACACGAAACCTATTGAAAAAACTCCAGATCCATAACAGTGCCAACTGATCGACCACATCGAAGTTGAGCGGTTAAATGATAAACTCGTCGGGAAGGTAGTAGTAGATCGTCCCGACGAGTTTATGCCTATGCGCCAAAGCCACCGAAGAGGATCGAACTCTTGACCTGACGATTACGAATCGTCTGCTCTACCAACTGAGCTACGGTGGCGCGGCAAAAATTATACCAGCATCCATTTATAATAGGCAAGGAATTGACCCCTGCATATTCGTCCATTAAAATTCATTTGCGGATAATCCCCTCTGATAAAGGATATTGCTTTGAAAAAACCTGATCTGAACATTGCTATGCTCTCTTATCACACCTGCCCTTTAGCGACACTGGGTGGAAAAGACACCGGTGGCATGAACGTGTACGTCCGGGAGCTGACCAGAACGCTGGGAACATTCAACGTCCATGTGGATGCCTTCACCCGTTCTCAAGACGAACACGTGCCGCATGTATTACACGATCTGGGTTACGGCAACCGCGTGGTACATATCCCTGCCGGTCCCGAGGTCCCCATGCCCAAAAAGGAACTGGCTGAGTACATTCCAAAATTCACAGAAGAGATTCTGGCATTCGCAGAGCAGAAGGGAATCAAATATGATTTGATCCACACCCATTACTGGATGTCGGGCGTGGCAGGAAAGCAGTTAAAGGAAAAATGGAATATTCCCATGATTCACATGTATCACACCCTTGGAATCATGAAGAATCGAGTCGCACAGAGCTTGGCAGAAATCGAAGGAGACTACCGGATTACCGGAGAAAAAGAGGTGCTTGATGCGGCTACGCGCATCATAGCATCTACTCAGGCCGAACACCAGCAGCTCACCTCCCTTTACGGGGCAGACCCGGACAAACTGGTCGTTATTCCCCCGGGAGTAGATACAAGCCACTTTTACCCTATTCGGGCAGATGAGGCCAAAGCGGTGATCGGCATTCCTCCTAAAGACCGCATGTTGTTATTCGTAGGGCGAATCGAACGCCTGAAGGGTGTGGAAACCCTGATCCGTGCCATTGCCCACATGCGTGAAATGGGTGTATTGGGAAAATGTCCGCACTATCTGGCAATAATCGGCGGCGAACCGGATAGGCCATCCGAAGACCTCAACACGGAGATGAACCGATTACAAAAATTATGCAGCGAATTGGGAATTGGCGACCTGGTTGTTTTTCTTGGAAAACGCAATCAGAATTTACTGCCATATTATTACTCTGCAGCAGAGCTCCTGATCCTCCCTTCCCATTATGAATCCTTCGGAATGGTTGCATTGGAGGCTATGGCCTGTGGAATACCGGTAGTTGCCTCAGAAGTGGGCGGGTTGGCCCTGTTAGTGCAGGACGGCCTCAACGGTTATTCCGTCCCGGAAGGTGACCCTATTGCTTTAGGCAACAAACTGACCGAGCTGATCCGCGACAACGATCTCCGCAAAAAATTGGGACAACAAGCCAACCGGTACGCTCAAGACTTTAGCTGGGAAAAGATTACGGCCCGCATCATTGCCGTCTACCGGGAAGTACTCGAGAAGCAAAAGACTAAATAACCTGTCCCCAAAATGCATAGACGATCAGTGTAAGAAAAAACCACATCGCGATAGCAAACCAGCTGCGCTGGAGAGGTGTATCGGTGTAGAAAAAAATTCCGACAAGCCCCGATAACAATGCCGCAAGAAAGAGATAACCAAAAAAATCTGAAAGATGCTGCAAATAAGCAAAGCTGTTTTCAAGCTGGTGCCAACCGGTGGCAACGAATTGTGCAATCCAGTTAAGCAAAAAAACAGATAAGAAAAAACTTCCGCCTAAAGGCAGTCCTCGCCTCCAGAAAGTTAAAGAAACCAATAATGCCAGCAAAAGCAATAATGCACTTGCAGCATTATCCAAATTCAAAGCACCAATTTCTCCGCTTATTTTGACAAACACCCAGGAGGATATACCACTTGCAACGCCAAACCAGACCGAACGGGTTTGGGTTTCGATCTTTCGTCTGATCAATCCCCGATCCAGACAGAATATCGAGGCCGCCAGCAGGACCAGCGCATAGATCAAAAGGCCCGGTTTACCCAACAACATTCTAAAAGGCTCAACCAGCAGTGACAATAACAGCATCGCCAAAAAGGTCAGCACAAACACCAGAAGCCCATCCAGCAGTTTGCTGCCCAAATCTCGCCGCCAATTTTTCAGTCTTTCCCATTCTTTTGAAACGCCCAATTTCCAGCCCATTAATTTTCCTGAACCCTTTACTTTCCCTGTTAAATAAATCCTTTTGATTTCCCGGCACTGCTCGTTCCTCAACGCCCCTTCTTCTTTCTCAAAGAATGTCCCCGAAGAATGGCATCTTTTCCATAACGTTCTCTCAATTGATCCATGGCTGTTAATAGTTTACGCTCTTTTTCCTGTGAATTGTCCCAAAGCGACAATTGATGTACACATTCGCTCAAACCGCTCACACCGACACCTAACAACCGGACCATCTGTCCCTTTTTCCAGATACGCTGGAACAGATCCACTGCGGAATCACAAATCTGACTGTCCTGATCCGTTGGTCGGGCAAGTGTTACCTGTCGGGTAAATGTGGAAAAATCTGCAAGGCGGAACTTTATGCGCACCGTGGACGCGCACAGCCCTTTATGTCTCAGGCGATACCCCACTTGTTCAGCAAGATTGCAAATCGTTCGTTTCAGGAAAATCTCATCCGCTTTATCGGAGCTGAAGGTTGTTTCCTGGCTGATGGATTTGACATCATGTTCGGTGATTACCATGCGGTTATCAATTCCGCGGGCATGAACAGAAAGCTCGTGCCCCATTTTCCCAAACAATTTGCTCAATCGCACTTCAGGGAAAGACGCCAGTTCTCCAATCGTATGTATTCCCAGTTGAGATAGTCTTTCAGCAGTTTTGGGGCCGACACCCCACAACGCCTCGGTTGGCAGGTCCTTCAGGAACTCGGCTTCCTGACCGGCAGGAACTTCCAAAATCGCATTAGGAGGAGTAACACCTTTGTGCGCAGCCTTGGCCACATTGTTGGCAATCTTGGCGATCAATTTATTGGAAGCTACGCCCAACGAACAGGGCAAGTGCAGTTCCTGGTTAATCCGGTTTTGCATTTGCCGCCCAATCTCAATACCGGGTTGCTGGAGGTCACTGACATCCACAAAAGCTTCATCAATCGAAAGCTGCTCAACCAGCGGCGAGTAGGATTGCAAAATTGCCATGACTTCTTCAGAAGCATCCCGGTAGGCTCCGTAAGTCGAACGAACGATGATCAAGTCCGGGCATAAAGCCAAAGCGCGGCTCATAGGCATTGCGGAATGGACTTTAAATTGGCGGGCTGCATACGAGCAGGATGCCACTACGCCCCTGCCTTCCGGAGAACCGCCAACCGCAAAAGGCTTTCCTTTCAGAGCAGGGTTTCGCAGTTCCTCAACAGCACAGAAAAAAGCGTCTAAATCAAGATGAATGATTTTTCGTGTTTGTGATGCCATCAATTTAATTTTATCTAATTTAAGAAAAAGAAAAGATATTCGGGAGAATTAATTCTCCCGAATAAGCTGTTTGAAATATCTTTTTATTTTTACCCCATATTCCCTTCTCATTGCCCCAGGATCAACTCACCCCAGGTCATGGGTTGGGTAAGATGGCGATTGCTGACGTTTGAAATCATCGTCTGCTGGACATTCTGGGAAGCATCGTCATTATCCGAGACGGAAATAGCAAAGCCCATGTGCAGCCCAAAATAAGGATTTACACCAAAAACCGTCCATGGGATAGCCGCTTCCACGCGGTACAAACCATCGGATTGAACAGAACCTATTTTCACTTTTGTTTTTGTGCCCGCCAGACTTGTTGGGAACCACAGATAAGCCTCCCGTTCCCCATGAACGTCGGGCTTTCCACCAGAAATGCCCAATTGATAATCATCCGGACTGAGCACATTGTAGTAAAAGTCGTCATACAGGTTGGTATCCAAAAGGATCTCTATGCTGTCCCCTTTATAAAGATCATACCCATTGGCCCCTTGTTTATACACATCATCGATCACCTTCACGGCAACGTATAAATAAGTGTAATCCCAGGCAATTTTATAGGATCCTTCCAGGTCATCCGATCCATTCCAATTCCCGGCCCCATATACCACGTTTTTCATCGGGTAAGCCGTTGTATCCCAATCTTCCCATTCTCCATCAATATACGGAGCAGAAGAAATGTAATTTGCCACAACCTGGGTAGACGGCCTGGACGGAGCAGCATCGGGAGTCGCCGTACTGGTTGGCGTTTCGGTTGCTGTAGGAGGGATCTCGGTATTTGTTGGAGTCGGAGTGGGTGTCTCGGTCGGTGTAAATGTCATGGTGGTGGTCATTGTTGGCTGCAGCGTCGCAGTAGCTGTAAGGAGTGCAGTAGCTGTGGCAGATTCATCCAATGCATAAAGCGCTGTAAGCGTCAGATTCGTTTCTCCCGTTTCGGGTTGAGAAACCATTAAAGGGAAATTACATGCCAACATACTGCCGATAAGAACCATACTGCCAACAAAAACGCCAAATGGTTTCAATTTCCTCATCCGAATCCTCCTCAAAAGATCAGGCTCGCTCTTTATTATATTGCGTTTAATTTATAATTCAAATCAGAACTTCAGCTATAATCGTATTGAAACCAGACCAAATAGAAAACCCAATGATAAAAATGCAAAATCAACTTATTCAAATGGAAATCCGCGTTGTCATATTCAGTCTTAAAGACAGCCGATTAAGTGTGCTGCTTCTGCCAATCCAGCTTGAGCGCTTACCGGGTTTGTGGGAACTTCCTGGAAGAGAAATTCAACCCGGTTTATCCCTTGAAGACCAGGCCGGACAAAGCATACAAAAAATTGTAGGAGACCGGGAATTCTATTTGGAGCAACTTTATACTTATGGAGACTTAGATCATAACCCGGAGGATCAAACTATCTCCATTATTTATTTTGCCCTGATCCCATCCAATATACAGATTATCCAATCTAAGAATGCTTTGGCACCCTGCTGGTTCCCCATTGAAGAACTTCCCCGACTCGCCACGAATCATCAGGATATTCTGGAGTATGCCCTCCGGCGTTTGCGATATAAATTGGAATATTCAGCGGTTGGTTTTGAATTGCTTCCGGAATTTTTTAGTCTTAGCGAACTGCAGCACACGTACGAATTGATTTTAGGAGTCAAACTGGATAAACGTAACTTCCGCAGGCGAATTTTAGAAGCCGGCGTCATTGAACCGACTCCGCAGCGGCGGATGGGAGAAGGCAGGCCGGCACAGCTTTACCGTTACCGGGATGATGCCATCGCGGAAGTCAAAGCGAGAAGACTCTTCCCTTGAGAATGGTCCCCCATATAGTTCGCTATGATCAATCGATTAGTTTAGAGAAAAAGGAAATGCTTTCAATATGAGCGGTTTGGGGGAACATATCGATCGGCACAACCTGATTCAACGAATACCCCTTTGCGATTAACCTGCGGGCATCCCGGGCCAGCGTTGAAGGATCACAGGAAACATAGGCGATAAAGGGGACATTCTTCTCCGCAATGGCATCCAGCACAGTCTTGTGAACACCGGCCCGAGGCGGGTCAACTAGTACAATATCGGGAGATAAATCCAGGTGGGGAATAACATTTTCGGCAGCATCCTGATACAGGTCCACATTCTCATATTGGTCCAGATTATATGCAAAGTCATCGCAAGCGGAAGGTGAAATTTCTACGCCAACGACACGGCTTACTTTAGGGGCCAGGAAAGCGCTGAAAAGTCCCACGCCACAATATAAATCCATCAGGACCGTATCACGCTGAAGGGGAAGATTGGACAACAAACAATTGACCATTTCTGCTGCCTGCGCTGTGTTCACCTGGAAGAAAGAACCGGCCGAAACCCGAAACAATCGATCCTCAACAGCAATGTGGACCGCATCATCACCCGCGACCACAATGGTGTCTACCGGGCTTTGCAATACCACCGAAACCGGCAGATCCAGCGCGATTTCAGGCAGGTCCAGCGCATCGCTTTCAAAATTAAGCAGAACATCCTCATTAACGCCGGATCGCATGCTCAGGCGTCGAATACCGGAAATGGATTCCATATCCAGAAGCGGCCAGATCTGGTTTAACGCTTCTTCCGGCAAATGACATTCCTCTATCTCCACAACCTCATGTGATCCGGATTTTTGATAACCAACTTTCCCATGATCAGAAATATGGAATTGAACGGCATTTCGATAGTTCCACGGATGCGGCGAGGGAATCATGGGGAGAACGGGCGGATCATCCATTCTTCCAATGCGCTGAAGCTGTTCGATGAGAATGGCTCTTTTTACCGCCACTTGCTGCGGGTAAGAAAAGTGTTGGTACTGGCAGCCTCCGCAAACTCCAAAGTGTTTGCACTTCGGCGCTTCCCGTTCACCGGAAGGCTCCAATACCTGAACCAGTTCGGCCACAGCATACCGCGATTGCTCGTCCACCAACCGGACCAGGGCCTTTTCACCGGGCAAGGTATAGGGAACAAATACGGCTTTACCATCCGAAAGCCGTCCCATTCCATTTCCCCCATAGACCAGCGAATCAATTTGAACTTCCTGAAGTTTATCTGCGTCGCTCATAATTGTCCTGCCAATTCTTTTAAAGAAAAAAGCCCTCTCGCCCAAAACGAGAGGGTCTTTCTATCTGGCGGAGAGGGTGGGATTCGAACCCACGGAACCTTTCGGTTCACGCGCTCTCCAGGCGCGCGCATTAGGCCAGACTATGCTACCTCTCCAAAGTGCCTGTTGTAGATTGATCTCTCAGGCGGACGAAATTATACCACAAATGGAAATAATTCCAGCTTTTACACCCCCCT
Organism: Ornatilinea sp.; assembly: GCA_018433975.1. Lineage (GTDB taxonomy): Bacteria > Chloroflexota > Anaerolineae > Anaerolineales > Anaerolineaceae > SM3-B121. Next base: position 11,229 of record JAHDQE010000024.1, on the reverse strand, counting down.
ATTTTCAAAAAAATATCCCCATTTTGAAAAAAAGAAGCATCTTGGTTTTGAGAATAACGGGAGTAATAAATCAGAGCAAAGATGGAGAGACTTGAGACCATCATCGGACTGCTAAACAGCGATTACCTGACAACCAGTCGAGTATAAGCCCCCTTATTCTATGGCTACACGAAGATTGTCTCGATAAACAATTTTCTCCCCAAGAATGACTTGTAAATCAATTATCCTGGCAACTTAAAAATGGATATAATTATTCAGATTAACTTCTTAAAGAAGAGGATGTTCTATGCTGAAAAACTGGCGCCATTTTATATTTATCCTGGCTGTTTTTACCATTCTTTTTGCCGCGGGCTGTGCAGCCCAAGGGGCCGTCCCAACCCCATCTCCGGAAATACCGACCCGGCAATTGACCGCAACCGCCACAATGGTACCGGAGCCGACTAACACACCCATTCCGCCAACAGCAACCCTCACATCCTCTCCAACGATAGTCCCCTCTGAGACTTCCACCAGCACTCCGGCACCTCAAACCGATTTTTCCGAAGCGACATTGTATACGGCTGGCTTTTTACCCAAGTGGCGCTACTTCTTTGCCGTGAAGGTCCCTGCCGACAGCATTGAAGGGGAATATTATGCCGTGGTAGACCGCAATAAAGATTACTCCTGTGAAGTGCAGGCACAATATCCCAACCGCCTCTACTGCACCGGCCCCCTGGCAGCCGCGGATGATACGATCCACTATGTCATTTATGAGCAAGAAACCAACCTCAAAGTTTTTGAAGGCGATATTTTTGTGCCGCTGCAATGAGGAAATTTAAATTAAAAAAACCATTGCCATATTGATTACTCCCGGTTATAATAGCTTTCGCACGGGCGGTTAGCTCAGTTGGTTAGAGCGTTGCGTTGACATCGCAAAGGTCGTAGGTTCGAGTCCTATACCGCCCACAGGAATCCCGGCTATGAACCGGGATTTATTTTTTATAAGGTCATAGGGCCCTTCGCGAAGCACTCCCGAAAGGGAGCATTGAGGGGATGATATTCGAGTCCTATACCGCCCACTTCGCCAAGACGCCTGTTTTGCAGGTGTTTTTTGTTTAAGATCATGGGCCCTTGACAAACGCTGTTTGTGCCTGCGATGTTGCTTCGACAACAATCTGCTTGTCAACGGATAGCGCTTTGAACCAGCTTTGGATATAAAAAGTGGTATACTTCGCGGGTTGAATGGATAAGGAGTTGGAACTATGCTTGTTGTTTCGGATTTTAATGGCACCCTTTCACATGGCTCACCGGTTATTGGGCTGGTACGCTGGGTAGGCGAAAATCAGAGTAAATTACGAAAAAATATGTATATGGCAAAGATTATGCCATCCTGGTTTTTGGCGAATCGTGGACTGATCGACTGGAATAAATGGGTCGTTGATTTATCCATCAGTTGTATGCCCGTATTGAAAGACGCAACCCCGGAATTATTTGAAAAAGTCATCACATATACCATGGAAACCCAGTTATGGCCAAAACGCCGGCTGGATATGATTGAGCGAATCAGCAGGCACGTACAGCAGGGCGATGAGGTGTTTATCGCTACCGGCATGTGGCAGCCAACCGTAGCTCATTTTGCTGCGCATATGGGGGCAAAAGGACTGGGTACGGAAATTAAGTTTGAAAACGGTCAGATGACCCTCGCCGAACCGATTGCTCATGGGCAGGACAAAGTAGAAAAGATCAGAAAACACCTGGGGGTGGAACGTATTGATGTGGCATATGGCGATACATCAGCGGATATCCCCATGCTGGAAATGGCGCACCACCCCGTGGCTGTTTATCCAGACGACACACTCAAAGCCGTTGCGCAGGAGCGTGGCTGGGAAATCTTTGGCGATAGAGCGGATGACTGAGATCTGTTAGCTTTTCCCCTCTTGTTGAGTGTGCGCCTTACTCCGTTTAACCTGTGCAGCTTTCTCCCATTTTTGCACACAGGACGATATCAATATTACGGAACCATTTTTTCAACACAATCAGGAATAAAAGGCTACCATTTTCCCGGTGGCCTTTGCCGTGTCATAATGTAAGCGGAGTGTAATAAACCCCGAGGTTACCCCCCATAATAACCCCGCTCTTTAAACCTTTTATACATTCCTTGCAAAGGACCGCACATATGGGTATAATTCACACAATAAAAAAATTGCGTTGACCAGGACGAGTAGCTTTTATAAGCCTTCCAGAGAGAGAAGATCACCGGCTGAAAGTCTTCTTGAGATCAGTTCAAGCGAAAACCCCCTGCGAGCATAACCTGGAAAGAGATGTCATCATCTCGATTAAAGGAAACGGTTGACTCCGTTACCAGTCGCAAGAGATAACCTTTAAAGAAAGGTTAAACTTGGGTGGAACCGCGTGATAAACTCTCGCCCCAATGGGCAGGAGTTTTTTGTTGTTAATACGGATACACACCATGCACTTATTGAAATTTTTACGGAGGTAAAAATGGCAGACAACAAGGATGTTAAATACGAAGATTCTATGCTGTACCGGATCCGGCACTCCGCAGCGCACGTGATGGCGGAAGCCGTCCTCGAAGAATTCCCGGAAGGGAAAGTCGCGATTGGCCCGCCGATCGAAGATGGTTTTTATTACGATTTTGAACTGCCCCGCCCCCTGACCCCCGATGACTTGAAAAACATCGAAAAACGGATGAAACAGATTATCCGGGGCAACCACAAATTCGTGCGTAAAGTCATTTCGGCAGAAGAGGGACGGCAACTGTTCCATGACCAACCCTTCAAACTGGAACTGATTGACGGCCTGGAAGAAGGCGGCTTTGACGAACACGGCAACCCGCTGGACAGCAAAGTAGAGCTGTCCACCTACAGCCAGGACAAATTCACCGATTTATGCCGGGGACCGCACGTGGAAAGCACCAATCAGATCAACCCCAAGGCCGTCAAGCTGATGAAAGTTGCCGGTGCATACTGGCGCGGCGACGAGAAACGCCCCATGCTGCAGCGGATCTATGGCACCGCCTGGGAAAAACCCGAAGAGCTTCAGGAATACCTCAAGAAGCTGGAAGAAGCCCAAAAGCGCGACCACCGGAAGCTTGGCAAGGAGCTTGACCTTTACAGCGTTTCCGAAGAAGTTGGAGCCGGTCTAATTTTATGGCATCCCAAAGGCGCGACCATCCGCAGGTTGACGGAGCGCTTCTGCCAGGACGAGCATGAAAAGGCCGGTTATGAATTTGTTTACACCCCGCACATCGGTAAGGCTCAACTCTGGGAGACCAGCGGCCACCTCGGCTTTTACAGTGAAAATATGTATTCTCCAATCGATGTGGATGGGCAGGATTACTACATTAAACCCATGAACTGCCCCTTCCACCTCCATATATACAAGAACCAGACGCATTCTTATCGGGAACTGCCTATCCGCTATGCTGAAAATGGCACCGTTTACCGCTACGAACGCTCCGGCGTGCTGCACGGGCTGTTGAGAGTCCGCGGTTTCACACAGGATGACGCCCACCATTTCTGTCGGGCTGATCAGATGCCCGAGGAAATCGACTTCGTGTTGAACTTCTGTCTGCACATCCTGAGATCGTTCGGGTTCACAGAATTCAAAGCCTACCTCAGCACCATGCCGGAAAAATCCGTCGGCGATCCCGCCAGATGGAAAGACGCTGAAGCTGCTCTGCGGTCTGCCCTGGAACGTGCCGAACTTCCGTTTGATGTGGATGAGGGCGGCGGTGCCTTCTATGGTCCCAAGATTGACCTTAAAATCAAGGATGCCATTGGACGGGAATGGCAGCTCTCTACCATTCAATTTGATTTCAACCTGCCGGAAAGATTTGACCTGACCTACATCGGCGAAGACGGTCAGGCACACCGCCCATACATGATCCACAGGGCGCTGTTGGGCAGTCTGGAGCGTTTCTTTGGCGTGCTGATTGAGCACTACGCCGGAGCATTCCCGGTCTGGTTGTCTCCGCAGCAGGCCTCCATTATCCCGATCGCGGACCGGCACCTGGATTACGCTTTCGAGGTTCAAAAGCAATTGAAAGCGGCGGGGATTCGGGTCAAAGTCGATGAACGCTCCGAGCGGATGAACGCCAAAATTCGTGACGCGCAGAAGGAAAAAATTCCCTATATGCTCATCATTGGCGATCAGGAAGAAGAAGCCCAACAGGTATCCCTCCGGCTGCGTTCAGGGGAAAATCCCGGCGCCATTGGCATTGAAGATTTCATCCGGATGGCACAAAAAGAAATTGCCGAACACGTATAAAAACACACGCAACAATCCCCTGCAAGGTCAGTGTCTGTAGCCTGCCTTGCAGGGCGAAACATTGTTAAGGTTGACGATTTTAGTCAAAATATGGTATATTTGCATCGCTGTAAGACCGTTTAACAACGGTCTAATTTCTAATTGGTTAAGGATGCTAGGAAAAGGAGAATAACTATCAGTACCTCAAACTACCGGGTAAATAGAATGATACGGGCTCCCCAAGTTCGTTTAATAGGCCCTGAGGGCGAAAACATTGGCGTTGTAGACATACAGGAAGCTTTAAAAATCGCCCAGGAAGCAGAATTAGATCTCGTCGAAGTCGCACCAAACGCAAACCCTCCGGTATGCCGTGTGATGGATGTGGGAAAATTCTTGTACGAGCGGACCAAGAAAGAAAAGGAAGCTCGTAAGGCCCAGGTCAAAGTTGAAATCAAAGAAATTCGCCTCCGGCCAAAAACCAATGAACATCACCGCTCTTTCAAAGTGCGGGATGCGCGTCGATGGTTGGAAAGCGGGATGAAGGTCAAAGTGACCGTCCGTTTCCGTGGCAGAGAAATCACTTACCCGGAATTAGCATTAAATGATCTCAAAGAGGTAGCTGAAGAGCTCGCTGAGGTTGGGGTTGTGGAACAAAAACCGAATATGGAAGGACGTGTGATGACCATGTTGATCGCACCCCTTAAAGAAGTCAAGAAAAAGGGCTCTTCCAAACCCGAAAATCAGGCCAATTAGGCATCTCCTGTCGAATAGCAAAAATAGCGCTGCTAACTGCAACATGGCAGAGAAGTCAGTAATTTTATTGTAAAGGAGTTTCGCTGTGCCACGTAAGCAAAAAAAAGGAAAGTTCAAAATGAAGACCCACAAAGCAACCTCCAAGCGGTTTCGCTTGACTGGGTCGGGTACACTGGTGCGCACCAAAGGCGGTAAAAGCCACCTTCGACGCCGCACCTCAAAGCGTACAAAAGCTTTGTTTACCGAAATGGTCCCTGTTGAAGGGAGCAAAATTGTCAAACGCATCAAGCGGTTGGCACCGTATATGAACGAGAAGAAATAAACTCGGTCCATATTCATTTTTAGTGCGTCTGTCAGGTGTTCGCAACGGGTGATACTCACCGGCGCCTGGGGGTTCGCAGAGGAGTTTTAAATGGCAAGAGTAAAAGGTGGCCCTCACGGGTACAAACGCCATCAAAAAGTACTGAAATTAACAAAAGGCCAATACGGCACCCGGAGCAAACTTTTCCGCCGCGCCAATGAGGCCCTGCTCAAAAGCCTTTGGTATGCTTACCGTGATCGTCGCGTCCGAAGACGCGATCTGCGCAAACTGTGGATTACCCGCATCAACGCAGCCGCAAGGCTGAACGGGTTAACCTACAGCCGGTTGATCCACGGATTGAAACAGGCCAACATCCAGCTTAACCGCAAAATGCTGGCCGACTTAGCCGTCCGTGACCCAAAAGCTTTTTCTGCGATTGTTGAAAAAGCAAAATCGGCCTGATCGACCGAAGTGGAATTCCCAACGGAATGACAGCCGTCATTCCGTTTTTTATTTAATCAGGTTACGGTCTCAGGGAATAAGTTGGTGTTAGAATTAGGCCAGGAAAAACGCATGTCAACTCTGCTCGAATCGCACTCATTCCCGAACCCCTGTCTGCTCGAAATCACCCGCGGCGACCTGACACAGGAACCGCTGGATGCAATCGTCAACGCTGCCAACGCACACCTCCGGCATGGCGGCGGTGTGGCCGCTGCCATCGTTCGGGCCGGCGGCCGGGTGATCCAGGAAGAAAGCGATCAGTGGATCAAAAAGAACGGTCCCGTGCAGCACGATCACCCCGCTTACACCGGGAGCGGAAAGCTTCCCTGCCGGTATGTGATCCACGCGGTCGGGCCTGTTTGGGGTGAAGGAAACGAAGATCAAAAACTTGCCGACGCAATCTCGGGCAGCCTCAAACTGGCTGAAACCCTCAACCTGCACTCCATCGCCTTCCCGGCCATTTCAACCGGGATCTTTGGGTTTCCTAAGGAAAGAGCCGCAGGGTTGTTCTTCAAGACCATCGCCGGTTATTTAAAGGATAATCCTTCCACCGCCCTCCAATTGATCCGCATTACCCTTTTCGACCAGCCCACGCTTAACGCATTCATCGACGCCTTTCACGCCTGGCAGTCCTGCTTATAACCCCATGATTACTTCATCCAACAATCCTAAAATCCGGTTGGTCCGCGGGCTGTTAGCCAAAAAATCCGAACGAAAGAAACACCACATGTTCGTGATGGAGGGCGTGCGCCTGTGCGAAGAATCGCTGTCGGCGAAGTGGCAGCCCGAATGGATCCTTTTCAGCGAAAGTTTATCCAACCGCGGGAAGGACCTGGTGTCCGAATTCCGGCAAACCGGTGTTGAGACTGAAGAGGTCAGCGAAGCCCTGCTGAGATCCCTGTCCGATACGGAGACCCCGCAGGGCATCCTCGGAGTATGCCCGTTGAAAGAACTCCCCATGCCCGGTAACCCGGACTTCATTCTGATCTGCGACGGCATCCGCGACCCGGGAAATATGGGTACCATCCTGCGCTCTGCCACAGCCGCGGGCACGCAGGCCGTCATCATCACACCGGGTACCACCGATCCCTTCGCGCCCAAAGTCGTGCGCTCCGGAATGGGCGCGCACTTTCAGATCCCCATCCTCAACATGAACTGGGAAGAAATCACCGCCGGTACCATCGCCAATCCCCCAAAAAGGATGCGCCTGTTCGTGGCCGAATCCGAAGGGGGAACGCCCTACTGGAATCTGGATCTGACCGGCCCGGTCGGGATCATCATCGGAGGAGAAGCGCATGGGCCCAGCCGTCAGGCGGTTGAAGCGGCCAGTGGAAAGATTTTCATCCCGATGAACCCCAACATTGAATCTTTAAACGCAGGCATAGCTGCGAGCATCTTACTATTTGAAGTTGTACGCCAGAGGAGCATATGAGAATTCGATCCATTACCTGTTTTTATCATCCTGAACATTCCCGTGCCAACCAGATCCTTCCTGAATTTGTCCGGTTCACCGAAAAGGCTTCATCGCTCTTTGAATCTGCCGGATATGTCGTGCAGACCAAACGGCTGGCAACCGCCCCCTTTCCACGGCTGTTAAACGAATTGACCGCCAAACAGGCCGTCGCTTTTGCTAAAGAAATGGAAGCCTCGGCCTGCGATCATGGTTTTGAATTCCTCTCATTGGGGCCTGCCCTTCCCGAGCTTCCGGATTCTTACGGCCTGATCCCTGCCATGCTGGAAGCCACCGAAATCTCTTTTTTCAGCGGGATCATGGCAAATTCGCAAACGGGGATCAACCTTCGCGCGGTCCGTGCCTGCGCCGAAGTCATCCACCGCGCAGCTCCGATCACCCCGGATGGCTTCGCGAATCTGCGCTTCACCGCTCTGGGGAATGTCCCGGCCTTCGTGCCATTTTTCCCGGCGGCCTATCACCAGGGAGAATCGCCCGCCTTCGCGCTGGCCATCGAATGTGCCGACGCGGTCGTCAGCGCGTTTCAACAGGCCCAAACCCTTCAGCAATCCAGGGATAACCTTTTGCAGAACCTGAACCGGAGTGCCGCAGAATTGGCGCAGATCGCCCAATCCCTCTCCAAAGAGTTCAACCTCGAGTTCAAGGGTTTTGACTTCTCCCCCGCGCCCTATCCCGCCGAAGGCTGTTCGCTGGGCAGCGGCATTGAACTGCTGGGCCCGCAGCAAATCGGCAATCTCGGCTCGGTGGCTGCCGCCGCCTTCGTGGCGGACGCCCTGGACCGCGGAGAATGGCAGCGGACCGGGTTCAACGGTCTGATGCTGCCCGTGCTGGAAGATGCCACCCTCGCGCAGCGCTCCATCAACGGCACCCTGACCGTCAAAGACCTGCTCCTGTTCTCCACCGTGTGCGGGACCGGCCTGGATACCGTCCCCCTGCCGGGAGATGCCACTCCGGAACAGTTGGCTTCCATTCTGCTCGATGTAGCCGTCCTGTCTGTCCGGCTTTCCAAGCCCCTCACAGCCCGCCTGATGCCCATCCCCGGCAAGCAGGCCGGAGAACCCACCCAGTTTGACTTTGATTACTTCCAAAATGGGAAAATCCTCGAACTGCCGGCGGCATCGTTCCAGGGCGTCTTAAACGGGGACGAAACTTTTATGCTGAACCCGCGGTGGACTTACTGATCTCTACCGATTTTTTAAAAGCAAAATGCCTTGCAAAAGCAAATCTTTGCAAGGCATTCTCTTTTGAAAAAGATCGTTCTACCGGACCTGTTTGAAGTTCACCACCACCAGGTTCTTGCCGCAATCTTCAAAGGTATCAAAATAAATCCGGCCGGAAAGCGGCAGATTGGCCTGGTCCACCAGGCGGAGCCAGAACACGCCGTTGGTTTCCTGCGGCAGGTCTGAGATTTTGAACTCATAACCGGCATCTCCAAACTGGAGCACTGTCCCGGTCAAACTGGTTAAATTAATCGCCTTGCCATCCAGACTGCCGCTCAGCTGAACCGTAATCCCTGGGATCGGCTGCCCCTGGAGCCCCAGGACCTGTCCACCGACTCCCATCCAATCACAGCCCCGGTCGGGATGAAGCACCGAAACCTCAATTGCCGCGGGTTCACTTTGCAAAACAAATGGATAAGTTGAGCCAACGGCTTCGGTAGGAGTTGCAGACCCCATTAACTCCGAACCATTTTCCGGGGTTGCCAGCAGCAGCTTGGGCGTAGGAGTAGGAGAAAGAATGACCAGCTCCGGCGTTGCCGATGCTACCGGAGTCCAGGTTGGAGGGAGCGTCAGCGGCGTAGGCGTGGCGGACGGCAAAACAATGGCCGCCGGCAAAGTAGGCGGCGGAAAAGGATTCAGGCCGGATTGTGGATTGGTAAAAATAAACCCAAAAGCCACAACCAGAATCCCTATACCCAAAATTCCAAAAATCGTTAAGATGTTCCAGAGGACATCTTTTTTGTTAGTTGGTTGTTCAATCCCATAATCAAACACATTCGGATCTCTTGCATCCATAAAAAAACTCCATGGCGTTCAGATAGCAATTTTGTCAGAGGATATCGATTTCGATTTGGCTTTGCTCCCTGCGTTCTTTCAGCCAATCCTGAATTCTCTGACGCTGTAATGCTTTTCGCGCTTCCGGCTGAAGAGGTTCTTCCCCCCGTTCAACCACTTCAAGGATGTGGAACCCATAGGCTGTGGGGACAATCTCGCTGAATTCACCCGGCTGCAGTGCAAAGGCCGCTTCTTCAACCTCGGGTAGAAGGATGAACCCCTTTGGGAACCACCCCAGATCACCACCCGTTAATGGATCATAGGTTAAAGCTAGTGTTGCAAAATCCGCGCCAGATTTCAAATTTCCCAAAATATCTTTCGCGAGGTCTTCGTCTGTAACCAGAATTTGGCGGACATGGACCTGTTCCATGGATTCGGGGACCTGTTCGATGATGTTGTCCCGCTCCCATGCGGCCGCGATAGAAAGCCGCAGACTCGCCTCAAAGGTCTCCTGAGTATAACCGTGCTGTCCAATCCACGAATTGAGCTGTTCCGCTCCCCCCGCCGAAGCTTCAAGCTCCGTCAGGCGCTGTTGAAATTCCGTGTCCTGCATTTCGAACCCGTCCTCAACGGCCCCCTGACTCAACAGGATTTCATCAATCATCTCGTTGAGGACCGCCATCTGCTGGTCTTCCGTCAGCGACTGGGGAGATTCCTCTCCCTGAGCCAAAACGTAGCGCTGGAGCTCCGCCTCAAAATCCGTGAGCAGGAGCTTTTCACCGTTTACCACCGCCGCAAGAGGTTCCGGAGTGGGTGAAGGAAGCAGCGGAGTCGATATCTCAGCCGGCACTTCCGAAACAGGTGAAGGAGTCACCCTTCCCGAATTACTGCAGCCCGCGATTCCGATTGCAAAAACGACAACCAGTAAGAATTGCAGGCTTAAATATTTATTTTTGGATGAGTTATTGGACCACATAGATACGATTATACCCCGACCCCATCCCGATCACCACAGCCGGAAAAACAATTTTTAAAACTGTTAAGTAGATTAGATATGTTAAGAAAACTTTTGGCATGTAATATTTTAAGCTTAAAGTTTTGATAATTCGCTTGCTCTGGATAAAGTCTTATGCTAAAATGAAAACCGTCACCACATACACGGTACCGTTTGCAGGTAGCCCCCATATATGGGGGCATCCTTTTCTTTATTAGAGGTACCACCAGTTATAGGAGGATCATTGTGCGTTGTCCATACTGTCAAAATGAGCGATCCCACGTTCTGGATACCACCCACGACAGCCAGGGGGGAATTCGACGCAGACGAGAATGTATTAACTGCAAACGCAGATTCAGCACTTACGAACGGCCAATTCTGGCAACCCCTTTAATTATCAAACAGGATGGCACTCGCGAAGCTTTTGACCGTGAAAAACTGGAACATGGCATACAAATTGCATGTGCTAAAAGACCGGTCTCTGCCGCCAATATTGAACGGCTGGTCGGTGAAATCGAATCCAGGTTACAAAGCATGGGGAGATCAGAAGTGTCATCACGAATTGTGGGCGATATGGTCATCAACGGGTTAAAAGCTCTCGACCTGATTGCTTACATACGCTACGCCATCGTTTACCTTCAACTGGACGATCTTCAGGCCATTCGAAAAGAAATTGATAAAGTTTTAGAGGGATAACAAAGGAGCAACCATAAGATGACACTCAAAACACAAGAAAACCAGGCTCATTCGTTAACAACGCCTCCCATCCCGGATGGGTTGCCCCAAATCGAATTATCCGATAACTCCCTGCAAGTCCTGACCAAGCGCTACCTGCGCCGCGGGGAAGACGGCAAACCGGCCGAGACCGTGCCGGAGATGTTTTGGCGCGTGGCCTACCACGTTGCAGCCGCCGACACCGATTTAACCCCGGACGAAGTGATTGACGAAGCCAAATCTTTTTATCGGT
>JAHDQE010000043.1 GCA_018433975.1 Ornatilinea sp. | reverse complement strand
GAGATACTCTTGTAGGGATTACCGTCCTGATAGACCGATACTGCTACGTCGGCGATGCCAATGGAACTTCCGTCGACCACATAGATGTTGATCGTGGCCGTGGGTATCGGAGTGGGAGTTTCTTCGGGGTCTTCTCCTCCCGCTTCTTCGGTGGGCAAGGCTTCCTCTTCTTCATCGGCGGAAGTGTTGATGCCGAAAGCCTCAATGATTCGGTGGTAATTCGCCCCAATCGCGGGGCCAAAAGCGGCCAGCCCCGCAATCAATACAACACCGGTCAGTGCCAATAGCAGGGCATACTCGGCCAGGCCCTGCCCACTGTCATGATTTCGATAGGTTTTTTGTGAAATGTGATCCGATTCCATTTTAGGTTTATCCCACATTCTTGATGTGAAATGATGATTTCTGATATTGTAGAGCTAATTCGGGGAGAGTAACAAGCAGGTGTTGGTCGTTTGTAAGGTGGGAGAGGAGGCACTCAGAAGGCCACTTTGATGTGTTCAAGGAAGCCTGCCAGAGCGCATATACACAGACTGGTTGGGCGGCCTGTGTATGAAAAAATGATTCGCCGGGAAAACGGCGCGGCCAGCGTAAAGGGGGACAACTTAAGCCGATGGCATGAATGGAGTGATAATCTCCAGTACCCCTTGTTTTGCAACTGGCGTTGTGAATATTCGGCCCCTGAGCATGGTGAAACGGTCGTGATTCACCGAATCGATTTTGCGCGTTATGAAAACTCTCCAACGTCAACGCCCGCTCTGGATGAAGCGAGGAGAGCGGGCGTGATGATTGTGGAGAGATTGAATAAGGTTGTTGAGAGATTTACTTGTTTAATTAATTGACACTGATGGTTAAAGGGTTGCTGTCGGGGAAGGCAAATGCTCCGGTAACCCAGGTGCTTTTCTTTACGACCTTAAATTTGTAAGAACCGGGGCTTAGCGTTACCGTAACTTGTCCATAACTGTTCGTGGTTCCGGAAATGCCGGTGCTGGTTCCGTTGGAATAGAGCACAGTAACCGCTGCATTTTTGAGGATTTTGCCACTTTTCAACACTTTGATGGTGTAGTCGGCGATCGGGACGGTGATGGTGGTGGTTGTGGCCGATTGCGTATCAATTTCGGCTGACCAGTAATTCTCCCCACCTACTACCGCTTTGAACTTGACTACATCGTCGGGGACGGTCAATACCGCGTTTCCGCTGCCGTCGGTCGCCGCTGAGACATTCAGGTATGCACCGCTGGTATCGTGCAGTGTGACCGTGACCCCGCTCATAGGCTGGTTGAGGCTGTCCACGACTTTGACGGTGAATTCCGTGGGCTCCGGTTGGCTGATCTGGATTGTCGCCGCCGTATCATCGGGGAGGGTGTAAGAAGATGCAGTGGGATATTCCTGGCTTTCGTAGGAAGCGATGAAGCTGTAGGTTCCCAGCTCGAGCACGAAACCCACTTTCCCGTTGGCATCGGTGGTGCCGGAGATACTCTTGTAGGGATTACCGTCCTGATAGACCGATACTGCTACGTCGGCGATGCCAATGGAACTTCCGTCGACCACATAGATGTTGATCGTGGCCGTGGGTATCGGAGTGGGAGTCTCTTCGGGGTCTTCTCCTCCCGCTTCTTCGGTGGGCAAGGCTTCCTCTTCTTCATCGGCGGAAGTATTGATGCCGAAAGCCTCAATGATTCGGTGGTAATTTGCTCCAATCGCGGGGCCAAAAGCAGCCAGCCCCGCAATCAATACGACACCGGTCAGTGCCAATAGCAGCGCGTATTCAGCCAGGCCCTGCCCGCGAGGGTTTTGTCGGTTTATGAATTGAAAAAAGCGATGAAATTTTGTAGTGTGTTTTCTCATGTTTTCCACCCATGACTTACTTTAACTTAAATGATTTCTACTATTAGTATACCGAATAGAATGGAGGTTGCAAAAAAATGTAAGATTTTGTTGGCTTTTTGTAAGGTTAGAAAAACTCTCAGGAGTCTTCCTTGAGATGTTCAATAAAGTCTGCCAGAGCCTGAAGCATAGCACGCACACAGGCTGGATTGGCCTCATAGAGCCCATGTGTTTGGTAGAGTGAAGCCGTCGGAAAACGACGCAGCGTACGTACCGGGGGTTTCATTTCGATCTGGATGGCCTGTACAGGACGGCCATTTCCCGACTCCTTTTCGTTTACAGCCAGGGTGGTGATTGTTCCGGGGCCGAGGGCGGCAAAATGATTGTGATCTACCACGAAGCTGGTCGGGTCCGATTGCTTTCCGGCTTCTGCCAGCAGCGCTTCGAGCTTTATAATGTGTTCACGTTCCATTGAAGGGGGATGTGCTTGATGCTCGGATGGTTTGTGGCGAACCTGCCGGTACCCCAGGTCGATAGTTTGTTCCGGATCGAGCTTCTTGCTGGTCATGGATGCACCATGCAGGTCAAGCACAAAACGTACATTGTGTGTCCGGATCAGGTTGCGCACTGCATTGTGGTAGGGCAGGCCATCCCGGCGGGTGTTGTTTGGGTCATATTGTGTGTTCTTCCAGATTGTGGCAATTACGGATACATTGCACAGCTCACCTAACAGGAGCGCAAAACCGGCGGTATATTCATCTTCATCATGCCAGGTTTCACGCGTACTGTTGCGGTAAGTGATCGCTCCGTGAGGTGCGGAGAGTATAACCGGCGCTGAACGCTCTACCAACACGAAAGTTTCGGCACCATTGGGTGGTGGTTCATGGTAATGTACCTGGCTTTCCAGCTCTATTAACTTTGTGAGGTGTTGCGGGGTGATGATAGGCATAATTTATAACTGTGATTAATAAATAGAAGCAATCCTTTTGAATATTTTACTCAATATGGATCTTGATGGGGTCAGTTCTTCAAACGTTCCGGTAGTGAATTTATCCCCTCAAAGAATTGGCAGGTTCAGCAAAATTGGGTTGTTGGCAGGTTTTCAGGGCCTGGCTTGCGCATAGATTTTATTGAACTCTTCCAGAAACTGCCTGGCCAACGCAGGATTATGGGCCAGGATCAAATTCTCATCGTTGCGTATTTCTGCGCTGCGTGTGAAATTGTAAGAGCCGAAAGCCACCCATTCCTCGTCTACAATCAACACTTTATGATGCATCTGGCCCGGGATGCCATCCAGGCGGACATCCATTCCGCCATCTTTTAATTTTAGATATTCTCCACCGGTGTTAGAGGAAGCCTGCTCTTCGTCCAGCACGATGCGTACTTTGATGCCGGCGTTGGTCCGTTCCAACAAAGCTTCCGACAAATCATCGGAGGTGAATGAAAAGGCCAGCACTGTCACGCTGGTTTTAGCGTTCCGGATCAGTTTGATCAGGTGGGCTTCCACTCCATCATCCGGTGAAAAGAGGATTTCGAGGGACAGATCACCGAGTTCTACTGTAGGATAGGGCGTATTGGCCGGACTGCCCTCTCCAAATTGGTGGTCGTTGAACATTTCTTCAAACTCAACCGTGTAATCCTCTGCGACCCGGTCCGATTGGATCTGGACCAGATTATTATTATCGTTATATGCCCCGCTGCCGGTGAAATTCATTGAGCCGGTCCATACTTCACGACCGTCGATGATCACAAATTTGTTGTGCATGCGCCCCTGTCCGCGGTCACCCTCAATGGGCAGACCCTGCTCCAGAAGCTGAACGGGCAGGCTGCGTTCCAGATTATCCTGTTCCAGCACCAGGCGCACTGTCACGCCGCGTTCCCTGGCGCGCAGCAGCGCATCCCCAATTCGATCCAGACTGATGCTGTAGATGGCCATATCCACGCTGGTTTGTGCTGCATCAATTGAGGCTATCAGTTTTTCATCCGGACCACCGGTCCAATCTGCGGCGTTCGGGTCGTTCGGGTCGGTAAAAAAGACAGCAATGGAAGAATCGCCGGTGACCGTATTGGTGGGATGTACTGCGGCGGATTCGGTGGTGAGTGGTTCGCTGATGATGGTGTCCAATGATTCTGTCAGGCCGCAAGATGAGGTGACCAATAAAGCAACCAGCGCGCCCCACAGCAAAGTAGTGCGTGAGCGAAAGGATAAAAGCATAAATGTTTCTCCTGTGGATTAATCTCCGATGGTATGAATTTGCAGTTCCCCTTCCCTGTGGGGTGTGCTCCGGTAAATTTCCATTGGGCGCAGGACCATGACAAAGGGTACCAACGCCAGCACACCTGCCAATCCCCCGTAAGCCCACAACGGGAGTGTGTCGAGGATAAGTCCTCCTGCCAGTGGTCCAATGATTTGAGAGAAGTTGTCCATAGAAGTGGAGATCCCCATCATCTGTCCTTGCTCCCAGGGCTGCACCGAACGACTCATAAAGCTGTTCATAATGCCGCGAGTGCACGAAGCGCCAAAGCTGTGCAGGCACAGAACGGCGGCAAATTGGAAGGGAGTCCGTACAAAACAGAGCAGGATGTAGGTTACCACAAAGGTAGCCAGACCTAACGTCAGGGTGCGGTGGTCACCCAGGCGGCGCAGCAGAGGGACAAAGATCAAAAAACGCACCAGCAGGCGCACAATTCCTGCCAGAGTCAGCATCAGGCCGACCTGTTGGGCATTCAGCCCTAACTGCAAAAAGGCGAATAGAGAAATACATGAAGCGAACAGCATGAAGGCCAGGTTATGGAACCCCCACTGTGTCAGCAAATAGCGCGTGACAGGATATTTCTTGATCACATTTTCTTTTATTCGCTGTTTTTGGGGTGCCGCGGGGACCTGTTCGGGGGCCGGAATACCGCGTTTGGCCGGGTTTGATTCTACAATATATAAAACGGTTAGTAAGATAGCAAGACATGTCAGGGAAGCAGAGAGCAGGCCGGGTACGAGGATACCCCATTTGGAAAGCATTCCGCCGATGCCCGGTCCCAACAAGGAGGAAAGAACATAGGCTACGCCAATATTGGTCATGTGTTTGCTGCGTTCGTCAGGTGGAATCACGTCACCGATGATCGCTTTGGCAATCGGCATATTCCCACCAAAGATCCCATCGATAATTCGCGAGGCAAACAGCATCCACAAACTGGTAGAGAAGGCCAGCATGAGGAACCCCGCCAGGGTGCCGAACTGGCAAATCAACAGGATGGGCTTACGGCCGAAGCGGTCACTAAGGGTACCCCATACAGGGCCGGAGAAAAAGCCAAACAGAGCATTGGTAGAGAGCAGAAGTCCGATCTGCCAGGCTGGTGCGCCGAATTGTGTGCTGAAGAAGGGCAAAAACGGAATGAGAATACTGAAGCCCAGCACATCAATGAACACATTGACCCATAAGGGCATTAATTCGGGATAATCATAATGCAGGAGTCGAGCGAGTCTTTGCATGAAAGTATTCTTGATTTTTCTTAAATGATTTAGTGTCTAAATGAGTGCAACCTGCGTAATTTCAAAGTATAAAACGATGCAGGGGGCTGTTTTGGATAGTTGTTTCAATTATAGTGGACTTTTGAGGAAGCGGATATTCCGGATTTGGTAAAGCGGACTGATATTAAGGGATTGTTTTCGTTCACCGTTAATGAATGGGTAGCCGATGGATGTTTTGCTGCTGGTTCCCCAGGTTAAAGGTTGCCCCGGGTGTGCTTTTAAAGATTTGATCCTATAAAAGGGGGGAATAGTATAAAGAAGTAGCGTATCTACCTACTTTGAAATCCTGTTGTCAATATAATTAAAACAACACAATATACCATGCTGTAAGTAAACAATTTGAAGAAAGTGTTTCTTTCCGGCTTTTGTCGGATTTTAGTATGAGAGGGTAGTCATGGGAAATGAACATGTACTTGAACAGCTTCTCGGAAAAACCATTACCGGTGTGGTTACGAAAAGAGCTTCCATGCCCGGTTCGCCACAGCATCAGATTTTTCTGTTATTTTCGGACCAGACCTATTACGAATTTTATGCTGTAGAAGATGGAGTGGCCCTGACGGGTGGTGTTGATCAAGGAGGCTCGGCGGAAATCCGACGTTACATGAAAGATCGTATGCAGATTACCTTTGAGGCTTATCTTGCGAGTTGACTGCCTCAAGCTTTGAACAGTCTTGAAGCGGCAGCAGTTCTGTTTGAGCTTCCAAAATTGTCTTGTAGAGGCTGTTTGGGTGGATTCAAGGTTAAGTCGCTTGAGATGCAGGTAGCAGATGGGTATAATCAAGTTTAAACTGATCTTGTGTAGACAAATCAATCTGCTTTGAACCGTAAAAGATATTTGATTTCTGCAGCAATAAATGATAAGGTTTTGACGACATCGGGAAAGCCATGAGTTTCATGAAACATCTTAAAAGAATCTGGGATGGGTGGCCTACTCGAATCTTGCTGCCTGTGTTAATGACCGCTATTCTCTATATTTTGATTTTGTTTGGCGTGGTTCTTCCGATTCTGGCAAATAATATCCTGGCGGAAAAAAAGGATAGTACTCGTCTGCTTGCGGATGCAGTCTGGAGTATTGTAGAAGAATATTATGTCCGCGAACAATCCGGAGAACTGACCCGGGAAGATGCCCAGCAGCGTGCCGCGAACCGGGTTCGTGCGATGCGCTATGGGGCTACGGGCAAAGACTATTTCTGGATTAATGATATGACACCGACTCTGATCGCTCATCCTTACCGGCAGGATCTGGAGGGAGTTGATTTATCAGATTATGAAGATTCCAATGGCGTCAAAATGTTTCAAGAGTTTATTGATGCGGTTCAGCAAAGTGAAGGGGATTATGTAGAGTACCTCTGGCAATACCAGGACGATGCGACACGGATTCTCCCCAAGTATTCTTATGTAAAAAAATTTGCTCCCTGGGGATGGGTGATTGGCACCGGGTTGTATCTGGATGAGGTTGATGCGGAAATTGCCAGAGTGCGGCAAAAAGTGGGGGGTATTTCTGCGATCGGGTTAGCAGGTATTCTGTTGCTTTCTGCGTTGATTGTATCCCGAGCGGTCGCACTGGAAAACCAGCGGAAAGCGGCTGAAACAGAATTGGAACACCAGCGGGATTTTTTGGAAAATGTAATCCAATCGCTTGCCCATCCTTTCATTGTTATCAATGCGGCAGATGGAAAGATTGAGTTGGAAAATGAAGCGGCCAAGGATACCGAGTTTAATCCCGCGCTCAAGCCCTGCTTTTGTGTAACACATGATGTGGCGATTTCCCCGGATCAGGAAGGACATCATTGTCCATTGGATATTGTGAAAGAAAGCCGGCAGCCGGTCACTGTGGAGCATGTTTGTTTTGATGCACTTGGCAATCCCAATTATGTGGAAGTTCATGGCCATCCCATCCTGAATGCAGAAGGCGAAGTCATTCAGATGATCGAGTACTCACTGGATATTACCCCACGGAAACAGGCTGAACTTCAGATCCGCGAGAAAGAAGAACAATTCCGGCTGCTTTATGAACACGCCCCGATCAGCTACCAATCTCTGGATGGAAAAGGATATATTTTGAGGGTTAATCAGGCCTGGTTGGCAGAATTAGGCTATCGCCAGGAGGAGGTTGTCGGCCATTGGTTTGGTGATTTCCTGTCACCGGAAAGTAAGGAGTTATTCCGGGAAAAATTTACTTTAGTTCAATCCACTGGAGAGGTCTGCGATGTCATATTTGAGATGCTTCACAAAAACGGAAGTTATCTCCAGGCGTCGTTTAATGTCAGTTATGATTCCAGGGATAACCCTCAGCAAATTCACTGTGTTTTTCGAAATATTACCGAGCAGCGGGCAGCGGAGAAAGCGCTTAAAGAGAGCGAACGCCGATACCGTGAGATCTCTGAGATCATCTCCGATTTTGCCTATTCTATTTGGGTGCTTCCGGACGGAACCTTCCGGAAAGAGTGGTCTACCAATTCCGGTTTCGGGTTACCGGGGATCGATTTTAACCAGATGTTGGATGGAGGAAATCTGGTCAAGCAGGGTCTGGTTCATCCTGAAGATGAAAGTCTTTATCTCCAACGAATGGATTCGTTCTTGCGTAATGAGCCTGTGGTCACCGAATACCGGCTCATTTCAAAAGAAGGGAATGAGTTGTGGGTGAGGCATTATGGTAAGCCCATCTGGGATGAAAAGGAAAATCGTCTGGCGCGAATCCTGGGTGCTGTTCAGAATATTTCTGAACAGAAACGAATTGAAAAGGCATTGCGTGAAAGCGAAGATCGCTACCGCGCCATTTTTGAACAAAGCTATACTCCTATGCTGCTCATTGATCCGGCTGATGGCCAGATTGTAGAAACCAATCTGGCGGCTTCAAAATTTTACGGTTACACACAGGAAGCGTTAAAACGGATGAACATCTCGGAGATCAACATGCTGGATGCTGGCGAGGTCGCTGCGGAACAGCAGCGGGCGGTACGGGAAGAACGCAATTATTTCCTTTTTAAGCACCGCCTCGCGAATGGTGAGATCCGTCATGTGGAAGTGTACAGTGGCCCGATCCCGCTGGCAGGACGCAATTTGTTGTATTCCATTATCCACGATGTGACCCAACGCGTTCAATCCCAAAGAGAGAATCTCCGCCTGGCGACTGCGATTGAACAAGCCAAAGAACTAGTCATTATGACGGATATTGAGGGGAACATCATTTATGTCAATCCGTTCTTTAGTGAAGTAACCGGCTACAGTCGGGAAGAAGCATTGGGCCAGACGCCGCGTATTATGAAGAGCGGTTTACAAACGGAGGCCTTCTATAAACGCCTCTGGAATACAATCTCTTCGGGAAGAACATGGAGCGGCCAGTTCATTAACCGGAGAAAGGATGGTTCGTTGTATCATGAAGAAGCCATTATCTTTCCGGTTAAAGACGATCATGGGCGGATTATTAGCTATGCTTCCGTCAAACGAGATGCTTCTGAACAAATCCGTGCCGAACAGGATATTAAGCGTAAAGTACGGCGTCTTTCGGCTTTGCGGAACATTGATACAGCCATCTCGGCCAGTCTGGATCTAAAGCTGATCCTTGATATTCTGTTGGAGCAAACACGCCGCGAGCTTGGTGTCGATGCGGCGGATGTTTTGCTTTACAATGCTACATTTCAGAAATTGGACCTGGCGTCCTGGCAGGGCTTTAAATCTGCGCTTTCACCGGACATTTCTTTCCGTGTTGGAAAAACTTTGCCCGGAACGGTTGCCGTAAGCCGCGAGCCTCTTTTCCTGCCGGATCTTGATCAAAGCCCTCCTGTAGAACTGCTTACACCGGAGATCAGACAGGTGGAACATTTTGCGGCCTATTGTTGCGTACCGGTGATTGCCAAGGGTGAATTGAAAGGCGTTTTGGAAGTCTATAACCGTATGCCCATTGACCTGACGGATGAATGGGTCGATTTTTTGGAGACTCTGGGTGGGCAGGCGGCGATTGCCATTGACAACGCCGGGTTGTTTGAGCGTTTACAAATGGCGAATACGGAGCTGGTGCTGGCTTATGACACTACGCTGAAGGGGTGGGCTAAAGCGTTGGAACTGCGTGATCAGGAGACCAAAGGACACAGTGATAATGTAACCGAGATTACACTCCAAATGGCGAAGATTTATGGAATCCCTTCTTCGGAGATGATCCACATCCGCCGGGGAGCTCTGCTGCATGATATTGGTAAGATGGGCATCCCGGACAGTATTTTGCTCAAACCCGGTCCGCTGACCCCTGAAGAGTGGGAAGTTATGCGAAGACATCCGGTGTATGCTTACGAATTACTTTCTCCCATTTCTTTCCTGCGTCCGGCCCTGGAAATTCCTTATTGCCATCACGAACGCTGGAATGGCAGTGGGTATCCGAATGGTTTGTGCGGAGAAGAAATTCCGTTGGCCGCCCGGATCTTTGCGATCGTGGATGTATGGGAAGCATTATCCTCGGACCGTCCTTATCGAAAGGCATGGCCTCCGGATAAAGTAAAAGCTTATCTGCGCGAGCAGGCGGGGATTCAATTTGATCCGCATTTGGTAGATTTATTTTTGGAGAAACTGGAAGGCGGAGAGCTTCATACCGGCTATCTTGAATACTGAAATGGATATTTTCAGCGGTTTGCAGCGGGCGGGAATGCAAATCCCCTTGTCTGGTTGGCTGCAGGGAATCAAAAATCAGGTTTTTCTCGCTGATTCGGGATGTCTTTTGTGGATCCGTGATGGTGGTGTTGATGAAGTGAACCTTCAGGGTTCTTCTCCGATAAGATGAAGAAGAGCCGCTTCCCACCGGTTGCGTTTGCATTTCCATCAAAATTATGCTTGAATCAATATAGAGCAATGTGAATCGTTCGGTTGGATTTTGGTATCCTGACCGGATGTCGATTAAGCCCGACCCATTTTACAATGCTAGCTCAAAAAGCAGGTAGAAGCTCTCCAGCGCAGCACGACCGGAGTGCTGTTCTTTCTTGTTTTTTTGAGGTTTTGCTTTCTACGAGTTTTTAAGCTCTGGAGGATGAATGCTTGGTGCGATTGCGGGAGATATTATCGGGTCGATTTATGAGCGCCACCCGATTAAAAATACAGAATTTCCTCTTTTTCAACCGCTGTCTCGTTTCACAGATGATACCGTGATGACCTGCGCGATTGCTTCTGCTATTCTGACGGGAGAAGGTTATGGAGAGACAATTAAGGAGTTCGGCTGCCGTTTTCCCGGAGTGGGATACGGTTCCAAGTTCCGGCAGTGGTTGATTTCATCTACTTATATCCCTTATGGGAGTTGGGGAAACGGCTCGGCGATGCGCTCCTCTCCGGTGGGATGGGCTTTTGACACCGCTGAAGAAGTGCTGGAAGAGGCGCGGAAAACGGCTGAAGTAACACATAATCACCCGGAGGGCATCAAAGGAGCTCAGGCAGTGGCATTGGCGGTATATCTGGCCCGCACCGGGAGCACAAAAGCAGAAATTCGTGCGGAGGTCCGCAAACGATTTAAATATGCTCTTGACCAGACTCTGGAAGAGATTCGTCCATTTTATACGTTTGAGGTTTCCTGCCAGCACTCCGTGCCCCAATCCATTATTGCGTTTCTGGAATCGGAAAATGTTGAAGACGCCATCCGAAAAGCGGTGTCGCTGGGCGGCGACAGTGATACGATGGCCTGCATTTCCGGCGGGATCGCGGAAGCGTTCTATGGCGGCCTTCCGGAGCAGTTGGAACGCTTTACGCGCATCCGCCTGCCGGAAGACTTGTTGGAAATTGTAGATGCCTTCCGGGAGCGTTATGTCAGGTGGTAATTCCGGGGTGAAAGTCCCCGTCCTGCCAGGCTTTTTCTGGCGCCCGCTGGAACTCTCTGATGCGCCGGCACTCCATACGCTGCAAAAGGAATGCGCTTCGTTCGCTTATTCGCCTCCTCCAAAGCCATTTGAGAAGCTTTACGCCGAGATGGAGAATGCTGCGAGGACCCTCCCGGGGGACAGCCTGTGTGCAGCAGACGCGGACGGCAGGCTGGCAGCAGCGGCCTGGATCACCTTGGATGACGGTTTTCGGCATGAACTGCGCGCTTATCTTGCAGACTGCGTACATCCATCCTGGGGACAGGAAGTGAACGTTTATCTGATTAAGTGGATGGAAGCTCGCGCCCGGGTGCGGTTTGCCGGATGGGAAGATACCCGACCGCGTATTTTGCGATTGGATGTGGAGCACCAGGATCGGAAGGTCTTCCGGCTCTACGAATCACTTGGTTATCATTTCACCCTGGCCGAAGAGACTATGCGTCGTCCCCTTGACGGAACGATTCCGGAATATGCTCTGCCCGCTGAAATGGGTGTTGTGCCCTGGTCCGCAGAGCGGGCAGAACTTTTCCATAAAACTTATCTGGCGGCATTCCGTGATCGTCCCGGATTTCCGGCCTGGGGGTTGGAAACCTGGCGAAAGGCATTTACCGAGTCGGAGGGTTTTCGCCAGGATCTCAGCTTGCTGGTATTGGATGGGACCGTGGGAGCAGCCTATGCAGTCTGTATGGTCGAGGATAACACCGGATGGGTGCTCCAGTTTGGCGTGAATACGGACTACCGGCGCCGCGGCCTGGGTGCGGGGCTGCTGGCGGAATTGCTGCGCCGCTTCCGGAAGGCAGGATTGGCAGAGGCCGCACTGGAGGTCAACGTCAACAATGAAACAGCCCGCCGTCTTTATATCCGGATGGGGTTTGCCGTAACATCGGTGTATTCCAGCTTCCGAAAAACTATGCCGATATAAAATCAATAGCTCCGGTGAGCAGCGTTACCGGGTTAAAAGCGAGGATCGGTAGAAAGATTTCATATAAACTTATCAGCGGGATTTTTGGGCGATATAATAAGATAAATGTGCCGGACACTTTAAGTTTTTGGAGGAACGCGGGATGTCGGTTTACTTATTGGAAAACAGTCTGAAAGTCGATGTGTTTTTTGACCCGCAGGACTGTAAGTTTGAGGATAACATCTGTGTCGCGATGTTTGAGTCCTGCCCGGAAGAAGAGCAGATTTTGCAGGCCGCTGAAGTCAACATTTATCTGACAGAAGATCAGGCTCGCCAACTGGCAGCGGAATTGTTAAAGGCGGCGGATGCCAGTAATCTGACCCAAAAAGGCCGCTGAAAAACTCGATTTCCGTTTGAATGAATTTTTTAACCGGCCACGCAGGCTGGTGGTAATTTTTGATATTTCACACCTGTGTATCCAGCACGGGTGTGATATGCTTAAGCAATTATTTTAAGCTCGCGGAGTGTACTATGCCTGGAAGAAATATGAAACCCTGGAAGACCCTCACACGGCGTACCCTTCTGCAATGCGGTCCGTATCTGACGGTGGAAGACCATACAATCCAACTCCCGGATGGTAGGGTCCTTGAAAATTGGCCGTGGATCATTACCCCGGATTTTATCAATATCCTTGCGGAAACGGAGGAAGGGCGCTTTCTGGTTTTCCGCCAGACAAAATATTCCGTAGATGGAACCACTCTGGCACCGGTTGGCGGCTATTTGGAACCCGGAGAGGAACCTTTGGAGGCGGCCCGCCGTGAACTGCAGGAAGAAACCGGATGCTCGGCTGCAAATTGGATTGAGTTGGGGCATTTTCCGGTGGACGGCAACCGCGGTGCGGGTAACGCACATTTTTACCTGGCTCGCGGCGTAAAGTTTGATTGTGCCTCCTGCCCTGACGACCTGGAGGAGCAGGAACTGCTCACTCTGACCCGCGAAGAACTGGAAACAGCTCTGGATGCGGGAGAATTCAAGGGACTGGCCTGGACGGCAGTGATGACCGTGGGCCTGCGCAAACTGGACCGGTTGAACGATCTGAATAAAACCCACAGCGGGTAATTCCCTGTGCAATATGGAATGGAGGAAAAATGGACCTGGCAATTTTCGTTGAAGGACAATATGGCCTGACCTGGGATCGCTGGAAACGATTGGTACGGGCGGTTGAGGATCTGGGGTATGCAGCGCTGTTCCGTTCAGACCATTTTACTCAACGGCAGCCACCGGACCAAGACGCACTGGAGCTGTGGGTCTCATTGACCTGGCTGGCCGATCACACCTCGCGGGTGGAATTTGGCCCTCTGGTCAGTCCGGTTTCCTTTCGCAACCCGGTGTTTACCGCCAGGATGGCGAAGGATGTGGACGATTTATCGGGCGGACGGCTGCGTTTGGGGTTGGGCGCGGGCTGGCAGGAGCGGGAACATACCGTGTTTGGTTTCGATTTATTGGATCTTAAACCGCGCTTTGACCGCTTTGAAGAGGGCGTGGAGGTCATCACTCGTTTGCTGCGCAGCGAGGTTCCGGTGGATTTTGAAGGACAATATTATCAGCTGCGCGGTGCTCAACTTCTTCCCCGCCCGGCGCGCCCCGGCGGCCCGCCGATTTTGATTGGAGGAGGTGGAAAGAAGCGCACTCTGCCGCTGGTGGCGAGAATTGCGGATGAATGGAATGCCACTCGCGTTCCGCCGGCAGAGTTAAAAGCGCAGAACCTTTACCTGGACGGTCTGGTGCAGGCGGAGGGGCGGGCGCCGGAATCGGTGTTTCGCTCGATCATGCTTAACCTGATCTATGGCGAAGATGAAAGCGCCGTGCGTCGGAATTTGCAGGTCCGGGAAATGACGCTGGAAACGGCACAATATAAGGGTGTATGGGGTTCGTCGGAACAGATCGTGGACCAGCTTGGTGCTTATGCAGAAGCGGGCGCACAACGGGTCATGCTGCAGTGGGTTAATCTGGATGATCTGGATACGCTGGAAAAGATTGCCGTGAAAGTACTGCCCCAACTGTAAGAAATGGAATAAAATTGTGGAACAGAAAAATCACGAAACCGTTCTGAACAGGTTTGGCAACCTCTTACTGCACCCCAATGCGGCTTTCGCCGTACTGGCTCCCCGTTGGGGGGAGAGCTTTGGGATTGTAGCGGCACTGCTGGTGAGCTCTTCCGTCTGGTCCGCGCTGAACGCGGCCTATTCGGCAGAAGCGGCCAGTGTGGGCGGTGCGGTGTTGAACACGGTTCTGGGTACGCTGGCAGGCTGGCTGGGTCTGGTTGCACTGCTCTATGTGGTGGGCCGGGCGCTGAATGGCTGGGGACGGTTTGAAGATTTTTTGCTGTGGATGGGCTATGCTGCCCTGCCGATGGTGCTCCTTAATCTGGTTTCTCTTTTGATTTTCTTGATCTCCCCTGTCCTCTTCCCGGAGATGGGTGGTGCAGGTTGGAAAGATTTTTACATGGTGCTGGGAGTGCTCGGATTACTGTGGGGGTGGCCGGGGTTGTTGAGCTATTTTGCGCTGCGCTATGGTATGCGCCTCCCGGTAAAGAAGGCAGCGCTGATGATCGCCGTTGTGCTGCTGTTGATTCTGTTAGGTTCACTGCTGCCGGTTCTGTTCCCGGCGCGATTCTGAAATAAGGGAGATGTTAGATGAAGATTCACCCCTGGTTGAAAGAATTTCCTCGCTTTGAAACCGAGCGGCTTGTCCTGCGACGGGTTACCGTTGAAGATGCAGTGGATATCCTGGACCACTATTCGCAGGAAGCGGTCACCCATTTTCTGGATATTGAGTCCATTCATACTCGTGCTGAGGCGGAACAGATCATCGGGTTCTTTGAACGCGGCTATCAAGAAGGCCGCTGGATACGCTGGGGAATCGAGTTCAAACAGACCGGGCATCTGATTGGCACGGCCGGATTTAACAATTGGGAACTGCACCGGGGTTTCTATGGAGAAATTGGGTTCGATCTTTCTTCGGAATACTGGGGACAGGGCATTATGATAGAGGCCCTGGAACCTCTTATTCAGTTTGGCTTTGAGGAGATCGGCCTGAACCGAATTGAAGCACTGGTGATGCTGCATGCTGAACAGGCTATGAACGTGTTGGAAAAACTGGGCTTTATCCCGGAGGGCATCCGCCGCGAATATGGCTTCTGGAAAGGCCGTTACTGGGATGAGTTGTGCTATTCTTTGCTGAGGCGGGAATGGAAGGCCCGGCGTGGGGGATAAACGCTGGGAGGTGCTGCACTCGGAAGTCCTGGTCAACAGCCCCTGGCTGCGCCTGCGCTCGGAGGCCTGCCGGATGCCCGGCGGGCAGATCCTGGATCCATTTTTCGTGGCCGAGAAATCGGACTGGGTCAATGTGGTGGCGCTGACCCCGGCAGAGGAACTGGTGCTGGTACGCCAGTACCGCCACGGTCTGGGGCGGATGGTGCTGGAGGTTCCCGGCGGCTGTATTGATCCGCAGGACACTTCGCCGGAAGATGCTGCCCGCCGTGAACTATTGGAAGAAACCGGCTGTGTGGCCCGCGAGTGGACCCACACCGGAATCTACTCGCCCAATCCCAACGACCAGACCAATCTGGTGTACGCTTTTCTGGCGTGCGGCGTGCAGCAGGTGGCCGGGCAGAATCTGGATACCACCGAGGAACTGGAAGTGGTGCGCATTCCATTGATGAAGCTGGATGAGGTCCTGTCCGGAGGGGAATTCCTGCAGGCTATGCACATCTCCGCTTTGTTTTTCGCCTTGCGCGTACTGGAAGGAAAGCCGCTCGGCGGAGTGCTGTAAACAGATTGAGGAATAAAATGATTGTTAAAAAGCCGAGCTTTTTCAAAAAGTTCGGCTTTTTGTGTTTAACAGATCCTAACTCGGGGTCGGTTCTGAATGCGCTGCCAACGACCAGAGAAAAGACCAGGATGATGGACCTTCCTAATCTGCGCTCAGAAAAATGTTTTAATTTTTTGGTTTTTCGTAGAATATTTCTTTAGGCAAGTTGTTGCGCTTACTGTTTGTACCTGGGTAAGATTATATTAGTGTGTATTTGAGAAATTGATGTAAAGAAATAAAAAAGAAAGGAACGAAATTTCTATGAAAAAAAAGATTTTATTGTCATTCCTGGTTCTGGGGTTGACATTAGCGGCTTCTCCCCTGAAGGGGACTGCTCAGTTTTCTCCGGCAAGTGTTAATCCTGTACAAACCACAGAGTCGGTTTGTGGAGATAATTACATTGTCCGAAGTGGCGATAACTTGCGCGAAATCGCCAGTAAATGTGGGGTGTCGGTCAGCGAAATCCTGGCCTTGAATGGGTTTATTAAAAATGCTAATTTAATTTATCCTGGTTGGATTCTGGATCTGACAGGCAGTGAAACAGACCCTGTGACCATCCCTGAGACAGGTGCTGCAACTACCAACCATGCGTTCTACGTGGTCAAAGCAGGGGACTGGCTCTCTTACATTGCACGCCGTCTGGATATAACGGAGGAAGATCTTCTGGCCGCGAACCCGCAGATCGATGAGAATGCTGACCTGTATACCGGACAAATTTTGATGCTGCCGGATGCCGGAGATGCTTTAGGAGCGGCAGCTTCTCCCCGGGTGGTTGAGCCCGGCCAATTGGTAACCGTAGCTGCACGCGGCTTTGGTGCCAACAGTGATGTGGTAATTGCCGGCGGTCCGTTAGGAGAGGCTGAAGAAGTAATGAAAACGTTGAAGGTAAACGGCGATGGTATGTTGCGCACCACTGTTGGAATTCCAATGGATGCGGCACGCGGTCAACGCTGGTCCTTTGTCGTACATGAGGCAGGCGACGCTACCACCCAGGCCCGTACTAATCTGGTGTATGTAGTGGATACGACCGGACCGGAAGAATCGATTGTATACAACGTGCGTCTGAACGATACCCTGTCGGGGATTGCTGCGAAATTTGGGGTCACCGTGGATGAGATCATTGCGGAAAATCCGCAGCTTGAATCTTCTTCTATTATTTTTGTAGGGCAGGATATTCTGATTCCTGCGAAGGAAGTAGGCGGGCAATAAATAGCCCATATGTGTGTCTTCCAGATGTGGATAAAGATGTAACAGAGGCTGTTCTTAACCGAACAGCCTCTGTTTTATGTGCCCCGTCGAGGTTGTTCCATGCTGGATGGAGCCTGTTTTGCACAGGCTGCGGAGGGTGCAGGTTGCTTTTTAAACGGGGAGGTGATGATGCAGTGCGGCAAAGAATTTTCCTGACATATTCCGGACAACCCTTTAAATTTGTTGAGAACAGAAGTTTTGTAGATTTTTCGGATGATCTCAGGCTTTGTTGTACAGAAGATGTATGGAGTCCTCTGAATTCTCTATAATATGAATAGCAGTATTTTTGATGAATACTGCTGGCGAAGAGATTTTTTGAGCGCTGAGGATGAATCGGTGCGGCCGGAAAAACGCTTGCACTCTGCTCTCTTCAATTTGCTGTAATTTTTTAAGAATCCTTCGCAATCCATTAACAATTTTATATTTGGAGAATGTTCATCATGAGGTTACTGTTCGAAGGAAGCTGAAAGAAGAGTTGTCCAAATTAAGACAATATCTTAGTTTGCTTAGCTCTGCTTTTTGCTGCCTTAGAAAAGTTTCTTCCAAATCGTATTTAGATGGGGTTTGCCCCAAGGAGTAATCATGAAGGATACAGATAAACGTACCGTAGCGATTTTTGATTCGCTGGATCAGGTTGAAGAAGCTATTTCTGCGCTCACCGAGGCAGGTATTAAAAAGCATAAGATTTCTGTTGTTACACAAACCCTGGAAACTGAGAAAAAGATTCATGGCTATGTGACACAGGGTGATACTCTTCGAGAAGGGGCCACAACCGGGGCGTGGGTTGGCGGCCTGTTCGGCCTGCTGGTCGGAGCTGCTTTTGTTTGGGTTCCGGGGTTAGGCCCATTGGTAGTTGCCGGATCTTTTGCAACCAGTCTGTTGGGTGGTTTGGAAGGTGCGGCTGCCGGAACAGCCGGTGGCGGTTTGTTAGGGACATTATTGGGTTCTATCGTTGAAAAGCAGCATATTCCGAAATATGAAGAAGCGATCAGGGGTGGCAAATTCTTGATGCTTGTCAGCGGTAGTACCGAAGATGTCGAGCAGGCAATGCGTATTCTGGAACGCCAGGGCGGCGAAGTCAGTATGCACGCGCTGTAAGCGCAACAGCATAGATGCCCTTCTAAATCTCGTGAATGAGAGAAAAATGCTGGAGGGTGTGTCAGCAAATAAAACAACACAAATGGAGCCGGAGTGTCCCGGCTCCATTTTTTAACGCTTCAGTGAGTTGAGGGCGGGTGGCCCGAAATAATAAAGGAAGATAAAAGCTATAGCGAAGGGAAATCTCACCCGGTAAAATTGCAGCGTTCAAGCCGCAAAAGACGAGGAATGATGGATGGATTTCAGGCCGGAGCCGGTTCCGGTGCAATCCGTTTCCGGATGCGCTGTACCAGAAAGGTCAGCCAGGGGGAAGGTTCTTTCTTGTTGGCGAAAGACCACTTTTTCCAGGCGATGTACATCGACCCAGCCGTATAGTGCCCTTCCGGGTCAGCTTGAGCGGTCAACTCCGCGAGCATTTCCGCAAAGCGGGGATCTTGCCGGGCGGTGGGGTAGCGGCTGAGTACCTCAACCACGTGCAGGAGATCGTACCAGATGAAGGGGTACTTTAACCGCCGGAACTGTGTTCCGATGCCGAATAAATAATACTTGCGCGTCTCCTGGTTTTCCCAGTGGTTGAGCAGCATCTCGATCCCTTTTTGAACGGCTTCGCTTTGTGCCGCTTCCGGTACCAGTGAGAGTGCTTTCAACGCCAGCAGGTTGGCGATCGGACAGGGGTCGGTGCGGCGGCCAGGACCTTTCCAGTTCCCCAGTTCGGGGGCGTTGGTGCAGTGCCACCCGTTGTCTTCCACCAGGCCGATCAGATGCACCACAGCCTTTTCCACCCGCGGGTTGTGTTCTTCTAACCTCAGGGACAGCAGCACATACAGCAGGGCGGGGGTGTCGCACAGCATCCACAGCCACTGGTCTTCGCCTGTCCCGCCAAAGGCTTTGGGAATATGCGCCAGAGTCTGAAAGGCGCCTTGCGGGGATTGGTGCTCCAGAAGGGCCTGTGCCACCGGTTCCATTCCGGGGTCATCCGCGCGCAGCCCGAAATCGGCCAGGGTGCTCAGGGCGTGCAGAGGGTGACCCGCGTCGTTATGGCGTTTGAGGGCGTAGCCTGGCCAGCCGGCCGCGGTGGCAATTAAGGATTGGACAGAGTCGTGTGCCAGCATCTTGACGCGCTCCGTCCGCACAGCCGGGGCATCTTCCGGTAGGTCCAACAGATCTACCAGCGAGCGGTAGCGAGTCCACGGTTCGTCCGAATTCAACAACCATTCAGTGATGCGTGTGTCCATTCTCTTCTCCTGAACCTTCTGAAAACCCTGGTGATGCGGGGGGCAGTGGTCCATGCAGGGATAGTGCCAGTGTACAACATTACCGTCACGAAAATGAACAGGCAGTTTGTTCTCCTCGGAGCAGAGTTGGGGATTCTTTTGGCGTTGTTGAGGTTTCCAGTGCGCAAAAGCATAAATTCGCTATAATATTTCTATATCCGGAGACCTGGTGGGGGAGCATATTCAGTGAACTACCAGCGAATGAAAAACGGATAAGGACAGGGGTGATCAATCATAAATGGATGAAAACCTTCTTCAACAGCAAATAAGTGAATGGGTGCAGGATAATATAGAACTTGTGTCTGCTGAAAATCCTGTGACAATGCATGTTGATCGGCTAAGGGGTGTGGATCTCGCAAGAGAAAGGATTATACCGACTTCGCTTGAGATTTTGAAAGCATTGGTTCTGGAAGTCCAATGCTTTAATGATCGTGTGAAGGCAGGATTGGTGCTGCCGTTAAAAGCTTATAACAAAAAGATAAATACAAAGCACCCTGTCGATCTGGATGGTTTGCAGTATCAGCTTTTAAGCAGGGAACCTCCAAGTATATATTTAGTATCCTGGACTTCATCAAGAAAATTTTATAGAACGGAAGAGTATAGATGTCCAATCGATTTTCTCCCCCTGGATGATTATCACGATAATCTTTATGTATACTACCAGGAAAATAGAGGTCGCATAGGTATTCAAAATAATTGGGAATTTGCGAAGGGAATATTTATTGAATATTGTCCTGATGGTGTATTTGATTATTAGAGCGTGCCAGTAGCCAACAAAACATTGGGTAGGTTGGATCGCGGACGAAGCCCAACCCCAACAGTTTTCCGCGAAATGTTGGGTTCACTTCGTTCAATCCGACCTGCAACTCAATCAGGAAGAGGGCAACATGTTCAGAAGAGAAGTTCCAAGATTTGATATCGCTTCGATCTACCTCTTGAAGGGTAAAGCGTATTTACCCACGCAGGTGAGGTTTGAAATGGAAGGCTCGATTCATGGTGAACCTGTATACTGCTGCGATATTCAGCAGACAGAAATTGTAAAGGCGTTGGAAAAAGTTCTTGAAACTCAACAACAACGGTTACCTCATCCAGAATCGATGAAAGAGGTTTACGAGCAGGCTGCATTACCCATGCTGCGGGCGACAAAACTTCGCAGTTGGAAACAATTGGCAAAGGTGAGCGCATCTTACATGATTAGATGGGATCAGGATGAGATTGCTCTTTCAATTTCCCAGCTTGATAGTAGGGGAAGATTTGAATTTCCAAAATCTAAGAAGCAAATATTTCCAAAAAATACATCACTTGATGAATTGGTGGAGGCGGTTTTGCGGGATTATTGGTCACGAAATCAAGATGAATGATTTCGTGGGAAAGGCACGCTGCCAGCGCACCGAAACCTTAGCGAGCGGGTTAGGTTGCGGGCGAGGCCCAAACCCCAACAAATTTTCCGCGAAACTCAATATACAATTGAAGGTGCAGGGAAATGCATGCCAATGAAGAGAAATGCAGTCCCCAAAAGAGAATCAGACGCCATTGGATGCGCCTATAGTTTGGGATGGGAGGAAAGATGAAACCTAAAAAATTAACCCTCTTTATTCTACTGGTGTGGATTCCGTCCCTGGTGGCGGGATTAATCTTCTCAATGTTTTTATGCTATGGTGTGCTTTCACCGCCTGCTGACCCGGAGGTGATTGCCATGATTGCGGACCGGATTGGCGTGGAACCCGATTGGGATGCAATTTCAAACTATATTGAACATGATGCAATTAAGCCAGGTATGACCCGAGAAGAGGTCGGGAATGTTCTTGACAAGATTGGTCCCTGGGAAACAAACATTACTTATTCGCAGGATATCACTGAGGATTTCGATATTGCGCAAGAAAAAAGCTATGGGGAAATAGTTTATTTTATTGAAAGGAATACTTCCAAAACTGTTGGGGAATGGTCCTTTTTTTACAAGTATGGAAAACTAGATCATTTCAATTTTTGTGATCGATACTAAATGGGACAACATGAAAAAAATCGGGATATCCAAAAGTTGGGCATGGGTATTATTCGCATGGCTGGTATCTACTATATTGGCGGTTGGATTACCTTATGCCTATTGTTATTCCAAATGCTACACACCTCCACCAGACCCTGAAATCGCCGAGGCGATCGCCCTGCGGATGGGGGTTGAACCGGCCTCGTGGTATGGCATCCTGTGTTATCTGTATTACGATGCTGCCCAGCCCGGCGACACCCTGCAGGAAGTGCATCAGACTCTGGACCGGATTGGCCCCTGGGAGGTGCAGTATGCCGGCGAACCTAAAAGGGTCGTCAAGAGGACGCTTCCCATTGTGGAAGGGGATTATATGGAGGTGATCGAGTTTTCGGAAGAAAATACGCGCGAAGCGCTGTACCGCTGGATCTTTGTGTACGATGAAGAAGAGCGGTTGATCGAGAAAAAATGTGTGCCTCTTGAAGTGATTCGTCAGCCTGGGTAAAACTTTACCAAGAGAATGTTGAGGCCCATCCTCTTTGAGTGCTCGAGATGCAAAGAAAAAGTCTATGGAGTAATTAATAATATGCCCCGAAAAAAGTATAAGAAAAAAATCGCGTGTACTTTAAAGTTTAGCGAGATATATAACGATAAGGGAAAATTTGTGGGTGGAGGGATGAGGAACCCCACATCACATATTGATAATGAGATGTGGGTTGAAATCATGGATGACCCGGTATTAAGCCGGGAAACGGATCAATGGGGTGTTACTGGACGGCAACAAATGCACATTGCAGGTACTCGAAAGGCTTATGAAGAACTGGGAATTTTATTTTTGGCGATGGCAAATTATGACCCGCCAGAACCTGGTTACAGCGTCAGTATTGAGTTAAGCGACCGTGAAAACCAACCCGCCGTTCATTTTGTGGTTCATTTGCCGGTGGAGGATATTAACACCAGACCAAAATATGCGAAAATACATAATATTGCCACGGGTATTATTGATGAAGATGGAAATATAACGGATACGACTTTACTTGCAAAAGAAGAGTAGAAGATGATTTGGTTTGCGGGCGAAGCCTGACCCCCTACAATAGTCATTGCTTAAGACCAGGTAGAGAACAGGACATCTATGAAAAAAATAATTCTTCTTTTCATCCTTTTACTCAGTCTCTGCTGTTTGGCGACCAACTTACGACGCGTCAAACATGATGACTCATTTTATAACTATGATGACTTTTCCATGGCCCGCATTCCGCTAATCAACCCGATCGAGGTGCATCGACCGAACTCATCTTCTCCATGGAGCATGGGACTACATCCTGCTATATGGATTGTTGACTTTCCCAACAACCAAGGAATTCATTATCCTTATGGTCGTGTTGAAGAGTTAGAAAAATTTGCCGTAGAAAATGGTGTTATCATGGCCTATTCCTCGCATGTTGATCAAGAAGCGGATGCTTACATTCAGGATAATTTCTATCATTGGTTCGTCTTGGTTCCGGATAAGGAAATCACAAAGGGTTTTCACACAGAAGATGCGTTTCGGGAATATATTGAAACGTTGGGCGTTGAAGACCCGGATTGGCAGATACCAAGTGAAGCGCAGAAGCAGTTCAGGAAAACCGGCTGCTTGGAGTGGATCCCAGACTGCAAGTGATATTTGACAAGATTCTTCCCTCACAATCCGGGCCCAGATTGGCCCAAGAAAATGGAGGAAGTGGGTAGGTTGGTTTGCGGGCGAAGCCTAACCCCAACCATTTTCCTGGGAAACGTTGGGCTTCACCGGACGCAGAGGAACAGTTGCCAACCAATGTCTACTGGAATGAGATCATTCCCCCCGTAATAGTCATTGCTTAAGACCAGGTAGATAACAGGATACACTTATGAAAAGAATTGTTTTTAGCCTCATCACGATACTCAGTATCTGTTATGTAACGAGTTGTGTGCCACCCACCCAAAATACCGACTTATCCGTCCAACATGTTGACCCATTTTATAACATCAATGATGATGACTATCCTTTGCTCCACCTTCCACTGATCAATCCGATCGAGGCGAAACGCCAGGATGGAAGAACGCCTTGGAGAATATTTGTATACTATGGTCTAGGAGTTTCTATACCGGATAGTCAAAAAATCTATGTATACAATATTGAGGAATTAGAAAAATTTGCCGTAGAAAATGGCGTCATCATGGCCTATTCCGCGTATGTTAATAAAGAGGCTGATGTATACATCCAAGATAATTATTATCATTGGTTCGTCATAATTCCGGAGAAGGAGATTGCAAAAGGTTTTCAGGCAGAAGATGAGTTTCGCGAATATGTTGAAACGTTGGGCATTCAAGATCCGGATTGGCAAATGCCAGATGAGGCGTATGAGCAATTCGAGAAAACTGGTTGTTTGGCGTGGATACCAGACTGTAAGTGATATTTGATGATGTTCTCATCTTACGATCCAGGTCCAAATTGGCCCAAGAAAATGGAGGAAGGCGGTGGGTAGATTGGGTTGCGGGCGAAGCCCAACCCCCAACAATTATTCCAGATTTTGAAGTTTCCGGAACTTATTTGACCTGTTCTTCGTATATAAGCAGATGAATATCATCACTACTTTACAAGAACAAAGGAAACCGAAAATATGTACGGCAAGACACAATCTGGAAACCTCTTTAAACTGTTGACCATCCTGCTCGCAGGGTACTTCCTGCTCTGGGCCTGCGCTCCCAGCGGAACCGCGAACGTTCCGCCCGAACCTGCGGCAAGCGCCGAGACTCAGGAAACTTCCGCGCCGCAAGACACTGCAGTACTGCTTCCCACGGAAGCGCCCAATACGAATGGCGCGCCCCGCGTCTCTCTGGATATCGGCAGCGTCGCAGCCGGCTTCCAGACCGAGACGGTTGCGGCCGTATCTGCCGGTGAGGATGCTCCTTTCTGGGAGGCGCTGCCTGAATATACCCGGGTGACTCTGCAGGGCTATCCCATCAGCAGCCACCTGATGAAACCGCAGATCTTCATTTATCCGGTGGAGGATCTGGTGACTGTGAATGAGGCTGCGGGTAAAATCGCCGGTTCATTGGAAGCGCTGTTGCGGTCCCCTCTGGATACCTCGCCCATGCCTTTCCTGCCGCTGTTCAATGCCGCACAGGTGATGCACGTGCAGCTCCAGTATCTGGATTTCAAGGATGGTCAGGGACTGCGGTATCTGACGGAGTTTGATCAGGCTTTTGTGCCGATCAATAATTACGAACTTATCTACACCTATCAGGGACTGACCAGCGATGGGAAATATTATGTGGCTGCGGTGCTGCCGGTCAATTCTCCCGGTCTTCCGGCGGATGGCATCGTGACCGGGAATGAACCCCCTGAATTCGTTAACGATTTTTCCGCTTATTTGCAGGGCGTTGTTGATACCCTCAATCTGCAGAGCGCGAACACCTTTACTCCGGACCTCACCCGGCTGGATGCCATGATGAGTTCTCTGGAAATCAACTGAAACGGGGCCGTAAGGTTTTACCGGGTGGATCATCTCCACCCGGTTTTTTGTTTGAGAGAAGAAAATTGCTGGGAAATGACCCTTTCCTGGTGCGAGCAGTAAAAGTAGTGCGCTGCCAGCGCACCAAAAGCGCTGAGAAATTACCATGCTTAAATGTCCTGGCGCGAGTTGGTGCGGTCAAAAAGACGACCGCACCCTACTATACTTTCTCCATTCCAAAATACAGAAGCTTGGCTATTCTGGGTAAACAATGATGGCATTAGGCCATTGATCTAAAATCTGTTGAACGTCTTCTTCTTTGGGATTGACAACCAGTTGAAATTTCGCCATATCCATCATAGGACCATCACTACTTAACGCCGAATCCCCACCAGCCAGAAATAGCTGACCATCGATTAATTCAGCGAGAATCTGGTCCTTGCTATTGCCTTCTCCCATTGGAGGTAGGAGCACTCCTGTGCAGACACCCGAACTATCAACTTCCGAGCGATAGGAATAAAGACTGGTCTCGGGATCCAGTCCTAACTCTTTCTCGACAACCGTCCGCATGGTATAAAAATCACCATTTGATATGATTAGAACCCTCACGTTCTGGGATTGGAGCTGCTGGATTAAATCTCGCATCGCAGGAAATACTTCGAACTGACTTTTGTATGTTTCATATCCTAAATTTGCGATATCATCAGCCTTGACTCCCTTCCAATACTCTGAGGACCGCAATATAAAATAGTTATCGGCATCCGCTGCGTCCGCTTCTATTACAGCATTGGATGCTTCAACTTTCTCTGGATTTTCTTTAGCATGCTCTATAACTGTTTCATGTGATAGATAACCACTGCCCTCACTTTTATGGCAAATAGTTTTACCCCAATCGAAAGCTACTACCACTTCGTCTGTTTCCTTGGCAATAGCATCAAAAACCTCGGCCAATTGTTCGTTCGCCTGATCGGAGAACCCAGAAATTGGCTCAAAGGCCGATTTGGGTTGTAGCGCGTTACAGGAAGTGAATAATAACGCGATACAAGTGAACACGACAGTGCACAATACGGACAGCTTTTTCATTTATTTCTCCTTTAATAAATTTGTGACAACACAGTACCTATATTATAGGGTATAATGCGTAATTTTCAAATTGTGTTTGATGTATAACACAAAATAAATTAGGTGATTTTTCGACATTTAAACACACGCTACTTAATAGCCAGCTCCCTGAATTTTATTTATGTTATGGTGAAAATATGAAAGACAAAGCCACTGAACCTGGGCTGTTGAATATCTTTCGCCTGTTCATCGGTCTTGAAACGGTGGCCTATCTCTTTCCGACCTCGTACAGCGGCCCTATCCTGAACACGTTCCTCTCAGAAGATGTCAACCCGACTTGGGATCAGGCCAATCTAGCCACTTCTTTTTTGCTTCTGCTCTATCTTTTCATTCCCTAGCTGGAGCGGAAATTAAAGCGATTTTATTTTCTCCTAGCTTTGATCGCCGCCATCATCCGATGATCAATTCCTCTGTGTATTTCGTTACCCGATTGGAAGAAGCGTGCAGGGCGCGCTGCTAGCGCACCAGAATTTCATGCTTGCAATGATAGTTTTACATTCTATAGATGGCGCGAGTTGGTGCGGTCGTCTTTTTGACCGCACCCTACTATACTGAAACGGGGCCGTAAGTTTTTACCGGGTGGATCATCTCCATCCGGTTTTTTTATTTAAAAGAAGAAAATTGCCGGAAAACGTTATTTTCCCGATGCTGGTGGTTTTCTTTTGGGCGCGGTTTCGGTATAGTTAAATACAACCCAAAGATTATCCTGAATTCCGGAGGGATTTCATGAAACCGAAGATTGCCTTGATCACCCTGCTTACCACGGACATGCCTGCCATGCGGGCCTTTTATGAGGAGGTATTGGGCTTCAAGCCCATCACCGAACTGGGGGCTTATATCGAATACCACAGCGAGGGCGTGCGTTTCGCAATCTGCGAGACCGGCGTGATGGTGGAGACGGTCAGCGCGGCGGAATATTCCACTGCGCCGCAAGGGCAGCGGGTGGAGCTGGCGTTCCCCTGTGACAGCCCGGCAGAGGTGGACCGGGAGTTTGAGCGGATTACCGCGGCCGGTGGGCGGGCGGTGCGAACCCCGGCAAACATGCCCTGGGGCCAGCGTGCGGCCTTCTTTGCCGACCCCGAAGGCAATATTCACGAGCTGTTTGCCGACTTACCGGGAGACAGCCGGGAGGGAAATTGAAATGAGACTGGTTGCTCCCCGTCCGGGGCATGAAGAAGGATTGATGCGCATCTCGCGCGAGTTTGTGACCGACAACCCGTGGGCGGTCAACTTCCCGGTGGGGCAGATGAGCTCCCCCGAGACAGCCTATGACAAGCTGTTCAGCCCGGAGGCGCTGGTGGTGCTGGTGGCCGAAAACGAAGTGGGTGAGATGAACGGATATGTGGGGGTGTATGAATATCCCGAAGGGGTGGTGCTTTCGGTGCTGATCGAGGCGCGCTACCGTCCCACCGAGCTGATGCGTGACCTGATTGACGCGGCCTTCAAGGAACTGCCCGGCGGTCTGGTGGTGGAAGCCTGGGTGTCGGCGCACGATCCGGCGCTGGCCCGCAAGCTCTCCCGGTATGGCTTTGCCCGTGCCCGCACCCAGGAGGTGGAGGGACGGATGGTGGAGGTATATACCCGCAGCACCTGACGACCGGAGCCGGGGAATTGGCCCCGCGGAACCTTTGCAATGAGATTTAAAAAACTACTCCGGCATGGCAACCGGAGTAGTTTTTGGCATGGGATACCGCATTGTTTTCAGGAAAATGAGCGTGTCATCTTCCAAGAGAGCTGGAGAGAAAGGGGTATGACCCTGGTTTTCGGCATCCGTCCGCCTCGAATTTGCATACAGGAGGTTGCCCCGGAAAGGAATGGCGTTACTGAAGATGGAGTCACTACACTCATGATTCAGGTACCGGGGCTGCTCTCGAACTGTCTTTATGATATCGGCTTTGAACCAGAAGCACATCCATATTAATATGGAGATTGCTTCGGCAGGAATCATGATTTCGGTCTCGAAATGGAGGAACAGGAAGACAGCAGAGTGTTTTTAAGACTTGAAAAGGAATTGTCCCGATGGGCTGCTCTCATCTTGAGATGATACCGGGAAACCGCAGCATGGGCAAGTTTGTGAAAGGCGTTCCGTTTGCGGTGAAGCGGGGGTATACTGGATGCAGAAACTGTACGGGTGAGGTGGACGATGGCAATCCATGTTGAGATCAAAGCGGTGCCAGCGGTGCGGGTGGCATCCATTTCAGAAAAGGTAACCGATTACGGCGCGCAGGAAGGGCTGTGGCGCGAGCTTTCAGAATATCTGAAAGCCCACGGCGTGCGTCCCAGCGGACCGCTGGTGGGGGTAGATTACTCAGAGGGCAGTATTGAGGACGGCATCCGTCTGGAAGTGACCGCCCCCATCGATGTGGACCTGCCGGAGAGCAACCGGGTCCGGGTCTATGACCTGCCGGAACTGGAGCTAGCCGCCAGCACCCTGCATACGGGGGATCCGGATGGGTTGGGCGGGGCCTACCGCATGCTGATGTTCTGGCTGCGGGATAACGGCTACCGCATTACCGGTCCCAGCCGGGAAATTTACTTAAACTATCCCGTGGGCGGGGAGGATGATCCGCTGGCTTATCTGAGCCGGGCTACCGTGGCCCCAACCGGGTTTGTGATGGAAGTGCTCTTCCCGGTGGAGAAACTCTGGGCGGCGCGCCGGGTGGGTTTCGAGCCGGAGCCTGAAGATCCGGCCTGAGCCTTTTCGAAACCGTTCGTTTGTAAAAACACATTGGAATGAAGAACCATCTCCGGAGGATAGAATGCTCCGGAGATTTTTGTTTATAAGACCAGGGCGCGGCCGTTTGTCTTCAGCCATTTCTGGCGCTGTTTGTAATCCGGGAGGATGCCTTCCACCAGCTTCCAGAATGCTTTGGAGTGGTTATGCTGGCGCAGGTGACACAGCTCATGCACGATCACGTATTCCACCACGGCCGGGGGTGCCATCATCAGCCGCCAGGAGAAATTCAGCGTGCCCTTTGAACCGCACGAGCCCCAGCGGG
Source organism: Ornatilinea sp. (assembly GCA_018433975.1). Classification (GTDB taxonomy): domain Bacteria; phylum Chloroflexota; class Anaerolineae; order Anaerolineales; family Anaerolineaceae; genus SM3-B121. The sequence goes on along the minus strand of JAHDQE010000043.1, from coordinate 124,792 downwards.
TGCGGGCCCCGGTGATACGGATGGAGCGGTATTCAAAGCCGTACTGTTTGGCAAGGAGCTCCACACGCCGGGGGATACCCTGGCGGGCCTGAGCCCGGTACCAGGCCTCAAACACGGCGGCGGCGTTCTCCCGGCGGTCGCGGCGCAGGCGGAAGCTGCCATTGAGGGTCAGGGCTTCCCGCTGCCGGTCAACAATCTCCAGAGGGTAGGACTGCCCCAGGAAGAGAAAGCGCTCTCCGAGTTGGTACAGCCTGGGTTGAGGCTGGCGCTGCCGCAGTTCGGCGCGTTTCTTCTCGATCCAGCCCTGTTTTTGGGAAAGAATCTCGGCGATCTGCCGGTCCGTGGCGCGCAGAGGGGCGCGCACTACCAGGGCCCCATCGGGCCGGATAATCAGGGCGTAGGTCTTGCGCCGGGTGCGGATGATCTGATCGGGCTGCATGGCTTCTATTTTATCCGCAAACAGCCCGCCGGGCGAGGAAAAAAAGAAGCAATCCTTGAAAGGCCTGTGAGATGCTCTCTGACTTCATGGCAAAAAAGACTTCTCCCTCATTGAGCAGGTACGAAGCAATCAGGGGGCTGTTGGTACAATAGAGAGTACAAATCTTTCAAACTTCGCGTTCCTTTGGGTGTGCGGTCGGTGGTATCCCGAAGGAAAAGGCTTTATCTGGGTAAGGGGAAAGGATAATGAGGAAAACTTTTCAAACAGGTCTGGTGATGGCATTCGCGGGGATCCTACTGCTGGCGGGCTGTGTTTCCAACCCTAAGCAGGCACCCGAAACAGCAGATACGCTGCCGCTGGAGCCGTGCTGGCTCTCGCATCCGGCTGTTTCGAGCCAGTTTGAGGCGCGCTGCGGCACTTTGGAAGTGTATGAGGATGCCGCTGCCGGAAGTGGGCGCACAATCTCCCTGCGGGTGGCAGTGATCCCCGCAGAGAGCCGCAGCCCGGAACCGGATCCGGTCTTTTTACTGGCGGGCGGTCCCGGGCAGGCAGCCAGTGAGGCTTACGTGCCTCTGCTGGATGCATTGAGCCGAGTGAACTTTAAACGCGATCTGGTGATGGTAGACCAGCGGGGTACGGGCAATTCAAACCCGTTATCCTGCTCACTGCCGGAGAACGTGGGGAATCCGGTTTATGGTACGTCTTCGGACCGGGAAGAGGTGCTGGCCCGGGTGGAGGATTGTGTATCTGCTCTGGATGGGGATCTCCGATATTACACCACCGAAAACGCCGCCCGCGACCTGAACGCGGCGAGGGCAGCACTGGGCTATGAGCAGATCAACCTGCTGGGTGTCTCTTATGGGACGCGCACAGCTCAGGTTTATGAGCGGATGTACCCGGAGCAGACGCGCACCTTGACTCTGGATGGAGTGGTGCCGATGGATTGGGCGTTGGGCGACCGGGCTGCTGTGGATGCCCAACGCGCGCTGGATCTGCTCTTTGAACGCTGCCAGTCCGAAGCCGGCTGCCAGGAGGCTTTCCCCGGCTTGTGGGAGGAATTTGATGCGTTTCTGGATGAACTGGATGAGAATCCGGTTGAAGTGACGGTGGATCACCCGCTCACGGGGGAAGAGGTCCGGGTGTTGCTAACTCGTGATACGGTGGGCGGCGCGGTCCGGTTGTTGAGCTATGACAGCACTACGGCGGCGCTGCTGCCGCTGCTGATCCACCAGGCAGCCGTGGAGCATAAATACCAGCCGCTGGCCGCACAATATGTGGTTGTCTCTGAGGCATTGAGCGCTTCTATCAGCGAAGGGCTGTATTATTCGGTATTGTGTGCGGAGGATGTTCCTTTCTATTCCTGGGATTCGACGAGCGGGGGAATTTACTGGAATAATGATCCGGAACTGATGCGCTCCATCTGCACGCATTGGCCGCATGCGAGCGTAACGGATGCCTTTCACCAGCCGCTCCATTCGGAAGTGCCCACACTGTTGATTTCCGGGGAGGCCGATCCGGTCACCCCGCCGTCCAACGCGGTGCAGGTGGCCGCCGGACTGCCCAACAGCCTGAGCGTGACCGTTCCCGAGATGGGACACGGCAACCTGAATCAGGGCTGCCTGCCGCTTTTGATCCGGGATTTTCTGGAGGCCGGTTCCGTGCAGGAACTGGACGCGGAATGCGTGGGCAGGATTAAGGCGCTGCCCTTTTTTGTGAGCCCGGTAGGACCGCAGCCATAAGGGGAGGGAGAATACATGATTGAAGTCCATGATCTGAAAAAATCTTTTGGTAAAGTTGAGGCTCTGCGCGGAGTCTCTTTCCGTGCCGAAGATGGAAAGGTGACCGGTCTGTTGGGACCCAATGGAGCGGGGAAAACCACTACCCTGCGGGTGCTGTACACCATTCTTAAACCCGAATTGGGTCAAGCATTCGTGGATGGGTTGGACGTATGTGGTCGTCCGCTGGATGTGCGGGCCCGGGTGGGCGTGCTGCCCGAAGGTCACGGCCTGTATCCCCGCCTGACGGCACGCGAGAACATCCGTTATTATGGTGAACTGCACGGGCTGAACGGGGCAGACCTGACACGACGCATTAATCGTTTGCTGAACCTGCTGGAAATGGAGGATATTGCAGACCGCCGCACGGAAGGTTTCTCAACCGGCGAACGGGTCAAGGTATCCATCGCGCGTGCGCTGGTTCATGATCCGCGTAATATCCTGCTGGATGAGCCGACTGCCGGGTTGGATGTGATGAGCACCCGCGCCATGCGGCGCTTCATCCGCCAGCTCCGCGATGAGGGACGCTGCGTGCTGCTTTCCAGCCATATCATGCAGGAAGTGGCAGTGCTGTGCGACCGGATTGTGGTGATTGCCAAAGGCATGGTGGTTGCCAGCGGTACGCCGGAGGAGCTGCGGATGCGTACCGGTAAAGAGGACCTGGAGGATGCTTTTGTGGACCTGATTGGGACAGAGGAGGGGCTGGAGCGATGAAACCGATCTGGGTAGTGTTCAAAAAAGAAGTGCTGGATAACCTGCGCGACCGCCGGTCCATCTCCAGTGCTTTGCTGACGCCGCTGTTTTCTCCCGCGTTCCTGGTGGTCTTCATCATCGTTCTTGGTAAGTCGCTGTTTGGCGATCCGATTGAGACCGTACTGCGCCTACCGGTGAGCGGCGCGGAGAACGCCCCGGGTTTAGTGTCTTTCCTGGAAGAGAACAATGTCGAGCTGCTTGCAGCGCCGGAAGATCCGGAATCTGCGGTGCGCGAGGGCGAGGTGGAGGCCGTGCTGATCATCTCGGAAGATTATGGAGAGGCCTTTCTGGCCGGGGAACCGGCTCCGGTGTGGCTGGTGGTGGATACTTCCCGCCAGGCTTCACTGGATTTCATCCAACGAGTCCGTACACTGCTGTACACCTACAGCCAGACCATTGGCTCGGTACGGCTGCTGGCGCGGGGTGTGAACCCGGCGCTGCTGAATGCGATCTCAGTGGGCCAGATGGATGTATCCACGCCGCAAAGCCAGACGTTGGTTTTTCTGAATATGATGCCGTTTATGCTGATTGTGACGATTTGTGTGGGCGGAATGTATGTGATTATTGATGCTACTGCCGGAGAACGGGAGCGCGGTTCGCTGGAGCCGCTGCTGATCAATCCGGTTCGCCGCCGGGATTTCGTGCTGGGCAAACTACTGGCCTCGCTGCCCTTCGCAATCCTGACTCTGGTGCTGGCGATGGTGTTTTTTGGCGCGATGTTCAACCTGGTTCCATTGGAAGAGTTTACCGGGATGCCCATGCAGATCGAAATTCCTGCGCTGTGGACCGTTTTCTGGCTTTTGCTGCCGCTGGTGCTGCTGGCATCGTCCATTCAAATGGTGGTTGCGACCTTTACAAAAAGCTTTAAAGAAGCGCAAACCTACCTGGGGTTGGTCCCGCTGGTACTGGCTTCCCCCGGAGCGTTTGTGGGGTTCCTTTCCACCAAGGCTACGCCGGGAATGATGCTGATCCCATCTTATTCACAATCGGTGCTGGTCAACGCGGTCCTGCGCGGTGAAACGGTGCGGCCTGACCTGTTCTGGATTTCTATAGGGGCTACGTTGGTGGTAAGTGCGGTACTGATCTTTGTGGCGATCCGCCTGTTTGAACGCGAACAGGTCCTCTACGGGCGATAGAACATTTTAAGTTTATGAGGTAGTCCGGGAATGCTGTATTTCGATTGGCATACGTTCTTGATCGGACTGGTGATCCTATCCGTTCTGCTTCTGGTCCTGTGGCGCCGGAAACATGACCTTTCTTACCTGTTCTGTTTTTCGGCGTTCTGGGTCTATCTGATGCTGGTTTTAAAAGAAACGATCTTTCCAATCCCCCTCGGCTGCGGTGGAAGTTCCTACATTTTTCGAGTATCGGTAAATTGGATTCCCTTTTACTTTGGAGACCGCGCCGCTGCTGAAGCCATCCTCCGGGGGGTTGTGCTGAATACGCTTTTGACCCTGCCGTTTGGTTTTGGAATCAGCTTTGTGATGCGCGTCCGGTTTTGGGATATGCTGTGGCAGCCGCTGTCGGTTGGCCTGGGTATCGAGGCTTTGCAGCTGGTGATTTCCGCGATTGTCCACTGCGGCTACCGGGTGATCGACGTGAATGATGTTATCTTTAACGCTTCTGGCGTCCTGATCGGATATGTGCTCTTCCTGATTTGTGCCGGCTTATATTACTGGGCGATCAGGGCATTGGACATCCAGCCGCGCGGGCTGGCAGCTTATTTTTACAAGGTGGCTGCCCGCGCATTCTTGAAAAATATTTAATTTTCAAGAATGCCGGCGCCCGGGATGTTTTTACGCGGCAGTTTTCTCCAGGACGTGAATGATATCGAGGATGGTCTGGTTGACGGGGGTAGGGACGTTATACTGCCTGCCCAGGGAAACCATCTTCCCGGCGAACAGCTCTACTTCGGTTTTTCGCCCGGCTTCGATATCCTGCAGCATGGAGGTTTTGCCCTGCGGTGAGAGGGTGTTGAGGAATTTGTACCAGTCGGTCAGGTCCTTCTCGGTGAGATTGACCCCGGCAACCTGCGCCACCTGAATTACCTCGCGCATCAGCGCTTCCATCACGGCCTGGGCATCGGGCAGGGTCTGGAAGACGCTGTATGGGGCACGCATGACGGCCGAGGCCTGGTTTACGCCAACATTGACCATGAACTTCCACCACATCCAGCGGATCATATCGGTGGGGGTGGTGTGGGCGATCCCGGCGCGGTCAAACGCGGACTGTATCCGCCGGACGCGCTCGGTGAGGATGGTGTTCTCGGCTTCGCCAAAGTAAACCGTTCCGGGTTTGGAGTAAACTACCTGGTTGCCTTCCCGGACCGCGTCAATCCCCACTGTCATGGCATAGACCACTTTTTCTGCTCCATAGGCTGCGGTGAGGGTTTCTTCGCTGTCGAGCCCGTTCATCACGGAGAGCAGGAGGGTGTCGGGGCCGACAAAATTGCGTAAATCATGAACCGCGCTGCTGAGGTGGTGGTGCTTAAGTGCCACAATGATCAGGTCCATTGGCGAGGCGGCTTGCTCCGGGTTGACAACCGGGATGGCGTAATGCTTCCCGTTGACGACCAGGCCGTCCTGTTGGAGGCGGTCAAAGCGTTCGCCGCTGGCAATCAGTGCGGTTGAAAATTCGGGAGCTTCGAAAAAGCAAGCGGCATAGTGAGCGCCCATCGCGCCCGCGCCGAGGATGGCGACATTTTTAATCTCTGGCATGGTGGTTTCCTGTCCGATGGCCCTGCTGCAACCCCGTAAGGCTGTTCAGGCATCTGAAAATTTTGAGTATTATACCCCGTCTCTGCGAGGCCCCGCAGGAGCCGCCGGAACCCGTGATTCATCCGGCGCGGGACGATGCCGGGAAAGCAGCGACATAGCGTACGGTGATTGCAGGCGTTGGAAAGAGAAATTCCCGCGTAGTCCGATTTCACTTATAATTGGGGAGAAGATCCAACATTACGCCGGGCACAATGGCCCGCCGACCAGGAGAACGATATGTGGCATTTAATTTTCGGCCCGCCCAAGATTGAAAAGCTCAAAGCGCAGCGCAATATCAAAGGATTGGCAAAGGCGCTGTTTTACGACCATCACTTTGGCATCAGCTATGCCGCCGCCGAGGCGCTGGAATTGGTGGGAGACGAAACCGCAGTGGCTTCGCTGATCAAAGCGCTCGAGCTCCCGGATGTGCACCTGCGGACGCTGGTGGCGCGCGCGTTGGGGCGGATTGGCGATAAAACGGCGGTGGATCCATTGATGGGTGCCCTCACCAGCCCCAACCGCCGGATGCTGGAGGAACAAATCGCGGAGATCCAGTCCGGCGAGCAGCCCATCGCGGACCTGTTGGAGCCCCTGGTACCCGACCTTCAGGCCAATTCGGCGCTGCGTTTGGCGGCGACCGAGACGTTTATGCAGGATGATGAACGTAAAAATGACGACGAAGCCCGCCGGGAAGCCGCCGGGATGTTCCTGAACAGCCTGGTCAAAGAGCGCCCGCGCATCCGCCAACATGCGGCCGGGCTGCTGCGCAGTATGGTCAAGGGTCTGGATGAAGAAATTTTACGCCAACGGGCAGTGCTGCGTCACGAAGCCGTCATTCGGGAAGAAAATGAGGCCGTGCGGGCGGCGGCGCGTGCCCTTGGTGAGTTGGGTGACCCGCGGGCCAGGCAGCCGCTCCAGGTGCTGCTGGCGGACCCCGATGAACAGGTGGTGCGCGATGCAGCCTACGCGCTGAATCAGCTCAACCGATGAGCGGGGCATCAGGGAAAAAGATCTTCCGATTTACTTTAACAGAATTCTCATCAGCAGGCAGGAATCTTTTCCGCCTGCTGATTTTGGGGTAAGGTGTATCTTGTTGGGTTTCGCTTGGATCCCTGCCGGGTTTTGACCAGCCATGCACCGCTCAATCCAACCTATAAAAATCGACTAACCGGAAAAATGGGAGATGCCGGCTTTCCCGGCACCAAGGGGGAGGCTGCCGCGCCGCCGTAAAATCATCCGGCGGCTCGCAGCGACACGAGAGCGGCAGGACGGCAGGTAAACCGCTTCTGCCGCTTTCAGCGTTCAGCTTGCCAGAGATTGCAGAGCGCGGTCCAGCCGGTCATAGGCTTCGTCGGCAACCTGTAAGAGGGTTTCGTTCCCGTCAAAGTGCTCCAGGCCCATTAAGACCCTGGGGTTGGCGGCCGACACCAGGAAGCCATCCGGACTCTGTTCGACCACCACGCTGCAGGGCAGCATTAAGCCGGATTGGGAATCGGATTGCAGCGCGCGATAAGCCAGCGGAGGGTTGCAGGCCCCCAGTATGGTATAAGGTCGAAAGTCTTTCGACAGTTTTTCCTGAAATTTTCCTTTGAGATCGAGCTGCGAGACAACGCCAAAACCCTGTTTTTGGAGCGCGTCTGTAACGGCTTCAAGCGCCTGTTGAAAGTTTTCCGTCTTCAATGTAACTTGTATTGCAATCGGTTCGGTCATGATCCATTACCTCCATTAAGATAAATCCATTCTATCCGGAGGAATCACGCTTTTCACGCGGGTGTGCAACCTTTTACCGGAACAAGTTGGAGCAGCACTGCGCTCCGTTCCGGATTAAGAATGGGATCTTTCATCTGTCTTTTTATTGGCCGGTGCATTTAGCGCGTACCCTGCTGGGTGCGGCGGCGCTGGCTGCTCTGGCGTTGATTGGGACCATCATATATGACGCTGTGAACCCTATCCAGGTGGCTATCGATTTCACCGACTCCACTTTCCCCGGGCCGGATGGGATGACACTGAATGCCTATCTGACGCAGCAGGCTGGGCCTGGTCTGCATCCCGCCGTACTCCTGATCCACGAGTTTTACGGAATCAATGAAGATGTGATCCGCAAGGCAGACTTGCTGGCGGACCAGGATTTATACTGTTATGGCAGTGGACGCGTACCGCGGAAAGATTACCCGGCTGGTGCCCCGGCGATCTACCTGGTGCTTTCCACCCCGCAGGAACAGGTCGCGACGGGTGTTCAGGCAGCAGCGGAATATCTGTCTCATCTCGATGGAGTCGACCCGACCTGGGTGGGCGCCGTGGGCTTCTGTTTCAGCGGTACGCAGGTCATGCAGTTTGGAGTGGCATCTCCTGACCTGTGCGCCAGTGTGATCTTTTAAGGCAGCGACCCGATCACGAACCCGGAATCGCTGGGCAGTCTGGGCGAGAATGGCCCGGTGCTGGGTATCTTTGGGGAAGAAGACGGCAGCATTCCATTGGAGGACGTGCGCGGTTTTGGCGCGGCGATGGACGCGCGCGGCATCGCCAACACGATCTCGGTTTACCTTGGGGTGGGTCATGCCTTCGTAAACACGGAAACCATCCGCGAACCAGGTCCGGCTCAAGATGCCTGGAACGAAATGCTGGATTTTCTGATAAAAAATTTAGACACAAAATGAGATGCAGCCCGGAGAATCATTATTCCCGGGCTGCATCTTTACTACTGGTTTGTTCCGGTTGCCAGCGGAACGGGCTATTTGACAGCCCGGCAGTTATTCCTCATGTTCCTCGGTCATTTCGATGAAGGTGCCGTGCCATTGGTGCAGGAAGACCTGACCGGTTGAACCGTGAACGCTCAACATCCCAACCACTTCACCATCTTGCAAAGTATGCAGGGTGTAATAGCCATAAAACGGATCCACATGGTGTTCCACTTCCAGCCCCGGTTCGTAACGGTCCAGATAATCATGGGCGAGGGCAACGGCTTCCTGTTCGGTAACGGACATCTCTGCGGTGGTATTCCAATTGGAATAACCCATCATGCCCCCCATCATGCCGTATTTCTGATTCCACATCATATTGGGACCGTATTCCGGATACACATTCAAGCTGACTGGGTCCACCAGGACTTCCATCGCGCCGATGCCGGTATCCGTTTCCACGATCTCGGCGTAGGCGTGGTTATCGAAGATCATGATCTCGCCAATTTCGAGGGAAACATCAAACCCGGCAATGTAATCTTTCACGGCACCTTCAGCCTGTGAAAGGGTCAGGACCGCTCCCTGTGACGGGTTGGCGAAGCAGGTTCCCCATTGATCGTCTCCGCATGGATAATTTCCCGGAGTCCCGGGGTTGTTTGTAAAATTTTGCCCTCTGTTTCCTCGGAATCCACCCCTTGCATTATTGCTGTACCATCCATTGTGCATCGGCATCCCGAAGAATCCGGAGCCTATCCGGTTGAACGGCCAGAATCCTGACGTACCCCAGGATCCCCGCCCGACGGTAAAACCCAACGCCAGAAGTCCGCATGCCACGATCAAAATCGCCAGTCCAATCAGAATAAACAGGATGATTCGTTTCATCTTATACACTCACTTTCTTTTTTATCAAAACCTGAACCCTATCGAGAACGATATCCAGACACTCCTGAAGCGTGGTCTCCGATAAATGCTCCTGGCTTTCGATAAAAGAGATCTGGGTCTGGTCGTCCTGACCGTACAAGACCAGCGTTATGGGAGATTCTCCATTCCGCCGGGAAGAATTCCGGTAGATCTGGAGCACAACCATCTGACAGGAGCAGTTCTCTGTGCCGTGATAGAAACACGGGTAATCTTTTTGCTGTGTCCTGGCATGCCGCAGGTTGAAGGAGGGGTGAAACTCAAATTTTTTTTCTTTGAGTGCACCCGTGACTGCCAGAACCAGTTCATCCGTATCTATTGGCAGCGAGTCAAAATGCTTGATCGAATTCATTTTTTTCAACCGAATAAAATATTCAACGGCGGAGCCGACAGGGTTGCTCTATCCTCAGTGTAGTGCGGTGAGGGGAATTATTACAGCGTCAGGCGACCCATTTTCATGCGGGCAAGATGGCCTATATTGAAGACCTTGAAAGCAGAGCAATACAAAAACGCCTCCGGAAGGTCTCTCCCGAAGGCGTTAATTTCATTTCAGTGCTCGTTCAATCTCCGGCAGGAGCTCTTCGAGCGGGACATACATCCTGCCCCCATTCTCGGCCGCGCCGTAATCCTGAACCCAGGCGATTTTTCCGTCTTTGCCGATGAGGACAAAGGTGTGGCTGGGCTCGCCGCCTTTTGTGGCCCATTTCATCACGCCGTAACGGTTGGAAACGGCCTTATCGCCATCGGAGAGCAGCGGCGTTGCGACGCCATATTCCGCCGCGGCACTTCTCAGGACATCTACGGGGTCCGCCGCAATGCTGATCAACTGGATATCCAGATCGTTAAAAGTCGTGCTGTTTTCCAAATCAACGATTTGGGTCATGCAGGGCGGTCAGCCATCCGCCATGTGAAAGAACAACAGCACAGGCTCCTCTCCAATGAAAGTGGATAATGCCACCTTTTCCCCGGTAAAGTTCACCAGTTCAAAATCCTCTGCGGGGTCCTGAACGGAAAGCTCCTTGGGAGAGCAGGCCGCGAGGATCAGCAATCCAACCACAGAAATGAGGGTAATCCAGCTCAATTTCTTATGTATCATCCAGTTTCTCCTATCTATCCTATAAAGATCGGGTAGTCCATTCAAAAATCTCCGGGGGGCTGCTAACTGTTCCGGATTGCCGCGAATCAGCGTCAGCCCATCCAGAGCAGGGAATTGCTTTTTGCAGTTCCCAATCTATCCAATAGTTTTACATTTCAGGGGAAATTGCGTAACCGTAGATCAGCGGGTTTGCGAATGAGCCATATGGCCTATACCGGACGGGCGGGTTGGAACAACTCAATTATCCGAAACATGCAGCTGCCACTGAAGGTTGATTTGGGTTCCCCCCCGGGGGCTGGATTGGACCGAAAGCCCGGCGCCAATCAACTCTGCTCGTTCGTACATGCCAATCAGCCCGAAGTGTCCATTTCTGGCATATTGGGCGGGGTCGGCGGGGGGGCGGAAACCTACACCATCATCCTGAATGGAGAGCCGGACCCAATCGGTGGCAAATTTGAGGTTCAATCCGGCGGTCCCGGCGGCGGCGTGCCGCAGGATATTGCTCAGCCCCTCCTGGGCAATGCGGTAATAGGCCAGTTCAACCTCATCCGGCAGCCGACGCTCCTTCCCGAACATGCTGAAAGAGAGATGAATGGAGGTTGTCTTTTGCGTGTCGCGCACCAGCATATCCAGCGCGGTGGACAGCCCAAGCTCTTCCAGGTACGTTGGGCGGAGCGCGGCGGTGGTCCTGCGCAGTTCTTTGATCGTCTTCTCGATCATTATCTGGAGTTCTTTGAGCTTTTCCGGCTGCTGGCAGGATTCTGGTGCGCGCTGCAGAAGCTGGACGCGCTGGTTGAGCGCGATGATCGACTGCAGGGTGACGTCATGCAACTCACGCGCGATCCGCCGGCGCTCTTCTTCCTGTCCGGTAGTGATCTTGCCGATATAGGTGTGCAGGCTGCTCTGGTATTCCTGAATTTTTTGGGTCAGGCTGACCAGTGTATCCTGGAGATGCTGGATCTCGGAGATCCCGCCAACCGGGTCCTCGATGGCATGGTAATTCCCTGTGCTGATATTCTCGGTCTCTTTCTCCAGTTTCTGCAGCGGCCTGATAATCTGCTGGAGGCCAAACCCGATCACCATCACCGCGATGACTATCATGGGAGCCAGCACAAGCGGGGCAAACTGGGTGGTCCGCAGAAGGGGATTGGAAATATCTTCCCATTTTTCTGCGGTCACCAGCACCCAATCCGTATGGGGAATGGTGCTGTAGGCAATCACAAACTCGCCGGAGCGGTCGCCGGCATAATGGACGCCGCTCGATACGGAACCGGCACTTTCAACACCGGGCTGCCAGAGATTTTTCTCCACAACTTCGTCCATGCCCCGGCTCAGGAGTACTTCACCGGTCTGGCTGGCAATCAACATGCCGACCCTGCCGGTATCCTGAAGAACGAGGCTGGCATCCAGCGCGCCCACCAGGTAAACCGGGGTGTCGTTCACCGGCGCAGCAAAGAATACAAAACCTTCACCCGACCCAATTTCGACAATGCGCGGCGCAGGCGTTTCTCCAGAAGGCACAGCGCCGACCTCTGCAAGGTAATCCTGAACAGCTGCTTGCTGCCAGATGGTTGATTCGCCGCCCACCGTCGTGAGCTGGCCTTGCTCTACGATGGCGATACCGCCATCCAGAACGTTGGCGGCATCGAGGGAAGGTAAACTGCCCGAAAGAGCGTATTGGTCCGCCAGCACAGAGACCTGCAGCGAACCCTGTTCGATTCGGCTGGCAATTGTGGAGGCGAGGGCAGAGGTCATCCATTCGTCACGCTGCCCGACCATCTTGTGCATGGCCTGCTGGTGCAGCGAGGTGCTCAGGATGGCAACAGCCAGCAGGAGCAGTGTCGTGGGGAGGATGATATACAGGAACAGCTGGCCGGTCAGGTTGCGTCCAGTCAGCTTACCGGCGAATATCCTCCGGGGGAAGCCGCGCCGGGCTGACTCAGGCATCGCTTTCAAACTCCCCCAGGTCCTTTGGCAGAAGCCCCAATGAGACGGCGCGCATGACTGCTTCGGTACGGCTGGAGGCCTGTAATTTCTCAAAAATATGCGCCAGATGCCCCTGGACGGTGCGGTCGCTGATGTGGAGCTGCGCTCCGATGCCCTTGTTGGTGTAACCTCTGGCAGTCAGTTTGAGGACGTCCATCTCGCGAAGGGTGAGCTTCTCAATGGTACGCATGGTTTGCGAAGTGAACAGATGGGACATCACCTTATGCGTGATTTCCGGGTCGAGGACGGACTTACCCTCATAAACCGAGTGGATGGCCCGAATGATTTCCTCCGGGGCAGCGGTCTTCAGGACATACCCGTTTGCCCCAGCCTGCAGCACGGCCATCACATAAGGATCGTCATCGTATGCGGTGAGGACCAGAATGCCGGTTTCGCGGTGGTTTTTCCGCACCCATTGGGTGACTTCGATCCCATTGGTTTTTGGCATCTGGATATCGAGGACCACCACTTGCGGATGGAGCTGCTGGATGAGGGTTTTGGCCATCTCCCCATCATCCGCTTCAGCGATCACTTCAATCTCCGGGTCCTGCTCGAGAAACTGACGGATCCCGGCGCGGACGACCTGGTGATCATCCGCGAGAAGGACAGTAATTTGTTGGGTGTGGTTGGTCATGGTAAATCTCCCAATATAACCTGTGGCGACGAAAGCCGCTTCCGATGGCAGTATACAGCCCGACTGCAATCAGTTTGTATACTCATTTTAGCAAAATCAATGGATTTCCGAGCACACGGTATCAGGTTAACCAAAAGTCCTCCGGAATACCTTGATTTCGGAGGACGGGTTGATGAAAGGTCAGGGACAGCCGGGAGAATCCATGGTCACTCGCGGCGGATGCGGATCAGGAGCAGGATGCCCATCACGATCAAGGCCAGACCGGCAAGAATTCCGGCGACTGCCAGGATGATCACAGAATTACTTACCGCCAGAGGGGGAGTATCCTGGGAGAGCGGTATGGGGTTCATGGACAGGCTGGCGAGGGCGAGCCCGGTGATGACCGATAAGAGGACTTTTTGGGGAAATAGAGATTTGTGAGACATTTTTTCTTTTCCGGAAAAGTGTTGTACGTACCAGGTATTGTAGCACGATTAGCAGATCCTGCAATGCAGTAAATTCCTTCCGGAAATCTCCTTTTTACTCTTGACTCTGACGTTACGTTATAGTGTATAAATAGGGGCAAGGAGATGAGACATGAAAGCTTATACCGTCCACCAACTGGCAGAAATGGCCGGGGTCAGCGTCCGGACGCTGCACCACTACGACCAGGTGGCACGTGCCACATGCCGGGTGTTGATTCCTTTTTTGTCAGTAATCGATTTCCGGAAGCACGTAGGTCAGCCCTAACCGGGAATAATATCAAACACCGCCCGGTATTCCTCCGGGCGGTGTTTTTTGGTTTAACTTTCGCGCCGGACGCGCATCAAGAGGAGAATGCCGGCCACAATCATGGATAATCCAAATAGGATACCAAAAACCGCCAACATCATCATTACCTTTTGCCTCAAGCTATTAGGATTGGCCTGGTCAATTGGGTGCTCCTGCACCTCGAACAGCCCGTCGCCGTCCAGGTCCGCTTTCAGGGACAGAACCTGTTGGTTTTGATCTGATGAAAGAATATACACACCTTTGGCTTTGACCCGCAGCCCGTTGTAGACTTTGGGCGGCGCGCCGTCCTCCGTCTGGAGGGCGACATCAATCTGGGCTTCATCGATGGCAGCGCTGCGCAGGGTCAGCACACCGTCATCCAGATCCATGGTGAGATCACCGGCGGCCTGCGGGTTGGCCAGGGTGATCACGGCCTGGGCACCGCTGCCGCTGCTGTCTGCCACGGTCAGCACAAGGGAGGCTATGGTGGGCAGGGTGGTTGGTTCTTTGGTGGGTTTGCTGGTAGGCTGCACGGTGGGCGGCTGTGTTTGGATGGGTATGGGGGAAGGCTCTGGCGGGGCCTGGGTCGGCAGGGTGGTTGGTTCGGGTTCGACAGCCGCGGACTGAACTTCTTCACTGGCGGGCTGCGATTCCTCCGGCGGTGGGGCTTCGCCGCTCTCCGAGATTAGAGGGACAAACAGGTAAGCGGCCTGGTTGTCAAGATACATTGAGCTGTCAAAGCTACCGTCGCCATTTTCATCGACCAGCATAGTCATCCCATCCGGGCCGAACCATGAGGCGGTATCGAAAGCGTAGGTTTCCCCGGGAGCTGCGGAGAGGTCTTTGGCCAGGAAAAGTTCCCGTCCGCTTTCGCTGGAGCGGCTGATGGAAGCCTGGTAGGCAGTCGAGGCGGTCTCGCCATTCTGGAAAATCATTGCGCCAGTGACGTCATCAGCGGTCAGGGAGAGGGTTTCCCCCGCGCTGACTTCTGCCTCAGCGATCTGGAATTCGGTGCTGGTCTGTTCGCCATCGCGTGCCAGCGCGAGGGAGGCCTCGGGTTGGTCTTCGCCGGACTGCAGGGAGACCTGAGCGCCGTCGGGGGAGATGGTCAGGTTGCTCTGCCCGCCGGGGGAGAGGTTCAGGTCGTCGAGGGAGACCGCGAAACCGGGCCCGAACTGGGACAGGGAAGCAGCTTCGGCTTCGCTCAGGTCCTGCCCATTGAGGGTGATGGTGTAGGTGTCATCGGCGGGGAGAGAATAAAGCGCGCTCCCGTCGCCAGCTGCGATGAAACTCCGGCTGGCTCCCGGGATTTCATTGATAAATTCGTCATCCACATAACCAATTCGCTGTCCAAGAGAATTCGTAAACAGTGGTTTTTTATTCTCTGCTACGCTGGTTAGATATTCATCAATTAGACCTGAGGAAGGATATTCCGATTGTTGAGCAAAAACCGAAATAGGGACAGGAATAAGAGTTTGGGTATTGGCGTTTCCATAATAGGTGCCTAAACCACTCCCCATAGTATATTGCCAGGTCTCATCATTTGTGTCGATGATTACCTGCCGATTGCTGTCTTCAGGGTAATTATTGTCATAGACCCAGACCAAATAGATCCCGGAACCATTTTCCTGAACTGCGTAGGGGGTTATCGCATGACAGCCTGTAATAATTTCACCGTCAAATTTACATACACCCAAATTAATGGGATTGCTAATATCGCCGAAGAGATGCTCCTGGATTTTTTGTAGGTTTGCTGAAGGTGTGTTCTGTTTAGAGTCCATTTTGTAGTTTTTTACCGGGTTGGTCATTTGTTTTACATAGTAATAGGCAATGTGGTGTCTCAAATTTCTGTTTAGTTCCAAGTCAAATGTCTTTGGGTTGGTATTGTTTGAGAAGTTTGATAGAGAGTCACTCCCTGTAAAAAAGCGCAAGCTGGTGACGCTCATTCCTTCGCAGTGGCCATCGTTCATAGCTTTGTTTACGACATCCCTCCAGGTTTTCGCAGAAGGTTTCAGTACGCAATTTCCGAGCCAGTTAAAGGATTCGCATACATTGTTATCTCCATACATACGTCGCATAGCAGCTTTATCGTAGTCGGGAAATAAATACTCACTCCAATAGTGCATATCTCCATAATGACCGCCATAATTATCAAAATTATAACCGTCTGGATATGGACGGAAACCGGAATCCTGAAGGGAAGGAATGTTGGAGATGGTGGAAACGCTGCCGTCGCCGTTGATGACCCGAGCACCGAAATATTTACGCCGACCGTATTCATCCCAATCCCATCCAGGATATTCGGTCTTTATATAAAGACAATGATATACACCGGGCGTCCCGGGGTGACCCAATCCAGACCAATAGGCGGTGCCATACCCATCACTCCAGTCGCGGTCGTTCCAGTTGGCCAGGGTGAGCGGGTCATTGTCCCGGCTCCGGATTTCAAGCACTGCGCCCGCGTCGGTGCCGCTGGGGGCGGTGAAGCAAAGCTTCCATCTTCCATCAGACAGTGGTCTGGCATTTAAATCCGTGATCCGCGCTGCGGCCAACGCGCTGACGGGTTCGTCGGCTTCCGGGATGACTTCCAACTGGTCGGCGGGCCACATCTCCTGATGGAAGGTGCACTCCTCGCCCTCACACTCCGGGACAAGCACCGGTAGCTGCGAGGAATCGGAGGTCTCCGGTGTGTTTTCTGGCGGTGGGGTGATCTCCTGGGCGTGCGGTATAGGACGCAGGGCCAGGCTGGTGACAGCAAAGCAAACGACAAGAATTATGTTAAATATTCTTTGGGACAGGTGCGGTTTGGGCATCTTTCCCCCCTTTCTATGATTTTGTGATGTTAAAAATATTCTAGCACCCTTTTCCAGCAAAGCAAACTGGAATCGATTTTAATTTTACCCTTGACTCTGACGTTACGTCATAGTGTATAAATGGTGATAATGAGACAAGACATGAAAATTTACACGGTACACCAACTGGCAGAAATGGCGGGGGTCAGCGTCCGGACGCTGCACCACTACGACCAGATCGAGCTGCTGAAGCCGTCCTCGCGGACGGACAGGGGCTACCGGCAGTACGCGGAAGCAGACCTGCTGCGGCTCCAGCAAATCCTGTTTTATAAGGAGCTTGACTTCCCACTGCGTGAGATCCAGCGTGCCCTGGACGAACCCGGGTTCGATCCGGTGGAGGCGCTGGCAGCACACCGGCGGGAGCTGGAACGGCGGGCGGAGCGGCTGGAACGTCTCATGAGCACCATTGATAAAACCATCCTGAAATTAACGGAGGAAACTATGACATTAACGGATGATGAATTGTATGAAGGCTTTTCCAAAGAAGAGCGCGAGGCTTATCCCCGCGAGGCGCGGGAGCGGTACGGCGAAGAGGCAGTGCGGCAGTCCGAAGAACGGGCGCGCAAGATGACCAGAGAGCAGTGGCAGATGCAGAAAAAAGAAGGGGAAGAAGTGCCACGGCTGCTGGCGGCCTGCATGGACAAGGACCCCGGCGACCCGGAGGTGCAGAAGCTGATCGCCCGACACTGTGCAATGATTGCGATGTTCTTCGACGTCACGCCGGAGATTTACCGCGGGCTGGGCCAGATGTACGTGGAGGACCCCCGCTTCCGGGCGCATTATGAGAAATTCGGGCCCGGATTGGCGGACTTCATGAAACCGGCGATGGAATATTACGCCGAACATACGCTGGCAAAGAAGTAAGATTGGATTCACAATTTTTTGGATGGAAGCGTCCCGTCGGGGCGCTTCCACGCTTTAACCGAGATGATTCCGGCGGCAAGCCGGGCTGAGCTTAATCCCTTTCCAACTCGCTCAAGCTGCCTTCGTCGATCACCTCCATGTTCAATTGATTGAGCACGGGTTTCAGCGCTTCGGGATTGGAAAATTTTTTAGAGAAGCCGGTTTCGAGATCTTCCACGCTCTGTTTTTCGAGGATGCTTTCGGCCTCCGCGTCATCATGGGCCAGGAAGTGCCGGATAGAGACTTTGCGGCTGTCACCGGTTGTTTCGAGGATGGCGCAGAAATATACTTTTAGTTCGGATTCGCTGAAATGAATGCCGCCGGCGTGAAAATCGATGTTCATGATGCGTATTTTCCTTCGGATTAGATCCAATTTTTGTGAGCAGAATTGAATTGTTTTTTTGTGAAACAATTCGAAACAATTCCCTGACGGTTGGAACTCAGGGACGGGAGGCAGTGTGCTGCCGGAGACGGCACAGGCCCAGCGCGGCAGCCCGGCCGATGAGCTGGGCGCGGGTCTGTGTGTCGAGCAGGCGTTTGATGGCGGTGATGTGCATGTTGACGGTACGCGGACGCAGGCCGAGATGGACGGCGATCTCTTTGGTGGTCAGCCCTTCGGCGAGGAGCTGGAGCACCTCGTTCTGCCGCGGGCTGAGCCGGACAGGGGGTTCGTGCTCCCGGTCGGGCGGCTCCGAACGGGCCATGCTGGTGGAGACGATCACCAGGCGTCCCTGGGAAAGGGCCTGCAGGCCGGGACGGGCGCGGTAAGGCTCTGGCGGGAACCAGGTTCCTTCCTGAACCGCGGTTACGAGTGCTTGAGGTGCCAGCTCCGAGCGGAGCAAGACAAAGGTCTGGTCATCGGGCAAGAACAGGACGCGGGTCATCGCTGCTCCGGAAAATGGGCGCAGGGACGGCGCCGCGTGCGGTCTTCTAACTTCCCTTCAGGGAGGGCGTTGAGCGCATCTTTGTGAAGGTTCTTCATCGGATCTGCACCGTTGGGCGGGTCCGCAAAGTTTTGCGGTTCCGAAAAACTTTGCGGAATGCCTTCAGGATGATTAAGAAGAAGAATTGACTCATTAAGCTCCTTTGAAGCAAGAATCTGGTTGACAGATCCTTCCTCATTTAAGTGATGTTTGCGGTACGGTAAGGCGCCTGCACGGTGGGGTGCTGACTTCCCGGCCGGTTCCACCGGCAGAAGAAATGGGGAGTGGCGCCCTACACTGAATGCGTGGGTGACTTTTGCTCTTTTTTGATAGAATTTATGTTCTATAATAGAATAGCGATTTTGAAGGGGTTTGTCAAGGGACGAAGAGATTTTTTAAGGTTAGAGAATTGGCGTATGCTCTGCCGGGGGGCGCAAGGAAGTCTCGGTTTGCGTTTTTATCAGTTAGAGATGGATTTGCCCCAAAGGATATAAACATTTTTACCTCACGCGCAGGCGCAACACTTGCGCCTGCCGCAAGTACGGGTGAGATCGCAAAGTTTTTTAGGAAAACCACCGGATTGATCTGAACCCGGCCGGGAAAAGCATCTCTGGCAGGCCCGGGGAGCAGCAGTGCTCCAGGCGGGTACAAACTGGTAAGGGGCCCAGAGATTCTTCCGCGCTGCGCGCGTCAGAATGACATGCGTGACCCACCTGTGCCGCTGCGCGCCGCCGCTGACTTGAGCCAGATGCATGCCGAAAAAGTTCTCGTCTCCCGGTAATTTGAGCGCGTGCCTTGTAGTGGGGTTCAGGGTGCTGGCGGCTTCAGGACGGCATGTTCTTCCCCACCCCTGCACCTCTCCCTACCGCTCGCTGTGTTTCGGATTAAGAAACCGAGTTTTTCGAAAAAAACTCGGTTTCTGAGGTTCAATCTTCGGCGAGAAGCGGGATGCAACGAAGGGGCGCTGCTTTGGGGAGATATATTTCTCTCCCGATATTCCTCATTTTGAGGGTTTGATGGCCCGGGTGGCGATCAGGGTGGGCATATAATCGCACAGCAGGTCGTCCGGGTGGGTGTCTTCGTAGAACCCTGCCAGCAGGAAGCCGGCCTGGAGCTGCCCGCCGATCTGCTCTTCGAGGGTGTGGCTGAACTCGACCGGTTGGCCGTCGGCCAGCCACTTTTCCAGGGTTTCTTTGGGAAGGTCTTCGAGGTCGGAATAGGGCAGTTTATAGCGTACCTCAAGGCGCTGCTCCTCTTCCAAAAGTTCCAGGTCGAAAATGTACATGACGGGATTCATGAACCCGGCCAGCAGCACGCCGCCCGGACGCAGCACGCGGTACGCTTCGCGCCACACGGGCTGCACATCGGGGATGAAGACGTTGGAAACGGGATGAAAGATCAGGTCGAAGCTGGCGTCGGGGAACACGGAAAGGTCTCGCATGTCGCCTTCCACCAGGTTGATCTCCAGGCCCTCCCGCTCGGCGACCTGGCGGTCGCTGTCAAGCTGGCGCGGCGAGTTATCCAGCACGGTCACGCGGGCGCCCACCGCCGCCAGCACCGGTCCCTGCTGGCCTCCGGCGGAGGCCAGGCACAGCACATCCGCGCCCTCGAGGGGCGGGTACCATTCGGGGGGGACGGGTTTCAGCGGGGTGAGCAGCAGGCTCCATTCGCCCTGCCGGGCCGCGGCAATCACTTCCGGCCCTACGGGGATGGTCCAGGGGTTTTTCTTATCGGCTTCCGTATTCCAGGCTTCGCGGTTGTAAGCACGGATATCCATAGCAAAAGTTCCTCCTCCTATTTGTTTCAAGCAGTATGCTATCTTACCAGAATTTTCGAAATCGGTTGGATGATTCTCGGGCGCGGAATGGGAAGGTAGCGCAGCTCCCCGCTCAGGTTGCCGCCCGCGTCCGCCGTGATCGAGGTCGAGCCGAGTTGATCGTTGAACAGGTACGACAGCGTCGTCCCCACCCACAGCACCACCCGCTGACTGCCCGCGTAATAATATTCTCCCCCCCCGTTGAGCCGCCGGTTCCAACCCGCCATTCATAATAATTACCAATGTACAGATCACAACACTTCTGACTTCCACCGATATTTAGTGCGCTGTAGCACACCCGCTCACTCAATGCAATTTCCTATTGATCGATCTATTGATCCGGTTTATTTCGAAGATAATTGTTTACGCCTAATTTCTAAAACGATATCTACGCGCTTAAGATTAATCATAACAATTCTTTTGGAATAAGTTCTTTTAAACTCAAATCAATATCCTTTGTTATTACAAACTGTGCTATTTCAGCTAAATACTCTAATACAAGTTTTTTATATTTTTCAACTTCAATCTCAGTTTCTTGATTCCCTTTATAATCGGAGTATCGAATTATGTGCTTATAGGCTCTGCTAATAAACAATGGAATCGGTTCATAATTTTCACTTATGTAGAAGCAAATTATATTATTTACTAAGCAAACTAAAGGATACATAATATGATTACGTCGCAAATAGACTCCAGGATAAGCTTCTTTTTTATTAAGCAACTGGTGATATTCCTCAAAGTAATTCTTCATATTATCCTCTATTATCACATCATTAATTACTGTGTAAACATAGCCAATAGGGTTCGGTCGCTTTTGACCGCACCACAACGCAGCGCGCTATCATAACCACTCACTGTGTTTTTGGTGCGCTGGCAGCGCACCCTACTGGCTGACCCTCACTGCGCTATCGGAGCTGGCAGCACTACTCATCTTTAACAGTCTTGCAGTTGCCAATCTCTTCCGGGCCCTGTAGCTGTACATATTATTGATTTAACCCGGCCTTTTTTCCCTTGATCGAAAGGAATAGTAATATGTTGCTGCTCACTATGTTTTATGTACAGTGTTTTTACATCCGGCTCGGGCTCGATTATTCTCTGACAGAGAATATTATGGTTCTTTAAATATTTTAAAAAGAACATATAATCGGCTCTCCGAACTCTTGGATACCATTTGGCGTCCAACACCTCAGGCAATCCTTTCTCTCTTTTATCAAAATAACATATAAATTGCACAAAAGTGTCATGAATGAACGCAATAGAGAGGCTTTTATAATATAAGTTCACTTGATTATCCCTTTCCTTTCCCATATACGAATATGGTCGGTAGGTTTCTTCAGGTGGCCCTAATACTTGACAAACCTCTTCTAAGCTGAGTGAGAAATTCAACGGACCAAGCTCACCCGTTTTAAGAAAGTGTGTGAATGAAATTTCGCTGCGCATATTTTTTATTGCCCTTCACCCTGCTGGGATAGCGCCTTTATCCTATTTTTAGTTTCTATAACTCAATTTCTGAATTCAAATTCCAGTTGCTAGGGTGCGGGCACTTTTGATGCCCCCCTATTCAGGTATATTCGGATATGGGAATATTGTAGCGGTTTTATGCGGCAGCGCCCCTTATAGGTTAAAGGCAGGTCTAGTGGCTTCTGCATTGGCAGCAAGCATCATTTATTCCTTAGACAGAATAAATTCCTTCACCAAAACGCAATTCTTTAGTCATCATAGCTCAAGGCTACCAGTATCCCATGATTGTCATAACCAAATCGATACGAAGCAAAACTTCTAAAAAGATAATCAATTGGACGTATGCTAAGGTAGTACACTTCTATATGGCCATAAGTTGTCGGGTGTTCTTCATGCAAGTATTTTCCCAAGGCACCTTTGACATCGTTTGATGACACCTCTCCTTTAGGAAATGCCCGATAGACTATTTCGCTGGTAGATTTCAGGCGGGAACATTCCTCCCGCGGAAGATAACTTTCCACATCCCGGCAGAGTCTGGCCTTGCTCGGCCAGGTGGGTATTGTCAGGCCCAGAAATAGTAAAACCAGGCTCACTATGAGGATAGCAAGAATTTTTATCAGTTTTTTAATGAAGATCATATTCATCTCCTCTGTTTTTACAGCGTTATAGGGTGTCCGGTCGAAAACCACACCACCCTTCGACCTAATTGAAGTAGAAATTATGGCCTGAACAAAACAACCGGATCTGGTTTGGGAATCCAATGAAATACCCATTTCCTCAATCCCCCGACCTTCGGGCCTGAAAATATTATAGCGATTTTACGCTTTTGGTGCGCTGGCAGTGTGCCTGCTTTCACTTTGAATTTTTTATTAATAATGGGCGCCAAAGGAAAATAGATTCCGGAAAGTAAAAAAGATCAAGACAAAAACAAAAGTATCCCATTGCATTCCAAAAAGGCATGAACAACTGAACGATAACTTGCTCTAGAGTATTTTTTGGAAACATTAAGAAGACTAAAGTCGGGCATTTTACAGAGTTTCTGCTCCTTGTCCATTTCCTTTTTCATGCATTGGTGTGAAATACCTGAAGGGCAGTTCGCTGTTTCTCAATCATGGAAATAAATCCATCCATCTAAAACGTTTTTTTACTCGCCTTTGCCATAGTAGCAAAGCGATTAGTAAAACAAGATGATATCCAAAATAGGTCATGAGACCATAAAATTTCAGCTCATTAATTGGCACTATAAGAATGCCGATAAGAAGTATTCCTTGAATAGTGTGAGGAATAAATGATATTGGTTTTTGGGTTTTGCCAGACTTAGCACGTGAAGTTTCCCAAAAAATTACTACAAGCCCCATGATGAAGCCAAAAGTTATGGAACTAATATTGTAGAATGGGGATATTAAAACCATACTTGTAGTCCAGCCAATGATCATTACCAGGCCAGACACTAATAGGTTCGCCAATATTGAAATATCAACAAAAATTTGTTTAAAGAGAAATATTGGCTTCATCGTATCGTAGGCTCCTCGTTATTGAAAAATAATGCCTCACTGTAAATGCACTACTGTACAAACCCTTTTTTCACACCAAACTCCATTCATATTTTGCCGGATTAGTCGAAAACCGCACCGCCTTTTAGGTTAACTGAAGTAAAAGTTTAACGTCAGGATGTTATGGCCCTGAACAAAACAATTCGATGTGGTTGGGGGATCCAATGAAATACCCATTTCCTCAATCCCCCAACCTTCGGGTATGAAAATATTATAGCGATTTTACGCTTTTGGTGCGCTGCAGCGAGCCCTTATTCAATATCCTTACTCCCCTGTCTTCCCCAAAAAGCTAAACTCTATGTAATGGGAGAGTTTTGACATCCTCATCAATATTTGACTATTGATTTCATAACTTCCAAAAAAGCCCTCGACAGGGGACCACTCTATAATGAAACTGATTTGATATTTCTCATTTTGTTCGAGATACTTTACCAATTTTTCTGTCTTAGGTTCAAGCATATTCAGTAAATAAATAATGTGCTTATTTACTTCTTTGACTTTCGCTAATGGTTTTGTATCTATAGCCCATATTCCCCAAGGACGTTGACGCTGAACACAGATAATTTCTTTGGTTTCCGGTATTAAGCTCCTTCCAGTATAGCTTTCACCTTTTGCAAATGACCAAGCTGGTTCTATATCTAATTCATCGGTAATAACTGATGGTTGCAAATCATCAGACCTCATTCTGAAGCAGACTTCCACCATGTCAGTTTGCTGATCCAATCGTATATCCTGTAGAATTTTACACATAATCTCCCCGGTTGAGAAAAATCAAGAAGTCCATAATATGCGGGTGCTCTTGACCACGCCTATCAGCTGTCAACAAGGCAGAGAGTTGAACGATGTCATAATCCCCTCTCTGCTCTTAGTTTCATAGAGTTGATGCTCATATTAAAAGTCATCATAACTAAACGAGGTAAGTACTCTGTTGCTGTCATATCCAAAATCATACGAATCAAAATAATTAAAAAAACAATCAATGGGACTTACGCTAAGGTAATACACTTCTCTATGACCATAAGTTGTCGGATATTCGGCATACAGGTATTCTCCCAAGGCGCTTTTTACATCGCTTGATGATACCGCTCCTTCCGGAAAGGCCAATTTGACTATTTCGAGGCCATTTTCCTGGTGACACATTCCTCTTTTGGAAGGTAGTTTTCTAAATCCCAGCAGAGTCTGGCTTTGCTCGGCCAGGTGGGGATTTTTAAGCCCAGAAATAGTAAAACCAGGCTCACTATGAGGATAGCAAGAATTTTAATGAAGATCATATTTATTTTCTCTGTCTCTACAGCGTTATAGTCCGGTAGGTGGGTCGGCGACCCACCCTACCTGTTGGATTACTCATTGTATCGAATTATTATTTCGCTTGTTGCGGAGCGGGGATCATAAATGGACGATATTCTACCCCATCGATATTCATATGGTGGTGATCCCAGATGTTTTAAGAGCCAATTATCCTGTAAACGCTTCGTTTCCATTTCTTTCTCTTTTGACCAATTCGAATATGATGAAATTTCTCCATCCTTCTTAATGCGTAAAGCCACCATTTCAAGAAATCCTTTGGGGTAAAAATAAACAGCGACCATAAATGTTTCTTCTCCAATTTCCTGGGGTTTTAAGTGATAGTTAAAGTATGGAGAGAAGTTACTTTCGTTAAATACTTCAGCACCAAGATCGGAAGTAAGGAAATCTTCTCTGGATAAATTGTGGCTCAAAACCGTATTCCCGATTATTAATTCTCCATTTGTCTTATTTATCATCATGATTACCTGCTGCATCATCTCCCAGGTGTATCCAGTACGAAAATGCGATTCCATCCTTTTGGGCGCTTTAGCGCATCCTACCCACTATGTTCATTTTTATGCAATCGAAGATGGCGATACGGTAAAAAAGGATAAAAAATTTAACGATCAAACTATATAATTTTGTTAGCGATTCTATAAGACCATTTACCATTCGGGTTTATTACTAATACCTTTTTTTCCGGGGTAAATAATTTCCAAGAATCGCAGTCATCTCTAAAACTTAATGGAAAAGTATGAAGAACTACACCATCATCGAAAACAAATTTTGTTTCAAAAGCCACTGTTGAAATCAGAATATCTTCTAGTTTATGCCCTTCCAATACTTGAACTTCCTTCCTTAAAATATTCCTTGAATCTTCCGAACCTATGAAGATATTATTGGGGTTCTCGATATACCATCCAGAACAATATATCCACAAATACCATTCTCCGCGCTTATCGTTAACTGAGATTGAAATTGATTTGCCAAACTCCATTGTTAAAAAACTGCCAATTCCTAGTTTTACGTTCCATGCTGTTTGCCCCAATAATGGTTTGAAAATTTTAGTTATTTGATTTATGTCCTCTTTTGTAATGTTTGGTTTCGTCATTTTTAATCTCCATCGCCTTCGTCATTCGCTTTATCAAATTATTGGTGACCTTGATCAATGGTGTCTCAGTCACCCGGATTGTCTAGATCGTGAAGTAACTCATATCGGCGAGTTTCACCCCAAAATAATTTTTGTCCTGATTCTTTTTCGAATTGTTTCCCCCTCTAAATTTTCTATTTTGAGTCCGGTAGGTGGGTCGCCGACCCACCCTTATTCACCATTTTCCAAATGATCGAAAGAATGTTTTACCGATTCTCCCCAATCCGCTTCATACCAGCCCGCCTTTACATATCGGTGAAAGCTCGACCATGACCAATCACGAACCATTTGGACGTACCCATGTTTGACCGGGTTATAGTGCACATAATCGATATGGTGATTCAAATCCTGCTGATCCTTAATTGTGTGTTCCCAGAACCTTCTTTGCCAGATTGCCGCTTCCTGGTGTCTGATACGGGATTGGTTTCGTTTTTCACCAGGCCCAATCTGCTCCAGATATGTTTTTGTAAAAAGTCGCTTGATTTCTTTCCAACGGATGGAATAATTCATGTCCTTTTCCGGTAATTTCCAGATGCAATGAAGATGGTCCGGCAATAAACAGATGGCAATGGTTTCAAAAGGAAATCGCGTTCTAACATCTTCCCAGGCGGTGTGGAGAAAATTCCGCTCCCGCTCGCCGATCAGAATGGGTTTGCGGTTATAAGTAACCACGGTAAAAAAGAATGTGCCGCCCTCCAGTTTGTTTCTTCGATATTCTGGCATGTTTTCATTATATCCAGATTGAACAGCGAATGGACGAAAAAAGATGGGTCAGCGACCCACCTACCTGCTCGCCAGTCAGAATGGTTTTGCGGTTATAGGTAACCACGGTAAAAAAGAATGTACCATCCTCCAGTTTGTATCTTCGATATTCTGGCATGTTTTCATTGTATTCAGATTGAACAGCGAATGGACGAAAAAAGGTGGGTCGGCGACCCACCCTACTCATTTCAAATGGTAATTTGGTTTTGCACCTTCCACCCCTAACAAGGGGTTTATCAGGTGGGGTAGATTTTGACTATACCATTTCCCTCTGACATAACAAAATAAATAACAGGTAACGATTTTGCTGGATGTGCCGGGAAAGTGTCTCTTCGCTTTTTTCGGTTGGAGATTGTCGTGGCCTGCCCTGCAATGGGCGACGAGGTTGCAATGACACAAGGTGCACAACCTTACCAGCCAGGCTTTGGGGAATTGGTGGTTTTGATGAGGAAAACTCTTCAGTTTATCAATCTTTTCGTTCACCGGCGATCAACCTTTTGACAAAGGATTCCTCACCCGTTTCAATCCTCATTGCAATATCTTGAGCAGCAAAAGTTCCGGCATATTCATACCTCTTGTACTCTTCCGGCAAATAAACTCCAAGATCGATGGTTTCAGAACCATTCCAAAAAAACCAGCGATATACTACAGGAGGATCGCTACTCCAATGAGCTTCAAGAAAACCGGGATAAGTAAAGTTTTCAACCGGTAAATACGCAACTACTTTCAGGAATCCAATCTTGATTGCGCCGCTTATCCCAACAAATATCGGGGAAAAGAGATCGTTTGTGGACTTCAAAGTGGAGACATTAAGCTCCTCATCATTTTTCAAAATAATGTCATATACCTGAAAAAGCTGTCCAAATTCGGGATCCTGGTATAAATAACGCCCGTATCCTTTCCTTCCTTCTGAAAGAGGGATTTCTAAAATGCTGCCAACACGCAATTTTAATTTACCCATTCAAATGTCCTCTGGTATAGAACCCTATCACCTGGTTGGTCGTATGCGGGCCTCTTTGATCACAATCTCTCCCTAAGCACATCCAAGAATGCGATTTCACGTTTTTGGTGTGCTGGCTGCGCACCCTACTTGCACTGATCATCCTTATGAAAATTTTATATTTTTCTTTTTATTCCACTCCACCTGATTGATATATGCTATAGTACCAATAATTAATTCAGGATCTTCTACAATTCTTGCCAGAACACTTTCAGCCTCTTGAATCTGAATATCTAGCGCCAATGCATAAGCAGAAGCTTGATATCTCACGGCAGGATCAGGATGTTTCAGCAATGGAATAAGTACACCTTCGCTCAAACTTCTATCAGTTTCAAACTCCTTTGCTATCCTTACAAGCTTACGATGATATTTATTCGCAATTCCAGATTTGCCATTATTAAAAGCCTCACCCCAAGACATTGCGTTTTTTTCAAATTCTTTTTGCAGGTTTTCAATATTGCTCATAAATTATTCTCCCTTGTGGAACAACCTCGAATCTCCTTAGCTGTTGTATTCCAAATTCATATTGAGCTTCAAAACTTTGCCCTGCAAAGCAGCGTTGTAGGGTTCCGGTCGAAGACCGCACCCCCCTCAGGTTGACCGAAGTAGAAGTTTAACGCCAGGCTGTTATAGTCCCGAATAAAACAATTGAGTCCGGTTTGGGGATCAAATGAAATACCCATTTCCTCAATCCCCCAACCTTCGGGCCTGAAAATATTATAGCGATTTTCCGCTTCGGGTGCATTGGCAGCTAATCAAGCCAGAGTACACTGGAGGTGAGGATAGAAAAAGGTAACATAGAGAAGGGAGAATTCAGCCAAAGAGCCGCAAGTTTTTGCGGTTCTTTGGCGTAGGGTAGATTCCGCCAGACAGAGATTTATTGCGGCAGATCGAATTTGGCCTGCCACGGCCCGTGGAGGATCAGGCGATAAGCCGTAATCTGGAGTTCGTAAACATTGTCCCCGGTTTTTAATAATCCGGCATCACTCATGATGCAATTTGCAAACATTTCCGGACAGGCCTGTTCAGCACCGCCCCCTCCCATGGGCCATTCTTCCTGTCTTTCTGCGGGCACGATCTGGCTGAAGGTGACCCCCTCAAACCCGGCGGCCTCCAGATAATAGGTGCCGAAAAGGAATGTGTTTTGCGGCCCACCATACTTGCCCTGGTTGTAATCATTAAAAACTGTGGCATCAAAATATTTCATGGTAAATGGGTAATCCGGGATCAGGTCAATGGTTTGGTTAACGTCCCAATTATTTTTACCCAGCGGGAAATCGGCGTCAAACTCTACCGTGAAAGACAAACCGGATTGTTCCGCCAGATTCACCGCTTGAATCAGGTTAACCATTTCGAGCGTCAACGGTCCCTGGACCTCTTTCTGAAGGATGCGAAAGGCACGCGGGTCGAATATCCCTTCCCCCAATGGGTTTTCCGCATATAGGTTCAATTCACCGGGATCGACTTCTTCAAATTCCAGGGCAGCGCCATTGCCGTCCAATATGCGAAAATCATCCTGAATATGCTCATGAGGGAATTGATAACTTTCCGGGAACTGGAAATTAATCGCCGCGTTGGGGGTGTTGACGAACCCGAGCAAAAGTAAAATCCCTTCTTCATCTTCGACGATTATCCCTTTAAGGGATGAAAGCGGATCATCAACCGGCGCAGGCGTAACTTCGGGTGTTTCAATTCTCTCTGTCGGTATTAATGTTTGAAAAGAAATTACTCTTTCGTCTTGTTGAGCAAACAGAACATCCTTCTGGGCTTTTACAGCCGGTGCCTGCGTACAGGCTGACAATATCAATCCAATTAACAAAAGTGGGCTTACGATTTTTCTTAACATAGGGTTTCCTTAAAATTATGGGTTTTCCGAATCTGTTTTCAAAGCAGGAGCTACCGGAGTGAATTGCATCTCATATATTTCCAATGCGGTTCCCGGCGGCGGGGAAATAAATTTAAGCGGAATCTCCATTCGCTGATCTTCATCCATGCACCTGCAACCAGCGCCTTCCGGGCAATCCGGAACTTCTTTGTGGGTATAGAGAATTAATGTAACTTCATTAATATCCGCCGGAATTGGCTGGTAACCGCCATTAAAGTCCCTTTCTAATTCACGACCATCGGGCAAATGCAGTTTCCCCAGCGAAATCGCCTGTATTTTTTGGTGTGTTTCGGGCGAATAAACCAACCAATCGTGACAGGGACGGGTGTCTTTTTCCTCAGGATAGGCAATAACGGTTTGATCTTCAGAGGTATATGCCCAAGGGATGGTAACCTCGGCCCCCTCTATCTTTACGGATGCCGGTGATTCAAGAATCCGCAGAGCATTGGAATCTTCTACAAAGCCGATGCCCGGAAGATATTGCCCCACCCACTGGCGGACCGCGGCCAAAACTTTCTGCGGCCCGACTGCGAAGAATAGGATGGTCAGAATTAACGCCAGAATTACCGCAGTCCTCCAAACAAGCGGACGCCGCCAGGGACCGGGTTCGGGAGGAGTCAACACTTTTTGGCGCAGAGACTGAACAAATTGGGGCGACGCATCGCTCAACCCCATCGCTTTTTCCAATTCCAATTCAAAACCATCCGGAAAAGAATTATTCATGGGAACCCTCCATTCTGGCTTTTAACCGTTCCAGTAGACGATAATAGGCTTTCTTTACACTTTCGCCGTTTTTTTGCATATAAATCCCCATCTCTGCAAAACTCATCCGCGCTGCCAGGCGCAAAGCCAGCAATTCATACTCTTTTTCAGGGAGTTCTATCAGAAGCTGCTTTAGCGCATGTTGGCGTTCCTTTTGGATGACGTCATTCATCAAGTCCGGATGGTTTTCCGGCATGTTTTCGCTCAATTCAACGATAACTCGCCGCTGATGTTTGCGAAAATTATCCACCTGCTTGTTCCGGGCAATGCTAAACAGCCAGGCCAGAAAGTGCCCGTTGGGGCGGTAGGTTGGCAGCTTTTGCATCGCTGTTAAAAAAGTCTGCGAAGTCAGATCTTCTGCCTCGGCCACATCCGCAGTTCGAGCCAACAAAAAACGATATACCCGTTGAACATAGCGGTCATATAAGACCGCAAACTGAGTCAGGTCTTTCTGTGCCCGCCGGACAAGTTCATCTTCATCGGCCTGTTCACATACCTTATCTTCCAAATTCAACTCCTGTGCTACAAATTTCATGGATTGCCTTTTGTGTTGAGATCCATCCTGCTTTTTAAACTATCCATTATGTTAATCGTTCGACGCTCCAAAAAAGGACAGCAGGAAGACCACGAAGGTGATAACTCTCCAGGGCAACCCATTCAACCCTGCATATCACAGATCTATTTCCATCCGAATAAGATCGTTTGGCTACCTGACAGTGTGTCATAGCACAGGGGAAAAATCAAGGAGAAACGATGGAAAAATTCCGCCAATGCCTTTCCAGTAAATACAGACTTTGGCGGCTCCGGAGCCGGAGGCAACCGGACCTGAAAAGGACAAGACAGCGGCGAATGTCCGGTAGTGCAGTTTGCAGAACGTCCGGTAGAGGTTCACGGGGAGAACCACGCGCTCAGCAAGATGGAAGCCACTGCGTCAGAATTACGGTTAAATCAAAGGGCGCTTCCGCCCGGCCCGGTTGGGGCAGCGGAAGCGCCTGAATGGTTTCTATGGACGCCCTAGGGCGCGGGGGTCAGTTCTACCGTCACACTGGCTTTGGCGTTGTAATTGACCAGCGAGGCCTGGGTGAAAGAGAGGGCCAAGACTTCCGGAAGCGGGCCGGATGGGCTGATGCCAATGCTGATGTTGATGTCTGTGGATTCCGGCGGCTCGGTGTTATCTCCGCCGCCTCCACCCCCTCCACCGCCGCCCACAACCTGGGGCACGGGGTCATCCAGGGTGTACATCAGGCTTGTCAGCCCCAATCCGTCCACCACCGGTACCGGATCAAAAATCAAGTTAAACAGGATCATCGGCGGGTCCGATGCCATAGGGGACTGATCTTCTTCCACGGTGACCCCGGAAAGGTGCACCGGCAGCCCGGCGATCTCGAAGGATTGGTCCATCGGGATGGTGTCCCCAACCGCGTACCCCTCGGGGAGATCCAATACGGTTGAAACCCCTTCAAGCGGCAGGTGGGCAGTCAGATATTCGATCGACAGAGTCACCCAGCGGGCATCCGGCGCGACGGGTTCAAAGGTCAGCACGATAACCCCGGCCTCGTCCTCGGCCTGTGGATACGGCAGGTAGACCTGTTCATAACTGCGGCCCTGGTCATCTACCAGTTTTGCCGGGAGGAAATCTCCCATCAACTGCCAGTCGGGATCCGCGCTGTGTACGGCCACGCGCAAAGCGGTCTCGCTCTCCACCCGGACAATCCCCAACACCTCCAACTGAACGCTGTTTGCGGCCGCGGCAGGCTCGGCTTCCTGTGTTTCCTCGGCCATCGACGGCGATTCTTCGGAGGCTGCCGGCCGAGTTTCTACCTGGGACGGGGCGTATTCAATCACCGGCAGCTCCGGGACATCTTCCGCTTTGACCAATTGCAGTTCCGCGCGCCAACCGTCCGGCATGCGTTCAGCCGGAACACCGGGGATGGCGATTAACTCCATCGTCAGCTTATCAACACCCGCCGGGAGCGGAGCGCAGATCAGGTCGCCATAGTATAAGCTGGCATCCTTGCCCATCGTACCAAACCCACCGGCAAACTGATCCACGGTTTTGCCGTCCGGCAGGTAGAGCCTCGCGGCCAGTTCGGGCTCGGTGTTTTGTCCTTCCAGCTCTTTTTGCATTTCCAACAGAGTTGGCCAGCCATCGATCTCAAACCGGATGCGGGTGTGCTGCGCGTCCACAACCGCATTGGTAACGGCATAGGTGACGCCGTCTTCGGTATAAACCACCGGTTCGGCCAGAACGCGCACCGAATCACTGTCGACAAACCCGATTCCGGGGATATATTTCAGCAGCGCGCGCACCTGGGCGGCAACCCGGTCAGGTCCCACTGCCAGCAAAAGAATTGTCAGGACCAGCAATAAGCCGGTCGCCGTGCTCAAGGCACGATGTCTTCCCCAAAAACCGGAGAGCTGCTGCCGGAACGTCCGGCGGGCAGGGGGTTCCCGGTGCTGCCGCGCCTGCAGCTTGCTTTCCAGCCGGTCTACAAACATTTCCGAAGGCTGTGGAGCCGAAAATACTGCGTCGAGCGCCTCCTCTACCTTACGGGTTCCTTCAGGGTTCAAATATTCGTTCATTGATTCACCTCCCATGCAGCGTTCAATTGCTGCAGGATGCGATAAACAGCCATTTTGACCGCGGCCTCGCTGCGCCCGACCACCTGGGCGATCTGGGCAAAGCTTAACTGGGCCGCGAAACGCAGATGGAGCAATTCCTGCTGCTCCGGTTTCAGTTCCCGGAACAACCGCTTGAGGCGGTCCATGGTTTCCATTTTTATGACAGTTCGTTCCGGATCATTCCCGTTCGGACCCATGGCCGACGCCCACTCTTCGAGGGGCAGATGCCAGCGCTCGCGGCGGTAGCTATCTGCCAGTTTGTTGCGCGCCAGGGTGAACAGCCAGGCCTTGAAATTGCCCTGCTCCTGATAACGCTGTAAATTTTCCAGCGCGGACATGAAGACGGTTGTGGTCAGATCTTCCGCTTCGGCGGCATTACCCGTCCTGCTGTAAAGGTAGCGGTAAACCGGCGTTACGTAACTGCGGTAGAGAGCCGAGAAAGCCGCCGGATCCTGCCGAGCCGCTTTGACGCGTTCGGCATCATCCGTTACCTGTTCGTCTTCCAACCAATCTGTGATAAACGTTGCTTCGCTCATAAACCGTCGCCCCTTTCTCTGCGCCGGAAAACAGATGCTTTGCGGATAACAGGTTGTTCTTTGTTGAATTGTCTCATCAAATGCTCCTTGGAAATCAGGATTATGGACTACCGGGTACAGCAGCAGCCCACGCAATGGTGTGCAGCACACTATCTATATCGCCCAAATCGCGAAAAAGTAACACCTTTTCCTGAAGTCCGACATCTGGCCCTGAAGAACCGGATACTTTATTTTATTATGAAGAACAGTTCAGCTTTTACAAGAGATTTTAATTTTTATGATAACGAAATGGGTATTGAAGGTGTGCGGGTTGCAGGACGGGCAATCCGGTGATCCATTTTTGAAATCAGGTTGGAGGGACTTGACAGGTGAGGTCAATTTGTGTACACTGTTATTAACATGATGTAAGTAAGTTTTACGCAGTGTAAGTAATGGATCGTTGGAGAAAAGTGTTGGGTTTCGCAAAGAACGCTCAACCCAACCTACGAGAATCTACGAGAAACAATATTTTGAGTCTACGATTGTCATGTGGAGAAAATAGTGAGATTTCCGGCAACCATCACCGCAAATGAGATGCGCAATA
This sequence comes from Ornatilinea sp., assembly GCA_018433975.1. Classification (GTDB taxonomy): domain Bacteria; phylum Chloroflexota; class Anaerolineae; order Anaerolineales; family Anaerolineaceae; genus SM3-B121. The sequence continues at coordinate 90,912 of JAHDQE010000043.1, read as the reverse complement.
TCAACCGCACGGCTGTGCTGGAAGTGATCCGGCGGGCGGGGCCGATTGCCCGTTCGGATATCGCCCATGCGCTCAACATCAGCCTGCCGACGGTGATGCGGGTAATGGAAGAACTGATTGCCGAAAAACTGGTACGCGAGACGGGCGAATCGGAGTGGAGCGGAGGGCGGCGGCGCCCGCTGCTGGAGTTGAACGCCGCGCAGCACCTGACGCTGGGCCTGGACCTGGGCGGGAGCGCGTTTTACGGCGCGGTGGCCGACCTGGGCGGGGAAGTGCTGTATGAGAAAACCCTGCCGCTGGAAGGTACACAGGGTGAGGCTGCTTACGCCCGCACCGCGGAACTGGCCGCCGATTTGCTGGCCTTCGCCCGCACGACCGGGCGCTCGGTGCGCGGGATTGGGGCCGGGGCGCCGGGCGTGACCCTGCACGATACGGGGGTGGTGTGTTGGGCGCCGGGGTTGGCATGGCGCGATTTCCCGCTGCGCGAGCGGCTGCGGAGCGATTTTGACCTGCCGGTGATCGTGGAGAACGACGTCAACCTGGCCGCGCTGGGGGAGATGTGGTTCGGAGCCGGGCAGGAAGCCCGTAACCTGGTGTTGATCTCGATTGGGAACGGCATCGGGGCCGGGATCGTGCTGGATGGGGTGCTGTTCCGCGGCACCAACCAGACTGCCGGAGAGATCGGCTATCTGCTGCCGGGGCGCGAGTTCCTGAGCCAGGACTATACCGATTTTGGCGCGCTGGAATATCTGGCGGCCGGGGCCGGAATTGCCCGCCGGGGACAGAAAGAAGCCAAAGGCGCGCTGCCCAAGGCAGCCCGCAAAGCGCTGGCGGCAGCGGATGTACTGGAAGCCAACCGCCGGGGCGAGGCCTGGGCCGCATCCATTGTAGAAGAAACGCTGGACTATCTGGCGCTGGCCGTGGCCTCGGTGAGCGCGTTCTTTGACCCGGAGGTGATCGTGTTGGGAGGCGAGCTGGCTCCCTCTTTTGACCGGCTGGTGGAACAGGTGCTGGAACGGGTGGCCGGGAAGGTGCCCGCCATGCCGACGCTGGTGGCCTCCACGTTGGGGCGCCGGGCGGCGGTGATGGGCGCGGTGATCAACCTGCTGCATAACACCTCCGATTTTTATCTGGTAAGGAAATTATCCTGAACACAGGTGTTCAGGTTTTTATAAATTTTACAATTGGAGAAAATGAGTATGACAACCCATTCTGATATTTTTGAACAACCCCGGGTGGCCCGCCGCCTTCTGGAAACGCAGCGGGAAAGCATCGCCGAGACAGCCCGTTTTATCCGGGAGCAGGATTACAACCACGTGTTGATCGTGGCACGAGGTACCTCGGACAACGCCGGACGGTACGCCAAGTATTTATGGGGTTCGATGAACGGACTGCTGATCTCGCTGGCGGCTCCCTCGCTGTTCACCACCTATCACATGCCGCCCAACCTGGCGAATACGCTGGTGGTGGGCATTTCCCAATCCGGCCAATCGCCGGATATCGTCGCCGTGCTGAAAGAAGCGAAGGCGCAGGGCTGCCCGGTGGTGGTGATCACCAATGCCCCGGATTCGCCGCTGGCAGAGCAGGCCGACCGGGTGGTAAACGTATGCGCGGGAGAAGAGAAAGCGGTGGCAGCCACCAAGACTTACGATGCGCAGATTATGGCGGTAGCCATGCTTTCGGCGGCGATGCGCGAGGACGCGGAGATGCAGGCCGCGCTGGAAAAGGTCCCCGGCTGGATTGAACAGGTGCTGGAAAAGGATAAAGAAATCGCCCGGCTGGCACAGCGCTACACCTACATGGAAACCTGCGCGGTGGTCTCGCGGGGCTACACCTACGGCAGTGCCTTCGAATGGGCACTAAAGATGAAAGAACTGGCATACGTGGTGGCCGACCCGTATTCGACGGCCGATTTCCTGCACGGGCCGATCGCGGTGGTGGAAAAGGGCTTCCCGGTGATGGTGATTGCCCCGAGCGGGGTGATGTATGAAGATCTGAAAGACCTGACCCGCAAGCTGCATGACGAGACCCGGGCCGATGTACTGGCAATTTCGGATAACCCTGAGCTGGCCGACTCGGCGACATCCTTCATCCAGACTCCGGCAGGCGTCCCGGAATGGCTTTCGCCAGTGGTGAGCATTGTGCCCGCCCAGATCTTTGCCTATTATTTGACCTGCACGAAAGGCCTGAACGCGGAAGCTCCGCGCGGCCTGAAGAAGGTTACCGAGACCTATTAAAACAAAACCGATTGTGCTGTATCCCCACAGCAACGCGCCCTCCTTTCGATCTGTAAGAGGGGGCGCGTATTTTATTTACAGCACTTGCACCTGCCGCAAGTGTTGGTGAGGGAGCAAGTTTGTCTCACGCAAAGCCGCCAAGGACGCAAAGGTTTCAGGCTGAATTGGGAAAACTGTAGCTGGTACTGCTAATCGCGGGGCAGAGATTCTTCCTTGCGTGCAGGTTCCTGGATTCTGCCGGGAGAGGCCTGGAAGCGGGGGAGGGTACGGAAAATTGGGCCGTGCCTGGCGGCCCAGTCTATGAAGCTTTTCCTACCCGCTGCGCGTGCAGCCAGATTCCGACAGCGGTCATTAGGATAATGCTGACCACACCCTCTGCGCCGGGGGTGAACAGCAGTTCCTGCCCCGCCTGAAACCGGATGATGCCGTTGAGGATGAGCAGGTTGCCGAGGGCATTGCCGATGCTGTGCATGATCCAGGCGGGCAGGGTGGAGCCGGTTGCCAGACGGATTTCGCCGTAGACGATGCTCTGGCTGATGGTCCCCAGCAGCAGGAGGGGAATAAAGACCGGCAGCAGTTGGGGGGTGAGGTAGGTCCAGAAAACATACACGAACGGCAGGTGCCAGGCTCCCCAGACCAGGCCCACCAGGGCGTGGGAAAGCCAGATGTTTTTCTTGAGGCTGTATACTTTGGGTGCCAGATACCCGCGCCAGGCGAATTCCTCAAAGATATTCTTGAACAGGGCCGAGACCAGCAGGGTCACAAACGCAGCGGGAGCACCGCCCAGGCTGCTCAGGTCCAGCGAGAGACCCCCGGCCAGCACGCCCAGCGAAACGATCACCGTGACGGCGAGCGGAAAGACCAGGATACTCGCCAGCCACCATAGGCCGTTGCGTTTGAAATTCGGGCGCAAGCCGAAATCGGCCCAGCCGTCGCCCCCCAGCAGCCGGAGGAGCAGGGTGGCAAACAGCGGGGAGATAATCCACAAAGCCTGGCCCAGACCGGGTGTGCCGGGTTCACTACCGGGTGGCAGGGTGAAGGGTTCGATAATCTTGCCCAGCACGGCCAGGCCGATCACCAGGGCGGTAAAAATAACAATATTGCGTTTTGTGCGTCGTTCTATTTTTGTATCCATTTAATTTGCCGCCAATCCTGCCAGAAATTCACGGTAGACGGTGTTGAATGCTTGAGGCTGCTCCAGGTTGGCGCAGTGGCCGGCATCTTCAATGATGCGCAGGGTGGCCCGGGGTTCCAGGTCGACCCACTCCCTGCCGTGCTCCAGGGCCAGGGGCAGCTCGTGATCGCCGTACACGATCAGCAGGGGATAAGGGATGGGCTCCTGCCGGTCGACGAACAACTTCCCCATGCCCTGCATGTAGCGCATGGATTTCCGCCGAAAAGCCTGTGAAGACTCCAGCATGCGCTCATAACCCACGGTGTGGTAGCTGGACTTGCGGGCGATGTATTCCCGGAAACCCTTCATGTTGAAGGCCAGTTTGAACATCCATGAGAGGATCTCTTTGTTCTGGTTTTTTTGCAACTCCCGGTTGTTCTTGTGGATGCTGTAGCCGCCGACGACGGTTACCGAAGCGGTGCGCTCTGGATAGGCATCGGCGAATCCCTGCACGACCAGCGAGCCGAGTGAAACGCCCACCAGGTGGCAGCTCCGGATGCCGTAATGGTCCAGGATAGCATGCACCTGCCCGACGGTCTCGTCGAGCTGGTCGGGAGTGGCATCCGGCTGGGTCTGCCCGTGGCCGAGCATGTCCGGCGCGATGAGGAAATAGTCCCCGGACAGAGCGTCAAATTGAGGGTCAAATACGCGGTGGTCAGCAAAGGCGGGGTGCAGGAGAACGATGCAGGGATTTTGGGGGTCACCGGCTGTGCGGTAAAAGACCTGGTAATCGTGATAAGTGAGCTTTTCCATACTAGATTTCTTCCTTTTGTATCTTTTTTAATAAAGTTTCATACCATTCGATTTCAAAGGCCGTGCCCTGGATGCCATAATCCAGAGTGGACATTTGGTAGTTGTAAATCTCTTTGAGGTCTTCCGGCACGTTTGCGCTTCCGGTTTTTGCCTGAAAGGTGTCCATTGCCTGGTATTCCTCTTTGAGGCGGCTGATGTAGCTGCTCAGGAGGCTGATCCGGTCGGATCTGGGGATGAAGCCGAAAAAGAATATCTTGACGAGGACGTCGTTGTTGAATTTATTAACCGGAATCTCTTCTCTCATCCAGGCCAGGAAGGCCGACCGGCCTTCCCCGGTGATGAAATATTCTTTTTTGTTGCGGCCGTTTTCCACTTTCTGGGTGAAGCCAACATAATTGTTCCCCAGCAGTTTTTTAACGGCGGACTGGATCGAGCCAAAGCTGGCGGCATAGAATGGGGAAATTTTTTTCTCCAGCGCGTTTTTGATGTCATAGATGGTCAGGTTGCGAATCATGAGCAACCCCAGAATAAGATAGGCCATACGCCTCCTGTGCAGCTCGTAGTAATATACCTAATAGTAATATTATGAAAGAGGGATTGCAAGCAGAAAAGCATTAAACTTTGTACATTGTGGGTTTCAGGCGTTCTTTCCGGACTGCGTACGTCTGATGCCTGGAGGAGGAATAGTCTCACGCAAAGCCGCAGGGTCGCAAAGGTTTTGGGTGGAATTGGGAAAGCCGGGTGCGGGGAAAAGGGAGTGCTGCCGGGTAGCAGCGCAGAGATTCTTCCGTGCTGCGCACGTCAGAATGACACCCGACGGTATGCCGCGTAGATGGACTCACGCAAAGCTGCCGGGCGTGCGAAGGTTTTGGATGGAATCGGGAAGGAAGCGTTACCGGGTAGGGGCGGAACAATTGAATAAAATGGGTAAAATGCTTTCCAAATTGGAGCACATCCGGTATAATTCGGGGCGTTCAGATACTCCCTGGGAGTATATTACTTTGGAGGTACTTAGCGTTATGTCGATTAAAGTCAATCCTGCTTACTGTCCACAAAACCACCGCTGCCCGGCGACCCGAGTCTGCCCGGTGAACGCCATCATCCAGAATGGGGTCGGCGCGCCGACCATTGATGAGGAAAAGTGCATCAACTGCGGGCGGTGCCTGGTGTCGTGCCCGTTCGGGGTGTTCCAGAAGGGATCATAAATTAACGGATATCTTTTTGTATTTTGAAGAGACGGCGGAGCAGCCCGTAACATTTACGGGCTGCTCCGCTTTAAGGGTTCTGGGGCAAATTTACGTAATTTTGCTCAGATTGCCCTTAATTTCGCAAATTTCGCAAATTTCGCAAATTCGCAAATTCGCTTGACGGATGCCCGCTGGTGTGATAAAAATGAGCCTGTTATGAAACAGACCCTGATGCGAGCTCGACGAACCGTTTTTCAACGACCTTTCCTGAAAGGAGCGGTTCTTCGTTAGCGTCCGGATCGACAACGGCAAGACAAACGAGTGAACACAGGCTTTCCTATCAGGAAGGCCTTTTTGTTTACATGCTGCGGATGCCGGCATCCCAACCCAGTCCAGGAGGTAACGCCCACAAATTTGAACACAGAAGAGAGCATTTCATCGATCCAACCTTGTTGAAGCCTTATTGTTGTAAAAATTATCTATCTAAAATATTGAAGAGAAGAGAGGAAAAGAAAATGAAATCCCTGCATAAAGTTTTTGTGATGTCCCTGTTGATCGCCCTGCTGCTGACAGCCTGCGGTCCCAAAGAACCCGCCAACCACCTGGAAGCCATCAAGGAAGCGGGCAAAATCGTCTTTGCCACCTCGGCAGATTTCCCGCCTTTTGAATATGTGGACGAAAGCGGCGAGATGACCGGTTTTGACGTGGAACTGATGAAGGAACTTGGAAAAGAGCTGGGCGTGGAAGTGGAAATCCAGGATATGCCCTTCGACAGTCTGATCGCGGCCGTGCAGGAAGGCAAGATTGATGCTTCTGTAGCAGCCTTCAATTATTCCGAAGAGCGCGACGAAGCCGTTGATTTCAGCGATCCGTACTACTACGCCGAGGACGGCATCCTGGTAGGCGAAGGTTTTGAAGGCGAGATCACCGCGCCGGAAGATATGGCCAACTATATCGTGGCGGCACAGATCGGCTCTTCACAGGAAGCCTGGATCACCGAGAACCTGGTGGATACCGGACTGCTGCCCGCGGAGAACCTGTTCGGCTACGAGCGTGTGGACCAGGCCGCTATGGATGTGAAAGCCGGTCGTGTGGATTTGATGCTGGCCGAGTTTGTGGTCACCAACACCCTGGCCGACCAGCTCGGCGGGCTGAAAGTGGTCTATGAAGGCGAGGTCTCGAATGGCCCGGTCAGCGTGGTGGTCCCCGACGGCGATACCGAGCTGGTGGCGGCAATGAATGAAGCGATTGCCAAGCTGCTGGACAACGGCTTTATCGACGGACTGATCTTGAAATACATGCAGTAAGCGTATCACTGCTCTGACCGGGGAATATGCGCTCCCGGTCGAGCTGTTTGATCTCTCCATGTAGTTGCAGGCCCCCGGTGTGTCACTCCCACCCGGGGGTTCTGCGTTTTCCGGGAAATGATTTTGTGTGGCGTGCGTATAATTAACTTATTGGGGTTGGGTAGTTTGCAGGGCGGAGAGGGAATGGCGGCGCGGTCAAAATCAATCACAACCTACCCTGCTATTGGATGACGGGTGAAAATATGGCAAACGCTACTGAGGAAGACCTGGAACAATTAAAGGAAATGTGGAAAGCCTGGAAAAGGCAGGATGGAGAGATTGATCATAGTGCTGTTTGGAAAAAAGCACATAAATTGGCGGAAGCCCATTATTTGCCGGCCATCGAATTTTTTGTTGCCGGACTGAATGACATGGATTGGGTTTGGCGTGAAGATTGCCTCAGTTTCCTTGGTTTTCATTATTCACTAAAAAATCGGATTGAGATTGTAGAGAAGTTCAGAGAGATGGTGGTTAGTGATCCAAGTGATGATGTAAGGATGACCGCCGCAGCAGTTTTAGGCTTAAGATCAAAACTGCCAGATCAGGCTCTGTTTCATGCGCTTGAGTCTGACCTCAGTTACTTTGTGAGAGAAGCAGCTTTTGAATCTGTCCTGGAACTGATGGGATTGCCTTATAAAACAATTAATCGTGAAGTTAAGCGATTCAAAACCGGTCAGGTTCAATCTAATTTTGAATACTTTAAACAAATTGCAAAGGATGAAAGTATTGAATTTTCGGAAAGTTTGTTGATGAAATTGGATGGACAATTATTGGGGCATTCGTAACGCATCACTGGATTTAACTAATATGCGTTACACCGATTCGGTTCAAGGATGAAGAGATAAAGAGGGATATGAGAGGAAAAATAGGATTAAAAAAGCTACATCATTTGTGGTGGGTAGCAGCGATTGGTGGTTTATTATTATTTTTAACGGGACAATTTTTTCCAAAATTGATTGGATACGCAATGCTGCTAGTGGTGGGATTTACCTTTCGTATGGCATACTCAGCGCCTGTTCAAAATAAGATTTGGCATGATTTAGGAGCGTTTGTTGCGATACTGGTGGAAAGTTCATTGAGTTCAGGCTTTTCCATACTTACCTGCAATTATTCTCAACAAGCATGCCAGCCCAATGTGCTTAGGACTCAAATATTTCTCAATTATTTTGTTCCACTTATAATGTTTTTATTGTTTTGGATAAGCATGCGACTGCCTGTGCTGATCAAGCGGATCAGAAAATGGTTCTAAAGAATTTGCCTTCTCCGGCAGGCTGAATGGATGTGGTCAATACTCTGATGGGGATTAAAAGTGATTGTGGTCCGCTTAATGGGAGAAAGCTATGCGGAAATTCAAATCAAACCAGGATGTTTATGGATTTGCGGAAGAACTGATTGTACTCGCAAAGGAACATGAGGATGAAGAAACCATGCTGTTATTGCAACATGCACTTCAAGCAAGTTCCATGACCTCTGAGGTTTTAGGTGAATTGCGCTTCGCTCTGGAAAGAATTCAGAAGGGACCCCGGAGAGAATATCTAATACCCATCCGGGATGACCTCAGGCGTGCAATTAGAGCCATTCGCAAAGCGTTCAATAAAGCCAACCGCCCTTTTTAGCGGCATTTCATACGTCCACACGCAATGGCGGACGATAAACCATGTCCTGAGGAACTCAAATATGGAGCCAATTGTCCAAATAATTATTTCGTTGGTCGTTTTTTTACCCCTGAGTTTGTTTTTATTGATAAGTGGATGGTTGTGCCTTCACTCGGGGATAGGGGTGCTATACCCTCCTCATCATATTGCAATTCTTATTACAAGGGTTGGCAAAGGGGAAAAAGCTGCTATTGCGATGAAGCGGGGATTTATTGAGAAGCAAAAGAAGAAGATGGTTGGTTATCGAGCGATTATCGCTGGAGTTATTCTGTTCCTAATGACAACTGCATTGTTTGTTGATGCAATTCCGAGGATGTAAGAATTTATGTACTGGTCTGACCATTCGTGTAAATCATAGAGCAGGAAATAAAATGGATCCCATTGTTCAAATATTTTTGTCGGTTGTGATTTTTTTGCCTCTTAGTTTTATCAGTTTGAGGAGCGGGTGGCTGTGCCTTCGTTTTGGAAAAGGTGTATTGACGCCTCCTCAGCATTTAGGGTTACTTGTTTTGAACGCATTTAAAGGCAAAAATGCGGCGGCGAAGAGAAAGAAAGAGTTAATTGAACTCCAAAAGAGGAAACGTGTTGGTTATACAGAAATTACCACAGGTATTTTTGTTCTATTGTATTCGTTAATACTTTTTATTGATGCAATCCCAAGGATGTAAGAATCTATGCACCGGTTTGATCATTCATGTAAGTCATAGAGCAGGAATGAAACATGGACCCTATTGTACAAATATTTTTGTTGGTTGTTTTGTTTTTACCCACCAGTTTATTGGTTTTGCGAAGAGGTCGGCTGTGCCTTTGCTTTGGAAAAGGTGTATTGACGCTTCCTTAACGTTTAGGACTACTTGCTTTGAACGAATTTAAAGGCAAAAACACGGCAGCGAAGAGAAAGGAAGAATTAATTGCCCAACAAAGAAGAAAGTATGTCAATTATGGAGAACTTGTTGGTGAAATTCTTTTTCTTTTGATGGCAATAATCTATTTCATTGAGGCAATTCAAAGGTTGTAAGGTTTTAAGCGTTAGTAATTTGCAGATTTACTTTTTGCGGTAAGTTGAACTGGTGCGGTCAAAAAGCGACCGCACCCTAACTGTCTGTTTTGACACCCGAAAAACCAGCCGGAGAGTGGCTCAATGGAGCTTTTTGCAGGCGTACCTGTGGATTTCCACAGGTACGCCTGGGGGTTTAATCGGGTGTTTTGGAGGACGATCACGTTATAATCCTAAATACCGGGCTAAATCGATCCGGCAGGAAGAATCAACAATGGCATTATTGGATATGTTCAGCGAGAGAGAAAAGGATGTGATGGATCTTCTCCTTCAGGGAATGAGCAATAAGCAGATTGCCCATTCCCTGGGAGTATCCACTCGAACCGTTGAATTTCATTTAAGTAATATCTATCTCAAGCTGGGGGTGAAGTCGCGCTCGGAAGCGATTTTAATTTTTACCCAAAATAGTTTCCGGCCCGGCCAGCAGATGGAAGGGGCCGGTTTACGGGAACCCACAGTTGCAGGGCGGCCTGACGCGGCGGATAATGGCGGAAAATCCAATTTACCACGGAGGTCCGCCATGCAAAAAAAGTTTTTCATCTTTATCGCGGCAAGTTTGCTGACCGGGATGCTGATCTTCCCCTTTATTTCTTCGAATCTGTGGGGAAAGGACAGCGCCCCGTCCGAGATGGTTCCTGTACCTGAGACAGAGACGGTTCCGCCATCCAGTCCCGATTCCCCTCCGCTTACGGAAGCTGCGCCGGAACAAGTCTCACCCGGCGATGATCCTTATGCCTTTACCCGTACCGTTGCTTCGGCCGAGGTACGGTTGTATGTGACCTGGTTTTATATCGATGCAAGCCGGATGCATCTGGACCTCGCGGTGTGTAATTATCCCATCGCGGAGGATATCCACCCGATCCGGTTGATTGACCCCGAGAAAATTTCCCTTTACCAAACGGACGGCAGCCCGATCGCCCTGTCGCGGCAGATGAATTTTGGAGGCGGCGGGGGAGGCGGCGAACCGCCGGCAGAAACAACCCTTTGTTCTAATGAGAGCTTTGATTATTCTTTGCCGGAAAGAGCTTCCGCGACCTCCCCGCAGGCCACGTATCTTCTGGATATTCCGGCGGGCGGTGCGATCCTCACGGAGAGCGGGGAAAACAAGACGATTCCTGCAGCCACTTTCCATCTGGATGTGGAACCCACCTACAGCGGACCGCTGACTTTTACCAAACAGCAAACGGCTCTCATTGAAGACAAAACGGTCACTTTTAAGGGGCTAGAACTCAACCCAGGTAGTGCTGCCGTTTTCCTGTGCGTTTTGGATCCTCAAGGAGCGCAGTGGCTTCCTGCGGTTAATCTGCTTTATCAAGGGAATATCATTAGCAGTCACAGCGGCGGTCTGGTAGAGGATTCCGGCCAGGATCGCAACGAGGGGATGTGCTATCGCCTCGATTACACTTATCCCTTCCGCTTTGAGGCAGACGATGAACCACAAAAAGATGCGGCGATTCTGGTAGCGAATTTGACCAAAGATCAACCGGAGCGTTTGTCTTATGAATTGATCGCGCATGCGCAAAACCTATTGGCAGTTGAGGGGATTGATTTTAATTATGTGATCGTCAACCACGGTTCCGATATCGTCATCACCAAAAAGCCGGAATCTCTGACGGAAAAGCAGGCGCTGGCGCGGGTGCAAGAGGCCCTGACGGAGAAAGCGGTTTCTTCAGATGTCGTTGTTTTTTATCCGGAATAAACTCCGGGTTGAGCGGTTTGATCATTCCGCTGGGTTACAAACCCCCGGCGTGACATTCCCGTCCGGGGGTTCTGCTTTATATGGGGAATAATTTTGTGCAGCGTGCGTATAATTAATGGGGTTGGGAATCTTGTGAGATGATTGTGTAGAGGAGAAGAAGTTCCGAACTATAATAGAAAGTTGCAGAGCTTCATGGTTTGGTGGGGATTGAGAAAACATGAAGAGCAACAGGAGGGCAGGAGGCAAAAGACGCTTCAGAGGCGCTTCAGCGGCTGGTCCTGCGGGGGACAAGCACGATTAAAGATCGCAGGAATTTTGACTTTTCAAGTTGATTGACTTATAATGTAAAAAGTTCAATATATTGAATTTTTCTATAATTTATTGAATTTTTTTCCTTTGCGTTAACCAAAAAACTACAACTTAGCACTACCCATTCCAACCCTAATCAAAACGGTGACCTTTTACATGGATATTCCAGATCCGCAGTACAGTATTGAATCTGTTGGAAAAGTATTGTTTGAAAAAAGAACTCTTCAGCGATTAAGTGTCCATGAACTTGCTGAACGGGCAGATATCAGCGCAGGAATGATCAGTCAGATTGAGCGTGGCCTGGCGAATCCTTCCATTAAAACGCTTGCCAAACTGGCCGCTGCATTAGGGCTGCAGTTGGGAATATTCTTTGATCCATCACCGGATGAAAACATCGTTGTTCATCAAAATCAGCGCAGGAAATTATATGAACAGGATGCCGACTTTGTTTATGAACTACTTACTCCGGACTTGAACCGTTCCCTTGAAATGGTTTGGGTTGAATCGGCTCCGGGAACAACTACTGAAGAATATCCTTTTTTACACACCGGAGAAGAATGTGGGTTGATCCTTCAAGGAACCCTTGAAATACATATTGGTAATAATTGCTATGTTTTAAAAGCCGGGGACAGTATTATCTTTAACAGTGGTATTCCACATTGGTATCACAATCCCGGTCCTGAACGAGTTTTGTCGGTATGGGCAATTACCCCCCCATCGTTTTAACATTGTTGGAATTGGGGGTGAGCCCTTTTATTCTTTCTGTTGTTTTTGTAATGGAGGATGTATGAGAATTATGAAGAAGGTTTTCCCTGTATTTCTGTTGTTGTTTGTAGCAGCCATGTTGTTAGCTGCATGCGGAGGAGGCACACAACCAGAAGCCGTTGAGGAACCTGAAGCGGTCGAAGCCGAAGCATTGAAAGTTGCGATGGTTTTACCAGGACCTATCAACGACAATGATTGGAACTCCGTTGGTTACAACGGACTTAAAGAAGCCTCTGAAGAACTTGGCCTTGAATTTGCTTACGCCGAGAATGTAGCCGATGCCGATGCGGAACGTATCATCCGCGATTTTGCTGCGCGCGGCTATGGCCTGATCTTCGCCCACAGCTTCTCGTTTGGCGACGCAACCTTAAAGGTCGCGAAGGATTTTCCGGAAGTGATCTTTATGGCAGGCACCGCCCAGGAAATTGCCCCTAATATGGGGACTTACGACAATCCGGATTACCAGGGTGCGTATCTGGCAGGAATGCTCGCGGCCGGCGTCAGTAAAACAGGTGTGGTGGGTTGGGTTGACGGCAATCCCTCTCCCAACATGCTGGCGAACCTGCATGCTTATGAAGCAGGTGCTTTGGAGATGAATCCTGATGTTGAGGTGTTATACACCTTTATTGGAAGCTGGTTTGATCCGCCCAAGGCAAAAGAAGCAGCTCTGGCTCAAGTGGAACAGGGAGCCGATGTACTCAGCGCTCAGGGTGTCGGTGTGATCGACGCGGCCAATGAGAAAGACGTTTACGCGCTGGGAGCAATGACGGATCAGAATTACATGGGACCGGAGAATGTTCTGACCAGCGTGACCTGGGACCTGGCACCCCTTGTGAAAGGTGTCGCGGAATCCATTACGGCTGGTGAATGGGAAAGCAAGAACTGGTCATTCGGCGTTGTTGAAGGGTCGGTTGTGTTGGCACCTTACCACGGTCTGGATAGTGACATCCCGGAAGAGGTTCTTCAGCAAGTGAACGATAAATTTGAAGCCATCAAATCCGGTGAGTTTGTCGTTCCGCACGATACCAGTGAAGTAGAATAGTGTGAAGTAAGAAAACCCTGGATCTGGCTGAATGGCGCTTGCTTTCCAGCCAGATCCTTTTATCCATTACTTTAAAGGATGCGTATGACGCTTGATCAAAATTCCAGCCGGGTAGACAACAAACCTTTATTGCAGATGAAAGATATCATGGTTTGCTACGGTTCCTTTGTCGCCAACGACCATCTTGACCTGGAAGTCCATGAGGGAGAGATCCATGCTCTGCTGGGTGAAAACGGGGCGGGCAAAACGACTTTAATGAAAGCACTGGTGGGGCTTGTAAAGCCGACGTCGGGACAGATCATCTTTGGTGGAAAAGAAGTTGAGATTGAGTCTCCTATCAAGGCTCAAGAAATTGGAATTGGTATGGTCTACCAGCATTTCATGCTGATCCCCACGCTGACTGTTGCCCAAAACGTCTGTATTGGTCTGCGTTCAGCCGGTTATCCTTTTCCGGATTTAAAAAAGGTCTCAAATAAAATCCGTGAACTTTCTAAAACATATAATTTGCATGTGGATCCGGAAGCGAAAGTATCGCGGCTTTCGGTTGGTGTACAACAACGGGTTGAGATTATCAAAGCACTTTATCGCGGTGCAAAACTGTTGATTTTGGACGAGCCCACTTCTGTATTGACCCCTCAAGAAACTGAAGGCCTTTTTGAAGTTATCCATAATTTATCCGAGCAGGGGAATTCAATTATTTTCATCAGCCACAAGTTAAATGAAGTGATGTCTATCAGCCACCATATCACAATTTTGCGTCAGGGAAAATTAGCGGCGCTGCGCGACACACAGGAAACGGATGCGCGTGAATTGGCACGCCTGATGGTGGGCCGCGACATTGGGCATCTGGACGTTAATTATTCCAGTACGACGAATTCATCGAAAGTAGCAAAGGTCGAGAATTTACACTATACGGATAAACGTGGTGTTCAAGTTCTGCACGGTATTGACTTGAATATCTGCGAGGGAGAAATCCACGGTATTGCCGGGGTCGATGGAAACGGACAAGAGGAGTTTGCCAGAATTCTGGCGGGGTTGATTCCTTCGAAAGCCGGAAAAATTTGGTTGGATGGAAAAGAAATTACCCATGCCAGTCCGGCTCAACGGATCCGGGCGGGGTTGGCCTATATTCCCGGTGACCGTCAGCAGACGGGTCTGGTGATGGACCTTTCGATTAAAGAAAATTCTATGTTGGAGCTGAATACTCAACTTCCCTATTCCAAATGGGGGTTCCTGAATTTCCATGAAATTTCAAAACTGACCCAAACCTTGATCCAATCCTACGATATCCGCTGTCAGAATCCCAATCAAACCGTCGAAACGCTGTCCGGAGGAAACCAGCAAAAACTGGTTCTGGCACGAGAGCTTTTCCGTAATCCACGCTTTATCATCGCGATGCAGCCCACACGCGGTCTGGATGTTGGCGCTACGGAGTATGTGCATTCAATGCTTTTACAGCAAAAGAAAAGAGGCTGTGCTATTCTATTGATCTCTACGGAGTTGGATGAAGTGCTCTCGCTCTCAGACCGGGTCTCTGTGATGTATGAAGGCCGGATTATGGATACTTTTAACCACGATCAGGTGGATAAAGAAACCGTTGGGTTATTAATGGCAGGTAAGAAAATATGAAAACAGATCCCCAAAATGCACAGGATACTTCGGCCTCAAATCCAACGACTGCACAATACTGGTTGAATACATTGTTTCAATCGGGTCTGATTGCCAGCCTGGTTGCGATTGTTATCGCCCTCATTATCGGGGCCGGGTTGATCGCTCTCCTCGGTGTGAGCCCAATCAAAGCTTATGCCGCTCTTTTAGATGGGGCATTGGGAAACAAGAACAGTATCGCCGAGACCTTGCTCAAAGCCATTCCCCTGGGTCTGGCCGGGGTAGGTGTCTCTATCGCTTTCCGCGCGGGTGCATTTAATGTGGGCGCAGAAGGCCAGCTTTATATTGGCGCAATTGCCGCGACCTGGATCGGTTTGCAATTTCCTCTTTTATCACCCTGGCTGTTAATTCCATTGATGATCCTCACAGGGATGGCGGCCGGCGGTCTTTGGGCAGGAATCGCAGGGCTGCTGAAGGTGTGGATGAATGCCAGCGAAATGATCAACACGATCATGATGAATTATATTGCCATCTTTTTTGTCAATTATTTGGTGCATGGTCCGCTGCAGGAACCGGGTTCGCCGTTAGGGCAAACCTCTCCGCTCTCGGAAAACGCGCAGCTTCCTGTAATTCTGGCGGGAACCCGGCTGCACGCGGGATTAATCCTGACCATCGTTACAGCCATTGTAGCGTATATTCTCTTGTGGCGGACCACATGGGGTTTCCATATCCGGGTGGTGGGTAAAAACCAGCTTGCGGCAAAAGCGGCCGGTATGAATGTGAAAAGCCTTCTGGTATCTTCGTTGGTTCTCAGCGGGGCACTGGCCGGATTGGCGGGTTTCTGCGAGGCCTCCGGTATTCAGCAGCGAATGATTGAAAACATTTCCCCAGGATACGGTTATACTGCCATTGTTGTTGCGCTTTTGGGGCAGACCAATCCACTGGGCGTGCTGGCTTCGGCGGTGCTGTTTGCTGCCCTTCAGGTTGGCGCCAGTACCATGGAATCGGCTGTCGGTGTTCCAAGTTCCGTGATTACTGTGATCCAGTATTTAATTGTGTTGCTTCTGATCGGCCGGGGCGCCTTTGATCTGTTTCGGAACCGACTGCGAAGTCCTCAGAGGGTGGAGAGTTAATTATGGAAAATATTCTTGGGTTCTTGTCTTTACCGGTGGTTGAAGGATTCCTGGCTGCAAGTATGCGGCTGGCAATTCCGATTGTTCTGGCTGCACTGGGCGGCGTTTTTAATGAACGGGCCGGTGTATTGAATATTGGCATGGAAGGTATGATGCTGATGGGCTGCCTGGTGGGGTTTGTCGTTGGGCATTTCACCGGCAATATGTGGTTGGGTGTTCTGGCTGCGTCCGTCAGCGGGGTAATCCTGGGGTTGATCCTTGGCTTTTTCACCGTTACGCTGGATGCCAACCAGGTTGTTGCCGGTATTTCCTTAAACTTGCTTTGTGTGGGTGTAACCAGTTTCATCTACCGAATCATTTTCGGTGTGGGAACACAGCAGCCACGGGTGAGTGGTTTTGAAACCTTTAATGTCCCCGGACTGAGCAAAATACCAATTCTGGGACCGCTATTCTTTCAGCAATCTCCCCTGGTCTATGTTACCTTTATTTTGATCCTCATCAGTTTTGTGGTGATCTTCAAATCCGGTTGGGGATTAAAAATTATTGCCACGGGAGAGAATCCGGAGGCAGCCGAGACTTTAGGGGTCAGTGTGGTCCGCGCCCGGTATGTTTCCTTGATGATAAGCGGTGTAATGTGCGCGATTGGTGGGGCTTTTCTTTCTTTAGGGGCGACACGCTTATTCTTAAATAATATGACAGCGGGCAGAGGGTACATTGCTCTTGCAATTCTTACGCTTGGCCGCAGGCATCCTTTTGGCATTCTGGCCGCCGCACTCATGTTTGGCGCAGCCGATGCGCTCCAACTGCGGACTCAGATTATGCATATTGGAATTCCTTTCCAATTCATGCTCATGCTGCCTTATGCCCTGACAATGTTTGTGCTGGCATTCTTTGTGAAACGCACGGATGATCCGGCAGCACTTGGTGTTCATTACAAACCTGGTGGAGGAAAATAATGATCCAATCCGAGAAAGCTACCTGGCCTGAGATCAAAACGGCGATTGAGCAGAACCGTGTGGCAATTCTGCCTTTCGGAGCCCATGAAGAACACGGCCCGCATTGTCCCTTATCTACAGATACGGTGATGGCCAACGGTCTGGCAACCCGTCTGGCAGAACAAGTTGATGGCATCCTGCTACCTCCAATACCCTATGGAGAAACCTGGAACACCTCCGGCTTTCCGGGGACGCTTTCGCTCTCTTTTTCCACTGTAAAAGCTATTCTGATGGATTTGGGGGTAGGTTTGATGAAAAGCGGGGTAAAAGCCTTGATTGTGGTGAACGGACATTTTGGAAACCGGGCTCCTATTGAGTTGGCCTGCCGTGAGCTCAAGGTTAAATATGATTTTCCGGTTCTGTTGATCGATTACCCCGGACTGGAACGTCTGGCAAGCGAGATATGCGAAAGCCAACCGGCTGCTCCATCCTTTTACCATGCGGATGAGCTGGAGACTTCAGTTATGCTCGCGCTGATGCCGGATGCCGTTCAAATGGATAAGGCGCAAGCCGAGTATCCGGATTTCCCCCCAACCTTTGCCTCAGAACCGATTTATCTGCACACTTTTTGTAAAAGCGGCGTGTTTGGCGATCCACGGCCCGCTACCGCTGAAAAGGGGGAAAAGCTTTTGGATGGGCTTACCCAGGAGAGCATGAAAGTAGTCACAGCTTTTTTGACAAAGTTGTGATCTCCGGTAAGAGTTGTTTTTCAAGAATGGGTGTTTATTCGCTGACCTGTCTGTCAACAGTATGATGGTGGACAGGTCCTTATTTTAACCATTTGGGGAAAAGTTTTTCTCCTGGTTGCGCTGGTATCAGGAAATGTATTATTTCTGAGATAAAGAGTTGCAATGTTGCTTCTCCCGTTGGGCTGAATGGGCGCGGTCGTGCCCTGCCAAGCACTAAGGCAAGCGCAGCCTATGGACCGGTTGGAGATCGTCCTGCCGCCGAAAAAGCGTCCGGCGGGTCGCAAAGACAGGAGTTTTGCCTCTGTGAGGGAGGAGTTGAGCGCGGCAAAGCCCAACAGATGAGCAGGACGCGCGAATTTCTTAAAACAGGCCCCGATATGTGCTAAAATCAGATTGAGCGGTAAGCCCGGCTCCAAGTACTACCCTTGAGGTAGGGCGTCAGGAGATTATCCCGATGATCGGGAGCGCCAAAAATTTAGGCTACCGCTCATTTCTTTTAATACCGGAGGGGGCGGCGTTGGATTGCTTTTAAAACATTTTTCCCTTATTTCTGATTTTTATCCAGGTCTGATCCTTCTACAGGACTTCCATTTGGAGCCGGTTTTGCTACAATAGAATTAATAGAAAAGGAGTATGTGATGAGCAAAAAAATTCTGGTAGCTTATGCCAGCCGGGCAGGTTCCACGGCTGAGGTGGCGGAAGAGGTAGGGCGGGTGCTGCGCGAGTCGGGAGCGAATGTGGATGTGCAGCCCTGCAAGGCAGTGAAAAACGTCGCAAGTTATGACGCGGTGGTGATCGGGACGGCCGTGCGGATGGGAAAACTGCTCCCGGAGGCGGTCAAGTTCACCAACCAGTACTGTGATGCTCTGGAGAAGGTTCCCACAGCTTATTTCACGCTGGGATTGGCGATGAAAGAGGATACCCCTGAAAACCGCGAGACAGCTTACGGCTATCTAAAGCCTTTAGAAGAAATCCACATGCCATTTGACAAAGAAGTGTTTGGCGGCGCGATTGACCACAGCAAACTCTCTCCGATCCTGCGCTTTATGGCAAAGCGCGATAAGGAAGGCATTCTGGCGGAAGGCGATTACCGCAACTGGGAAGAGATCCGCAGCTGGGCAGCCTCGCTGGCGGAGAAGCTGGGGGAGTGAACGTGTAATCCCGGTTTCCTGCTGAAGGTGACGGGCGTCCGCCCGTCATTTTTTGTTTAAAGAGGCGAAATGTTTTATTTGTGGAAGGGGTTGGGGCATACCGGAAAATTATTTTACTGCGATGAACCGGGCCGGATCATTCGCTTAATCACCGACTTGCTTCAAGCGGAAAACTTCTGTATAGTTTAAGTGAAGCCTTTAAGATCAGCTTCCTTGAGACAGGCAACGTTTGGAGAGCGGGAATAAAGCTCTCCAGGCAGGCCAAATTGCACTCATTAAAACTATGAGAACCAGGAGGATAGGATGGCCATTCTTACCGTATCAAGAGAGTCGGGCAGTGAAGGCAGTGTGATTGGCAAGCGGGTGTCAAAAACCCTGGGTTACCATTTTATGGATAAGGACAGAATTGGGGATGTAATGAGCCGGGTTGGACTGGCGGAATTTGACCGTGAATATGATTCGGCGCTTAATTTTTGGGACCAGTTTGATGTGCGCCGGATGGGACGCCGCGAGGAAATGGTCAATATGCTCAATCGGGTCCTGCTGGCTCTGGCGCAGCACGGAAATATGGTGATCGTGGGGCGGTGCGGTTTTGTTGTGCTGCAGGACTATGCCGACGTGCTGAATGTGCGCTTTCAGGCTCCCTTCCCCCTGCGGGTTGAGCGGATGATGGGATACCATAATATCAAGGACCCCTTCGAAGCTGAAGATTTTGTCCGGAAGCGGGACCGAATCCGGGCGGATTTTGTCGAGTCTTTCTATGGCGAGCATTGGATTACACCGCGCTATTTCGATCTGATCATTGACACGGGGAAGATTCCCGTGGAAATGGCCGCGGACTGGCTGTGCGGAGCCCTGCCGAGCCTTGACAAACGTGAAACGCCGGGGGCACAGACAACTGCCGATATCCGGGTGGATGAGCCGGTTCGGGCGGCGGTGTGTGAAGTGCTGGGCTGCGACGAAGAACACAATGTTTAGGCAGTTCCGGCCCTGATCTTCGTTTTTGTTATACCCCCCTCTCCGGCTCGGAGAGGGGCTTTTCGTACCGGAGAGGGCCAGTGAGGGGCGCTCTTCGCGGCGTGTTTTGAATTTGAATACACAAGAACCGGTTGTAGTTGAATGAATAGCCGCATATAATTAATAAATTACAGGTGGTGGTATTTTACCGGTAGATGGTGAGCGGAGAGAGAGGCGCTTGCCATTTTGTGTTTAAGGTTGTTCTGCGCTTGCAAACGGGGAAGGTGAACAATGAGGTCGACCTTTAAAGTATTCCTGCTTTTGGCTGTTTTGTTGTTTGTGTTGTCGCTTGCATGCCGGCTTCCGGGAGGTTCTACACCGTCCGAAAGCGAAAGCCTGCAGAGCACTATTTACGTCCAGCAGACCCAGCTTGCTGAAAAGGAAAACCCTGCTTCGGAAGGACTGCAATCGACGGCCGGACCGGATGGGGGACTGCCCCTGACAGATTCGGAGGGACAATTGGTAAACCCCGATACAGGCTCAGGGTCTCAGGGTGATTTTGAATTCCTGGGACAGATTGGTGGGAGCAGCTACGCGGTCGCGGCTGATGGCGGGACGGCTTTTGTGGGAGAAGGGCCGCGCCTGGTCGCGCTGGATGTTTCCAACCCTGCTGCGCCCACAAGGATCGGGCAAAGTGAGATGCTGCCGGGTCTGGTGCTGGGCGTCCAGCTGGTTGGGGAATATGCTTATGTGGCTGCGCGATACGGCGGTCTGCATATCTTTGATGTCAGCGATCCGGCTCACCCGGCACTGTTAAGCAGCATCCAACCGAAAAGCGCAAGCTGCAACGCCGTGGCGGTCCAGGGTGATCTGGCTTATCTGGCGTGCAACCCGAGCGGTTTGTTTATTGTGGATATCTCCTCTCCCCAAAGCCCGATTGAGGTCAGCAGCCAAAAAGTACCCGGCACAATGTTGTCGATTGCAGTGGTCGGGCAATATGCGTACCTGGTTGACGGGACCAACCAGCAGGGCCTGGTGGCGGTAGACGTGTCGGACCCGGGTAATCCGGAGAAAACCGGAACGTTTACGGTGATGGATGTGCCCGATCCACAGCATGAAAACTACTCTTTTTACAGTGTGAGGGCCTGCGGCAATCACCTCTGCCTGGCCGCAGTGCAGGATGGTCTGGTGGTACTGGATCTTTCCAACCCGGCCGTGCCGGCTTACGCCGGAAGGTATGACACCCAGGTTGCTTCGGGGCTGGCCGTGGATGGGGATGTGGTTTACCTGGTGGATGATATGGATGGGCTGCATGTGGTGGATATTTCTAATCCGGCGCGGCCTGAACAGACCGGAACGATGCCCACCACGGTGGGTGGGTTCGAGTTTTCAGTACAACAAACCGCTGAGCGGGGCGTGTTCGTGCAGGGTAAAACACTGTATATCAGTGACCAGGCGTATGGCCTGACGGTGGTGGATGTCAGCCAGCCCGACAGCCCCAAGCGCGTTGGGCATTACGAGACGCCGGTGCCGGACAGCCTGTTTGGGATCAAAGTGCAGGGGGACTATGCTTATGTGATCGGGGATACGAGTGGTTTCCGGGTGGTGAACATTGCCGATCCGGCACGAATGGCAGAGGTGAGCCACGATAACAGCCGCAAAGACCTCTATTTGCAGGCCCCCAATGCGCTGGTGGTAGAGGGCAATCGTGCTTACATTTCCGATGCGAATTATCCTTTCCATGTTTACGATATTTCCAATCCGGCTGACCCGGTCCAGACGGGCGCCGTGTTTGACCACGAAGCTTCCGACGGCGCGTATGACCTTGCCGTAGCAGGCGAGACGGCGTACCTGGCCGGATGGGGCGGGAACGATGCCTTTTATCCCGGCAACGGCCTGTGGGCGGTGGATATTTCCAATCCTGATGAGCCTGAACCGGTTGGATTTGTGGATGTGCCGAACAAGCTCTGGTCTCTGGCGGCGAGCGGCTCGACCCTGTACGCGTTGGACGGTTTGGTGGATGATAAAGACAGTGCCCCCCTTTCCCTGCGCGTGTTTGACCTCTCCAATCCCCATCAACCGGTTGAGGCAGGGTCTGTTGTAATGCAGGGGATGATGCCGGGCATGCTTTCCGGAATTCTGGTGCATGGGAACCATCTGTATGCCAACCTGATGATGCCGATGGGGGTCAAGAGTTTTGATATATCCGACCCGGTGAAACCGGTGGAAATCTCCGGGCTTCCAATGAGTTTTTCCGGCAGTCCCGGTATGGTGCAGGCCGGAAATTATTTGTTCGTGGGCGGGACGATTGTGTATGACGTCAGCAATGCAGCCCAACCGACGATGGTTGGTGCGGCACCGGGTGTGGTTGGGGCCTGGGATTGTGATGTGGTAGGCGATAGGGTGTACATCATTGCACCGATGCAGGGTCTGTATGTGTACCGGTTCAAGCCGTTGAGTTGATTTGCGGAGTAGGGGAGAGGCATGGTTTGAAGTACTCAATGCGTCGAGTTTAGTAACTGGAATAACACCAGAAACTATTGCTTTGTTGGGCTGAAGAGATACGGAATTAATAAGTAGGTTTACAATTTTCTTTTTGGTTTTGAAATCCGCATTTGCCATAACACGCTGATAACGTTTTGAAATCTCCCCTAACATCTCAATAGATAATTTTGGCTGTCCCTGACCTTTTTGGAGTCTCTGGAGTTGTATTTTCTCTGCATCCAGAGATTTCCTTTTTTGTGAAATCTTAGTTTTCTGAATCTTCAATTCATCTAAACTTAGAATACCTTCTCTGTAAGCGTCAATCAAGCGTTCTTCTTCTGAAGCTAAACGCTGATAAGATCGATCAAGTTTAGATAAAGATTCTTTTTGTAAACCAGCATTGGGATGTTTACCTTCTAACCTTTTGGTAATGTGTGATTTTAAAATTTCGGGATCATCTAACAAATTAATCAAACCTTGCCATACAAGAAAATCGAGTATATTACTTCGGACAATCACGCGTTCATCATGGGACTTGGTATATAAATTCTTGTTAGCTTTTGCATTGCATCTATAATAGGTCTTTTTATTGCTAACCATACCAGGTGCCATACAACCACAAAGACCACAAATTACTAAACCTCGTAATAAGTAATTATGCTTGCAGTTGTTGCGAGGTGAAAATTTAGCATTCTTTTTTAGCTGCAATTGTGCTTTATTCCAAATATCGTTTTCAATAATTGCAGGAACTAAAATCGGTATCCATTCTTCGCGAGGACGTAAGACCTTGCTGGATTTTTTCCGTTTGCGATAATCATTCACCTTTGGATTCTTATGAGGTTCAATACTCTTATTCTTGAAAGCATAGGCTGTGCCAATATATGTTTCATTTCTTAGAATTGAGGAAATTGTACTTGTATACCATTGATTAGAAGTTGAACGAGTTTGAATGCCTTCACTTTCCAAATACTTAACAATAGCACGTAAAGACATTTCACGATCAACATAAAGGTTGAATATCAACTTTACAGTTTCAACTTCCAGGGGATCAATTTCATAATGTCCGGGCGTGTTCTTAGTTTTGTGAATATACTTGTAACCATAAGGGGGGATACTGCCAACAATTTGGCCTTGTTTAGCAGCGTGAATCATTCCTCTCCTTGTTCGATCAAGTATCTTAGTACGCTCATATTCAGCAAATGCACCTTGCATTTGAAGCATTAGTCTATCTTCAGGAGTATCTTTAATCTGACGATTGGTAAAAAAAGTTTGGATATTATGTTTTTCAAATTCTTCTAGCAAGATTGCCTGGTGTGCATACTTTCGGGCAAGTCGATCTGGTGACAAAACCAGAATACCATCAATAAGATGTTCCGCTGCCAGGTCTCGCAAACGATCTAAACCCGGTCTAATCAAATCTGTACCGCTAAAACCATCATCAAGACACTCTTCAATAACGCTGTACTTATTATGAATAGCAAAAGATCGCAAAAGCTCTAATTGTGAATCAATGGTTCCTTCCTGTGCCTGACCTTCTGAGCTAACACGTGCATAAATAGCTATCTTCATCGGTCATATCCCCTTTCCTGTGAGTCTACTTTGCATTTTATACCTAACATTATTGGAAAAGCAAGTATCTTTGGTGCTCTCCAGGCTCCACCCGTAAGGGTGGGGCTGGAATCCCAAAGATTGCGCATCCTGGAAGAAGAAAGAATGTAGTAGCAGTCGCCGGGGCTGTGGTCAGTGTGGTCAACGCGAAGCGTTATCCAAGCGCTGTGGGAAGCTTGCTTTCCACAGCGCGGCACTGTCCAGCAGCCCAAAATGAGGCAAAGTCCTAAGACTATTAGTAAGGACTTTGAGACAATAGCAAAGAGTAAAAAGTAAATTGCATATAAAAGATTAATAAGACTCTTATAAAAATATTGTTGAAAATGAATCTGAAAAGTGGTAGATTCAAAACAGGAAATATGTTCTAAAAAATAATTAGTAAAAAAGGAGTATATATGGCAAATAAAACTTATAAACCTGGTGAAAAAGTTCCTGATTCTGGTCAAGCTGAAATTGTTGGTCCACGTGGTGGGAATACTGGAGAAGAAAGAACTGTGGTAAAAGGGGAGCCATTTCCGCCAACTCCCAAAAAGGGTCAAGAGTATATAATCACAGATAAAACAAAACACAAAAGAAAAAGATAACATTGATATACTGATTACAAGTTAATAATAAGTGGGGGTAAAGGCTCACTGCGTTTGGTGATTGTCAGAGCAATACCAGTATCTGCAATCTTTTTCAAACGACGATCTAGAGAACGTGGGTGGATATGTGTTTCTGCTTTAATAATTTTCTTGGGTTTTTCAGTCTTAAGAATGAGAACACCCCAATAATAAATACCTGCATCAGCGCCATGTTTTTGAGAGAGCATACTTAAAGCAGTATCACGATCAGCTATAATCCGGTCTTTCAATTTCAGTTTTTCTAAATCAGTATTCAACATATCTACAACCCATTCCGTGGTGATATCTTGAAGCGTGGGAGCTGGTTTCCCTAACTTCTTTTGAACCTCTTTGCCTTTGTTAATGGTTGTCTCTTGACGCAAAATACCATAAGCTTGGGGATCGCTGGTTTCAAGTTGCTTATCATAAAACTTAGTAATGATATGTCTTGATTTAAATTCAACTCCTTCAATTGAGTAATCAACGGTTTTTCGGTGGGGATATTCAAGGTGGCTTAAAGCTTCCTTGTAATCAAAAACAAGATTGCCAACCTGATGGTTGAAACAAACATCTAAACGAATCAGAATACCTTCCCATAAATTAAACTGAGGGGCATAAGGAATTGAAGATAATTTCTTGTTAGCAAGTTCTACTGCATTTTCTAAATCAAGTATCATTGTGAAGTTATTACCAAATACTAATTTGGGGAATGAAAACTCTATAGTAACGGAGGGCTTGCCATCGTAGCTTATTGGATAATAAGTGTATCGGATAGAAGTATTGTCAACAACAGGATTATAAAAAAATTTATGGCTGGCGGAATCTTGTTTTGAGATAGTGCTGCAAGTCCAATGCTGTAATTGATCACTGGTAGGTGAAATCTGATACTTAACGCGGATTGTATCAATCATTCTTCAATCTCCGGCGTTAGGCTTTCAGCTTCCAGGCATTCTTCGTAGTCCTGAAGAATTAACTCTATGACCAAATCTAGGGCACGGTTATAACGCTCTTCCGCATCTGGTACGGGTTCAAATTGATATTCAATTCTTAGTTCTTCATTCCGTTTGGTCATTGCCTTACCTAAAAACAAAAAGAGTCAGGTAAATTTCTGACTCTCATCGTAGCAAGGCGGCAAAAAATTATAGGGACAAAAAAAGTTTAATCCTTGTCCCTATTGACGATTTTTTCAAGTGTACTTAATAATCGCTGCTCCCCTTTTTTCATTCGTTCAATAAGTTTTCGTTTTGACTCTTTATACTCTTTGCTGGTAGGATCTTTTGGAAACTCGCTCGGATGTCGAAGAATATATTCATCTGCGCGGTCTTTGGGGGTTATACCTTCATGCTTTTTTCTAAGATACTCTGCTGCATGCAAATTTCCTTTGGTGATAATTGGTCTATCTCTTCCAAAGGTGGAATTGAATTTTTCGCGGAAATCTTCAACAATAACTTTAGGATCAGAAAGTGAGCTGGCAACAGCAATAACCACGGGTTCATTAAACAGATTCCCAGAAAACACCTTTCCAATCCAATCATCTGGTGCATCATTGGTTTTTCCAGTTATCAAGAAAGTAAATAGTTGCTCGGTTAATTCTTTAATATAAGGTTCGGCAATTTTATTAGCTGGCTTGATGATTGTATTCTCAATGGTTTTTTCCCCGGCAAGGTGTTTGCATATTCAATTAGAGCATCTTGGATTGTTGTATCTTCAGGCAACGACCTAATTTTTAGAAGAATATCTCTAAATGGTTCTGGTATGGGTAACAAGTTTTGCAACTCATTGTAAATATCTTGATAAATATCTTCATAGGGAATATCTTTTGCAAATAATTCAATTATGTCATCATCTGGCTCGATAGATGGAATGTCATATTTAATTCTTATATCTTTGAGAATCTTATGATATTCTGGTATACCTGGAATTAAAGTGCCTATTAATTTTGATTCTTTCATATGGTTAATATTGCACCTACGAGATAAATTTAGATAAAATAATTTTACTCAAATTCTGTCACTAAGATTTCAGCAAAGGTATCGTCACCGGGAGCGAGTTCTGGAAATCATATTTCTCCTAGATGGCTTGCAAAACAGGAAGTATATATGGGTGTGCAAGAGTTGTTCTGTCAATTAGTTTATTTACATAGGTATATAATATTTATATCGTAATTTAAATACAGTCAAATGATTTTAACATGAGAAGGAAAAATGGAAGATCTAGACCAGCAATACCGCACAATATTGGAAAATTTAGAACAAAAGGCTCAAAATGATTATGATAAAACTATCCTCACACTTTCTGGGGGTGCTTCAGGTATAACTATTGCATTCATAAAAGATATAGTTGGAACTAGTCCCATTGTAAATTCTAATTTAATTTCAACCGCTTGGATTATGTGGGGAATAAGTCTCTCTGCGGTTTTATTATCTTTTTATACCAGTACTTGTGCCATGCGAAAAAAAATAGAGCAAATTGATAATAAAGAAGTTAATGAAAATAAGCTTGGTGGCTTGTGTGATTCTGCCACAGGAATATTAAATGTGATTAGTGGTATTACGTTCATTTTAGGTGTCATTTTTGCCGCTAAATTTGCTTATATAAATCTTTAGGAGCATAATATGAACCACAATAGAAAAATTGGGTTACTGTCTTCAGATACTCCAAAAGTCTTTATGCTTGAGAAAAAATCCAGGAGCGATGACACAGAGAAAAGAGGGCATAGGGTCCCTCTAAAACCTAAAAAGGACACTTCAGAATCTAAGCAAAGCGACACTTCAGAATCTGAGCAAAAGGTTCATTCAGAATCTTCCGTAACTAAAAAGTAAAAATATATACTTACCTGAATAAAAGCTGGAATTAACACTGCGTGAGGTAAATAGTGGGGATTCTGCCTGTTTAAAGTGCTTTTGCGACTTTGATTTTATTATATTAACAAATCCATTAAACTAAAAGTATCTCAAGTTCAAAATTTATTTGACGTGTTGATTCCATCAAACCATGCCTCTCCCCTACTCAAATTCTCAATCTTCGAGCATGAAGATATTATAGAGATTTTATGTTTTTGGTGCGCTTCAGCGCATCCTACCTGCTTGATCTTTGAGATATTCCCAATTTTCCAGAATTACTTATACGACTTGTATACCAGATAACTCAATTCCCCGGTTACAATGTCGTTAAATGTCATCGGTCCAATATTACTGATTTCCATAGAGTCCCTTATTTCATCAGGGCGTTGGCTTTTTAAGACCAGCTATTCAATATGCCATTATGACTCTTTGGGGTAATCCGTTTGATTGGGTTTGAGGATCAAAGCAAATACCCATCTACTTAATCCCCCTACCTTCGGATTATAGCGAGTTCAGTTTTTCCGGTGTGCCGTTAGCGCACGCTGTATCTACGACAAGTTTATTGACCTTTGTGCAATATGATTAGCAAGTGGTTTGAAGGGATTATTATATAATTACTTCATATTAATCTTTCGCTGACTCCATTCCTTTTGTGGGGAATGAAACATCTCTTCTTGGGATCGATATGAAAACATTGACCGAAATTATTCACCAGCCGGGGCTGCGCATTGATGACGGCCGGATGATGGCCCGGGAAGCGGTGCGGGGAATCATCCTCAAAGGTGGTAATATTCTGATGATCTATTCCACGACAATGGACGTTTATGCATTCCCGGGCGGCGGAGTCCAGCCGGACGAGACTTATGAGGATACTTTGATCCGGGAAGTCCGGGAGGAGTGCGGGGCGCGAGTAACTTCCATCCAGGGGGCGTTTGGCCGGGTGATTGAATATTTCACTCCCAGGGAACCGGAATATGACGTGTTCAGGATGGACTCGCTGTATTACCGCTGCCGGGTGGAGGATGCGCTGGGACAGCAGACCCTGGAACCTTACGAAGCGGATCTGGGACTTACCCCATTGTGGGTTAACATTGATGCTGCAATAGAGACTAACCGGGCTGTTATGGCGGATGATGCCCGCTGGGCACCGCGCTGGACGGTCCGGGAGTTGTTTGTGCTGGAACAGGTCCGGGAGCAGATGGGTGGCAAGGTCTGCTGACCGAATTGGACACAAGAGACGGCTGGGAGAGGGCGAAACGCTCAACCAGGGAGGGGTTTATTCTTATGACAGATGATATTTCCCGACGGATTCAAAGTGTTTTATTGCACCCCATTGTGCTGGGAATGATGGCGGTTTCATTCATCAATGATCAGGTCTTACAGCGGTTATGGCCTTCATGGTTGACGGGGAAGATCAGCGACTTCGCCTGGTTGTTTTATTTTCCTCTGGTCGTTTATTTCGTCTTGATCTTGCTGTTCCCCAAAAGAATTGCCAGAGCAAAAAATTCAGATCTGGCCGTATGGTCGGGCGTAGGAATTATTTTTTCGCTGATGAAAACTCTCCCGGTATTCAACGCGTTCGTGACGGGCGGATTTACGAAAGTGGTTGGAATCCCGGTCGTTGTTGTGGTTGATCCGGGGGATATGCTCGCTTTGCCGTCGCTTGCGGCGAGCCTGTGGTTCTGGCGGTTTAAAGAAATACCCCTGCGTTCTTTTTCACTTCAGCTATCGAAAGGTGTTCTGGTCTTAGGGTTGGCGGCGTTGATCACCCTGGCGGATGCCGCTGCCCCGGATTATGGAGTTGCCTGTCTGGAAGTCCGGGATGGCAGCGTGACGGCATCATCCGGTTATTTTGATTATGTGAGCGAGGATGGGGGAGAAAGCTGGACAACCAATCCCGAGAACTCCGGCTGTGAGCAAAAGCCGCTGGATTCGGTTAACCTGATCACAGAAGGAAAACTCCAGGTCCGTTTTGAGCCCGGCAAACCGGTTGAGGTCTCCGTGGATCACGGAAATACATGGCGGGTAGAATACAACATTGAGTCGGGTTCGCAGGCTCAGGAGGCCTATCATCAAAAATTCAGCTCGGGCAGTCCTGTTTTCCGGGCGGGCCCGTTGGATGCGGTAATTGATCCGGTGAGTGGCAACGTGATTTTCGCCATGGGGCAGGAAGGAATCCTGGTCCGCAGACCGGATCAGACCTGGCATTGGGTAACGGTGGGAGATTATCAATATATCAATTCTCACGAGCTCAATTTTTACGCTTTGTTGTGGGGAGAAATATTGCTGGCGGTGATCAATGGGCTGCTGATTGTGACGGTTTTGGGCTTGAAAATTAACTTTCACCGTCCAAAGCAGATTTCCGGCAGGGTCTGGACCGTCATTGCGTGGCTGGTACTGGTAACAGTTTTGATCCTGTTCCCGCCCGCGTTTACTCCCGGCTATGCTGAGATGATTCTGATTGCAGCGATCGTTTTAATGTTTCTGATCCTGTTACCCCTGAGCGTGACCACGCTGGTGCAGTTGAAAGACAGCCCGGACCTGATCAAGAAACTGCTGCTTTACGCGGGTGTTGGCGTGATCCTGTTTATGGTGCCGTTCCTGATGTGGTCGGTAAATCTGCTGCCGCAGTATTATTTTGCTGCGGGTTTTGCCGTTCTGAGCCAGGTTGCCGTCCTTTTGTGGGGAATGAAAACTTTATCCGGGGCCCCGGTTTCAGGAGAGCCTTGCGTTGGGAGTGATCCTTTGTGAAGCAACCCCTCCGATGCGGAGCCCCGATGATTGAACCGGTACGGCGTCTGAACGAAATCACAGGATCGTTGGACTTTAATGTAAATTTCGCTTTGAAGTGGAAGGGCAGCGGCGCAGGGCGATCTCCCGGGACGGGGAATACCTGGGTGGTCTGATGGTGGCATTGCTGTTGCGAGACGGATGGCTTCTGGGAAGTACGTTCATTGTCTATTGGGAAGGAAAGAGATGGTGAAAGAAAAAATCAAGACTCTGTGCCTGACAATGCCGTTTAAGCTGGGCTCTGTGAATTGTTATCTGATTGAAACCGGCAGCGGTTATATCCTGATCGATACGGGGTGCAAGAATAACCGCGCCGAGCTGGTCAGGGAACTGGAAGATGCAGGCTGCAAGCCGGGCGATCTCAGGCTGATCCTGTTGACTCACGGGGATTTTGACCATACCAGCAATGCGGCCTATCTCCGGGAGAAGTTCGGCGCGAAACTCGCCATGCACGCGGAAGACTCTTTGCTGCTCGAACGCGGCGATATGTTTTTGAGCCGCCAGCGTAAGGTCAATTTTCTGGTGCGCAAATTAACGTCCATCCTGTTCGGGTTTGGCAAGGCGGAACGCTGCCAGCCTGATTTTTATGTTGGAGAAGGGGATGATCTTTCCGGGTACGGCTTTGAGGCCAGGGTGCTGCATTTGCCCGGACATTCTAAAGGGTCTATCGGGCTTCTGGCAGCGGACGGCAGTTTGTTCAGCGGGGACCTGCTTGAAAACAGGGATAAGCCGGATATTACTTCTCTGATGGATGATATGGAAACCGGGAAGGCCAGTGTTGAAAGGTTAAGAATGATGGAGATCGACAGGGTGTATCCGGGGCACGGCGAGCCGTTCCCGATGGAGTCGTTCGCGGTTTAATCCGGACAGGAAAGACCTTTTCACACAAGCCCCTCTCCAATTTAGAGGGGCTTGTGTGTTGTATGCCCGGGTCGGGGATAAGAGGGGGCATTCGGCCCGGGAACAATGGGGGTAATGTAGGATAATTCCCCATTTAAAGCAGGGAAATCCCTTATTTCCTGTAGTGCCGTGTGGGTGGTATCTTAAAAGCAGAAATTGCAATAAGAAATGACCGTTCCTACGAGAGGGAATCTTTCAGATTCCCTTTATAAAAATGGCAGGATGTTTCCAACCCGGTGATTTTCTGCAGGACGGCGCGTGAAAGAGATTAGACTGCTGGCTGCCGGGAGCCCGGAGTTGGGAACATTTTCTGAGATTAACGGTGAAAGATTGTTATGGTGGAATGGGATGTGTGGAAGCGCTGGCACAGCGCTGCGCCAGCCTAGCTAATTTCGACCGGGAGGTGTTGGTAAAGCCGAAAAGCGGGGAAAACCGGTTCTTTTGGACCTGCTGATCGAGATTGTGCGCGTGCTGGATAAAGGATCGTGGTTTCTGGAAGCTCACCTCCAGAAACCGTAAACAAAAGACCGGACAGGAGGTATATGGAATAAACTTGACTAAAAATTTGTCCTTTTCAGGGGAATTTAAGCACAAAGCAGTCCGGCTTTCAGGAGCCGGGCTGCCGAGTTTTAATCCGGGGTGAAATGATGCCGGAGGGTGATCCGGGACGGGATGAATTTCCCGGAATTGTCTGCAAGAATTTGTTTTAACATTTAAAAAATGCTATAGTATTGATTATCCGTTATTTAATTTTTTTGATAAAGAAAGGAGAAGTAGTCATGGGAAAAGACAAGAAAGATAAGGATAAGAAGGACAAGAAGGAAAAGAAAGAGAAGAAAGGCAAGAAAGATAAGAAAAAGTAAGCTATGCAATTTTTTAAGATTCGTGTGTAAATGGAGAACCCGGACACCCATCTCTAAAGTCCTTCCATTTACACGCGAGTTCCTTTTCCTGATTTATCCAGCGAACAGCGTGCTGCTGTTCCGTTAATCCCCACTGGCAGACAACAATTTGATAGAACCCCTTGCCCGTTCCTATACGGTGGAGTACGGATGTCTTTAAACCGGATTGATGACGTGATAAACGGCTATTAAAAGTCCGGTGTTATAGGTCTTCGTGGAGACCAGTTTTAACCTTTCCAGGGGTAAGCTGCGCCCGCCGAAGCCCGGGATGCCCTCACCGAGCAGCAGCGGGTGAATGGCGAGCTGGAGCTCGTCCAGCAGCCCCAGATCCAGGAACTGGCCGTTGATCTCCCCGCCGCCCATCAGCCAGATATCTTTTGAAGATTCGGCTTTCATGCGCCGGATTTGCACTGGGTCAATCTCCCGCAGTACGCGAACCTGCTTGGAGTCATAGTCCTCCAGACTTTTAGAAAATACAAAATACTCCGGGCCTTCAATGGGCATTTCTCCGAAGGAGAGTACCACCTCATAGGTGCTGCGCCCCATGAGGACGGTGCCAATGGAGTTTTTGAGTTCCGAAGACCCGTAATCCGGGTCGGTGAAACACCACTCCACGCCGCCATCGGGACGGGCGATGAACCCGTCCAGGGTCACTGCCATATTCAGAATAATCTTTGCCATATTTTGCTCCTTTCGTGTTGAAATTGGGAGAGAGTTCTATTTTAATCCGGGTCCGATGGGGAACTCGTAAAAGAAGGCTGTTGTAGAACCTTACCCGATGCCACACAGGATGACGATTTATTCTTTTGATCTTGGGAAAATATTATTTTTGTCATTTGAATCAGGTGACATTCGCACTTCAGCTCCAGAATAAAGAGAGTATAATTATATTCATAATTATGAATATAGTAAAAGAAAAGAACGTACACTTGGTTTCAAGCGAAAAACAGGCCCGAATTTTCAAGGTGCTGGCCCACCCCGCGCGGTTGTCCATCCTCGAAATCCTTCGAGACGGTGAGCATTGTGTGTGCCATATTGAAGCGTATCTTGGATACCGGCAGGCATACATCTCTCAGCAATTAATGGTGCTGCGGGATGCCGGACTGATCCAGGACCGGCGGGATGGATTGAATATCTTTTACCGGGTGATCGATCCCCAGGTCTATACCGTTTTGGATGCGACCCGGGAGATGTTGAATGTCCCCGAGTTCACGCTTTCCCAAAACGGTAACCCGGCCTGTTCGTGTCCAAAGTGCAGTACGAACAAAGAGTGATATCCGCGTTTTTTGGGTTTTATAAAACGATTATTTATTAGAGGAGAAATACATGTTGACGATTAAGGTTCTTGGTTCAGGGTGTGCAAATTGTAAAAAGTTGGAAGCTACCGCCCGGCAGGCTGTTGAGAATTCAGGGATTGAGGCTGAGATCATCAAAGTTACCGACCACGATGAGATCTGGAAATATCCGATTATGGCGACTCCCGGTCTGGTGATCAATGAGAAAGTGGTTTCTGCGGGCCGGATCCCGTCCGAAGAAGAAATTGCCGGTTGGTTAAAAGCCTGATCGTTTGCCGTGTGCGGGTGGATATTTTTAATATTCACCCCCTTTTTTGGCGCTAAAACATTCAATAGTTTGAATATTAAAGATTTTTGGAGGAACATTCAATGCCGGAATATATGGAAACCACGGTCGATAAATTTACGTTCAAAGTAGCCGTGGACCGTTGTTACAACGAGCAGGGCGTCTGGGCGCTTAAGGTTGGCGAAGTTGTCAGGATTGGGCTGTCGGATTACTTGCAGCAGCGCAGCGGAGATGTCGCTTTTGCGGATGTCCAACCGGTTGGGACCGAGCTCAAAATCGATGATGATGCCGCGGAAATAGAGACCATTAAAGTGAATGCGACAGCCGCCAGCCCCGTGCGCGGCCGCGTGGTTACCGTTAATCCTAAAATGGAAATGGAACCTGAAGTGATCAACCAGGACCCTTATGGAGAAGGCTGGTTGTGTGAAATTGAGCCTACGGATTGGGAAGCGGATTCTGCAAAGCTATTAAAACCGGAAGCTTATTTTAGCGTAATGAAAACCGAAGCCGAAGAAGAGGCACAAAATCTATGACCGATTCCAAAAAGGTGTTAATTGTTCCCTGCAGCGGGATTGGAAAGTCCTACGGCACGGTCAGCCGGGAAGCAGCCTACCAGGTTGCCGAGGATGACCGCCCCGGCCAGACCCGGATTGTTCCCCTCGCGCTGCTGGTGATGGGTGACGAAGAATCGCGCCGGCTGCTGGCAGAGAACCCGGCCATTACGATTGACGGCTGCAAACTGGCCTGCGCGACGAAAATGGTGGCCGAAAGCGGCGGCGAAGTGGCGAAGGATTATGCCGTGCTGGAAGTCTTCCGGCGCTACCGGGATTTCAAGCCCAGCGGAATTGCCGAACTGAATGAAGGCGGAAAAAAGCTGGTGGATGCTCTGGCGAAAGAGATTGATGAGGTTGTGGACGACCTGCTCCGGGAAGGAGGCGAAAATGCCTGAGATGCCCCAGAAGAAAGTGGGAATCATCGCCTGCTCCGGGGAAGAGATCCCGGAAGGTTTGATCACCCGGCTGTCCGCACTCCAGGTGCTGGAAAAGCAGCGCCCCGGCGACACGGTGACCATTTGCCTGCCGCTCTTCCTGGCGGGAGGGGAGGGCGATCGTGCCTTCGCAAAGTTCTATCCCACCATAGTGATCGACGGTTGTGAGAAACGCTGTGCCTACCGCGGTACGGAAAAGTATTCCAATACTCCGGCGGCCAGCATCGTGATCACGGATCTGATCCGGGAAAACGGTCTGGATAAACCGGCAGGACTGCGCCGGTTAAACGAAGCCGGGCAGCAGGCGGTGGACCTGGCGGCGGACCGGGTTGCGGAGCAGGTGGACAAACTGCTCGGCAAGGATTGGAGCCGAAGAGAAGGGCAGTTCAATGAACCGGAGCCGCAGGAGGAAGTTGTGGCGACCTGTTCCTGTGGTTCGGGGATACCGATCCAGAAGTTGCGGGTGAATGGGTCCGAAATGACCCTGGTTGCCCTGCCCCTGATTTTTGAGAATTTCCGAACCGCGGAAAAGATGCCCGGCGAGAGCGTGACACAGGAAATGGTGGAAATGGTGAAAGTTTACAATTTTATTGATCCGTCGCAGGAAGCGGATGTTTCCTCCGCGGTGGGTCAGGCGTACCAACTTTATTGTCAGAAACAGGAGAGCAAAAAATGAGCCGCACGGCAGTCTACAATACCACGGTCAGCTGGAAGGGGGAGCATTGGGGACATATTGTGATGGGCAACGGCCCGGAGATGGATTTCTCGGCTCCGCCGGATGCGGAAGGGCACCCGGGAGTGTTCACCCCGGAAGACGCTTTTGTTGCCGCGGCCAACACCTGCATCATGATGATGTTTATCTGGGCGACGGAGCGTTTTAAGTTGAATTTGCTTTCTTACGAATGCCGGGTGGAAGGCACCAAACTGATTGAGCTGGACCGGACCGAGATCTTCACCCACCTGCGCTTCTGGCCGGAAATCCGCATCTCCGCGGGTGAAGAAGCCCCGGAGGTTGTGATGGCCCGCACCGAGCGCGCCTTGAAGGCGGCGCGCAAGTACAGCCTGGTGGCCAACTCGGTTAAATCCGAGGTGATCATCGAGCCCCGGATTGAGATTGTCCCCTGAGAATTAACCAAAAGGAGGAGGACAAGGATGGTTGAAGATTATCTTAAGCTTTATCAAGATCTGAACGAAAATCTTGTGAAACTGGGGCGTGAAATCCCCGGGACGATGTCAGGGTTCTCCCGAATGCACAAGAAGGCCATCGAGTCCGGCGCGTTGGATTCAAAGACGAAAGAGCTGATGGCCCTAGCGATAGGAATTGTGGTACACTGCGAGGGTTGCATCGCTTACCATACTCAGGATGCCATCCAGGCAGGGGCTTCCCGCGGGGAGATTTTGGAGACAATTGGTGTTGCGCTGATGATGGGCGGGGGGCCGGCGGCAATGTATGCCACCCTCGCGATGGACGCCATGGAACAAAATTTAAATTGGGCTTCTGGGAATGTGACTACCCAGGAATGAGTTCATCGATCTATCCCTGAAACCGTTCCCGGGATGAAAGGAGGCGTAATTGCACAAGCAAGAGCTCCAGAATTTAATCGATAACCTGCTGGCCCGCATCTCAACCAAAATGGTTGAGGTGGGAATGAACGAATTGCTGAAAAAAGAAGGGGAAGAATTGGGCGGGGGCATCAATGCCATGCGCCTGGTTCGTTATCTGATGGGAGACCCCGAACTGCCGGACCAGCAGCTGGTTTGGGCTTATACAGCCGTCAAAGAAAAGTTGGAAGTCTGTATTGAGGGGGCGCCAAAACTTTATTATTTTTCGGGAGACTGATGAGCGTCGGATACGGTCTTCCCGGTGGGAAGCAAAAGGAAATAAACTAAAGAGCGCCGGAGGCGCTCTTTTTAATCACCACTGATTTCTTAAATTCTTTGCTTATTTTATTTCTGGATATCCTCTAACATTAACAAATATTGTTCCTGGTTGATCTCACCTCTGGCGTAACGCTGTTCCAGGATTTGACGAGCGGATAAGGGTTGATTTGTTCTTTCAGCCCGTTGTGACGGGAAAAGTCCACGCACCAATAATACGGCCAGACCAATTACCACAATCCAGAACAATAAAATTCCGCCGATCATTCCAAATCCCATCATTTCACACCTTCCTTAATGGCCCAAATCCGATAAAATTTGCTGATACTCTTCCCGGCTAATTTCGCCCCTGGCATAACGCAACTGAGCGATATCTCGGGCAGATTGACTGTTCGAAAGCTGAGAACCGGCGGGATTATTCCTGCCTGTTCGACGGACAGCCCAAACAATCAGTAAGATTGTTCCAACGATCACCGCGATTGTTAATATCAAACCCAGAATCATACCTATCCAGCCGAAACCACCGAAACTACCGAATCTGCCGAATCCACCAAAACCACAGCAACCAAAATTACGTATCATGATATCCATCCTTTCCCGAATCTAATTCATCCTTTATCAGAAATGTTGTTATGTTTACATTCTCAGGATAACAGAACAGGATGAAGCCTTTTTGAAGCTACTGTAAAGTTTTGGTAAAGGTGTTGGGGAAAAATGTGTTGAACCTTAGCCGGTTGGCAGGGTGAAATGAAAAGAGCTGCCTTTCCCTTCCCCGGCGCTTTCTGCCCAAATTCGGCCATGATGCGCTTTGATCAGGGCTTGAGCAATGGTCAGCCCAATCCCACTGCCTCCGCTGACCCGAGCACGGGATTTATCGGTTCGATAAAAGCGTTTGAAGATTAAAGTTAACTGGTCCGGTGAGATACCGATTCCCGTATCTGCTATGGAGATAACAACCTCGGATTTTGTGCTTTCAGCCGATAAAGTCACCCTGCCGCCGGTTGGAGTGTACTGCAAGGCATTCCCGAGCAAATTGGTCAGCACCTGTAGAATACGGTCTTTGTCAACAAAAACATTTGGAAGGTCTGCGCTTAGTTGTGTTTCGAGACAGATCCCTTTTTCTTCAAACTGGCATTTGAGATGATTCACTGCAATTTCGATGAGGCCGGCGGGAGAAATCAATTCCGGTTTAAGCTTGTAAGCCTCGGCTTCAACCCGACTGAGCTCCTGGAGATCATTGACCAATCGCTGCAGGCGGTCTGCCTCGGAATATACCAGTTGAAATGTTTCCGGGGTTGCCGAAAGTACACCGTCAATCAGACCTTCCATGTATCCTTTGATTGCCGTAAGCGGGGTGCGCAGTTCATGAGTTACATCACCGATTAACTGACGACGCATCTTCTCGGTCTTTTCAAGTTTGTCCGCCATCTGATTGAAGGTGAGCGCAAGCTGGTCCAGCTCATCCAGCTGATTTATCTGTACATTGCCGGATATATTGAGACGTTCCTCATATTCGCCTTCCGCAATCCGGTGGCTAATCACCATCATTCGTTGAACAGGCCCTACAACCTGACGGCTGATAAAAAAACTGGCTAATACCGCAGCAATCAGAGCCGCCAATGCCGCCAGAGAAAAGGCTTCGGTAACTGCGGCCCGGTAGTTTGAAAATAAATCCATGCCCATGGCCTCAACATCCCCCACACCAATGCCCTGGGCCGGTGTCATGGGCCGGTTACTTCCGGACATCATGGCGCTCATCCCGGCCATGTGCCGGTCAAATGCGGCCGGAACCGATAAGCTGGTTGCTGTTGCAAGGACAACAACACCGACCAGTACCACGACGACATAAGATAAAAAAACTTTCCACGCAAGATGGGTGCGGATTAATCTCAACATCGTTTCACCTATTTATCTTCAAAGCGGTAGCCAACCCCACGAATTGTTTCGATAAAATGACCCTCCCCCAGCTTTTGGCGTATATGGCCGATGTGGACATCGACAACGCGTGTATCGCCAAAGTAATCATAACCCCATGCTTTTTCCAGCAGTTGTTCCCGGCTTAAAACCATACCCTGGTGCTGTGCAAGGATAATCAGAAGATCGAACTCTACTGCGGTCAGCTCGACTAACTGTTCTTCTACCCAAACTCGACGGGCAGAAGGATCGATGCGAATATGCGGAAATATCTGCATTGAAGCTGCACCTGAAGGATGATTTGTGCTTTGAATACGCCGCAAGGCTGATTTTATTCTGGCGATCAGTTCACGCGGACTGAAAGGTTTGGTCAGGTAATCATCTGCGCCAACAGAGAGCCCGACGATCTTGTCGGTTTCCTCGGAACGTGCTGTGAGCATGATGACATATACATTTGAATCCCGGCGTAATTGGGTGAGCAATTCGATCCCATCCATTCCGGGGAGCATTACATCCAGGATGATGATGTCAGGTTTGAACGTCCTGGCAGCCTCCAGTCCACCGGGCCCATCCATGACGGATAAATATTCAAAACCTTCTGCTTTCAGATAAGCTGTTATGACGTTATGGATTGAGGGTTCATCATCGATCAAAAGTATTTTGGCGGCAGCCACATTTATTTCCTTTCAACCTATAAGCTTTGTCTGTAAATATATTGTACATACAAACAGGAAGCGATGGAATCATGCTCCCCGAAAACGAACAGGATGATTCCGGCGTTCCTATGAAAATTTCTAAGTTTGCATCGATGCCTCTTCATTAAAAAGACATTGACGCTGAGCATTCCGGTGAAATTTCCGTCTTTGTGAAGACAAATGAAAACCATTATTGGATTGCAATCGTTTATTCACCTGCAATTTCTTCTAACCTGTGAGTTGAGTTTAGCTGCGGCATTTAAAGCTTCTATAAAGTGTTTCTAAAGTTTGTGTAAAGAAGCCAAAAGGGGGAATGCTCTCTACCGGAACCGGATATCTCCATCCAATTAATTAAACCGGGAAGTATAAAAGAGCGGAGTATCAGAATGAATTCGGACATCGAAATTTTTTAATTTTCCATATAAAAAATTTCGCGCTTGCTCTGCTCTTACCGGCTCACTATAATGAAAGTAACTTCATGGTGGTGAACAACGCAGGCAGGTTAAGAATATCGCGGCGGCATGGCACTCTGCAAAACAATTCCGTAGAGGAGGTATGCCGTGTCACCGAGAAAACAACAGAAATTTATCCGCCATTTTTCCAATGCTGAAAAAAGCCGAAAGAAATTTTTGATCCGCGCTTCGGAAATCCTTGGGGAGCGGGGGTATAAAATCTTTCCTTCCACGCGGGACCAGATTTATAAAGACCTGAAACGCGCAGAAGACGTGCGCACGATCCGTACTTTGGAGGAATATAAACTGTGCGGAGCTGCCCTGATGGCGGCCGGCGCCCGACATGCCAGAGAGCAGGGCACCATCCTGGTGCGGGTGCAGGATGTGGAGGCCGGTTGGAGCGGCAAGCTGCGCATGGGACCGGGGAACTGCCGCCCACATCACTGCTCGCGTCTTTCCGTCCTGGAGCGCGAAAGCGCCGTGCGGGAAATGCTTCCCGAGGTGGAAATTATCCTGGACGAATCGTAAGGGGAGAAGGGCCGGATGGACCTGGGAACCTCTGTTTTCCTGTTCCGGGATTTCCTGGAGTATATCTTGCCGACGATCATCGGCGCGCTGCTGTTCGTGCCCGCGTTCGCACCGTCGGGAAAGTCTCCGGCGATCGAAGTGATCCTGCTGGTATCCGTGGCGCTGGGGTATGTGATTTCCTCACCGGTGGGCGGGCTGGCGAAAACCCTGCACGGCGGGATGAAGAGAGTTTCACCGCGGCTGGCGGCTTTTTACGCGGAGGACCAATTCGCCAGCCAGTGCTGGGATTATGACGCGCTGTGGGTTTGTCTGGAGACGGAAGGCCGCGAATACCTGTACCTGACCTCCAGTTATATGCAGTTTTACCGGGTGACGGGGTTGTACCTGGGCTTATATGCGCTGTTGAACTTTGGCCGTCTGGCGGCCAGCGCGGCGCAGGGCGTTCCCCTCATGACGGTCCGCACCACAACGATTGGAAATTGGAGCGCTCCGGCGCTGCTGCTGGGGTTGGTGTCGCTGGTGCTGGCCGGATACATGATGAGCGATGCCACCACCGAGTTCCGTGAGCTTTTCGCCCGGCAGGGGTATTATCCCCTGTTCGCCCGGCGCCTGCACACCCGGGAAGGAAATATCGCCAGTGCGGTATGGGGACGGGTGGTAAGCCGGGTGGATGGTGAGGAAGTGCCGCTTCCGGGCGTGGAGGTTGCCCTCAGCGGGGGCAATGATGGAGAGGATGAGCCCCGCATGACGGAGACCGGCGCGGATGGAACTTTCCTGTTTGCCGGGGCATTCGCAGAATGTGTGGGGGACACCTGCCGGGTATCGACGGAAGTGGATGACATCCGGTGGAGCGAGGAGATGGAATTGACCCCCACCACGGTACCGGAGTTCAAGATCACGGTGCGCACGGGTTGAAGGGCATTGAATCGGTTGCTACACCGGGGAGCTTTTTGCCGCGGAGATACAGCGGAACCAGGGAACAGGGGTACCGAAGGATGCACATGCTACAGTTTGAGAGGAAGAACCAAGCGGCTCTTCCTCTCTGATTTGGGGGGAGAAAAATTTTTGGAGGAATGAGGACGTTTTATTCGGTTTGCCACCAGATACGGATGCCCGTTGAGGCCGCTCCCGAAGCGTTAATTTCGTCTTTATGCAGCAGGATCTGCTCGCGCTGGTCCTTTGTGAGGGCAGTGCTCTGGTAAAGGGAAATCAGGTGCTTGCTTGCCAGGAATTGAGCCTGCCAATCGGGGCAGGCAAGCCCATTGAACAGCGCCTTGAGCACCCGACCGCGCAGATCATACTCTTTGATCTGCGGTTCGTGGGCGATCAGCATTTCAACCGCCAGACGGCCAACGAGGGGTGTGGGATCCGTAATGGCAGCTTCCAGACCGGAGAGCACAATGGCCTGCCGGGTGGGTCTTGCCAGATCCAGACAGCTTGTATGCAGAATCTCGAGAATGGATTGCCGCATGTCGGAGGGGGCAGAGTGCAGGGCGGCTGCGAGAGATGCATCCAGGTCGGGGCGTAAAAGAGGGCGGACAGTCCGGATGTTTTGCAGGGCTGCCAGGGAAGCGCCGCAGACATCGGGATGTGAAGAATGAAGGGATGCCACCAGAGCCTCTTCGGCCCACAATTGGGCTTCGGGATGGGCAGCTTTGAGGACGACACGTTCCAGGGCGGTGGTAGCCGCCAGATGGATCACCTTACCGGGATCCTGCTGGCAGGCGATCAACCCGCCAATGGCACGGGCCTGAAAGTCGGGGTTGGAAGAGCGGCTGGCGACCTGGGCGAGAGTAAACACGGCTGTTTTGCGGATGGAGGGGTCGGATTCCCGGGTGGCTTCCAGCAGAGCGTTAAGTGCAATGCCCTGGGCGCGGATATTCCCGCTCAGCGTGGTTTTAGCTCCCAGGACGAGCATTTCCAGGTGGCTTCCGCCGTTCCCGGCAGTGGAAGCGGCCAGGTTTTCCAGAATTTCCACCACCGCTTCCTGCTTTTCCAGAGGCCATTGGCCTGGGTCGGCTTCCGCGAGGCGCACGGCCTGGGCTTCGCGGAAAATGGGGTCCTGGAGGAGTTCATTTGCCTGGAGGAAGAGTTTTCCGGCTTTGCGCACCTGGAAAGTGGAGCGCGCCAGAATAAAATTCATCAAGAGGTCGGCGGCCTTACGGAGCTGGGCGCGGTCCTGATGGCGGGCCGCGGCCTGGATCAGCGCGGCGGCTGCGGCCAGACGGTCCTCTTCCTTTTGCATGGGACTGTTGATAGCCTTTTGCAGTTCAACGGTATTCCCCTGTCCGGCCAGCACCTGTGCCGGGGTGGGCTGGGACCTGAGAAATGCGATCCGGATCACAGCGGCCAGCCCAACGGCCAGGGCTCCAACGACAATCAGTACAATTTGCACAAAATTCATCTTCTCTGTTTTCTCCTGACTGCCCGCTGGATATTTCCGGCGGCGTGTGGCGGGCAGTTTTAATCAGTTTATGCAGGGCGGGGCCAGTGCGACCCGGCGGCCGCTGGCTGACCAATCTTCGCAGGCGGGCTGGCCCAACATGGCCGGGCCTGACCCGTTGAATTCGGTCCAATTATCAACCGTGACCCGGACAACGCGTTCGCCGGGGTCATTGAAGAGGTAATGACGGCAAATCAGTTTTTCCTGAGGAATCAGGCGGTGCCCGCACTTGCAGTGCATCCAATTGACCATCTGATCGAGATGACCGATCCGGAGATGCGCACAATTCCAGCAAGTGGACTCTTCCCGTGAGGCGGCATCTGCGGAAGCCCGGCGCGCAAGATCTCCCAGGCTCGCAAACAGGAATCCCCAGGCTGCTAGAGTTGAAATACGCTTTCGTACAGGTTTCATAACACACCTCCCCGATCTTTATCCAGGATTGTGTTTGACCACCCTGCATGGCAGAAAACCGTGCGGTCAGTATGCTGTTGTGTGATCGTTTGGGACCTCTTCTGCGGGATAGGAAGAGATCGTTAACCTATTAAAGCACAAATGAGGCCGCAGGTAAAGCGGTATTTTGGGTAATTTGGGTGGATGAAGAAAATTGGTGGGGAGCGGGGAGGATGGACCGTACGTTTTTCAACGCAGAATCGCAAGGACGCGGAGGAGAGGGGAAGCCCACAGGTTTTGCGATGTTGGATGACCCTTGATGCGGGAAAATATTGTCGAAAAACTCTTGACAGGCGGATAAAACCGCGATAGACTACTGTAAACTAGTTTGTGTTGCAAACCAGTTTATGAGGAGACAGAGATGAATCGAGAAATCAATCCAATTGATGAGATGATCCAGCGCACCAAACGCTACTGGTATGTGGATGGTCTGGCCGAGATGGGAGCCGGAGTTGTGATCTTGCTGTACGCACTCTATATGATCGGAGTGAGCCGGTTTGCCCGAGGCAATGAGACAATCCTGGCGGTGGCTTTGGGGTTGGGGCAGCCGGTGGTGATCCTGCTGGGCGGCCTGCTGGTCAAGCGGACGGTGCGGTATTTCAAAGAGACGCTGACTTTCCCACGCACCGGGTATGTGTCTTATCCCCGGCAGAAGGGCAGTGGGCGCTGGAAGCGCATCCTGCAAACCGCGCTGATCGCGGCAGCCGTGGGAGCGACGGTGGCGCTGGTCTCACAGGGACTGCCCGAGAATATGACCTTCCTGGTGAGCGGCACAATGGTCGCTTTGTTCCTGATCTATCTGGGATACTCGCTGGGTCTGACACGGTTCTACGTGATTGCGGGCCTGACGTTCCTGCTGGGGGCAGCCAGCGCGCTGCTGAATTTCCAGGGGACGCAGTTGATGGGAGTGTTCTTTGGCGGGATCGGCCTGATGTGGGTCTTTTCCGGGCTGTTTACCCTGCGGAACTACCTGCGAAACACCGAACCGGCGCAGGTGGATCATGAATGAGGATGCGAGAAGTATTACCGATCTGGACCGCCTGATCCATGAACCGGCGCGGCTGGCGATCATGTCGATCCTGTTCGCGGCAGAGGAAGCCGATTTCCTGTTCCTGCTGCGGGAGGCCGGGCTGACCAAAGGCAACCTTTCTGCGCACCTCAGCCGGTTGGAGGAAGCCGGGTATGTGGAAATTGAAAAGACCTTCCGCGGGAAACTACCGCAGACCATCTGCCGGCTGACCCCCGCGGGACGCAAGG
Organism: Ornatilinea sp.; assembly: GCA_018433975.1. Lineage (GTDB taxonomy): Bacteria > Chloroflexota > Anaerolineae > Anaerolineales > Anaerolineaceae > SM3-B121. The sequence goes on along the minus strand of JAHDQE010000043.1, from coordinate 46,840 downwards.
CTTTTGAAGATTATCGAAAACAATTGAAGGCGTTTTTAGGAAAAATTTAGAGGAAATAGAATGGAAGCAAAATCAAGTGCAGTAAAGGTAGAGGGTTTATCGCGCCGTTTTGGCAGTATCGAGGCGCTCAAGGAAATATCTTTCGAGATCCCCACCGGGACGGTGTTTGGCCTGCTGGGGCCGAACGGCTCGGGGAAAACGACTACCATCCGGCTGCTGCTGGGGCTGCTGGAACCTTCCGGCGGGCGGGCGGAAGTGCTGGGGATGGACCCCATCCGGCAGGGGAATTCCGTCCGCGAAGCCTGCGGGGCGCTGCTGGAGCACACCGGGTTATACGAACGCCTGACGGCCGAAGACAACCTGGAGTTCTATGGAAAGGTGTGGCACATGCCGAAGCCCGAACGGGCCGCACGGATCGAAGAGCTGTTGAACAGCATCGGCCTGTGGGAGCGCCGCAAAGAGGTGGTGGGCGGCTGGAGCCGCGGCATGAAGCAGAAATTGGCCGTGGCCCGGGCGCTGCTGCACCGTCCCCGGCTGGTCTTTCTGGATGAACCGACCGCCGGGCTGGACCCGGTGGCCTCGGCCGCGCTGCGGGAGGACCTGCTGCGGCTGGCGGAGCAGTCCGGGGTGACGGTGTTCCTGACGACGCACAACCTGTCCGAAGCGGAAAAGCTGTGCAGCCAGGTGGGGGTGCTGCGGGAAGGCCGTCTGCTGGCGGTGGGCGCGCCGGAAGAACTGCGCGGCCGGAAAGGCAGCCAACGGGTGGAAATCTTCGGGCGCGGATTGACCGGAGAGGCGCTGCTGGCGCAGCTCAACGCGCTCCCGGAGGTGGTGGGAGCCCGGCAGGCGAACCAGCATCTGGTTATCGATTTGACCGAGGACGCGGACAGCGCGGAAGTGGTGCGCTTCCTGGTGATGCAGGGCGCGGCCGTGGATGAAGTGCGTAAGACAGGAACCAGTCTGGAAGACGTTTTCCTGGCGTTGATGGAGGAACAGAAATGATTCGGGATATGTGGACGATCATCACAAAAGATCTTAAAGAAATTATTTTCAACCGCGGCACCGCCCGGAGCGGGCTGCTGAGCATTGCGGTCATCCTGGGGCTGATCGGGGTCTATCTGCCGCTGCAGGGCGGCGAGGAGTGGCTGACCAACCCGGTCTCGATGCTGGCGTGGGCCTGGCTGCCGGTGTTCCTGGTGGTGAGTGTGGTGACGGATGCTATCGCCGGGGAGCGCGAACGGCATACCCTGGAAACCCTGCTGGCGAGCCGCCTGACGGACCGGGCCATCCTGCTGGGCAAGATCGGCGCGGCAGTGCTGTACGGCTGGGGGCTGGCGATGGCCGGCGTGCTGCTGGGAGCGGTGACGGTGAACATTGTCCATCCGGCGGGAGGCGTGCAGTTTTACCCGCTGGGGAGCTTCCTGGGGGTGGTGGTCTTCAGCCTGCTGACGGCCGTGCTGATGAGCAGCATCGGGGTGTTTGTCTCGCTGCACGCGCCGACCGCGCGGGTGGCCTACCAGCGCATGAGTCTGGTGATGCTGGCGCTGTTCCTGACGCCGACCATCCTGGTGCAGGTGCTGCCGAAGACCGACGTAACGGCTGTGGGAGCTTTTCTGGATGGACTGAATCTGAGGATGGTGGCCGGGGTTGGCGGGGCGGTGCTGGTAGTCGCCGACATCGTGCTGATCGCTCTGGCGCTGGCGCGCTTCCAGCGCACCCGGTTAATATTGGATTAGGCTAGAGAAGCAGAAACCAAGTTTTTTTGAAAAAACTCGGTTTCTTAGGCAGGCGCGGCTCATGGCCGCGCCTGTGTCATTTAAGGGACTCGTAGGCGGGAGGAGGGGCGGATGTAGTCCTTCCAGGGGATATGGGCACTCCCCCCCCGCCCCGTGTCCCACCGATTCCTGGTTGGCTGGTGGGTTTCGGGATGCCGGTGAATTTAGTGGAACACCTTGTTCCCCATCCCTGCGCCCACCCTACTTGGCTTGACTAGCGCTGGCGCGCTTCCGGCGCACACGATTGATATTGGATTAGATGTTGAATATTGAGAAACCCAAAGCAGCCTGCCCAATCACTGGCAGGCTGCTTTTTGGTGTTCCCGGGGGTCTGAAAGGAGACGTACCTGACCCTCCGGGGATTCGGGAGGGGTTAGTTCAGTTCGGCCAGGGCCTGTTCCACAGTGCCATTCTGGTGGACGATTTTGTGGATGGCGTTCAGCATGGCTTTGGGGTTCTCGGACTGCCAGACGTTGCGCCCCACGGCGCAGCCGCGCCCGCCGGCATCCATGCAGTTCTTTAAGGTTTGCAGGAAATCCTGGGGGAGCTTGGTCTTTTCGCCGCCGGACAGCATCACGGGCACGGTGCAGGATTCAACCACTTCGGCGAAGGTTTCTTTGGAGCCGGTGTAATAGGTCTTCACCAGGTCGGCGCCCAGTTCGGAGCCGATGCGGGCGGCCCATTTGACATATTTGACATCGAAGATGTTGTCGAAGCCTTCGGGGTACATGATCGCCAGCAGGGGCATGCCGAGCCGGTCGCATTCGACGGCGACTTTGGAGAGCCCTTTGAGCATCTCGCTGGTCTTTGCAGGCCCGAGCAGGACGTGCATGGAGACGGCACTGGCCCCCACGCTCATGGCGTGCTCCACGGTGTCCGATACCATGAAGTAATCCGGTTCCGGGCCGAGGAAAGTGCAGGTATCTATCGAAACAATGAAGGGAATGTGCTGCTCGATAAAAATGGGGTAGGTCCGTTTGATGGCGCCGATCGGCATGAAGCAGGTGTCCGGCCGGCCTTCTGCGCAGGCTTTCACGGTCTCGCAGGGATTGATGATGCCCGGTACGGGGCCGATGACGGCGGCGTGGTCCATGGCCAGCATGATCGAGTTACCGCTTTTTGGATTAAGAATCTGACTCAGTCTGACTTTTTTCCCGATTTCTGACATTTCGTTACTCCTGAAAGAATTGATTTAAAGCCCGGAATTCCAGGAATGCCGGGTTGGGATCGCTTGGGCTTATATCGGGGACCGGATGGTCTCCAGAAATCCCTGAAGTGTGAAAAACACGAAAAAGACCAGCAAAAGACATTGAAATAAGAATAAATGAGAATAAATAAAAGTGATTGTTGACAAATAAGCCTAAGTGATAATATAATGTTATCATATTCAAGCTAATATCACAATTGAAAATAACGGCAATCAAAACATATTTATAGAATCGAGAACGGAAATGAACTTTGAGAAATTGCGTCGATACCAGGCTGCAAAAGAACCCATCCCCGCTGCACAACAGACATGGCCATTATATGGTTCCGGGATCGAGAGTCTGGGAAAAAACGGGGCTCCCGTTGTCCGCCCTGTCCCGGAATATTCGGATGATGAGTTGTTGATGCGGATTGATGCGGTTAGTTTATGCTATACCGATCTTAAAGAAGTATCGCAGGGGCCGAACCACCCCCGGTTAAAGGGGCGGGACCTGAAAACCAACCCGATCATCCCGGGCCACGAGGTCAGCATGACGGTGGTTGGCGTGGGAGAGAACTTGAAGGACCGCTATAAAATTGGCGCGCGCTACACCATCCAGCCGGATGTGTGGGTCAACGGGAAAAGCATTCCCTTTTCCTTTGGCATGGACGGCGGCTACCGCCAGTATGCGAAGATCGACGATAAAATCCTCAGGGGCGACGCGGGCAATTATTTGATCCCGGTGCCCGATGAGATGACTTATGCCGCGGGGGCCATCACGGAGCCGTGGGCCTGCGTGGAAGCAGCCTACCGCATGAATTACCGCACCACGCTCAAGCAGGGCGGCGCGATGTGGGTCCTGGGGTGTGCCGGTTCGCGGGAGGATTACAGCATCGATGCGGACTGGGTGGCAGGCTCAAAACCGGACCGTGTGGTTGCCAGCGGTCTCCCGGCAGGCTTTGAAAAGTCCTTGCAGGCACTCTGCGAGCAGCAGGGCATTGCATTCGTGAAGAAATCCCCCGCGGAAATTGGAGCCGGAGAGGAAACCTTTGACGATCTTATCCTGCTGGATTGCGGCCCGCAGGAGGTAGCGGCTGTCAGCCCGCGGATGAACAAAGGCGCGGTTATGGCGCTGCTCAATGAGAAGCCGATGTCCGGCCCGATTGAACTGGATCTGGGGCGCATGCACTATGACGAAATCGTGTGTGTGGGAACGGCAACCGGCAGCATCACACAGGCTTACCGGCAAACCCCCGTCCGAGCCGAATTGAAACCCAACGGTTTGGCGTGGATCATGGGTGCCGGCGGACCGATGGGGCGGATGCATTTACAGCGGGCGATCGAATCGAAGCATGGGCCTAAAACGATTGTGACCAGTAATGTGACCTCCACGCGGTTTGAAGCCTTGCGCGAATTTTTTGCCCCATTGGCCGAAAAACATGACAAAGAACTGATTTTTACCAACCCGGTGACGGACAGGCAGGGGTATGAAGCTGTAATGGAGGAAATCCGGCGCAGGGGTGGTTTTGACGATATTGAAGTTATGCTGACACTGCCGGATGTCATCACAGAGGCCTGTGACCATCTGGCGGAGCAGGGTGTTATCAATGTTTTTGCCGGCATGAAGCGTGGGGTGAAAATGACGGTGGATTCCTGGCTGATCACCGGGGAGAAACAGATCCGGTTGGTCGGAAATAGCGGCTCCGGACTGGATGACCAGAAAGCAGTGGTCGACCGGTGTGTGGGTGGACAACTGGAGCCGAACCTGTCCGTGGCGGCTATTGGCGGCTTGAAACAAATTCCGGAGGGTGTTCAGGCGATGAAGGATTCTTTATTCCCGGGGAAGATTGTGATTTATCCCCACATCCTGGATTTGCCGTTGACGCCGCTATCTTGTTTGAAAGAGAAGTGTCCCGAAGTTTATCGCCGTCTGGGTGCCAATGAAACCTGGACGATGGATGCGGAAAAAGCCTTTCTGGAAAGTGAACTGTCCTGAAATGCGTAAAGATTCGGTTGTTATTTGGGGCGCGGGCAGAATAGGCCGGGGTTTTGTGGGGGACCTGTTCGCCGATTCCAACTTCCATCTGGTTTTTGTGGATCAATCTAAAGCGCTGATTGACCAGTTGGTGAAACAGGGCTCGTATCATGTTGTGCGGGCAAAAAGCGAATCCTCCATAGCGCGGATGAGGATTGAGGATTATGAGGCTTATTCCATTGAGCAGGCCGAGGAAATTAAAAAAGCTTTTTGTGATACCGACCTGGTGGCGACGGCGGTATACCCACAGAACTTCGAGCAGACCGCGGCGGACCTGCAGAAGCTGATCCTGACGCGCCGCGCCGTACGGCCCGACGCGCCGCTCGACATCATCCTGTGTACGAACCTGGTGCATGCCGGTCCCAAATTTGAAGCCTTCCTATACCAGTGATTGTCGCAGGAGGAAAAAGCTTATTTTTCGGAAAAAGTGGGTGTGGTCGAGTCGCTGGTGATCCGCATTGCCCCAGATCCGCCCGAGGAAGAGATTGAAAAAGATCCGCTGGTGGTGTGGACGAATGGGTACAGCATCCTGCCGGTTGAGGCGGCCGGTTTCAAAGGGGATATTCCGGAAGTAAAGGCCTTCCGTCTGGTCAGTGACATGCGTGCCGAGGAAATGCGGAAGATTTACACTTACAACATGTGCCATGCGGTGTTATCTTATTACGGTCATCTGCTGGGCTATGAATTATTGGTAGAATGCCTGGCGGACCCGTGGGTGAGAGATGAGGCCCTTGGGGCACTGGATGAGGTGAGCGCCGCGTTACAGGGGGAGTACGGATTTACAGCAGAGCAGATGGATTCCTGGATCCAGAACGTTCTGGAGCAAACCAACAATTCGACCGTTGGCGATACGGTGGTGCGGTCGGCTGCCGACCCGCTGCGAAAGCTGCGGCGTGAGGACCGCTTGATTGGACCGGCCCTGCTGTGCCTGAAAAACGGGATCCACCCCGAGCATTTGATCCGGGCGATTGGCATCGCTTTCCACTACGATCAGGAAGAGGACAGCGCATCTAAGAAACTGGCAGATCTGATCCGGCAGAAAGGACTAGAGGCTGCGATCTATGAAGTTTGCGGGCTCCTGAAGGGAGGCGATGAAGAGAAATTCGTGGAAGAAATCCGAAAGGCTTATGATGAAACTCCAATGGAACTTGAATGGCATCAAAAAGCGCTGAAAGCGTACCAACTGGGGTTTGAATATGAGAAGAAGTATCACGGCTGCGGCCAAAGTGTGGTTGCGGCTGTCACCGAAGCACTGGATATCTCCGATCCGGGAGTCTTTAACGCGGCCACAGGTCTGTGCGGGGGGATCGGGCTGCTGAATGACAGTACCTGCTCAGCTTTTACCGGTGGGGTCATGGTAATCGGGATGGTTTTTCCGCGCAGGCGGGAGAACTTTGGCGGCGACCGGGAAAACAAGTATACGAATTTTGACCTGGTGCAGCAGCTTCACGGGAAATACATCGACGAATTCGGTACCATCACCTGCGGCCTGGTACACCAAAAGAAGTATGGCCGGCCCTATGATTTGAGCTCTAAAGAAGAACGCGAGCTTTTTGAAGCAGCGGGAGCGCATGGGGACGAGGGCTGCACGGTGGTCGTTGCGAAAGTGGCTCAATGGACGGTAGAGCTGCTCGCATCCAAAATGATTGAATTGGGAAGAGGAAACTGAGGAAATGGACAGCCAATATTTGAAAATCAGCGAAGTTATACGACCGGGGACCATCGATCTTGAGATGGATGGGATCACCAACAAGAACGAGGCGATTAATTATCTTGCCGGGCTGCTTGAACAGGAGAACCTGTTGACCGATAAAGCCGAGTATATCGAATCGGTGTATTACCGCGAAACTCTGGGACCCACCTATATGGAACATTTCATCGCTATTCCGCATGGAAAGAGCGATGCAGTGCGGGAGGCGGGAATTGCGTTTGGGCGATCCTGCGAGGGTTTCCTTTATGAAACCCCGGAAGGCGGGGGAATTGCGAAACTGGTTTTTCTGCTGGCGATCCCCAACCGGACTTCAGCGGATGCCTATATGGCTGTGCTGGCTCAACTGGCGCGTTTGCTGGTCCATGATGAATTCCGGGAATCGTTGATGGCTGCGAAAGACTACCAGGATGTGGTCAACGCAATTGTGGATGGAGAAGCTTTGTTGGAAGACTGATGAGTCTGGAAGGAGTGCTCAAATGAAGATTGTTGCAATAAGTGCTTGTGCCGCTGGAATTGCCCATACTTACATGGCAGCCGAATCCCTTAAGAAAAGCGCAAAGAAGGCCGGCGATGAAGTGAAAATAGAGATTCAGGGCTCCATGGGACTGGAACACCGTTTGAAGCAAAAGGATATCGATGATGCCGATCTGGTCCTGTTTATGGTCAACATTTCCGTCCGTGAGCCAGAGCGGTTTAAGAGCAAGAAAGTTGTGGAAATGGATCCGGGAAAGTTTGTGGCAGACGGCGATAAAGCTCTGCTGCTGGCAAAACAAAAAGGTGGTTTCTAAACCAGCGAAGAAATTGCTTTCTAAGGAGGATTATGAAAATAGTGCAGTGAATTTAGTAGCTATGAATTTTTCTAATAAATAAGGAGATAAAAATGAAGAATTTCTTGCATGATCTGCAGAAGCATCTGCTGACGGGCGTATCGTATATGATCCCCTTTGTGGTACCGGGTGGTATTCTGATTGCACTGGGTTTTTTGTTCGGTGGAATCAAAGTTTATGAGAACACAGGCTTTGCGGCCGAGCTGTTCTGGTTGGGAAAAGACGCTTTTGGGTTAATGGTGGGCGCATTAGCCGGCTATATTGCGTACTCTATCTCAGACCGTCCCGGGATCGCCCCAGGTTTTGTGGGTGGCATTGTCTCGGATCGAATTGGGGCCGGTTTCATCGGTGGAATCATCGCAGGTTTGTTGGCCGGTTATCTGGTTGAGGCTATCAAAAACCTGGACGTTCCTCAAATGGTTCGTTCTTTGATGCCCGTGTTGATCATCCCGCTGGCAGCCACCGCAATCGTCGGGCTGTTGATGGTGTACTTGATTGGGCCTCCTGTTGCCTGGTTGAATGAAACGCTGAGCACCTTCCTGAACAACATGGGTGCCATAAGCGCCCTGCTGCTGGGACTGATCATAGGCGGCATGATGGCCGTAGATATGGGCGGACCGGTCAATAAAGCGGCTTATTTCTTTGCGCTTGGTGTGGCGGAAACGGCTGAAAACTGGGGCCCGGTGGCGGCTGCATTTGTGGGCGGCATGGTTCCCCCGCTGGTCATTGCTCTCGCAATGCTGCTGGCCAAGCAAAAATTTACCGATGAAGAACGAGCCGGTATCCCGGGGTGCTTTGTCGGCGCGGCTTCCTTTATTACCGAATTTGCAATCCCGTACGCTGCCGGAGACCCGGCGCGGGTTATCCCTGCCATTATCGCCGGTTCGGCAGTGGGCGGCGCGATCAGCATGGGGCTTGGCGTGACCATGATGGCTCCCCATGGCGGTCTGTTTGTGCTGGCGCTGTCCAATAAACCTCTGGGATTCCTGCTGTCCATCCTTGTTGGAGGAATCGTGGGTGCTCTGGTGCTGGTTGCATTGAAACCCAAACTTGAAAAAGAGACAGAAGCGACAGAGGCAGCGGTTTCCGCTTAATTAAAACGGTAATATCATTCTGCTGCTATTACCTTTCATGAACCTGTGAGCCCATCACTGCTGCGTACAGACAGACGCGTGGGAGTGGTGGGCTGATAATTTCTGATTGTGCTCAAAAGATCCAGAGGACCGGTGCGGCAGGAGATATCGTCCGTTGGCAAGAGAGTTCTCTTTTTCTGTTATTTTGAAGGGCAGGCAGCGACAGCGTTCCGGCGGGGTGAACCGTCTGGGACCTCTGGAAAAATTTGACTTTACGGGAATTGTTGTGGAGATCTCTGCACTTTGCTGTCACTGCCTTGCAAAGATAAACAATACGGCTGCTGCCGTTTTGTAAAATAAAGTCCTTTCAAGGAAAAGTGTTATCTCTTATAATAAGATTTACCGGTAGTAATTGATAAGATTTGTGTATATAAAACAGCGATTGAGGGAAAGCATGAAAAAAAAGATGTTCCGGGAAGAGCGTTTGCGTCTGATCATGGAAAATATCTACGATCAAAAAAAGGTGGTTGTTAATGACCTGGCCCGACAATTTGGGAGGAGCTCTTCATCCATCCGTCTGGACCTGGCCGAGTTAGAATCTCGCGGGTTAATTGTGCGCACGCATGGGGGAGCCTTGCTGGCCGACGAAGCGGCGGATGATTTAATTTTAAATAAAAAGTTTTTGCAGCTGCGAGCCGAATTGAACAAAGAAGAAAAGCAGCGTATTGGAGCGGCGGCTATCGATTTAATCCATGACGGCGATTCCATTATGATTGATGGGGGTACGACCAACTATTTCTTTGCCCAAAACCTGGCCCAAAAACGGGGGCTGACAATTATCACAACGTCCATCCACCTGCTGCCGGTCCTGTTGGAAATCTCCGATGCAAAAATCTTTCTTACTGGTGGGCTGGTCTACAGAGATTTCGAAGATATGATCGGGGAAATCCCGCTCGATTCAATTGCCCGGTTTAAACCGGACCATACCGTCATTGGGATTGACGGCGTTTCAATTGAGCATGGCCTGACTACCACAGAGCCGACCATGGCACCTTTGAAGCGTAAAATGGTCTCGGTGAGCAGCAACCTGATTATCGTATCCGATTCTTCCAAGTTTGGAAAAGTTTGCCTCCTGTCGGTGGCCGATTTGAAAGCTGCCAGTACGATCGTCACCGATGCCCGACTTCCCCTGGAGTTTGCCGAGAAAATTGAGAGTTTCGGCCCGACCGTTATTCGGGCCTGAGGTTAAAGCGCCCCGGGGGAAAGCGAGGGGGTAGTGTTTTCCTATAATCGATAATAAATGAGAATATTTGTTGACAATTGGTAACAAACAATCTATAATAACGATTGTTTGTGCGTTGTATTGCTTATTATTGCTGATGCAGAGGTTTCCCGTTTGGAAAGCTTTCAGGCGGTGCTGAAGCCTAATTTTATACCCCGAGGATATCATGAATGAAAATCTGAACAAGACTGTGAAAGAAGAACGTAGACACCGGACCGAACACCCCTATTGGGTGTGGGAATCGATTCAGAGCATCCCCGAGATGCTTTCCCTGTGCCTGCAGGAAGAAGTGACCCGCCAGATTGATTCTGTTGTGGACCAGTGTATGAAACGCAAGGTGGATAAAGTGATCCTGTTGGGCAGAGGCTCATCCTATTTCGGAGCGGTGGCCGAGAAGTTTTTCTTTGAGAAGATGACCGGAATTCCGGTGAGCTGCCACGTGACCAACGAGTTTGAATCTTATCCGTTTGAAAGAGTTGATTCACGAACTGCGGTTTTCTTCCTTTCACATTCCGGAAAATCCGAAGGGGACCTGCGGGTGGTTGAATTTGTGAAAAACCTGGGCGCATATACCATTGGCATTACGGATATTGCCGAATCGAGTTTAGCCCTGGCCGTGGAAGATCTTATCCTCGGTCCCGGAGGGCCTAAAATGGAACTCCCGGCGACACGGACTTTCGCAACCGCAATCTTCCGGATGATGCAGTTCACTCTGGCGTTGGGTAGAGCGTTGGGAACGATTGAGGATGACCGGGAATATGTGGATGTGTTGAATAAGCTGCCCGGACAAACGCGAGACTTTATCGCGATGTTTGAAACTAAGGCAGCAGGTATTGTGGAAACGCTTAAAGATTGTAAGACTTTGCTGGTGATGGGGTACGGCCCGAATTACCCAATAGCCAAAGAAGCGGCTATGGCGCTCAACCAGTCTTCCGGGATCCCGATCCAAAGCTACGAGCTTGAGAATTACATCCACGGCCCAATACAGGCGCTTACCCGAGAGATGGGGGTGATTGCCATCGCGCCTCCCGGCGGACTCCAGGAACGGATGTTGGGGCTGACAATGGCCGCTAAAACCATTGGCGCAAAGACCGTGCTGATTGCTCCGGAAGGAACTGCTTCACCGGATGAGGATGCCTTTATTGAAATGCCGGAGGTTCCCGAATTACTTTCCCCGGTGCTTTATATGGTCCCTCTCTGGCAAATCGGGTATTCCTTTGGTCTGCTGGGAAATGGGGGACATCCGGACCGGCTTTCCATGGATAAGCCAGAGTTCAAAGAAGGGCTTTCTTATCTTATGAAGAAGGATAAGTGGGTTACTAAAAAATAGCCTGGAAGCGCCGGAAAAAGAAGATGCTGCCGGATTTACCCCGAGGAGGGAGAAAAGCTACCCCTTCTCGGGGTGTTTTTGGTAAAAGACTGTCATTCGCCGGCGCATTTCCGGCGTGCAGGATCGATTCTGAATGAGGCTATGTCTGATGACGGAAGAGAAAGCAGGCTGTTCTGGTCGTGGGATGTGCTACGCGGCAGGGTTCTCCGAGAGGACATAAACCAGCGCGGGGATGACGAACAATGCGGAGAGGATCATCGGGATGCCCTGAGCCAGGTTGTTGTGTAGTGCCCACCCAAAGGAGTTAACCGCGGAATACGTGAACATTCCGACGCCCAGCAGAAAGACACAGCGGCCCCAGCGGCGGTTGGTCATCAGGCCGAAGATGCCGGACAGGGTGACCAGGGCCATCAGGAACTCGGCAGCCAGGTGGAAGATGGGAATGTTACCGGTGAGCTGGTAAGTAAAAATGCTCTGCTCCCAGGCGCCGTTCAGCAGGTTGAGGTTCCAGATCACGAAGATGCCCAGGCTAGCCAGGGTGTAAAAGCCGAGCACCCATTGTTTCAGTCTTTTTGAAGGGGAATTCATGCGGATGGTTCTCCTGTAAGGTTGGAATCTTATACTGCTTCTATCGTAACGGAACGCCATGAAAAATGGAACAGCCAATCTGTCCGAATTTTCCCCGACCTGAAAAGTGGTTGTTTGGAAGAGCCCGAATCTTCTGTATAATGAGAAATGAGATTTCATCCGATCGTGCTCTGGTCCGAAAAATCAGGTCAATGGGGTACAAAATGACAGATCTGTGAAGATGCCTGATCCGGAATACAGGCGCGCTCTGGAGATGCAGCCGGCAGCAAGAGTTTATGAGCCGTCCGGGAATTTATTCCGGATGGGAGGAATCCGTAGATGAAGGAAAAGGACCTGTACGAGGAGCTGGTCAGGAGTTTTGAATTCATGGTTGGCAAAATGCCCGACCGGGAGCATTTCAAGTCCGCGCTGGCCACCCTGGTCACACCGGCCGAACTGAAACTGCATTTCCTGCTGCCGGTGGTAGGCACGATGACTCTGGACAGGTTCGCCCGGAAAGCGGAACGCGCAAAAATCCCCTCTGCCTGGTTCGAGATCAACCTGGAGAAGCTGATCCGGGAAGGGTTGATTGTGACCTATGAGGTGCCGGGGGAGGAGCGCGTTTATCAGCGGGGGGATGTCCTGACGCTGACCGAGCTGCAAATCCGTAAAACGGAAGAACACCCCATGCGCACCGCGGCTTCCAATTTCATGAACGGGATGATTGAGGGAGGCTCCAGCGAGATTCCCAACAAAACGCCTTATTTCCGGGTCCTGCCCGTGGAGGAGACCCTGACCGGGCATACTCCGGTGGGGGAGGTGATTGAAGTCAAAGAGGCGATTCCCGACCCGCGTGCCGTACTGCCAATCGATGTGGTGTCGGAGATGGTGCGCCAGGAGAGGATCATCGCGGTCGCAGAGTGCTACTGCCGGAAATCCCGGCAGGTGATCGGCCAGGGCTGCGAACACCCACTGGAGACCTGTTTCTATTTCAATGAACTGGCGCTCAGCCAGGTGGAGAATGGCCAGGCGCGCCGGGTGAGCCAGGAGGAAGCCCTGGAGATTCTGGAAATGTGCGAGGATGTAGGGCTGGTGCACAACGTGGATAACTGCGAGGGAGATCTGCGCACGCTGTGCAACTGTTGCGCGTGTTCCTGTGTGGTGATGAAATCCATCCAGCGCGGCAACTACAACGCCGGCGGGCCTTCCCGTTTTCAGGCGGTGCTGAATGAGGAGGCCTGCACGGCCTGCGGCGCCTGCACGGAAATTTGCCCAACCGGCGCGCTGAGTCTGAACGGCAGGCTGGCCGTAGCGCTGGAAAAGTGCATTGGGTGCGGGTTATGTGTCTCTCGCTGCCCGGAAGGCGCGCTGTCGATGGCCCCGCGCGAGAAGTACCCGCGGATTTATCCCACCAACAAGAAGTTGTGGGACCGCATCGGGCGCGAGGCCTTTGTGGGGATTGCCAGACAACGTCTGTTTGGGAAATGATTTCTCTGTTTTTACACTGCGCTGAAAACTAAACGGCACGAACCGCAGGATGGAGAAAAGGTTCGTGCCGTGATTTTTTGATGCCGCAAAGCGGGAAGGATGTCCGGAGAGGAATTTCTATGCATCCTCGAAAACCCGGAAAAGCGGGGACGGATTGCGTGAAAGGATGCATTGGTGAAGCGGTGATTGTGGGGGGAGTAAGAGGGGATTTGCTTCAGAAGCCTTGCGGACGAGTGAGAAAAAGATGGGGGATATCCCTGCCGTTACACCGGGCCATCCGGTGCGTGAAAAAATCCAGTCCGCAGCGGATGCGGCTGGTGAAACGGGACCCTTAAGCGGAGGGGTTTTGCCCAGGCAGGTAAAATGCAGTTGAATTGTGAGGAGCGCTTTTATAAATCATCAGGTTCATCCGGGCGTCTTTCCGGTTTGAACGGATTATTAAGATTGAGGGAGCGGCCGGCCGCCTTTTTTATAACGATAGGTAATACGGGCACGGTTCATGTCGTAGGGAGACATTTCCAACTCTACCTTGTCGCCCAACAGAATACGGATGTAGTATTTTCGCATTTTGCCGGCGGGGTATGCCAGAACTTGATGTCCATTTTCCAGTTCAACTCGGAATTGCGTTCCGGGTAAGGCTTCCGTTACGGTGCCGGAAAGTTTAAGCGTTTCTTCTTTTTTTGCCATAAAACTCCTTAATTAGATTAGTGTTTATTGTATCTATCACCGGATTGGCGATGGATGCCCCCGAAAGGAGGATGTGCGGGCGAAGCATTTATCCTGACGCTGTATGCAGGTCGGGTGCTGCCGTGCGGGTAACATTTCAAATGCTTCGCCCCGCCAATCCATGGGATGCGTGTGCATCCGTATTAATTAATAACGACTGCTGTTCAATTTGGCACGCTGTTTGCGAGCCGCTTTTTTGTCTTCGATTCGGCGCTGTTCGCTTTTAGAAACATGCCAGCGCCTCTTCCGGATGTCCTTCATTACACCGCTTCGCATCACCTTCTTGCGGAAGCGCCTCAAAAGTTGATCCTGGCTTTCATTTGGTCGTAAGACTACTGTTGGCAAAAGAACTTCACCTCCTTCCAGGTTGGTTTTTCCCCTGTTCCGAGGGTGGGTCTGCTCCTGGGCGAAAAAATCGTGCACAAGACAGGCCGCCAGCGTTCAGGTTTGAACGATCGGTGTGGTGGGAACCTTCAGGGGTTCGCAATCTCAAAAAAAGGGGTTGGATGCCGCGGGGGCTTTAATGCCGGGTCACCCACCAGGGACGCCGGTTATTTTGCTTTTACCGACCTGCCGGACAGAACATGTTTTGTGGTTCATGTGTCAGACAGGGTTTCACCCAATTCGTAGTTTGCGTATATCTTTGATATTAGTATATCACACTTGAATCGGAGGAAGCCGGTCCGCATTGGTCCCGGAGAGCGGTATACTAGAGGGGAAAATATCCTGCCGGGGCGGCTGCCCCGGTATTTTATGAGGTATTGAATTGAAAGCTTTTATCACCGGGGGGACGGGATTTATCGGCGGGTATGTGGTGCGGCGCATAGCAAAGGCCGGACACAAGCTGGTTTGTCTGGTGCGTCCGACCAGTCGCACAGAGGAAATGGCGGGACCGGATGTTGAATTGATTGTGGGGGATGTTTCTCACCGGGATATTTTGCTGGAGGGAATGCGGGGCTGTGATTGGGTCATTCATCTGGCGAATGTTTATTCTTTCTGGGAACCGGATCCATCGGTTTATTGGAAGGTGAATGTAGAAGGCACTCGCAACGTACTGGAATGTGCCCTGGAAATGGGCATAAAAAAGGTGCTTTATGTGAGCACGGCGGTTGTCTGGGGCGGGCCATTGGATGGAGCCTATGTTGAAGAGACTCCATTAGGGCCGGAGGTGTACAGCGAATACGCCCGTTCTAAACGCGAGGGAAATCGGATTGCCTGGGAGCTGGCTGAAAAGAAAGGGCTGCCGCTGGTGGGACTGTACCCGGCTGCGGTGCTTGGCGCCGGAGACCTGAAATCCAGCGGGATGATGACGGTGGATATTATGAAACACCGCCTCCCGGCGACCGGATTGCGGAATTCACGAATCACCTTTGTGCATGTGCGGGACACGGCGGAGGCCATTCTGCGGGCAGCGGAGAAGGAGGGTAATTCCGGGGAACGCTATCTGATCGGTAAAGAAAGCATTACATTGGGGGAATATATGGAGCAGGTCAGCAAGTTTGCAGGTGTTCGTCTGCCGTGGATCGCACTGCCGGATTGGGCGGTGTGGAACCTTTCGTGGGTTTTGACCGCATGGGCTGACCTGACCCAAAACCAACCGCTGTGGGGCATGTCGCTGGATCAGACACGTACTTTTATGAGAGGATTCCAGTGTGACGGCAGCAAAGCAGAGCGCGAATTGGGGTTGGTTTACACGCCAGTGCAGACTGCGTTGAAAGAGCATGTGGCCTGGGTTGGGGAGAAGTTTGGCTGATGATCGAAACATTAAAAAACCTGTCCTAAAATTGTCCGAGACAGGTCCGAGATGGGTCCGAAATAGATAGTCTTTTTGGTTTATTGGTGGTTATACTATAGTTGGTTTTTACAAACCATCAAGCGAGCCTACCGGGTGGGCAGCCTTCATCGCAACCCATTGACAACGCAGAACACATCGAAGTACACTACATCACTGAATACATCGACAACATAGAACACATCAAAGCGCATTACCGAAACCATTAACAACGCAGAACACATCAAAGCGCATTACCGAAACCATTAACAACGCAGAACACATCAAAGCAACCCCATCGCCGAAACCATTGACAACACAGAACACATTGTAGATATTGTTCTAGGGATGCCCACCCGGATTTGGCTTGAGGTTGCTTGCGGTGTTTTGTTTGGGATAGAATTATTAACTAATAGGAATAGGCAGGTGGGCTATTCGACGCAAGCAGAATGAAATCAGGCTTGATTTGCGGGACCGTAATCGCCTGGATTACCCAGTGTGGTATACGCAAATTGGACTGGTTTATGGCATTTTTCCCCCCTACTACCCTAGCAGCGGGGGAATTTTTTTTCCTCAAACAATGCAATGCTTTGGGGATGGGTAAGGAATAGACCCCTGTAGACCTGCATAATGACTGATCAAAAATTTAATAATGTGCTTATAAGGTGATATGGATCGTCTTTCTTTTACTTCAATTTCAGACCGTTTATTTAAAAATCTGCGTAAAAGTATTTTGATTCAGAAATATTGGCAGTATCTTGTTGTGGCTTTGGTTGCAGTGCTTTGTGTATTGTTAATAAACCAATATCTTTACGTAACAACTTCCGGGGAAGTCAGAAAAGATGCCCAAACAGAATTAAATCTGTATGGGCATGCTTTTGCCAGCGAGTTTAATCAAGAGTTGGGATTGCTGGAAGGTTTGCGGGCTTTTGTGTCAGATAAAGTGCAGGATGAACTGCGAGAGGATGAGTTCAGAGCCTTCGCCAGTCAGCTTCTGGTAAACACGAAAAGTATTCGCTGTGTAGCGGCAATTCCCAATGGATCTCACCCCTTCTTTTACTCCCTTGGGCCAGTGGGGGGAGCACTGAAAGAGGATTTGTGCTCGCTTAAAAAAGTCGTTGTAATGTATGATTCGCCCCAAACTTTGAAAACGCATCAGGTGATCATTGGCGAGCCGCAAAAGATACGGCCAGAGGGTGTTTCGCTGGTGCCGGTGCAGAGTTTAGTCTATAGTGGAGAAACCCTGAGCGGGATTGCAAGCATGGTGCTGGATGTTGAGACTCTGATGCAAGAGTCCGGCTTAGAGTCTCTGATGGAAACCAATCGAATCGCGCTGCGCGACCAGCAGGGTGTGGTTTTCTATGGCGATGCCACCGTTTTTGAAGAAGATCCGGTTCGTCTCATGATTCCGGGGCATACGACCGGTTGGGAGATCGCCGCTATACCGAAAGATGGATGGGCAAACGCCCTCTGGATGCGGATACGGTTCTATTTCTTCCTCACGGTACTGATTTCTCTATTACTGTTGTGGATCTTTCATCTGATTATCCGCTATCAAAAAGACCTGGCCGAAGCGGTGCAAACACGGACAGAAGCGCTGCGTCACAGCGAACATCGCTACCGTACACTGGTGGAGCAGGCGGCAGATGCCATTTTTGTGATGGATACCAATGCCAAAATTTTGGAAGTAAATGCCAGCGCCCAGAAAATGTTAGGATACTCGGAGTCTGAATTGCTGGGGGTGCAAGCTCAGAAAATCATCGACATCGACGATCTAGCGCAAAAACTGCTGCGAGTCAAACTTCTGGAGCCGGATACATCTTTAAGATTTGAAAGCAATCTGGTGCATCGGGATGGACATATTGTTGCAGTGGATGGAAATATAAAAGCCCTGCCGGATGGGTATCTTCAATCCATTCTGCATGACGTAACCGAGCAGAAAAAAGCGACCGAAGCACTGCAGAAGAGTGAGACGTTATTCCGGGTGCTGGCAGAAAATGCTGTGGATATGGTCTATCGCTTCCGATTGAGTCCGGAGTTCTCGGTGGATTATATCAGTCCATCCTGTGTTCAAATCATCGGGTATACCTCTCAAGAAATTGTAGAATCTCCGGAATTACTCTTGAGGGATATTCATCCCGAGGACAGAGCAATTGTGGAGGATATCTTTTCCGGGCAGGCACAGCAGATCGATCTACCGGTGAACTTAAGGTGGATCACCAAGGAAGGCTCGGAAATCGTTACAGAACACCGGTCCACTTATATTCAAGATGCGGATGGAAAGGTTGTGGCGTTAGAAGGGATCGCACGGGATATTACCGCCCGGGTTGAGGCAGAACATGCCCTGGTCAGCAGTGAAGACCGGTTTGTCAAGTTCTTCCAGGCTTCACCCGACCAGATTATGATCACCCGGCTGTCAGATGGGATGATTCTGGAATGCAACCACCGCTTTGAAGAGATGATGGAGTTCCGCTGTGACGAAATCGTTGGTAAAACAACCGTTGAACTGGGTTTTTGGTTGAATAGCAATCTTGCCAGGGAGGAATTTGTTGATGTAATTCTGAAAAGAGGTGTTTTGCATAAACGGGAAATGATCCTGAAGAACCGGTATGGAAAAGCTATCCCGGTGTCAATCTCTTCCAGTTTGATAGAGATCGACGGTGAGCGCTGCGTTCTGGCGATTATTCACAATACGATGGAAATCAGTGCGGCCCAATCTGCCCTAGCAGAGAGCGAGAGCCGCTACCGCAGTATCTTTGAGGATAACAGCTCGGTGATGCTCTTGATTGATTCTAAAACCGGGAGTATTGTGGATGCCAATGCCGCTGCGTGCCGGTATTACGGATATTCCAAAGATGAACTGTTATCTACCAAAATTTTTGAGATCAATGAGCTTTCCAAGGAAGAGGTGTTTTTGGAAATGGAACAGGCCCGGCTGGAACGGCGGCGCCAGTTCTTCTTCCGCCACAGGCTGGCCAGCGGTGAAATCCGGCATGTGGAGGTTTATTCCGGACCGATCTGGGTTAAGGGGCGCCAGTTGTTGTATTCAACCATTCATGATATTAATGACCGGGTGGAGCGGGAGAAGGAACAGGCCGCTATCCTGGAAACCGCGGCAGCGCTGCGGGTTGCTGAAAATCGTGAAACCATGATCCCGATCATCCTGGACCAGGTTGTCAAACTGGTGGAAGCAAAAGTTGCCGGGTTCTTTGAACCCGTAGGTGCCTCCCAAGAGGGTGTACGGCTGGAGTTGGGCCGGGGGATATGGGAACCCTATTCGGGACGGGCCCTGCCGTGCATCAACTCAAGACTTTATTCTGCAGTGCAGCATGGTGAATCGGTGCGGATTGATGATCTGGCATCGGAGATTGATAGGAATATCTCTACCTGCATGTTTTTAGAAGGGATCAATGCATTGGTGATCAAGCCATTGATTGCCAACCAGGAACACATCGGCACTCTGCTCATCGGACGGGAGAATGCTTTCAGCGGATTGGAGGAGCGGTTGATCGTCGCCATTGCAGATATGGCTGCCAATGCCATCCGGCGGGATTCTCTGTTTCAGGATTTGCAAGCTTCTACGATTGAATTGTCCCGGGCATATGATGTCACCCTGGCAGGTTGGGCGAAAGCGCTGGAGCTGCGTGATAAAGAGACCGAAGGCCACAGCCAACGGGTCACCGAGGTCACATTACAATTGGCGCGGAAGATGGGCTTTTCTGATGAGGAATTGGTCCATGTGCGGCGCGGTGCTTTGCTGCATGATATCGGTAAAATGGGCATTCCGGATGGGATTCTGCACAAACCGGGGCCGCTTACGGAAGAAGAATGGGCCATCATGCGGCTGCACCCGGTGTATGCCTATGACCTGTTGAAAGAGGTGGATTTCCTTGCTCCTGCTCTGGATATTCCTTATGCCCATCATGAAAGATGGGATGGCAGCGGTTATCCGCGCGGTTTGAAAGGGGAGGAAATTCCCCTGGCCGCACGGATCTTTGCAATTGTGGATGTGTGGGATGCCCTGCTGTCAGACCGGCCGTACCGCAATGCCTGGACAGAAGAAGATACGCAGGCTTATCTGCTGGAACAGGCTGGGACCCACTTTGATCCCACAGTGATGCAGCATTTTTTGGAATGGCTGGAGGAAGAAAAGAAGCAAGAAAAATTGGGCCCGCTGGCAAAGGAACTGTTTAAATCTCTGCTTGCTTAGCGGTTCGCATAATGCGGTAAAAGGTCAGGAAGACCAGGATACTGCCGGAGACCCAGTACAGACCGGACATCCAGGTCGTGCCCGAATCGGTCCCGCTGGTGATGCCGTGCAGCAGGGCGGCAGCAAACACGGCAAAGCTCACAAAATGGAGCTTGCGCCAGACGCGCTGTTTGATTTGACGGGGCAGGTAGAAGCTGAACGCGACAATTGCCCACAGGTAAAGGGTGGTCTGCCCCACACCAACCCAAAAGGGGCGGTAAGATGGGCTGGAAAACGGCAGGAGCACCTGAACCAGATTGAAGTTGATATAGGCGTCACCGATCAGAATTACCCCGTGGAAAAGAGCAAATCCCAACCCCAAAAGACTGGTAAACTGGTGTAAATCGCGGGCAGTCGGGCCTCCGGGCCAGACGGCTGCCATTTTATTGGTGATGGCAACACCTGTTGCCATCGAAACCCACAGCAGACCATAGGCGGTGATTGCCGCAGCGCGGGAGAGATACCAGAAGGCTTTTGGTTCGGGACCGAGCAGGGAACTGACCAGGTTGGGGAGCCAGGCCGGTAAGATCACGACGGCCAGCATTACTCCGGCGATGATGGACAGTATTACAATCCATGCGGTTTGGAACGATGTCTCGGATGGGACGGGTGTGGTTTTTTGTAAATTGGTGGGTTGCGTGGTCATAATTCATTTTCTCTTTATTTTTTAATAATAAGTGCATCATTGCCGGATGATTCCCGGCGGGCCTGTGACAGCAGGGCGGATGCCTGCTCGTCCCAGACAAATTGTTCCCAGCGGGTGGATGCCCGGAGCAGTCCATCTTCCAGTACAAACAGCCCGGCCAGGTGTGGGCGCTCTTCCAGCCAGAGGGAGCCGGCCGTGCTTCCCAGGATGAAAATTGTTTTGGCGGCCATCTCTGCTTCCCGCAGGGATGGCGCGACGACTGTTGCGCTGAGCACATCCGACTCGGAGGGCCGGCCGGTGCGCGGGTCGAGGATGTGGTGCTTCCAGACGCCATTTTGCTGCCAGCGGCGGTAATCCCGGCCTGAAGTAGCCACGCCGCCGGAATGCAGCGCCAGCATTTCAACCTGCCCTCCGGGGGTGCGCGGGTCTTCCACGCCGACCGGCCAGGGACTGCCGCCGGAATGGGGGCCGCTTATGCTGACATCACCGCCGGCACTGACCAGAGCCGGCGCATGCTGTGCCAGCCGGAAAGCGGCTTCCTGGGCGGCCCAGCCCTTGGCGACGCCGCCAAAATCCAGCCGCAGCCCGGCAGGCAGCCGGACGGATTGGCTGTGGGGATTGCGTTCGATTTCTGCCAGATCTTCCAGCGAGAACAGCGGCGGATTTACCGGGGGACTGACGGTTGGGCCGTTCAGTACCAGTTTCTCAAAGGGACGGTCGTAGCCCGCTAGAATAAGAGCGTCCAGCAGGGCGGGGGTGACCATCCCGCCGCTCTCTTCGGCCGCCAGTAAGGCGGCATCCAGCACTTTCCATAGGGTGCGGCTGACCTGGACAAAGCGACCCGCGCTGCGGTTAAGCCGGTTCAGCTCGCTGTCGGGGCGGAAGCGGCTCAGGGCCTGCTCCCACTCCTCGAACCATACCGGGACCATTTCCAGGCGGCGGCTGGCTTCGGGAGAGTCGTCATCCAACATGGCCTGGATGGCGCATCCCATGGCGCGAAAACGAATCTGAAGCATTATTTGGATGATCCGGTATTGGCAGCGGGTTTAGGTTTTGAGCTTGAACCCCCACCTCCGCCGGAGTCCGCGGCGGGCTGCTGGCCGATGACCACGCTTTCCACGACAGGGGGCTTGTTCTGAATAATAACAGGGGTGGGCGCGGTTACTTCCCGTAAGGAGGCGGCACCTGCTTCGGATTGTAAAGAGGCCGTTGATTCATCTCCACCGGCGATCAGAATCTCTTCCATTGGCACCAGGGTGGGCAGGGCCGGTAATCCATCTTCTCCAGCCGGAGCGGGGCCGGCGTTGACCAATTCGTCCGATTCGGCGGCGGCCAGACCTTGCTGATCCGGGCGGGAGAATAGATTCCACAGACCGATAATGGCGGTCAAAGACAACGTAGTAACCAGGAAGCGTAGGTCTCGTAAGGCGGTGCGGCGAGCATTTCGAGTTGAATGACTGGACATAGGCATATCCTCAATGAGTTAAGTTTTGACGATTAGTCATCATCATGTTCATCTTCGTGATCATCCTCATGATGATCATCCGAATGAGAACTGCTGCCGGAATCGGTTGACCCGGTGCTGGTGGAAGTTGTTCCCGCAGTCTGTGAAACCATCTGGACGTAAACGATCTGTCCGGTGTGATCGATATAAACGAAATGGCCCGCAGAGAAAATGACCCGGTAGAGCGGAACGCCGCTGACAACCACCTCGTCCGCCTGATAGATATCGTTCAACCCCAGATAATCCTTTGCAATCTGGACGGCAGTCTGGGTATCAATTTCCTGAGGCTCCAGAGATTGGGTCCCATTGAGCAGCACTTCGCCTGTTATGGCATCCACATAGATGGCACCTTTCTCAAACTGGGCCTCGTAGGCGGTTTTGCCCTCAAAGCTGACCAGCTCGGGCGTTCCTTTCAGGGTTTCGGGGTATACCGCCACAGCCAGAGCAATCTCGGCGGCGTATTCGGCGGGGATCATCTGTGAGTTGTTCCTGTTTGAGCTGTTGGCATTGCTTTCATCAGCCTCCGCCAGTTGAGATGCCAGAGCCTGCTGGGTAGCTTTGGCCTGCTCCAACTGCTGGTTGGCCTGCTCAATCAGGGCCTGGTAGGCTGCTTCGCGTTCCAGCAGCGCAGCAGATTCCGTGCTTTCTACCGGAGCAGCAGAAAAAGGAAACCGTCCCTCACTGGCCGCCCGGACGGCTAAGGCGCCAGCCGCCGCCAGCAGAAAAATCGTGAAGGTGATCGAGATCAGGAGAGTGGGTCGTTTTTTCATGTTTATTTATCCTTGGTTGATAACCGGTGAAGTCTGCGGCGGAATTATGCCGCTGGTATAAATATATTAGATAAGAATTGTCTTTTTATTGGAACGGGTGGGTAATTTTCCAATCCTTTTCCAATGTTTGGAAAGCTGTAGGCCGGGGGTAGAATAATCCAAGTAAATGAAACTGTGAGGCTTTATCCCAAGCCTCACAGGAATAACTTCATGAACTGTCAGGCCAAAGAGCTAATCGTTTTCTATCTCCACTTCAAACTCATTCTCTACTTCATTAGAATTGTCATCCGCGTGATCTTCCTGGTAGCTTTGTGAAGATTCTTCGTCCTGGTGATCCTCGTAGCTGCTTTCATACTGACTGTCCTCATCAGTGTAGCTGTCGCTGCCCTGATCGTTCATGTCGTCATCATAACTATCGCTGCTCTGGTCGTCCATGTCGTCGTCATAGCTGTCATCGTACAGGTTGCCTTGCTCATCCTCGTAACTATCATCCGACGAGTTGTCTTGGCTATCCTCATAGCGGTCGTCGGACAGGTCATCTTGTTCATTCTGGTAACTGTCACCAGCATCATCTTCGAGTTTATTCTGGGGTTCAGGGGTCTCTATACTTTCAAGGCCGGAGCCTTCCGGTTGGAAGTCAGAGGAATCGTCAGGCATCTCAAGTTCCTGAAGCGGAGGACTTGTGTCGCCGGTTTGGACTGTGCTGAACAGGGAAAGCTGCCCGTTGGAAGCAGCCCATCCGGCTGCGGTTCCCAACGTTGCTAAAAGGACTACTGCCATTGCAGAGGATAATAAGATTTTGGTTTGTTTTTTCATGGTTTCTCCCATATTTTTTGATTGATTGAACTATGGATCATCTGTGAGTTGATAAATGATTTATAGTTGACCGTTTTTTGTCATTGGATATACTATATTAGATAAAAATTGTCTTATTATTGGAATTGCTTACGAATTTTCCAATTCTTTTCCAATGTTTGTATAATAGACTTATCAGAACCCTGCGCGATGCGTTTTAAGAATGAAGCACGGTCTGTGGTGTGCGGCTGAAAAAGGAAAATGGATGGGATTTTAAGATGCGTATATTGATTATTGAAGATGACCAGCGGTTAGCCCGGTTGATCCGGGAGGTGCTGGAAGAGGAGCATTTCAGCGTGGACGTTGCCCACGATGGCGACATCGGGCTGGAACTGGCGCTGCGGGATATTCATGATGTGGCCGTGGTGGACTGGATGCTGCCCGGCCGGGATGGACCGGCCATCTGCCGGGCGATCCGTTCGGCGCACCTGCCGCTGGCGGTGTTGATGCTGACGGCGCGCAGCCAGGTGGAGGATCGGGTGGCGGGGCTGCACAGCGGGGCGGATGATTATCTGGTCAAACCGTTTTCTTTTGACGAACTGATTGCTCGCATCTATGCCCTTGGACGGCGCTTTAATCCCACCGCGGCGGATGCCTGGGAGCTGCGGGTAGGGCAGATGGTGATGGACCTGCGCGCCCACACCGCCCGACGCGGCGACACTGCTCTGGACCTGACAAAAACCGAATGGACTCTGCTGGAATACCTGATGCGCCATCCCGGGCAGGTGCTGACCCGGCAGAATATCCTGGATTATGTCTGGTCGTATGAGAATGATGTCCAGCCGACTCAGGTGGACGTGTATATCTCCTATTTACGGCAAAAGTTGGACCAGAATAATCTGATTGACCCAATTGAAACGGTGCGCGGGGTGGGTTACCGGCTGGAAGCGGAACATGCTTAGGCGTCTGCGCTGGCAGCTCACGGCCGTTTATCTGCTGGCGGGGGTGGTGGTGATTGCCCTGATCGGGGGCGGGTCTTATACCCTGTTAGACCGTTATTTTCAGGATACAACCGACCTCTCGCTCCAGCGGAGGATGGCCACAGAACTGCGCCGCTTTGGGGTCGTTCTGCCGTCGGAACTGCTGGAAGCAGAGCGCAAATGGTGCGAACTGCACAATTATCCCACACCGGTGGTGTTTGACCCTGAACAGAGTTCGGGCGATAGCGAGGACCACCTTGAAGGAACCTCCGAACATATTTACGATACGGAAGCAGCGGCGATCTTTGTCCTGCCGCTGAACGCAGAAGGGCAGCTCCTGTTTGATCCCAACGCGGTACGCGCTCCTTTTTCGCCGGATGCGGACGCGGTACAGGCCGCGCAGGCAGCGGGCTGCGATTGGCGAGTCATCCGGCTGGAGGACGGCACGCGGGTGCGGCTGTTTACTTACCAACTGCCGCCGCCTGTGGCGCCGGCTCTGCTGCAGCTTGGGCTGTCACTTGCCGATCAGGACCGGGTGCTCAAACAGCTTTTGATGGGGATTGGGTTCCTGGGCGGTATCAGCATTCTTCTGGTTGGCTCCGGGAGCTGGTGGCTGGCCGGGCGCGCCCTTTACCCGGCGGAACGGGCCTGGAAGCAGCAGCAGGAGTTCATAGCCAATGCCAGCCACGAGCTGCGCACACCACTGACTCTGATCCGCGCCAGCGCGGAGGTGGCACAGCGCGGAAAGCCCGGCGGGCGCCAGGAGGAACTGGTGACCGATATCCTTCAGGAGAGCGACCACATGAGCCATCTGGTGGAGGATTTGCTGCTGCTTTCCCGTCTGGATTCCAATCGGCTGGAGCTGGAGCGTCAGGTTATCCCTTTGGCTGAACTGCTGACGGACTTACAGCGCCAGATGGAACGGGTGGCACAGCAGCACGACGTCCTGCTCAAGCTGGAGATGGTTGAAGGTAAGGTGATGGGAGACCCGACGCGGCTGCGCCAGGTGTTGTTGATCCTGCTGGATAATGCGCTGCGGCACACCCCATCCGGCGGAGAAATCCGGTTAAAGGCCGAACCTTATCGGGATGTGGTGCGGATCTCGGTTGCCGATACCGGCAGCGGAATCCCGGGGGAGCACCAGCGGCATGTCTTTGAGCGGTTCTACCAGGTGGATAAATCGCGGACCGGAGAAGGGCACGGCAGCGGGTTGGGGTTGTCGATTGCCAAAGCACTGGTGGAAGCCCAGGGAGGACGGATCTCGCTGGAGAGCGCGGAAGGGAAAGGCACGGTGGTGACTTTAGAGCTGCCGGCCGTTTGAGAGAGCAATTTGGAAAGAATGAATAAGAACGCAAAAGCTCGCGAATTGGCTTCGCGAGCTTTTTTTATCTGTAAACGGTTTGCTGCTTTATTCCATTACCAGCTTTCCCTGCGAGAAGGCCTTGAGGTCAAAATCCTCATCAAGCAGGCGGTCCTGAACTGCGGAAACATCCAGCCCGCCGTCGATCAGCCGTTTGAGCGGGAGGAAATTCTCCATGGGGCCGATCAGGATCGCGCCCGTCACTTTGCCGTCGCGCAGGGTGATGCGCTGGTACTGCTCACCGGCCGGGTCCTGTTTGCGCAGGATGGAAACCCCTGCGGCCTCTTCGGCGGTGGCTTCCCCGATGGAAGCCAGGGAGATTCCGACCACTTTCAGGCGGGTGTTGGGGATGGTTCCGGAATAGGGCATGCTGCCTTCCGTGACCATATTATTCCCCGCAGCGCGGCCCTGTTCGGTGGCGGCGGGGATGATGCCGTAAGTGATGCCCCCATATTGGGCCACGTCTCCGGCAGCGAATACGTCCTCCGCGCTGGTACGTAAATTCCCGTCCACGATAACGCTGCGCTCAACCGCGATTCCGGCGTCCTGTGCCAGGGCGATGTTGGAACGGATGCCGGTTGAGAACAGCACCAGACCGCTGCGGACCACCCGCCCATCCTGCAAGTGGCAGGCGAGCCGGTCGTCTTCCGCACGGATGGCCTGCGTGGCTCCGCCGGTCAGAAATTCCAGGCCTATTTTCTCCAGCAAGGCCTGCAGGACGGCCGCGCCGGGTGCATCAAGCTGGCGGGGCAGCAGGTGTGGCATGAACTCGATCACCTTCACTTTAAGGCCGCGCGCCAGAAGGGAATAAGCGGTTTCCAGCCCCAGCAGGCCGCCGCCAATGATGGTCGCGTTGGGAACCTGATCAGCATACTTTATCAAAGCGCGGGCATCCTCCAGGGTGCGCAGAGCAAACACGCCTTTGAGGCCGGCCCCTTCCACCGGGGGCACAAAGGAACGCCCACCCATCGCCAGCAGGGCGCGGTCATAGGTCATTGTGCTGCCATCCGGCAGCCGGACGGTATGCGCTTTGGGGTCCAGCGCTGCAGCGGGTGTGCCGAGGTGAACCGTGATGCGTTTTTCTTCGTAAAATTTTTCGCGGCGGAAGTAAATGGCTTCTTCGGACGATTTTCCGGCGATCCATTCCCATAGCTTGGGCCGGAAGTAATATAAGTAAGACTCGCCGCTCAAAATGTGAATTTCGGCGCTGTCATCTGCTGAACGGATGGCCTGAGCAGCAGTTACCCCGGCTACGCCATTACCGATGATGATATGTCGCATTTCAGTCTGTAATTTCTACGAACATATCTTTTTCGGCACCACAGTCCGGGCAGACCCAATCCCCCGGCAGTTCTTCGAAAGGGGTTCCCGGAGCAATGCCGTTATCGGGATCTCCTTTCGCCGGATCATAGACATAGCCACAGGATGTACATTCCCATTTGTTCATTCTGAATTCTCCTTTTGGGTTTGGATGATGAAGCGGCTAAAGGCAACCGCCTGCATTTACGTATTGGAGTATAGTATAAAATCCGGCGGGATTCAAACGAAATGAAACATTAATTAGGATCAAAAGATGCGGGCCGCCTGCGACCTCTGAGAGGATATTTTGATTTGCCTTTCTGCCCAGGTTTCGTTAAAATAGAAAGAGATTGATCCTGAGTTTTTTGGAATCCATGTTGAATATTCTTAAACCCGATTTGGAACGAATCATTGCCGAGAATGATTTTGAAGGGCTGATGCGTGCACTGCGCCACCGGTCTGAAGAGGTGCGCACCCAGGCAGCGCGGGCCGTGGCGCGCCTGAAATCCGTTGACGGACATTATGAGCGCTATCCCCTCGACCCGCGAGTGGCCCAACCGCTGGCCATGCTCCTGCATGACCCGGACCCGGTGATCCGGCTGGGCGCATGCCGGGCGCTGGGAGAGATCGGCGATGCGCGGGCGGCGGCGCTCCTTGTGGAGCGGCTGGAAGACGGGTCCAATACCGTGCGGCGGGCGGCGGCGGAGGCGTTGGGCAGAATTGGCAGCCCCGAAGCCGTTGAGCCGCTGATCCATGCCTCGGCAGATAAGAATCCGGGTGTTCAAATCACGGCGGTGGAAGTGCTGGGTCTTCTGGGCGATGTCCGGGCGGCAGAACCGCTGTGCAAGGCGGCGGATCAGGGATATTTTAAAGGGGATGCTTATCTGGCCGTGTTGAAATCGCTGGGGCAGATTGCCGATCCTCAGGCTGCACCTCTGTTGATCCGTGCGCTGGGTGTGAAGGACGCGGAGGTCCAGCGGACCGCGGCGGCTGCTCTGGTTTCCATCCCCGATACGGCCGCGGTGGAGGCGCTGGTGCCGCTGCTGAGCTATGAGAACGCCACGGCGAGCGCGGCAGGAGAGGCGCTGTTGAAGATCGGCCCGCCGGCCATTCCCGCTCTGGTACGCAGGCTGGATGTGCCCAGCTGGCCTTTACGCCGGCGGGTGGCCGTGCTGCTGCACCGGTTGGGCTGGCAGCCGGATGAACATTTCCCGCTGTTGAAGTATTATCTGGCAAGAGACTGGAACGGATTGGCTACTCTGGGAGAGGACGCGGTGGAACCACTGCGTACTGCGCTGGAACATACCCGCAGCTATACGGTACAGTGCGAACTGATTCAGGCATTGGGTCAGACGCACGCTGCAGGTGCGGTCCCGCAGTTGTTGAATCTGCTGCACAGCACGGAACATGCTTTTTCGGGTCAGGCCGCACTGGCCCTGGCCGAAGTTGGGGAACCGGCGGTTGAACCGCTGGTCAAAGAGAGTCAAAACGAGAGATTATCGAGCTGGCAGCGCCAGACTCTGCTGGATATTCTGCGGAAAATTGGCGACTCTCGCGCCACGCCGGTGTTTGTAAAAGAGCTGGAAAACCGCTTCCACAGTGAGCGGATGCGGGCCGTGGTTGCACTGGCGGACTGCGGGGATGCTTCGGCAATCAATCCGCTGCATACTGCCATCCTGAATGAACATGCCGCCCTCCAGGATGAATATCAATCGCGGAGCGTGACCCCGTTGTTCCTGAAGCGTAAAGAGAAAGAGTTTGAGGAAGCCGTTCAGGAGGCTCTGGATCGAATCCTCGGGCGGGGATAGGCGCGCAAGACGGAAAACACCGAAATTAACGGATGCAGGCGAAGTTTCTGAATGAAGAAATTTCGCTTTTTTGATTCAGGAGATCAAAAAACAGGCAGCGGTCAGACTGCCTGTTTGGGTAAATCGGGGTGAAGGGCTGCTACTTTTCCGGGCCTTCCCACCAGGGCTCAGAGGCAGGAGGATGATGGTCTTCAATAACGATACCTTCCGGGTCGCGCAAAGCGCCGGGCGGCCAGTCCTGGCCCTCCGGGGCAATATAACATTCGCGGCAGAAGTAGCGATAAGTAGTTTGAGGCTTCTCCTCAGGAGCGGTCTCAGTGGCGGGCACAACCCGCCGCAGCAGGCGGGCCTGCTTGAGGAGGACATTCTTGCCGCAGATGGGACACTTCCCCAGGCGGTTGTCGGTGGAGAGGATGCCGGTTTCCTGGATGGTTTCTTTTTGGGCACGGACCAACGCGCGCAGGGCTTCCGGAAGGCGATCACTCTGGTAGAGGGCCATCAGGGTCTCTGCTGCGTGAAAGCGGATTTCCTCGTCCGGGCTCTGGAGAGCAGCCAGGAAGGCCTCGTAGAGCTGGTTGCGGAGCGGCTCTTCCTCGATCTGGGGTTCCATTTTCGCAAGCATTTTGGCGGCCTGGCGGCTGATGGCCTTGTTCCCGTCATACATGGCAACGATCAGGGCCTTCACGGTGCGTTCCAGCCGTTCGGGCGTTTCGGCCCACAGGTAAGTTTCCCCCAGCGCATCCAGAGCCTGCTGGCGGATTTTGAGGTCGGGGTTGTGGAGGGCCAGGATCAAGGCATCGGCAATCCTGGCGCGGGTTTCGGTGGCGGCAGATTGGGTGTTGAGCTGTTTTAACAATTCCACCGCGGTGCTGCGCACTTCCGTATCTTCATCCTGCAAACCGATTACCAGCGAAGAAGTTACCAGCGAGCGCAGGCGGATGCTGCGGGATTCGACGGCAAGCTTGCCGAGTGCGTGCATGGCCGAAAGCCGGGCGGTGCAGTTCGGGTTTTGGTGGGCCGAGGCCAGTATTTCGGTGACCCGTTCCTGAATTTTGGGATTGGTTTTTTGCAGTGCAATGGTCGTCAGGGTGCGCACGGTTTCAAAATGCACGTTGCTTTCGGGGTCGTTCAGGAAATTTTGGAGGGCATCCAGCACGGCGGAGAACAGTTTTTCGTCGGAGGCCAGCATTCCCATCCATTCCAGAGCGTGTACCGAGACGGGATGGGGTCTCCCATCCTCGGTGCGGGTGGCAGAGAATTTCCTCAGCAGCACCAGTATGAGATGCTGCTTGGTTTTTCCCAGCAGTTTCCAATTGATCGCATCAAGACGCTGGAGAACGATTTCCCGGAAGGCCGGATTATTAAACCGGGCGTCCATTGCCAGCAAAGCCGCGACCACCCCTTTGGAAATTTCTCCTTCGGCGGAGATAAAGACCTCCAGCAGGATGTTCAGGATTTTCCCGGAAGTCCCTGGGGCGGTTTCGAGCTGTGCCAGGGCGTTAATGGCATCTAACCGGACCGGTTCCGCTGTGGCAGGGTCGTTTGCTATCCGCGCCAGTCCTTTTATGTCCGACCTTTTGCGCAGGCTGTTGACCTGTGAGCGCCGGTTGGCGATGGAAAGCAAAATGGCATAGACTACCAATACCGCAACAGCAATGGCAGCGA
Source organism: Ornatilinea sp. (assembly GCA_018433975.1). Lineage (GTDB taxonomy): Bacteria > Chloroflexota > Anaerolineae > Anaerolineales > Anaerolineaceae > SM3-B121. The sequence goes on along the minus strand of JAHDQE010000043.1, from coordinate 15,993 downwards.
TCCAGACGATGATGGTTGAAAGTTTCGGGTTTAAGTTCATGGGGCACTTTATCGACTAATTAATGAATGAACATCTATATTAAAGCATAAACCCGGTAAGGGGTAAAGCGGATTTGCAAAGATCATTCATTTTCCGGCAGGAAGATCATGAAACGGAGAGAATTTACAGCGGGTTTTATTCAAGCGCGGACCGGGAGAGGGTCAAACCGGCTTGTGGGGGCAGCGGGTTGTGCGGATGGGAAAGCGTGGGAAGTTATTAGCGGGCGCGGTCTGTGATATGGCCGGAGACGGCAAACAACAGCCGCATGTAAACGCCAAAAAGGGGCAGCATCAAGGGGATACCGAAGAGCACCATCTGCGGGTTGAGCAGACCTTCGGCGACCAAACGGTTGAAGAGCACTGCGCTGTAGGGCAGTATAAGCAGCCCGGCGGTAACCGCACCGGGGATGGGCTGCCGCAGCCAGAGCGAGCCGCCCAGATGGACGAAGGAATGTGCGAAGACTCCGACTGCGCATAGATTAAAAGGAGCCATCCACCCGGTTTCGACCGCCAGAAGTGCCGCCCCGCTGAAAAGGATGAACTCCAGGGCAATCGGCACCGCGTATTGGGCGGTGGTTTCATCTTGAATGCGGTCCAGGTTGGCCCGGATGAAGGCGGGAAGGCGCCGGCGGATCCCAGGAAGATACTGCCGGTCCATCCACCTGCGGAAGCGGATCAGTTCTTCAAAATCGTGGAGCATGAAAACGATCGGGAACAGCCAGATCAGGGTCTGCGTGCTCAAAGGTAGCCCTCCGGTTGCCTTATTCCAGAGCTTGCCAGACCTGGTACAGGCCCAACCGCCCGCCCTGCCCATCCGATTCGAACTCTTCCCGAATGGCAAAGCCGGTCTCTTCGGCCAGCGCGGCCAGTTCTTCACGGCTGAAGAGGTGTACATAGCGCGTGCCGACCTGCTCGGTCTGTCCGGGGAGGGCGTGGCGCCAATCCAGGAGGTAATCGCCGGGGTCCAGATCCGCCGGACGGATGCCGGCCTGTTCCCAGGGCAACCGGCGTGACCACAGTTTGGGGCTGTTCTGGAACTGCCATTCGGAATGAATGAACAGTCCGCCGGGTCTGAGCAGGCCGCGCACCTGATGCAGGACGCGGCGGTGGAGATCCACCCCGGGTAAATGGTGGAAGACGGCAAAAGCCAGCACGCCGTCAAAGGTCTGCCCGGAGACCGGGGCGGCCCAATTGGGGTCGGAAAGGTCGGCCTGAGCGAAACGAAGGGTGAGCCCGGCCAGGGAGGATTCCGCGGCAGCCTGGTGGGCGTTGGTCAGCAGCTCCGGGCTGAAATCGAGACCGGTGTATGAGCCATGCCGGCCCTGATGCGCCCATTCTGCCGCCAGCGCGCCGCTGCCGCAGCCCAGGTCGAGCCAGTCGCCTTCGGTCGGGATGGTTTCCTGAAGCAGGCGGTGAATACCAGGCTGGATGCGGCGGCGGGTGTGCGCGAAGGCATCGCCGAAGGCACGGTAGAAGCGGCGGTTAATTTCGATCAATCGGGCGGCGGTTTCGGGCTGCATAAAGCTTATTATATGCGATTTCGTGTTTTTCAAACGGAGGAAGAATTCTCCGGTTGTTTGAACCTGTGAACTGTGATAAACTTCCCGAAATTAATGTGGAGGGAATTGCATTCCAATGCTGATCTATATCACTCAAGGAATTGTATTGAGTATGTACGCCGCGGTTATCCCCGGGCCGTTCCAGGCCTTTTTGTTGTCCGAAACCCTGCGCGCCGGGTGGAAGAAAACCCTGCCGGCCGCACTGGCGCCGCTGATTTCGGATGGTCCGGTGTTACTGGCTTTCCTGCTGGTGCTCTCGCGGATGCCGTCGACGTTCCTGGACGCGCTGCGGTTGGGGGGCGGCTTGTTTTTGCTGTTCCTGGCGTGGGGAACCTATCAATCCTCCCGTTCTGCCCTGTCCGTGGGGAATATAGACCAGGACGCCGCGCCGCGCAGTCTGTTGAAAGCGGCGCTGATGAACCTGCTTAACCCCAATGTGTACATTTTCTGGGGCACGATCGGCGCGCCGCTGGTGCTGGAAGGCCTGGATATTTCTTTCTGGCACGGGATGAGCTTTATCCTGACGTTTTACGGGCTGCTGATCCCGGTCCTGGGGGGAATGATTTACCTGTTCGGGACATTGGGAAAACTGAGTGAACGGACACAGCGCACCATCCTGCTGGTGCTGGCGGTGCTGCTGCTGGGGATGGGCACTTACCAGATCTGGCAGGGCGGGATGGGGCTGGTAGGGTGAGCGCATTTTAATCCCTTTTGATAAGAGGACGGAATCGATGAGGCGGAGCATTTTCTGAATGGCTCCGCTTTTCTTGTGCGCTCTGACGGTGTGCCGGGCCGGCAGGGAAAACTTCAAACGATCCGCGAAATATCTTCACAAGTTCTTCATAACCTGAGATTAAGATTAAGGCCAGTTATCCAACGGGAAACATTTTCCACACCAAATCCATTTTTAAAAAGGTTGAAAGTTATGAAAGCTAAAACCAAAAACAGAATCTGGCTGCGGCCTGTCGTTCAGCTGTTTTTCTTTGTGCTCATCGCGTTGATTGCGGTCAATCACACGCTGGTGGAAGAAGGCGGCGGAATTACCTTCCTTTCCGGTGCTTCACTGCACGCGCTGTGTCCTTTCGGCGGCGTGGTGACCATCTACCAGTACGCCACTACAGGGGCGTTTGTTCAAAAGATCCACGAATCTTCCTTTATTTTGATGATTCTGGGATTTATTCTCGCGGTGTTGTTCGGCCCGGTATTCTGTGGTTGGGTTTGCCCCTTCGGAACGATCCAGGAATGGACTTCTAAACTGGGCAAGAAGCTCTTCAAACGGAAGTTCAACCGTTTTGTGCCGCGTAAAGTGGATGTTGTGCTGCGCTACCTGCGCTACGGCGTGCTGGCCTGGGTGCTGTATATGACGGCCATTACCGGGAAACTGGTGTTTGCCGATGTGGACCCCTATTTCGCGCTGTTCAACTTCTGGACCAGTGAAGTGGCGATCGCCGGGCTGGTGGTGCTGGGTGTCACCCTGGTGGCCGCGCTGTTTGTGGAACGCCCGTGGTGTAAATATGCCTGCCCGTACGGCGCAGTGCTTGGACTGACCAACCTGTTCCGTGTTTTCAAGATCAAGCGCAACGAACCGACCTGCATCGCCTGTAATAAATGCAGTAACCGCTGCCCGATGAACATCCCGGTCAGCCAGCAGAAGGTCGTACGCGATCACCAATGTATTTCCTGTCTGGAATGCACCTCTGAGGCAGTCTGCCCGGTTCCGGCCACCGTTGATTTTGTTGTGGGAGGAAAATAAGATGAAGCTGAAATCCAACCTGTTAGGCGCGCTTGTACTGGTGATCCTGTTTGGCGGCATTGCCCTGACCAGTGCTCTGAACCTGTGGACCACCGAGACCACCAAAGTGCCGGTTGTGTTCGATAGCGGTGAAGCAGCCGGAGAATACAACCCTGATGATATCCGCGGTTCCTATTCCTTTGGTGACATCAGTGATCTGTTTGACATCCCGCTGCAGGACCTGGCGACGGCCTTTGGACTGCCCGAAGATGTGGATGCGGCCGCTTTCCAGAACAAGGAACTGGAAGAGATTTACGGCGATCTGGAAGAAGCCGGCACCGAGATCGGCAACTCTTCCGTCAAGCTGTTCGTGGCACTCTATAAAGACCTGCCGTTCGAGATTGATGACGATATCTACCTGCCCGTGCAGGCGGTGGAGATCCTCAAAGCGCAGGGCAACCTGAACGAAGAACAACTCGTTTATTTGGATGCGCACACCGTGGACCTGGAGCAGGCGCTGGCAGAGATCGAACAGACAGCCGGAGAAGAGGCTGCACCGACCCCCGCGGAAGGGGAAGAGACTGCCGCCGCTGAAGCGGAATCTACGCCGCAGCTCGCAGTGACGGAAGAAGACCATGTCCCGGAGGAAGGGCAGGTGACGGGTAAAACCACCTTCTACGATCTGCTGGACTGGGGTGTGCCGCAGGAAACCATTGAGGAGATCCTCGGCGGTCCGATGCCCGCCACGGGGACGCTGGTAAAAGATTACGTGACCAGCCAGGGCCTGTCCTTCTCCGAGGTGCGCACCCAGTTGCAGGAAGCGATGGATGCGGTGGTGAAGTAAGCGTTAGAACAAAGAATTCGGCAGGGACGAGGCGTTGTGATTTGCGCTTCGTCCCTGTTTTTAATTTAACAAAGAAGGAATGGTTTGTAACCTCCCGGAGGGTATTTCTGAAAGGGGCATTTGTGCTAAACTAGGAATATTCATCTCAAGCGAGGCAATGGCGGGGCGGTAGTGAAAAAAAAGATCAACTGGAAACTTGGGCTTCTCTCGGTGGCGCTGCTGGCAGGGGTGGTTGCTGTCAGCCTGCGGGCCTTTCCGGATTGGGGAACCGGAGCGCGGGCGGTGGTGGGGGTGATCGGCGCGGCCCTGCCCACGCTGGTGGACCTGCTGCTGAACGCCAAAAAGCTGCTTTCCGGAGAGGATGAGGAGAAAGCAAAAACCGGCGAAGTGCGGAGCGCGGCGGCGCAGGGCAGCGGCGCGGTGGCGGTCGCCGGGAGTGTGGGAGGCAGCATCGACGCCAGCAGGCGGGAAGTCCATACGGGCGGGGGCGACCACTATGAGGGCGGGACACATTTCCATGCCCCAAAACCGGAAACTTTTCACCCTCTGTACCAGATTCCCGATCCTCCCCGAGATTTTACCGGGCGGGAAGAAGAGCTCGAAAGGTTGTGTAAAGACGTGCGGCAGGGCGGCGTGGCCATCTCAGGACTGCGGGGGATGGGGGGCATCGGCAAGACGGCTCTGGCGCTGCGGCTGGCAAAAGAATTGAAGGGCGATTACCCCGATGGGCATCTGTACGTGGATCTGCGCGGCGCCAGCGGGCAAAAACCCCTGACCCCAATCGAAGCGATGCGGCATATCGTGCTGTCCTTCCAGCCGGAGCTGAAGCTCCCGGAAGAAGAAAACACCCTGATCGGGTTCTACCAATCACTGCTGCGGGGGAAGAGAGTCCTCCTGCTGCTGGATAATGCCCGCAGTGCGGCCCAGGTGAAAGCGCTGCTGCCGCCCGAAGGCTGTCTGGCGCTGGTGACGTCGCGCCAGCATTTTGCCCTGCCGGGGATGAAATCGCTGGACCTGGACACCCTGCCGGAGGCGGATGCCGTGGGTTTGCTGCTGGCAATCCACCCCGAGATAGACCGGAACGCGGCCCGGACCCTGGCGGCGCGCTGCGGGTATCTGCCCCAGGCGCTGCGGGTGACGGCCAGCACGCTGAAAGAACGCCCCGATGTGAGGCCGGAGGAATATGACACCCGGCTGGCAGACTTGAAAACACAGCGCAAGGAACTGAACGAAGTCCAGGCTTCGCTGCGGTTGAGTTATGACCTGCTTCCCCCAGTCCCTGATGGACTGCAAGCACAGTTCCGCACCCTGGCGGTCTTCCCAACCTCTTTTGCGGCTCTGGCCGCGACTGAAGTGTGGCAGGTAGAAGAAGGCGCGGCGCGGGATGTGCTGGGCATCTTGCTGTGCTACAGCCTGGTGGAATACCATTTGGAATCGGGACGGTACAGCCTGCACGACCTGGTGCGGGGCTTTGCCGACGGGCTGCTTTCGAAGACGGAACGGGCAGAAGCCGGCTGCCGCCATGCCGGGTATTATCGGGAAGTGCTGGCGAAAGCCGACCGGCTTTACATGCAGGGTAATGAGGATATCGACAGGGGGTTGGCGCTGTTTGATCTGGAACGGCTGAATATCGAAGCCGGGCAGGCCTGGGCTTCGGCGCACGCGGAAGAGACGGAGGAGGCTGCGCGGCTGTGCAGCAGTTACCCGCAGGCCGGGTCCCGTTGCCTGGCCCTGCGCTTGCACCCGTTGGAACGGATCCGCTGGTTGAATGCGGGCTCGGCAGGGGCCAGGTTGCTGAAAGATATCCGGGCGGAAGGGGAGCATCTGGGTGGCCTGGGGCTGGCCTATGCGGACCTGGGAGACCTGCACCGGGCGATTGAACTGTATGAGAAACGCCTGGAAATCGCGCGGGAGACCGGCGACCGGCGCGGGGAAGGCGCCGATATCGGCAACCTGGGGAGCGCGTACCGCGTCCTGGGGGAGGTTCGGAAGGCGATCGAATACTACGAGCAGCAATTAACCATTATGCGGGAGATCGAGGACCGGCGCGGGGAAGGGAATGCGCTGGGCAACCTGGGGAATGCCTACAGGGACCTGGGCGACCCGCAGTGGGCGATTAAGCTGTACGAGGAACGGTTGAGGATCGCACAAGAGATCGGCGACCGGCATGGGGAAGGGAACGCGCTGGGCAATTTGGGGAATGCCTACTTCGATTTGGGGTACGCACAGTGGGCCACCGAGTATTATAAACAGGCCCTGGTCATTGACCGGGAGATTGGGGACCGGCGGGGAGAGGGTGCGAACCTCTGCAACCTGGGGAATGCCGCTTTGAACCTGGGCGATGCGCAGCGGGCGATTGATTATTATGAGCAATCGCTGGAGGTCAAACGAAAGATCGGCGACCGGCGCGGAGAAGGAAATTCGCTGGGGAATCTGGGTCTGGCTTATGCGGATCTGGGCCAGCCGCGGCAGGCGGTTGACCTTTATGAACGACAATTAGCCATTGTGCGGGAGATTGGCGACCGTAAGGGAGAAGCGAACGTCTGCTGGAATCTGGGACTGGTTTATGCAGAGCAGGGTGACCCCGGGAAAGCGGTCCCGTTGATGGAGAAGCTGGTGGTGTTTGAACAGGAAATCGGCCACCCGAAAGCGGAGAAACATGCCGCCTATCTGGAGGACCTGTGGGCGGAGGTGAGGAAAGGAAGTTAACGTCGTCTGTGGTTTTATAAGTGGATGTGGGGTGAGGCGTTGTGAAATGGGCTTTGCCTCTTTTTATTTAAAGAAAATGGGCGGCAGGTTGGTGCTTGACTCGACAGGACTTCGGTCGGATAACCGCAGTAGAAATACAGGTAACCCCGGGGGAATATGTGGACGTGGATCAATGTGGCAGGTTTGGGGGCCACGGCAGCATGGCTTGCCGTTTTGCGGAGGTCCGTATATCATCAGGTCGATGGATGTAAATGTGTATCTAACTGCAATTCGGCCTTGAGTAAATCAAGACCGCGTGCCATGGCATCCGTTGTCAGCCCCGCATAGCCCAAAATAATCTGATGGGCATGGTTCCCTTTTGTGAGCGAATGGTTTTCGACTGGAGCGACATATACCCCCGATTGCAGAAGCCGGCGGATACGTTCCCCGGTAAATGCAGCGCCTTCAAATTCCGCCACGACATGCATTCCGGCGGCGGCTCCATGGATGCGTACATGCTCTCCAAAGCGGGTATGCAGCAGCTCTAATAAGCAATCGCGGCGGTTTTTATATTCTTTTTTCATGCGACGGATATGGCGTTCAAGGTCGCCGTTTTCGATGAACTGCATCAGTGCAAGTTGATAGGTGGAGTTTGTATGGTGATCGGCCATCCGCTTCAATTCCCGTATTTGAGGGACAAGGCATAACGGCGCGACGAGATACCCAAGCCGCACAGAGGGAAACAAGACTTTGCTGAAAGTACCCAAATAAATCACATGTTCCCCATCCAACTCGAAAAGAGAGTTGGACGGGGGCGCGTCGTAGGTAAACTCGCTGTCATAATCATCCTCCAGCAGATATGCCCCGGACTTTCTCGCGAACCGAGTAAGTTCGACCCTTCGCTGCATCGGCAAAATTCCGCCCATCGGAAATTGATGGGAGGGGGTCGTAAAAATCAGCGTAGGCTTTCCCAAAACAGGAAACAGCTTGGGCTGCAAGCCCTGAGCGTCAACCTCAAACGGCGTGATTTTTTCTGTGTGATATGAAAAGATTTGCTTTACATTCGCATTTGACGGATTTTCAATCCATACTTCGCTTCTGGAATCAAGCAGACATTTGGCCGCCAAGGACAGCCCTTGTTTTGTTCCGGCTGTGACAATAATTTGCTCCGGTTTGCATGAAATGCCTCTGGTCTTTTTTAGATAGGCGCATAGAACGCTTCTAAATTCCGGGCGTCCTTGCGGGTCGTCATAACCAAGCGCCGAAACAGGCGCGTTCATAAAGGCACGGGAAACTGTTCGGTTCCATTTTGAGCGTGGAAATAGATCAAGCGCGGGAAGCCCACTATCAAAATTGATTGTTTTTTCTGTAATCACAAAATCCGAAAGCGATGCCGTTTGTTGGTCGTCCACAGAAATGCTTCGCGGCTCACACTTGACACCCGAGCTGACGTAGAAACCGGAACCGGCGACGCTGTAGACAGTCCCCTCCGATACCAACATGTCATAGGCGGTCAGCACGGTGTTCCTGGCAACACAAAGCTCCCGGCTCAAGTCGCGGGATGAGGGCAGAGATTTCCCTGCCTCCAATTCTCCCGACAATATTTTTTCCCGGATTGCCGTATATATCTGCCTGGTAAAAGAGCGCTTTTTTGTTTTATCCAAAAAGATATGCAGCATCACGTTCCCTTGCAAAACCGGCTCAATAAAATTTGCATAAAACTGTATCTTTTATATACCGGTGATTTGTGTTTTCATTATAGGGTAATACATTCGTATGTACAAGTTTGAGAGGCATCGATATGGATTTAAAAAATAGCTTTCACCCCTATGCGGCTGTCACAATTATCTTCTGGTCATTGACTTATGTGCTGACGCGGCTCACGCTGCAATACTTTTCCGCATTCTCTCTGGGTTTTTTAAGGTATTTTATTGCTTCCTGCACCCTTCTGGTCGTTGCGTTTAGCACAAAAATGAAATTACCGCGCCGGGCTGATCTGCCGTGGCTTATCGCGGCCGGAGCCACGGGGTTCTTTCTCTATATGATTGCGTTCAATCAGGGGCAAGCCACGGTTACGGCTTGTACCGGCAGCGTTGTGCTTGCCACGGTTCCCGTTATCACCGCCTTGCTCGCCCGCTTCTTTTATCAGGAGAGATTGCAGATTTTTCAATGGGCAGCAATTCTGATCGAGTTTATAGGCGTCATCGTGTTGACCTTAATAAATGGTGTGTTTTCCATCAATACCGGGCTGTTTTGGCTTTTTCTCGCAGCGCTGGCTTTGAGTACTTATAACCTGCTCCAACGGAGGTTGATCAAAACCTATACGGCCTTTCAGGCTTCTACATACAGCATTTTCTTCGGAACGTTTCTGTTGGCAATTTTTGCGCCTGTTTCCATCCGGGAAATCCCCAATGCCCCTCCGGTCCAGTTTGTTTATATTGCGATTATGGGAGTATTTTCCAGCGCAATTGCCTATGCTGCATGGGCAAAGGCATTTTCTCTGGCAAAGCAGACATCGCAGGTGAGCAACTATATGTTTATTACCCCTTTCTTGACAAGCATTCTGGGTTTTTTAATTGCCGGTGAAGTCCCCGACCATGCAACCCTGTTGGGGGGCGGTATTATCCTGCTTGGCGTTTTCATTTTCAATTTTGGAAGAAAATTTTATGAATTGCCCTGTGATCAGAAAAATCAGATATGAGGAATTGGACGCCTGCGCCGGGTTAATCAGGGACAGCTTCGCCACTGTCGCCGAACAGTTTCATTTGACCCGCCAAAACTGTCCTACCAATGGGGCTTTTATTGAGCGCTCATGGCTGGAAACGGAGTGGCGCAAAGGCATTCTGATGTATGGCCTCTACTGTGACCAAAGTATGGTGGGGTTTATGCAGTTGGAACAAAAATCTCCCGATGTCTATGAGTTGAAAAAGCTGGCTGTAAAGCCGGAATATCGGCACCTGGGATATGGAGTGGCGCTTTTGTCTTTTGCCCGAAAAACTGCGAAAGAGTTAGCGGCGAAAAAAATCACAATCGGGATGATCGAGGAAAACGTCATTTTGAAAGAGTGGTATCGGGTTAATGGGTTCGTACATACCGGAACGAAAAAATTTGACCACTTGCCCTTTACCGTAGGATTTATGGAGCAATTCCTGTAAAGGTACTGCAATCTGCTCAGCGGTAGAAAAGGATTGTAAAAATTTCAAGGAGGAACAATTTAGATGCCAAATAGAAATGATGTTGTTGAAAAAGCCGGTCAACTATATGCCGGAAATTATCACTGCTGCGAAGCAATTATTCTGGCCGTAAGCGAATATATGGGGATGAAAAATGATCTGCTTTTGAAAGTCAGCACCCCCTTTGGCGGCGGCATGATCAACGGAGCCACTTGTGGTTCATTGCTTGCCGCTTACTTATGTATGGGGATTTTCAGAGGCAGAAGTTTGGAAAACGAAAGCCGAAAAAATGCCTGCGAGCCTGCCAATCGTATTTTTCAGAAATTTTGCTGCAAATACGGTTCGCCGAACTGTAGCGATATCGTCGGCTATGACAAAAATGATCCAAAGGTTGTGGAGCTGTATGGTCAAAAGGTTAAAAGAGAAGTTTGCATCCCTTTAACAAAGGAAGTGACCCGGTGGATTCTGGAGGAACTAAATCATGAGTGAATCCAGGTGAAAAAATCTGCTTCTATTTTTTTCGGTTTTTCTCTTATCGGCATTCGGGTATGCGTTCATTACTTGCAGGAGGTTTTTTAACTGACCGTTTCGGCGTAGCTAGCGTGTTGTTTTTTGCAGGATTGTTAACTCTTTTAAGCTTATTCATAAGGTGTCTTTTTGCACTTCAGGCCAACCTTTGCACCCGGGGAATGCCGCTTTGAACCTGGGCGATGCGCAGCGGGCGATTGATTATGATGAGCAATCGCTGGAGGTCAAACGAAAGATCGGCCACCCGAAAGCGGAGAAACATGCCGCTTATCTGGAGGACCTGCGGGCGGGGGTGAGGAAAGGAAGTTAACGCCGTCTGTAGTTTTATAAATGGATGCGGGGCGAGGCGTTGTGAAATGGGCTTTGCCTCTTTTTATTTAAAGAAAATGGGCGGCAGGTTGGTGCTTGACTCGACAGGACTTCGGTCGGATAATCGCAGTAGATACAGGTATCCCGGGAGGTGAATATGTGGGCGTGGATCAATGTGGCAGTGTTGGCGGTGCTGGCAGTGGTGACGACGGCGGTGTATGTGCGCAGCGTCAGCCCGGCCGCGCTGGAAAAGAAGATCGGTCCCGAGGCGTATACGGTCTGCGGCCGGACCCGGAAGATCGCGATGGGGTTGTATCTGCTGTTCTTTGTGCCCTATGTACTTTCGGCTTTTTACCCGCCTGCTCCCTTTCCGCGCGGCTTCCCATGGCCGTACTGGATTTCGGCGGTGCTGGGGGTGCTGATCGCGGTGCCTTCCACGGTGCTGATGCTGGTCGGGGTGCGCGACGCGGGTGAGGAGACCCTGCTGCCGCGCAAGGAACACACAATGTACGGCGGGGTTTACCGCTATATCCGCCACCCGCAGAGCCTGGGGGAGGTGATCGCCATGTGGGGAATGGCCCTGCTGCTCAATTCGCCTTTCCTGGCGGTGTTCAATGTGTTTTTCCTGCTGCCGTACGCCTGGATGCTGGCGGCAGAGGAGAAGGATTTGCTGATCCGCTATGGGGACGAATACCGGCGCTACCAGCAGCGCACCAGCCTGGTGATCCCGAAGATGGATCGCTGGATGGGAAGGGATGAACGGTGAGGATGCGTGGCGCTGAGAAAGAGCGCAACGCGGCCTCATTTGCTGTGGTTTGTATGAGAGTCAGCAGGGATTCCAATTAAGGTCATCACAACCAGGGCTAGAAGAAGACCATTTGGTGAAAGATTTGGCGCGAGCGGATATGGCTCACCTAACCCAGACAGGGATGATTTTACACCCCTAAAGGACTTATCGCGTATACTTTCCTTGATCCACAACGTTTTCGTGTTTATGGCTGAATTTGATAAACGAAAATTGGGTTATCCCGACTGACAACATACAACCGGGTCCCATCCGGTGAAAGGAAGATCTGTCGGATATAGATCACTCCGTCATTTTGTTGGGAAAGTACCGGAATTCGATACAACAGCCGTTGATCTGCCGCGCCAAGCACACAGATCTGCCCTTCCAGTTCCCCATACCCCAACGTGAAGCGGATTTTTCCATCGACGGATTGAGGTCCCTCTGGGCCGCAGCCCTTGGGAAGGTCCTCCGGCGGTGTGTAACCGCCAATAAACTCACCGCTTTCGAGGTCGTAGGAAACTTCATTGATATAGAAGCGCGATTCCTCCGGCACAACCCAGAAGGATTGGGGAAAATGAGGGCTGATCGTTTGTATTCCATTATAGAATTCCAGGGGTTTGGAAATGACCGTGTACTCCTTAGCCCCGGAGTGGATATTCCAGCTTGCGGCCGTGCCCCAACTGCCAAACCCGACCAGTTGATCGCTGCCGGGCACAAATTTCATGTAATACACGAAAATCCGCGACATTGAATACCCCTCGTTGACAACATCCACTTCTGCTTTTTCAAAAAAGTGCTGGAACGTGCCGGTGTGTACATCCCAACTGCGGATGAAGCAGTCTTCGCTGGATGATGTTAGTATTTGCCCGTCTGGTGAAAAGGCAAGGGCATAGATCACGGCTGTGTGTCCCACCATGCGGCTGATGGTTTTTTGCTGATCCAAATTTTCGACCTGAATGCCGCCCTGCTCATTGCCGAGGGCAAGCAGGTTCTCCTGCGGCGAGAGCGCAAAAGCGCTGGCCTCATATCGCCCGGCGATTGCTCCATCACGGGTGTGGAGCACTTCAACGAAATCGGGATATTGAACTATCAAATACCTGCCGTCGCTTGAAAAAGCGAAGGTGGTCACGGATGGGCGAAAATCCCAGGTTTGGTGAAGAAGCTTATGCGCGGCCAAGTCCCAGGTCTGGATCGACCCACTGACAAAGGCGATCAAGAGGCGATCGCTGCCGGGCTGGAAGGCAAAGTCTTCTACGGGTTCTTTAAAACTGCCAAAGATATCGATTACACTGCCATCCTGCGCAGAATAAATGCGCAGCAGGCTGAATTGATTGCTGTTCCAGAGATTGGGCGCGCGATATAAAACCGCCAGCACCCTGCCGGTATCCGAGAAAGCCGCCCGATAAGGTGACATCACATTTGGGATGTAAACATTTCCGCACGGGCTGAACGGGTATAAGTCGCAACCATCGGGCTTGTAGGTGTCCTCAAAATTAACATAGAGCGATTCGGCTTTCAATCGGAACAGCTGTTCGCCGGTTTGATGGTCGTAAACGAACTCTTCGGAAATCTCAATGGTGTAAGTCTTATCCAGAAAGCGTGGCTGTCCTTCAAATCGGAGCTTGCTGTCTGGCGAAATGATGGTCAATCCGCTGTAGCCGCCGATCTGATCAGACTGCGAAAGCACCCATTCTGTTTTTTTATCTTCCGGTTGGAAAGACCCGGTCGCCATGTTGAACACTCTGGTTTCGATCTTTTCACTTGGGTAAGGCTGCGGCCATTGCAGGCGGACCAGCGTTCCATCAGTACTGACCAGCATATTATCGAAATAAGTGGGGGAATCAAACGGCAGCCACCGGGCGGGTCTTTGGAAGTCGTCCAATGAATACACCGCGATCCCAAATGGGCTGACGGCCAGCAGGGTCTGGCCATCCGGTGAAGAGATGATGCGCCGAATGGAACCCTTTCCCCATTGGGCTATCTGAACCAGTTGGGTAAGGTTATCTTCGCGAATCGGGGTACTGGATGTAGGAACGTTACCGTCAGGATTAAAGTCCACTCCCGGCATATCGATCTGTGGGGCAGTCGGACTGGGTATTGGAGTGGAGGTCCCCGTTGGCGTGTTTGTGTGGGTGGGCCGAGCAGTGGCCTGAGCTGTGTGGGTGAGCAGGATGCCGTAGAGGCGGTTTGGAGTGGGGGTGAAGGTTGAAGGTATAGGTGTGGACGACGGGCGGGCCGTCGATGTAGCAGAGGCCTTCAGGGTTGAGGGAGCCACTGAACAGCCGACCACGAAATGCGCAAGAAGCACAGTAGTTAATGAAAGTAGACGTAGACAGCGCCGGGTATTGAGGTCCATTGATATTATTAACGATTATACACTCGCGCAAGTGTTTGCGGTTATGAATTATTGGATGTGTTTCCTGAACTGCCGCGAGTGCTGGTCAATCAAGCGATGCAGGTAAAAAGAGTAAAATACCGGCGCTTTTGACCCTCGCCAGAGCATGAAAGCGGGGCGATCTTCCCGAAGGGTAAGGATCTCTGGTCAGCCGGGAAGGGGATTAGAGTCTCTGCGTTCTTTATAGTTGCTCAAAATAATGTGTTGGGTGTGCTGGAAAGGGATGAGCTGTACGACCTTGCTATGCCGGGCGTTGCGACTTTGTCCAGCCGGAAAGTTAGGCAGAGATTCTTCGCTCCCTCCGGTCGTTCAGACGTGTTTTGTCAAGTACCAAAAACAAAATTAAACACGACAAACTAAGCGAGCTGCAATTGGATTACAGCTTGCGGAGAGTAAGGAAAATCTAGCTTAGGAACCAAACCATTCACTCCCGACAATGCAGCCTCAATTGAAATTATTTAGATAACTTACGCATCATATGTTGACGGATGTGGCGTTCCTCATCATAAGGTACATGATCCTGCCAGATCCGCCAGGCCACTGCTAACCAGCGGTTAGCCAGGCAGCGATAGGCATGGCTGGTGGAACGGCAGTTTGGGAATACCTGCCGAAAATAGGTGTTTGCCCATACCGATTTCTTCAGAGAAGCTCTGGCCCACTGCTGGACGACCCAACGGAATTCACGATCACAAGCCCGGCGGAAAACCACGTACCTTTTCTTACCACTCGCTTTAGTAACCGGGCTTGTACCTGCAACAGCCTGCACAGATTGCAGAGTGGGATAACGCTGGCGGTCATCGCCAAACTTGGCCAGTAAAGCGGGAGCCAAGACATCTCCCAGACCAGGCAGAGAAGCAAACAAAGCGTGATCAGGATGTTTTCTAAACAGGTTCAGCAGTTCCTTTTGGTTTTGTGAGCGGCTTTTGACCATGGGCAGGCACAATTCAGCCAACCGGACAGCTTCTGGGCTGTAAGTTGCAATGATAGCAGGTAGAGCAGGTGGTTGAGGTTGTTGAAGGCGGGCAAAACAAGCAGGCAGCTTACTTGGTTTGGGATAATGGTGCTGTTTGGCAAAACTCTTGAACTCAGCATAGGTCATCTGCTGTGACATTTGTGGGGTTGGAAAGTTGCGGATAAACTCCAGTGCAATCAGGTGGTCCAGACTGCTGAAAACTCGGGTGGCGTTAGGGTAATATCGCCATAACACGATCCGCAGCCTATTTGTCAATTGGATGATATTGCGTGTCAGAAAACGCTGTAAACTGGATAAACCTTTTATCTGCTGGGTCAGGAGACTATCCGGTTCATAACGATGCAGGCGTCCCTGATCCGTACGCAGGATATCTGCAATTAACCGGCTATCGCTCTGATCCGTTCTGGCGCCACTGGCAGCAAAACGTTTCCGGGCATCCTTGACCATGATAGGTGGCAAGATGTAAAGCTGCTCATACCCGTATCCAACCAGGTAATCAACCAACAAGTTGTGGTGGGTTTCGATCCCTACAATACACTCCCTTGCTGCAACCCCCATTCGTTGGCGTTGGAGCTCGAAATTTTCGAACCCGGCCGGTGAGGCAGCTATGGTCTGATAGACCTTTACCTCACCTGCCCCATTCATAAACGCGATATCGTGCTTATCTTTACTCCAGTCGATTCCGATGTATACTTTCATTAGAACCTCCTTGTGCATTTGCGGGAGGTTTCCATTGCACAGACCGGTCGGGGTTCCCTAGTTATGGTGCTCTCAGCACGGCGTGTTTTGGACCTTTTGCCGGTTGTACCTGGGCGGGCAGTCTGAACGTGGCGCTCGCAGCGCTGAATGACAGAGGCCCTCTTTCCCAGGTAGGTGCGAATGGGGTAGATAGATTATGGTTGGTTCCTATATCTTTTCTACCCCATTTTCGCTCCTTTTTCCATTATAGGGTAACTAGAATGACAT
>JAHDQE010000067.1 GCA_018433975.1 Ornatilinea sp. | reverse complement strand
AGTCCAGGAGAATGACAGAAATGTTTCTTCAAGAGGATGAAAACTATATCCGCCGGGCAGTGGCGCTGGCAGCAGCGGCGCGGGAGAAGGGCAACCACCCCTTTGGTGCCTTACTGGTGCGGGATGGCGAAATTGTGCTGGAAGCCGAGAACACGGTTAACACGGGGGTAGACGTGACCGCGCACGCCGAGTTAAATCTGGTGCGCAAAGGCTGGCAGGAACTTGGTTCGGAAGTTTTAGCTGAATGTACACTCTATACCAGCACGGAGCCGTGCGCGATGTGCTGCGGAGCAATCTATTGGGCCGGAATTCCGAGAGTCGTGTTTGGCTGTTCGGGGGAAGCACTGTACGGGATCACAGGCGGCGGGCTGCATACCCCTGCTGTGGAGATCTTCGCCCACGGCAGCCGCGCGCTGGAAGCGGCCGGTCCGCTGCTGGAAAATGAGGCTCTGGCCGTCCATCTGGGCTATTGGAAAGCTTGAGGGCGACGTTGAGCCCATTCTTTGCGGCGGTTAAGGTTACAATATAAGAGCATACAACAAACAGGATCAGGGGATTTTATGGAATTGATTTACACGATTATTACCAACCCGTTTTTCTGGGCTCTGGTCAGTATTTTTGGCTTGCTGGGTGCCTCAACCGTGGTTACCAACAGCCGGGCCCGCGGCTCTCAGGCTCTGGCAGTGCTTTCCGGGTTGATGTTCATTACCGGGCGGTTCATGCTCGTGCTTCCGGTTTGCCCCCAGCCGCGCTTTGCCTCCAATGGATGGCATTGGGTTGTGGGCAGCCTGATCACACTGGCCGCTGGGGTATTCATTGTGCCAGGGTTGACCGTTCAGCCGCTGACCGCACCGCGCACAGAGATGCATCTGCACACCAAAGGTCTTTACAGCATTGTGCGGAACCCGTATTACCTGGGCGAGATCCTGCTTTCATTGGGGCTTGCCGTGTTGTTCCGCTCGGTGATCGGCCTGCTGCTGGTGCCTATCTGGTGGGCGGGGTTGGTGCTTCACATCTTAATTGAAGAAGAGAGCATGGAACTGGCGCTGGGCCCGCGTTATCTGGAATATAAAGCGCGCGTCAAAGGCCGGGTTTTCCCCATCCCACCGTTCACACCGGAGCCCAAAATCACCCGGTATCCCTTCAAGAACCTGGTATTCAAGGGGGGCGGAATGAAAGGCGCGGCGTATACCGGCGTCCTGCAGGTGCTGGACGAAGATAAGCTTCTAGACCAGATCGAGCGGGTGGCAGGGGCCTCGGCGGGCGCGATCACAGCCACGCTGGTCAGCTTTGGGCTGCCGCTGGAAGAAACCCTGGATTTAATGGGAACGCTGGATTTTTCAAAAGTGCCGCAGCTTCTGGATGAAGATGAAATTGAGCGGGACCGCAACCGGCTGCCGCAGTTTCTCAACAAAGAACTGGGGCGGATCACAGGCGATGTGGCCAGCCTGCAGCGGCTGGTCTCCCGTTTTGGCTGGCATTCCAGCGTGTTCTTCTATAACTGGCTGAAAGGAGTGATTGCCGAGCAATGCGACGGCAACGGATCGGCAACTTTTGCGGATTTTCGCGAGAGAGGCTTCCGGGACCTATATATTGTGGGCGCGAATGTTTCCCGGCACAGCAACACCATTTTCTCGTTTGAGACCACCCCCAACGTGGTTGTGGCGGACGCGGTGCGGATTTCTATGTCCATTCCGCTCTATTTTGAGGCCATTCATTTTGACGGCGAGCAGTACGGCCAGGGCGATTTCTATGTGGACGGCGGGCTGTTGAACAATTACCCTATTCAGATTTTCGACGCGCCCAAATTTTCGGAAGACAATTTCTGGTTCCGGGAAGAGGTCAACTGGGAAACTTTGGGGTGTTACCTGTTCATCCAGGAGGACGTCCAGGGTACTCCGGCATCCATCAAAGACCTGCGCGATTTTCTGGGCCAGATCTTTGAATGTTACAACGTGGGAATGCAGATTGCGGAGATTGACAACAACCTGATCGACCAGCGCCGGACGATCAAGATCAGCTCGTGCGGTGTGCAGCCGACCGATTTCGAGCTCAAGCCGGAGGATGAAAAATATCAGGAGCTGGTGGAGGAGGGACGCCGGGCAACCCGGCAGTACCTGGAAAACTACACCAATCCGGCAGTCCGCAGCGACTGGGAAAAGCACCCCCAAGCCGGTTTGAGATGATTGGTTTTTAACACTTTACATCGAGTTTTCAGTTATTTGCCCCGCTTGCTCAGTTTTATAAACTCGGATATACTGACAGAAGAAATTGAATTTCATTAAAACATCAGATCCAGTTGAAAGAAGGGTGTCGTATGAAACTCTCGATCTGGGATATCCTGACCATTTTAGGACTAATTGCCATTGTGGGTGTAGTACTTCTGGTGCTGCAGTTCTTTATCAACCCCTACAATGAATTGAACCCGTTCCCGCCGCCGACTTTACCCCCCGTGGTGGCGCTGCCGACTTCTACACCAACTCTCAAGAGCCTGCCGGCTACCTGGACGCCTATCCCCAGCATAGTGGAAACCGAGGACCTGCTGCCCTCTTCGACGCCGCAGCCTTCGCCCACCGGATTCACGCTGCCCACGTTTACGCCATCGTTTACCCCCACCTTGACACCTACCGAAACGCCGGTTGCCACGGCTACCCCGACCCCGGGCCAGGACCAGGCCGCCTGGCGCAGCCAAAACCCGAAGGATGGTACTGCGCTCTCATCGGGAGCGGATTTCGATATGGTCTGGACGGTGGAGAACATTGGGGTTAACAAGTGGAGCGATGACTACTATTACAAATATTCCTCCGGTTGGGACGGTTATAAGAGCAAGAAATATAACCTGTCTGAAAATGTGAGCGTAGGCGAAGAGATTGATCTGATCGTGGATATGCATGCTCCCAAGGACTCCGGAAGCTATTCAATGACCTGGAAATTGTATAACGATGATGATGAAGCATTCTACACAGTAACCTTCACCTTCTCGGTGAAGTGATGCGGTGTATCCCTAAAGCTGCGAAAAATATAGAAACCCAAATGAGAACAAGGGGCCGAAAGCCCCTTGTTTCGCCGAAAATAGATATAATTTGAGCAAATCCAAAATCGAGTATTCTGAGCTATGAAAAATATAATTGACCCTGAAACCTTTGAACATCTGGTGGACCTGGCCGCGCTGGAAATGGATGCGGAACATGGGGATTATTTACGCAACGAGCTGAATAATCAGCTCAATGCGATCCACGAGCTGGAAGCCATTCCGCTGGAGGGAGATATCTCCGTCACACCCCACGGCGTGCCGTACACCGCCGCGATCAGCCAGCCCCTGCGGGCAGATGAATGGAAGCCTATGGAGAACCCCTCCGAGATCATCGCGCAGGCGCCGGAGTCGGATTACGGCTTCATTATTGTTCCCGATATTCCCCATGAGAAACTGGATTAGCAAATGGAACTTTGTGATACTTCAGCATACGAACTACGACAACTTCTGCGTGAAGGGAAGACCTCGGCGCAGGAAATTCTGGATTCCAGCCTGAAACGGATTGAAGCGGTAGATGGACGTCCCGGTACATTGGAACCCGGAGAAATCACCGAAGAAGACCGTCAAAAGGTGCACGCTTTTATCACGCCCACACCGGAGCGCGCCCGCCAACAGGCCGCAGAAGTGGACCGCAAACTGGCAGCCGGGGAAGACCCCGGCCCTCTGGCAGGGATCCCTTTCACCGTGAAGGATATTTTCTGTGTCAAAGGCACGCCTTCCACGGCAGCTTCGCGTATTCTGGCGAATTTCACGTCGCCCTACACGGCCACACCGGTCGCCCGTATGGAAGCGGCGGGCGGGGTGATGCTGGGCAAGGTCAACCTGGATGAATTCACTTACGGCTCTTCCAACGAATCCTCGGCTTTCCAGCCCAGCACCCGCAACCCCTGGGATACCAGCCGGGTCCCGGGCGGCTCTTCGGGCGGAAGCACCGCTTCGGTAGCAGCCGCGGAAGCGCCCCTTTCTCTGGGGACGGACACGGCCGGCTCCATCCGCCAGCCGGCAGCATTCTGCGGTGTGGTGGGGATGAAACCGACCTACGGGCGGGTATCACGTTATGGGCTGATCGCTTTTGGCTCTTCCCTGGACTGTCCCGGCCCGGTCTCGCGCACGGTGCGGGACGCCGCGATGATGCTCCAGGCCATTGCCGGTCCCGACCCGCGGGACGCCACAACGGTTACCGTCCCCGTTCCGGATTATTTATCCGGTCTGGAGCGCGGCGTGGGTGGAATGCGGATTGGTCTTTCACCGGATTACTTCCGGATTTCAATCCCTAACCCCGAAACGGGTGAGTATGAACAGCAGCCCGTCCCGGCCGAGATTGAAACAGCGGTGCGGCGGGCAGCCGACCTGCTGGCCGAAATGGGCGCGGAGATTGTGGAAGATGTCCCCATGCCAAACACCCGCTACGGCATCCCGGCTTACTTTGTGATCAGCCGGGTAGAAGCAGCCTCCAACCTGCACCGGTTTGACGGTGTGAAATACGGCTACCGCACCCCGGAGAAAATGACGGACCTGCGCCAGCTTTACCGCAAGACGCGCGGTGAGGGGTTTGGCCTGCAGCCCAAGCTGCGCATTTTGATGGGAATGTACGTCAGTGCGGCCCAGTACAGCGAACAATATTATCAGCGGGCCCTGCGCGTGCGCGCGCTCATCCGAAGCGATTTTGACCGGGCCTTTGACCCGGCCGGAAAGTACCGGCTGGATGCCCTGCTAACCCCCACCACTCCGACCGCGGCATTCCCGATGGGTGCCGTGTACGGCGATTCGGTGCTTATGCAGTATGCGGACCAGCTCACCGTTCCGGCCAACCACGCCGGTATCCCCGGCATCTCACTGCCGGCCGGATTAGGTGGGGAAGGAATGCCGTTGAGCATCCAGTTCCTGGGGCCGGATTTCTCGGAAGACCGCTTGCTGCGGCTCTCGCGGGCCTATGAAATGGCGACCGAACAGGACGAATGGCACGCTATTAAACCGCAAGTTCTTCGGTAATTTAACGGTTGTTGACCCAATATCACCTTGCCGGCATGGTCTAAATCCCGGCAAGGTGATATACTTCCGGGCCGAAGTGCCAGTCATTTGCGACATTTTGGGCTGAAAAAGCAGGAATGATGCAAACAATCAAAATTACACCTGAAAACTTAAAGTCATTGTTGGTGATGACAACCGTTGTAGAGGCCAGAGATCCTTATACCGCCGGGCACATGTGGCGGGTAAGCCAATATGCCCGCAAACTGGCGGGCCGGGCCGGGTTGAACGCGGATGAGATTTTCGTTACCAGTCTGGGAGCGCTGATCCATGACCTTGGAAAAGTGGGCGTACCGGACGCTATTCTTAAAAAGAAGGGCAAACTGACGCCCGAAGAAGCTGAGATCATGCACCAGCATCCCGGATTAGGTAAAGCTCTGGTGCAGGACCATCCCCTTGGTTTTCTGGTGGCGGATATCATTGCCGAACATCATGAACGGATTGACGGTGTGGGCTATCCGGCAGGCTGCCCGGGAGAGGAAATTTCGCTGTACGCACAGATCGTGGCGATATCCGATAGTTTTGACGCGATGACCAGTGTGCGCCCCTACCATCGGGAAATGTCCCTGCCCGAAGCCATGGCCCGCATTTTGCGGGGCAGTGGGACGCAGTTTAACGGGACTTTTGTTGATCATTTTGTGGAGCTTGGTGAATCGGGAAAGCTTAACCATATTATTGGACACAGCAGTGAGGACCGGCTGCTGGTATCCTGCCCAAACTGCGGACCAATTGTAGCGATCCCGGATTACGCCCAAAGCGGGGATGCAGTCCCCTGCCCGGCCTGTCATTCCCATCTGGTCCTGCACGAAAACGACGAGAGCTTTGAAGTGGAGTGGGACGGCTCCTTTGACCACAGCCTGGCTCCTGCGCCGGATATGAAACTGGTTGAAGATTTCCTTAAACATGCGCCGAGGGCGGTCAAAACGCCGAAAAAAGACCTGGATTGAATTTGTGATGTTCCCTTTCAAGGATAAATTCCATCTTCCCAAATGGGCGGTCCCCGTCAGCCTGCTGTGGGCCAGTGTCCTGGCTTATGGAGTCTTGGTTCCCTGGATGGGGCTTTACGCGGATGACTGGCCTTTTGTGTATGTGAACCATGTGGCCGGCTGGCGCGGTGTGGTGGACTTCATCTCGTGGGTGCGCCCGGCGGGCGCGTACATCTTTGCCACGGTAACCGCCTTGTTTGAGGAGAATTTCGCCGGATATCATATTTTCCTCCTGCTGCTGCGCTGGGTGGATGGCGTGCTGCTGTGGCGGTTCTTGCGAATGGTGTGGCCGGAAGCCAAACATAAAGCCGTCTGGGCAGCCCTGCTGTTTGTCGTCTTTCCGGCTTTCAAACAGGAGCCGCTGGCGCTGGAGTATTCCCTGCACTTTATTGTTCTGGCCCTGTTCCTGGGTTCTCTGATGGCGATGGTTCAGGCCGAGAAGCGCCCCGGACGGTTCTGGCCGTTCACGCTGGCTGCATTTACCCTTTCATTTAACATCTTCTTTATTGAATATTTTGTCGGTCTGGAACTGCTCCGGCCGGTTTTACTGTGGTTGATCCTATCGGAACGCACACCCGATCGGAGAAAGCGTTTGCGGCAGGTGCTTCTGCACTGGCTGCCTTATCTGGCTGTGCTGGCCGCTTTCCTGCTGTGGCGGGTGTATGTGGTGCAATTTGTCTCTTACCAGCCGGGCCTGCTGGACGCATTCAAAACGGATTTCTGGAGCACACTGGTTGGACTGGCGGGGACGGTGGGGAAAGACATTCTTACCGTGACTTTTGGCACCTGGATACAGCTTTTTACCACCATCCCGGTTGGGCCGCGTGCGCTGGCGCTTTATCTGGCGCTGGCGCTGGCCGCGCTGGTGCCCATTGGGTTCCTGCTGCTGAACCTTGGACCCTCTTCCGAGGATACCGGCGAACGGGGTTGGCGCGAAGACCTGGAGTGGCTGGCGGTAGGCGCGGTCGCGCTGGTGGTGTGCGGCGGGCCGTTCTGGATCACCAATATTCCGCTTTCGCTGGACTTCCCCTGGGACCGCACCACGCTGGCTTTCATGCTGGGGGTCTGCCTGGTGATCCCGGCGCTGATCGGCCTGGTGCGCCGCCCACGGCTCCAGGCGGTTGTGGTGGCGGTGTTGGTCGGCCTTTCCGTGGGACAGCATTTCCAGAACGCGAATCTATACCGCAAAGAATGGCAGGTCTTCCGGGATTTCTACTGGCAGCTTGCCTGGCGGGCACCTGCTCTGGAGGAAGGGACCATTGTTACCCTAGACCAATCCCCCTTCTGGTATCACGTGGATAAGTTCCTCACTCCGGCGCTCAACTACACTTATGCCCCCCAATCCCGCTCGTTGACATATCCATACTCCATGCTGGATTTTTATAAGTTCGAGGAAAAATATCTCCCGCTGGAGGACCCGGAGACTCCGATTTACGTCGGTTATGGAACTTTGAAATTTGAGCAGCCCGCCGACCACATGCTGCTGGTGGTCTACGATCCTCCGGGATGCCTGCGCGTGCTGACGCCTGACGAGGGGAACCATCTGCTGCTCTCGGAGTCTGCCCGGGATTCGCTCGGTTTGAGCCACCCGGAACGGATCATTCCGGATCCGGAGGACCCCCACCAACCGCCCGATTTTCTGGGGGCTGAACCGGAGCACAATTGGTGTTATACTTACGAAAAAGCAGAACTGGCCCGCCAGCAGGGTGATTGGAATACTGTAGCCGCCCTGGGCGATGACGCTCTCAGCCGGTCGCTTTTTCCTCGCCAACCATCTGAATTACTGATTTTTATTGAAGCTTATGCCCGGTCCGGTTATTGGGATCAGGCCAGGGAACTCAGTGACAGTGTGCTTTCGGACGAATTCTTTCGCCCGGCGCTGTGCGATACCTGGAACCGTATTCAAAACATTACACCTCCCACTGCAGAAGATCAAAAATTCATCGAAGCCGCCCAACGCGACTTCAATTGTGTACCATAAACTTATACCGGTTGGCAGCATGAGACCGACGCCCCGGTCCTGCATTGCCTTTGTCGGATGGACGACCTGACCGGTTAAGATTAAGAGGATGAGAAGAGAAGAAGATATGAAAGCGATCCGAAAGGCCACTTTCCCCCTTTTATTAATGGTTTTTCTGATCGGGGCTGCCTGTAATGCCCCGACGATGATTGACGAGGTTTCCGCGCCCCCCCTGGAAACCCCCACACATCAGTCCCCGGAGTTATCCGTCACTCCATTTTTGCCGGACGCCGCCGGCAGTCCATCCGGAGAAACGGCTCCCCCTCCCCCCGGCCAGCCGCTTGAGGCCGGTGAACAGGAATTCACCGCGGAACCGGCGGAGGATGCTGCCGGAGCAACTATCCCCGCGCCGGAAGACACTCAGGTGTTTTCCGCGGAAAAGTCTCTGGCCCCCAACACCCCGGAGTCCACTCAGGACCCCGGAGCCGAGGTCCTGGCTGCCGACCCGGTGGATTTCCCCACGGAAGCGGCAGTCCCCGGTCGTGATGTGGAAGGCAACGACGCCTTTGAAGAAATCCTGCTGAACCTGATCAACCAGGAGCGCGTCAGCCAGGGGTTGAACGAGCTTGTTTTTGAGCCCCGGTTGGTCGAGATTGCCCGCAGGCACAGCCAGGATATGGCCTGCCAGAATTATTTCAACCACATTGGTTCCGACGGCTCCAATTCTTTTACCCGGATTGATGCGGGAGGGTATCCTTATTTATCCGCCGGAGAAAATATCTACGCCGGGAGCGGGCCTTATAACTGCGCGCAGGAGGCTTTTAAAGCCTGGATGAAAAGCGCCGGGCACCAGGAAGTTATGCTCCACGAGGACTTTGAAGAAGTGGGTATCGGTTATGCCTTTACCCCGGACAGCACTTACGGCGGCTACTTCACTGCCGTGTTTGCCAACCGGTAAGCGCTGTTGAAATGCGTCTGTTCAGCACTTTTTCTTTCCCGGGTGGTTTATAATATCTCATAGTCGTTGACAAAACCCATTCGAGGATGAGAGATTTGTATGACAGAATATGAAGCCGTAATCGGTCTTGAGACCCATATCCAGCTCAATACTACTACCAAGATTTTTTGTTCCTGCAAAGCGGACTCGTGGGGGGAACCGCCCAACACCAATATCTGCCCGGTATGTTCCGGTTTGCCCGGCGTGCTGCCGGTGCTGAACCGGCATGTGGTGGAAAAAGCGGTCCTGCTGGCCACGGCCATGCACTCCGAAGTGCGGGAAATATCGCATTTTGACCGCAAGAATTACTTTTACCCCGACCTCCCTAAAGGATTCCAGATCACCCAGTTTGACCAGCCGATCGGCGTGGGCGGTTATTTAGACCTGCCGATGCCGGAAGGTTACACCCGCCGGGTGGGCATCGAGAAGATGCACATGGAAGAGGATGCCGGAAAAACCAAAAACGAACGCGCCCGGCGGCTGATCGATTTCAACCGGTGCGGCGTGCCGCTGGTTGAAATGGTCACCCGGCCCGACTTACGCACCCCCGAAGAGGCCGCGGAATACCTGACCCGGCTGCGCCAGTTGATTCGTTGGCTGGGTATCTCTGAAGGGGATATGGAAAAGGGACATCTGCGGTGTGACGGCAATATTTCCATCCGTGTCAAAGGGTCGGAGGTGCTCAACACCAAAACCGAGATCAAAAACGTAAACTCGATTGAGGCCGTGCGCACCGCGCTGCAAACAGAGTTGGAACGGCAGATCCGCGAAGTTGAAGCGGGCAACGAGATTAAGCCCTGGACATTGGACTGGGACGCGGATAAAGGGGAACTGCGGAAGATGCGTTCCAAAGAGACCGAGGCCGACTACCGCTACTTCCGCGAACCGGATTTGCTGCCGGTACATCTGGATGAGGCCTGGAAAGCCGAAATCCTGGCAGGTTTTCCGGAACTTCCGCTGGCCCGCCGCGAGCGTTTTACGACGGATTACCAGCTCCCGGATTATGATGCCGAAGTGCTCACCAGCGAGCGCAGCCTTTCGGATTACTTTGAAGCTGCTGTTCAGGCTTACGGCGGTGATCCTAAAAGTGTCTCGAACTGGCTGATGAATGATGTGATGCGGATGCTGAATGAAAGCGGGAAGACCGCCGACGAGCTCCAGCTTACGCCGGTAAACCTGGCGGAAATCCTCAAGCTGGTGGACGCGAACACGATCAACAACGCTACCGCCAAGAAGCTGCTCAAGAAAGTGGAGGAGAGCGGAACCGCCCCCGGAAAGATCGTGGAAGCGGAAGGCCTGGCGCAGGTCAGTGACGATTCGGCGATCCGGGCGGTCTGCGCGGAAGTGATTGCCGAAAACCCGGGCGAAGTGGAAGCCTACCGCGGCGGCAAACAGGGCCTGATCGGCTGGTTTGTAGGCCAGGTGATGCGCAAGATGCGCGGCAAGGCGGCCCCCAAACTGGCCCGTGAGGTCCTTGAGGAGTTGTTGGGACAGTAACCTTATTCATTAGATGCTTCTATCGAGGCCGCCTGAAAAGGCGGCCTCTTTGTATTCAGGGGTACGCGGATCATGAGGTGAAGTTTGTGATGAAGGGAGGTTTTCAGGGCGAGGTCGAAAGTTTTCCGGTGCAGGAGATCGGAAGCGTGTTGTCCGGTTTGGTTTCGTCGGCGATAGGTGAAATTAAGGGGACGGGAAGATCGGAGAAAATTTTATCCACATCTCCCGGGCACACAATATCTTGAACCCCAGGATTAATTTTTGTAGAGCCGAGACTTCACGAGTTGTGGATAACCCGCCAAAAACTGTGGATAAACTCTCTGAAAGGGTGGAGAAAATTGGGAAAAGCACGGAAATTTTTGTGGAGAAATTTCGGAGAATGGGGGACTTTTTGTGGAGAGGAATGCGCAGATTTGGGAAATCCTGTGGAGAGAATCTGTTTTAGAACCTGAAATGGTGGAGAAGCCGGGATAAAATGCCGCAAATCTGTGGATAAGACGGCCCGTTTCTGTGGAAAAAGAGGGGTTTTCTCCACAAGGCCTGTTGAGAAGTTTTCCGGATAGAAGGGCGCCGCCGGTAATAAGGGAAGGCGGAATCTGCCAAGAAAAATATTGGGAGAAAATCTTAAAAATTACAAAGAATGTTGGGGCGGGACTCTAATTAATGAAAGAACAGCGCAAGCGGGAAATGGGACACTTTTTCAGAGTTTTTTAATAAAACTGTGGATAAAGTGTCAAAAACTGTGGATAAAGTGTTGAAGCTGTGGATAAATATATACGCAATGCGTTAAATACAGTGAAAGTGGGGGATGGTTTGAGAACTTTTTTAGCAGGTTATCTGCTTATCCATGCTATTTTTCAGCACCGTCCCAGGCGGCCTTGATCCGCTGGTAAGACCGGGGAAGTTCTTCCGGGAGGACCCGCGTTTGTCCTAAGGTGGACATAAAATTGGCGTCGCCTTCCCACCGCGGGACGATGTGAAAGTGGATGTGCGTATCGATCCCGGCTCCGGCGGATTTCCCGAGGTTGATCCCCATATTGAAGCCCTGGGGACGGTAGACCTGATTGAGGATGTGTTCGGCCTGCGAAGCCATTTCGATCATTTCCACCCGGGTTTCCGGGCTGAGGGCTTCCAGGGAGGACTGGTGGCGGTAAGGGACGATCATCAGATGGCCGCTGTTATAAGGGAAGCGGTTCAGAATCACAAAGTTGTGGGTACCCCGTGCTACAATCAGCATTTCGTTATCGTTGTCTTGTTGGGATGCGTTGCAGAATACGCATCCTGCAGAAGATTTATCGCTCATAATATAGTCCATCCGCCATGGTGTCCATAGAAAATCCATTGGTGAGTGCCTTCTTCTCTTTTTTTACCCGATGTGTTTTCCCGTATCCGATTATTGTAGCAGAGAATTGCCGTGAAAGAAGACCGGCTTTGGGACGAAAGCGGGATTTTGGCATGTGTTTTTTCAGGTCACAAACCTGGAATGGTTTTTTTTATCCTGCAGGGTTCGGGCAGGAGGGGCTTTTGAGAACCATTTTTGGTTTTTCTTCCCTTTTTTTGTAGAATACCTCTTGACATTTTATTTAAATTTGCTATAATGACAAAGTACTTGTACATAGACATGTGTGAACAAGTTTAGGGCTCCTTATTTAGTGGTTTGAATTTAGGGTCGGGGAAGGCAAAAGAAGTTCCTCCAGGACTTTGCCTTCCCCAAATCCTTTAAATACCCCAATCGATTTTCCTCCTCAAAACAATTTTCTTGTGTCTTTGAACATTACTGTTCCCGGCAGTTTTTGCTGCGATGTGTATATACTTTAAATATGCACCGGACAGCCAGGTCTTTTATAAATGGCTCCAAAGCATTAAACCGGGATTTATAATAGAAGCTGTTAAAATATATCCGTAATACAGGCTGTGTTTTAAGTTGAATCCCTGCTGAATATCACGTAGAATGAAGAAAAATCGATTGGGTTTCCAACCACGAATGAGGAAGAGAGATAATGAACAAGTCCACTACTTTCACCCTGATTGCCCTGACCATGCTTCTTGCGCTTTCGGCCTGCAACCTGCCGCGTAAAGAGACAGAGCCCATTCAACCGGAAGGGCCCAACGCGATTCAAACGGCCGCCGCGCTGACGGTGGAAGCTTTTGCCAACCAGCGTGAAGAGTCGGCCACTCCCGAGGCCGGTGAAACCGCCGCGTCGCCGACCGAGGCACCCCCAACCGAAACGCCCCAATCCACCGCACCCTCATCCACCCCCTCGTCCTCGAGTGAAAAAATCTGCGATAAGGCCGTGTTTGTAACCGATGTTACCGTGCCGGATGGGACCGAATTTGAACCGGGAGAAGATTTTAAAAAGACCTGGCGTTTGAAAAATGACGGGACCTGTACCTGGTCCACCAGCTATGCACTGGTTTTTTCCGACGGCAATGCGATGAACGGTCCGGTTTCGGTGTCGATGCCGGAGACCGTCGCGCCGGGGGAAACCGTTGATCTTTCGGTCAATCTCACTGCGCCTTCCAAAGCGGATACCTACCGCGGCAACTGGCGGCTGCGCAATGCTTCCGGCGCCGTCTTTGGAATTGGCGCTCAGGCAGATAAGTCTTTCTATGTGGAAATTGTCGTTGATTCACCCATCTTTGCAGTAATTTCGGCCACCACGCTGGTGGACCAGAAGACTTTTACCGGAGCCTGCCCGCATGAGTTTACTTTTGAGGCGGACATTAAGGTGACAGGAGAAGGAAAAGTTACTTATCATTGGGAACGCAGCGATGGCGGGTCCAGCGCAGAAAAGTCACTGGAGTTCGACGAGGCGGGCACCAAAACGGTCAGCACCACCTGGCAATTTGGCGGAGCGGGAAATACCTACAATAATTATTGGATCCGGCTGTATGTGAATGAGCCCAACCACCAATACTTCCCGAAAGCGGTTTTCACGCTGAATTGCAATCCGTAAATCTTCTGGCTGATCCTTCAAGTTTACTCTGGAAGAGCTGTCTCATTCTGCAGTGCGCTTTCTATACGGCATACGATGAATGGGACGAAGATAGAGACCGGCGGAGACCGGTTAAACTCCTTTTTTAAAATTCCCGACAAATCGGAGTTAAACAATATGATTACTCTGCTGGATTAATAAAGACTGTGATGGTATATTTAAATTATGCCTAGAAAGAAGAAAATTTCTGAAAGTGATTCCAAAGACCTTCCCCTTTCTGACGAAATGGAAGAAATCAGTTCGTCAACTCCGGCCGATGCCAGCGGTAAACCCGCACGGCGTACCCGAAAGCCTACCTCCAGAACAAAGAAAACTACAAAACCCATAAAAAAGGCAGAGCAGGACGAATCAGAAGAATGGTCTGAGGAGGATGTCGATACCGTTGAAACCAGTGTCGAAAATCCGATGGAAATTCTGGAAAATCCAGTCATTGCCATGGAGCTTTCAGAAGATCCCGTGCGGCTTTATTTGAAAGAGATTGGTCTGATTGATCTGCTCGATGCTGAAAGCGAGTTCCGTCTCGCGGCCCGCATCGAGGCGGAGCGTATTATCCGGTCCCTTTCCAAGCACACCACGCCTGCTCAGGGCAAGCCGGGACATTATTCGGCATTGTTCATGGTGGTCGCGGAAGATATCCACACCTCCTGGGGACGTCTGAAGCAGGATTTAAAGCGCCTGGAACAGGGCACCCCGCCGGATTTGGGTCTGGTGCTCACCGAGGCACAGTATTTGCGCGTGACCTGGCAGTCGGATGACCCTTCTTATCTGCGTACTTTTCTGGATAACGGCATGTGGGGCAAAGACGCGGTTTGGGATGGCCTGGTGCGCCAGATTTTCAGTGTTTATCTGGGCCTGTATCTTTTGCCGGAAGAAACCGCGGCAAAATTGTTAGAATACCTCCGTGAATATAACGACCTGCCGGGTATGGATTTCTTTGAGAAAAACCTCCCTTCGGACAGCGTGCTGGCAGACGAAATTCCGGGGATTGAGTGGCGGTCGGAAGAGGCCAACCAGAGCCTGATCCGCGCCAACCTGCGCCTGGTGGTCAGCATTGCCAAGCGCTATCTGGGCCGGGGAATCTCGTTCCTCGATCTGATCCAGGAAGGCAATCTGGGGCTGCTGCGCGCGGTCACCAAGTTTGACCCGACCCGAGGCTTCAAGTTCAGCACCTATGCCACCTGGTGGATCCGCCAGTCGATCAGCCGGTATATCGCCGAGCAGGCCCGCACCATCCGCATCCCGGTGCATCTGTTTGAGGCGATCACCCGCCTGCTGCGCGTCCAGCGGACGCTGGTGCAGAAATATGGCCGGGAGCCGTCCGTAGAGGAACTGGCCCTGGAAGCGGATTTCCTCTCGGAAGAGGATGTGGCCGCCATCCGGAAAGCACAAAAAGCAAAACAGGAACTGGAACCCGAACTGCAGCGCCGCCTGACCTGGGCAACCGCCAAGGTGCAGCGGGTCTTGCAGTCCGCGGAAGAACCGATCTCTTTAGAGCGTCCCGTGGGCGATGAGGACAGCAGCTCTCTAGGCGATTTCATTGAAGATGATGACGCGCTGGAGCCGATGGACGCCGCCGCGCGGGAAATGCTTCGCGAACAGGTACAGACGGCCCTGGCGGCGCTTTCGGAGCGCGAGCGGCAGGTGCTGGAGCTGCGCTTTGGCCTGATTGATGGGAAAGATCACACTTTAGAGGAAGTCAGCCGCTACTTCAATGTGACCCGCGAGCGCATCCGCCAGATTGAAGCCAAGGCGCTTCGCAAACTCCGCCATCCCACACGCAGCCGCACCTTGCGTGAATATTTGATGTGATTTCTTTACGAAGGTGATCCTGATATTATGGCGCAGCGGGTCTTATTGGTCCAAACCGAAACGAAAGCCGCGCAGGAGCTCACCCGTTATTTTAACGGGCGAGGCGATGAGATCTGGAAAGCCTGGGATCTTGGTCAGGCCGAGACTTTATTAAACGAACTGGAATTCCAGTTCATGCTGGTGGATATTAACTTCCCGGCCAATGAATGGATTGGTTTTCTGCAGCGCGCCCAACACAAATACCCCCAATGTAAGATTGTCATCACCCATAAGTTCCCGGACCTGCACCGGGAAATGCTGGCCCGCGAACACGGGTTTGCCGTGTTTATCCGCCAGCCGTTTAACAAACAGTGGCTTGACCGCGCGTTGGCAAATTTCGCCGAGAGAGAAATTGCGGAAGCACGCGGCGAGGTCAAACCAGGACGCCCGATCCAACCGCTGCCGCGCGTCAGCATGCCGGTGCGGGTCAAGATCACACTGCCGTATCTGATTCTGGCGCTGATCTTTGCTCTGGCAGGGGCTTATATTGTCAGCCAGGTGGTGCTGGAGTCGGTTCAGGAAAGGTATCTGAACCAGCTGGTGGAAACCGGCGTCAGAAGTGCGGATTGGATGGTGCGCCAGGAAAACAACATGCTCTCCACACTGCGTCTGGTGGTTAACTCTCAGGGGATCCCGGAAGCGGTGCAAGCCGGAGAAACCGAGACGCTGCGCACGCTGGTGCTGCCGCTGGCGGTCAATGCCGGTGAAGAAGTGGTGGAGGTGCTGGACGCGGACGGCGTCAGCCTGCTCTCGATGCGCAGTGTGGCAGGGGGCGGGCCGGCGGATTATGCGTTTTCTGCGGGGGAAGTGCATTTCAAATCATTGGATTTTGTTCAGAATGTCCTGCAGGGACAATCGGATGAGCGCGGGGATAAATACGCCGGTCTGGTGCAGTCGGATTGGGGAGATGTTTTCTATATCTCCGGCCCTATTTACGACGAGCAGAATCAGGTGGTGGGGGTGCTGTTGGTTGGCCGTCATTTGAGTACCCTGGCGCGCGAGATGAAACAGGAGACACTGGCGGAAACCACCCTCTATGATCTGAATGGCCGCCCACTGGCTTCTACCCTGTATGCCACCGACCAGGGATTTCCGCTGCTGGATTCTCAGGTCGAGGAGGTCCTTACCGGCCAGGCACAAAGCAGTTTGACCCGCAACCTGGCCCGCGAAAGCGTGGATTACACCGAGCTGTTGGGACCGTGGGAAGTCCGCGGCGGCAGTGATGTGGGTCTGCTGGGTGTGGCGCTGGCGCAGTCTTTCCTGGTCCGCACCAGCCAGTTTACCCGCATTCAAATCTTTGTCCTGGTTGCGGTGGGAATCCTGCTGGTGGTATCCGTGGGGGTCTATCTGGCACGTATGATCACCAATCCTTTGCAGCGTTTGCTGGATGCTTCACATCAGGTGGCGCAGGGCAATCTGGAAGTCAAACTGGATACAGGTGGGGATGATGAGCTCAGCGCTCTGGCGAGTTCTTTCAATTTTATGGTGGCGGGGCTTCAGGAAGGGGTGATCTATCGCGACCTGCTGGGGCGGACGGTGTCTCCGGAAGTGCGCGAGCAGCTCCGGCAAACTTTTTCCTCCGGCGATCTGCGGTTGGCGGGTCAAGAAGCTGTGGCAACCGTGCTGATGGCGGATATCCGCGATTTCACCACGCTCTCCGAGAAGATGGACCCTGCTCTGGTGTTCGAATGGCTGAATGCCTATTATGGAAAGCTGGTGCCGATCATCACCGCGTACGGCGGTGTGGTCAACAAGTTTGATGGGGATGCCATCCTGGCTTTCTTTGGCATTTTACCCAGCCTGCTCTCTCCGCAGGAGAGCGCGATGGCAGCCTGCCAGGCCGGGCTAGATATGCTGGAAGCGATTGAAAACTTCAACCAGAAACGCACGGAGGAAGGTCTGCCGCTGATGATGTCCGGGATCGGGATCAATACCGGGCTGGTGATGGCCGGCGGCCTGGGTAGCTCCGACCGCCTGCATTATACGATCATCGGCGACACGGTCAACACCACCCAGCGCCTGGAAGCGCTCACCCGACAGTTCTTCTCCGGCAGCGGGATCGTGATCAGCCAGTCCACCCTGGAAGCTCTGGGAGATTCCCGCAGCGAGTTCAATATCAATCCGTTGGGGCAGCGGGCGGTGAAGGGGAAAGCCGAACAGGTCCAGATCTACCGGCTGCGCCAGCCAATGCGTGTGGACGGCCCGGGGATCATGCTGTAGTACCGGTGGAATACGGGGGATATTTAGAACCCTATGGGTTCGGTGCTAGTCTTTTCTCATATTTATAGCTTGTAGTTGTTGGATTTTGGGTCTTACCCTCTACCCAGCTTACCGGTTAGTTTGATTGGGTACGCGCAGGGAAAGCATTGGCCCGCGTTTTTGCTGGTTGGAGATTGCTTCGCTCACTGCGTTCGCTCGCAAAGACACGAGGGAATGGAATATTTCACAAGAAGCCGCCAGGACAGAGTATATTCGGAATCCTATGGGGTCGGTGTTTGTCTCTTCTCGCGCTTATAGCTTGTAGTTATTGGTTTTCGGGCTTTGCTCTCTACTCAGCTTACCGGTCAGTTTGATTGGGTACGCACAGGGAAAGCATTGGCCCGCGTTTTTGCTGGTTGGAGATTGCTTCGCTCACTGCGTTCGCTCGCAAAGACACGAGGGAATAAAATGTTTTACAAAAGGCTGCCAGTACAGAGGGTATTCAGAACCCCGTGGGGTCGGTGCCTGTCTCTTCTCGCGCTTATAGCTTGTAGTTGTTGAGTTTCGGGCTTTGCCCTCTACCCAACCTGTCAGTTGGTTTGTGCTGGGGACATAAGCGATGGAACTTGGAAATCAAGCGATTAAGACGCCGAGTTTTTATTAATGGGTCCTAACGCTTGCGTAAACGCTTGTTTGGTACTACCGGTTATTTTTGTTTTTCAGGGTTGATTTAACCATCTTTCCAAAATCTTTATCCTTTTTCCTTTTCTCGGAATAAGACATTTCGTTAAACGCTGATTCTTTTTTCATTTTCAGATAGTTTTTGTAACGTTTTTTATCCAATTCACCTGCTTCTATTGCTGCTAATATCGCGCAACCTTTTTCTATGGTATGCGTGCAATTCGCAAACTTACAGTGTTGGACCAGCTCTGCTATTTCAGAAAATGTTTCATCAAGACCCGTATCAACAGACATGTTGCCGAGTTCTCTCATCCCGGGGGTGTCTATCAGCAGCGCTCCATTCTCTAGCTGGATTAGTTCCCGGCTTGTCGTGGTGTGCCTGCCTTTGCTGTATTTTTTGCTGCTCACAGCTTGCGTTTCAAATTGTTCGCTGCCCAGGATACTGTTTAAAAGAGTGGTTTTCCCAACGCCAGATGAGCCCAGCAAACAGTAAGTATGCCCAGGCAGTAAAGCACTTTTAATCGTATCAATATTTTCCCCACTCACATTGCTAAAAGCCCAAACAGTCGTTTGAGGAGCGATCCTTAAAATATTTTCCTTTATCTCCTCAACCTTATCCGGAGATATCAGATCGTACTTGCTCAGCAGTATCACCGGGGTGATCCCGCTTTCGTTTACCATCACCAGATAGCGCTCTAATCTTCTCAGATTCAGATTGTAATCCAGGGATTGAATAATGAAGGCAACGTCAATATTTGCCGCGATCAGCTGAAATTCTACTAACTTTCCGGATGTTTTTCTTTTTAATAACGTTTTTCTGGGTAACACTCCATGGATGATTGCGTGAGAGTCGTCATCATAAAAATCAGCATAAACCCAGTCTCCGGTTGTTGGCAGGTCTGAAGAAGAATTTGCCGTATAGTACAAATTCCCCGACAACTCGGCAAATACTTCGCCATGACCTTTTGTTACGGCATAGCTGTCTTTGTGCACTGAAACGACGCGCGCGACTTCATGAGCAGCAATTTGATCTATGTCCGCTTGACTTTGGAACCATTCACTATACCCAATGCTTTCCAGTTTATCCATAAATGCTTTCCGTATCCTGTGTGGTGTCTACTCCGCGATGAGCAGATTGCTTCTTCACATTATAAATTAAATTGAATAAATTAACAGAAATGAAGCCAGCCCGGCAGATCGCTTTTTGGACGTTAATATAGGTGTTCTTAGTAAGACGCAAAGGTGTACTGGGCAGCGCGCCAAAACCAATAATTTAACTTGAATTCATACGCCTTTACTTTGGCTCTTTTTGCCCCATAACTGGTTCGGGGTAATACGCACAGGAAAAGCATTGGCCTGCGTTTTTGCTGGTTGGAGATTGCTTCGCTCACTGCGTTCGCTCGCAAAGACACGAGGGAAGGGAATTGTTATAAGCTGCCCCTGTTGCTGCGAGAAGGGTGTCGGTCCTGTGTAGTCTCCTGCTAATTTTTTTGCGTTCTGCCTGTCCGGTTTTGGTGGGTTTCAGGCTTCGCCCTCTACCCAGCCTACGGTTGCTACTGGCTGCACCATCGCTGGTTCGGGGGGGTATGCGCAGGGAAAGCATTGGCCCGCGTTTTTGCTGGTTGGAGATTGCTTCGCTCACTGCGTCCGCTCGCAAAGACACGAGGAATTGGAATGGTTGTAAGCTGCCCCTGTTGTTGCGAGAAGGGTGTTGGCCCTGTGTGGCTTCCCGCTAATTTTTTACGTTTACCTGTCCGGTTTTGGCGGGTTTTGGGCTTCGCCCTCTACCCAGCCTATTGTCTACCGGCTGGTTTCAACTTGAATCCATATGCGCTCCGGATGATCTCCGGAGCGTTTTTCATTTTTGAACTTTACAATCTTGCAAGGCGGGTGTTAAAGGTTGGAAGATTGGTTAGTAATGTGTTAGATTTAAAATACATAAATTAAAATTTGGGTGGGTAAAGAATGAACGTCTTTCAGTTATTTTTCAGTTCTCGGGCAACATCTTCTTTCTGGCGTTTGTTTGCTGTGCTGATCACGCTGGCAGGCATGCTGCTGTTGAGCTGGGTGATGTTCAACCCCATCCGGGTGATGGCGAAAGCGCCCGGGGCTATTCCGGTCGCAATGCATTCGGCCTATGCTGCGGACTATACGGTTGACTCTAACAATTATCTGGTCCCGGCCATTTCTCTGGATCTGATTGACGAGGTCATCCGGGATTCTGCGGCTTCATCCGGCAATTCCGAGTACGATCCGCCCACGGGAAATCTCCCCGCGTCTGCGGTGGTGATCCAGAACACTGCAACGTCCGACGAATCTGAAAGCGAAGAGGAAAGTAAACCCAAAAAGACTCTTCCGGCTGCAACGGCAACGCCTCGGCCGTCTCCGGAACCCACCAGTGCGTTGATTGTTGTGCTGCCGACCTCAACACCCTCCGAAATACTGCTGCCGGAAGCCACCCCAACATCGGTTGGCCACCTGCCCGTGCGTCCTACCCAGGCCGGGCCGGTTTTGCAAAAACCCACGAAGGCTCCCAAAACGGTCAGCACCCCCAAACCGGACAAAAAAGTGAATCCCACCAACCCGGTGAAGATCAAGAAGACAAAACCTGCCCGGCCATAAAATCCACTTTATTCACGCGTGGTAATTTATCAGGGGGCAAAATGTTTACCGGAACGAAATACATATTATTTCATTACTATAACCTAACAATTCCCTTACAAACCGGCTTTTAACGCTAAAAATTACTCGTCTCTTCCCCTGTTTCATGCTAAGATGATTGGGACCGCGGCCGATAAGGCTGCTACATCCCACTTTCAACGCGTACTCAAAGTGAATAAGTTAAGCCGGATCAAGTCCTCTCAACCACAGGAGCTCGACTCCCGGATCTACTGCGTAACTGCCGGATACCCTGATCGCTGTAATAGGGCATTGACTGCCAAAATGGTAAGGTGTGCATCAAATTTATATGGGCAAAGTCATTCGAAAGAGAACCTCCATCCTTCATTTTTTCCGTGAGCCACTGCCCTGGCGGAATTTTATTGTACTGATTCTGGCGTTTGGGCTGGCTGTTTTAGGCTGGTTCTTGCTGGACCCGACCCGGGCCCAGGCCATCAGTCTGGGACAGATGCCCATCTCCGTCCATTCCCAGTTTGAGGCGGATTACAGCGCAGACCTGCGGGATTATGTCATCCCCGCGGTTTCAATGGATCTGGTAGAACAGGTGGTTCAGGAGGGGGCGGAGTCAGGCAGTGCCGAAGAGCAGATTGAGAAGATCCGGGAAAGCCTGAAGACCCCGGTGCCCACCTTCCAGCCGCCGACCAGCGAGCCGACGCTCCGCCAGCCCACGAATCAACCGACCACGCGCCCGACCCGGGAAGCAACGGCTACGGCGATCTATACCGAAACGACCAGTCCGACCGTCCCGACGGTATACCCGACGGCAACGGTCATGGCAACGGCCACTGCTACAGCTACAGAACAGGACCTGCCGAAACCCCATAACCCGATCAGTACCGCCACGACGGTGCCTTCGTATACGCCAACTTCTCTGCCTACGAAGACCTCCAGACCTCCGGCCGCTTCACAGACCCCTTCTAACGTGCCGACCTCTTTGCCGAAAACACCACAACCCACTGCCACACAGGTGCCGCCCGCAGCGCCTACCGCAATACCGCCCACTGCACAGCCTACCGCAATTCCCCCGACTTCACCGCCTCCCGCGGCGCCTACTGCGGTTCCGCCTACTTCAGCGCCTCCCGCCGATACGCCGGAGCCTCCTCAAGAACCTACCGATTCCCCACAGGACCCACAGCCTACGGATGCGAACCCCGGCTGGCACTACCCCAGACCCCACCGGCCATCGCCGTGGAACCCCTGGCCGCATCGTTGATCGTTTTCCAAACGTCTGCTGTCTCTTTATCGATCCGGTAAATCTTCATTGGATGACTGCCATCACCCGAGTTTGTTGGGTGATGG
The DNA here is from genome assembly GCA_018433975.1 of Ornatilinea sp. Lineage (GTDB taxonomy): Bacteria > Chloroflexota > Anaerolineae > Anaerolineales > Anaerolineaceae > SM3-B121. Next base: position 47,693 of record JAHDQE010000067.1, on the reverse strand, counting down.
TTTTGATTTAACGGATTAACTTCGCGTTTGATTGTAAAATAAACAGGTACGGATTTGGAGGCACAGCAGACCGGCTGCGCCCTCTGAAGAGGATGGAAAGGAACAGAGGACATAGAATGAGTGAAATCGAACACGTGGTTTCGTGCCACAATATGCACGGCGAAGGGCCGCTGTGGAGCCCCGCAGCGGGAGCTCTGTACTGGTTGGATATGTTTGGCGGAAAGATCTGGAAATTGATCCCCACCACCCGGGAAACGAAAGCCTTTGACCCCGGCGAGATGGTGACCTGCATTGGCCTGCGTGCCGGAGGCGGATGGGTGGCGACTACCGAAAAGCATTTTGCCTTTCTTGACCCGGAGTTTGAACGGCTGGAAAAAATCATTGGACTGGAAGAGGGCAAGCCAAAGGCACGCTTCAACGACGGCGCGGTGGACCGTCAGGGGCGGTTCTGGGCGGGCACCATGACCACGGAATACGGAGAGACCAGCAGCCTTTACCGTCTGGACCCCGACCTGAGCGTGCATACCCTGGAGACCGGGGTCACCATATCCAACGGGACCGGCTGGAGCCCGGACAACCGCACGATGTATTTCACCGATTCCGCACGGCGCTGCATCAATGCCTATGACTTTGACCCGGAGAGCGGAAGCATTTCGAATAAACGGGTTCTGGTCCGGACGCCGGAGAATGAGGGCGAACCGGACGGCCTGACGGTGGACGCTGAAGGATATATCTGGAGCGCCCGCTGGGACGCCTGGAAGATCTGCCGCTACACCCCTGACGGAGCGCTGGACCGGGAGGTACCCGTTCCCGTCCAGTTCCCTTCGAGTGTGATGTTTGGCGGGGAAAAACTGGATGAACTGTATATCACCTCCTCGCGGGCCTGGATTCCGGAAGGCGGTCATGAGAAACAGCCCTTTGCGGGTGATCTGCTGCGCATCCGGCCCGGAGTGCGCGGGTTGGAAGAGCCGGTGTTTAAAGGGTAAGCCTCCGGACAATTCCCGTGGGTATGGGATTAAATTGGTTACAATAAGAGGACGTTGGATCGTTATGAAATCCGTAAGCTAAATCGGGAGGGTGTTTAGGATGTTGAAAGACCTGATTGCTCAAAACAGAAGCTACCGCCGCTTTGAGGAAAGTACCTCCATCGGTGAACAACAGCTTCGGGCCTGGGTGGATCTGGCCCGGTTATCCGCTTCGGGAGCGAATATTCAACCGCTTAAGTTTTTGCTTTCCAACCAGGCGGAACGCAATGCAGCGATTTTTGACTGCCTGGCTTGGGCGGGTTATCTCAAGAATTGGAAGGGCCCCGAGCCCGGCGAACGTCCGGCGGCCTATATTATCCTGTTGGGGGATACCGAGATTGGCAAATCCTTCGACAGGGATACGGGCATTGCTGCCCAGAGCATCCTGCTGGGGGCGGTTGAGGCGGGATACGGCGGGTGTATGATCGGCTCCATCCAGCGGGACAGGCTGCGTGAGGTGCTGAAAATCCCGGAACGGTATCAGATTCTGCTGGTGATCGCTTTGGGAAGGCCGGTTGAGCAGGTGGTCATTGAAGCGGTGAAGCCGGATGGCGAGATAAAATACTGGCGCGACGCAGACGGAAAGCACCATGTTCCCAAACGGAGTCTGGATGAGTTGATTATTGGATAGGAATTATTGAGCGAAAAGAATTGAGAGGTTAATGGTAAAAAACCTACCGAAAATTTTGATGTATACCGACGGCAGCAGTATCGGCAACCCGGGACCTGGCGGCTACGGCGTGGTGATGATTCAGGGGGCTCACCGCAAGGAACTTTCCGGCGGCTACCGCCGGACGACCAACAACCGGATGGAGCTGATGGCGGTGATTGAGGGCCTGAAAGCCCTGAAAACTCCCGGTGAAGTGGCGGTGATGACCGATTCAAAATATGTTGCCGATGGAATTAACCAGGGTTGGGCGCAGCGCTGGCGTGCCAACCAGTGGAAAAAGAACAAACGGGAAAAGGCGTTGAATCCCGATCTCTGGGAGCAGTTGTTGGACCTGTGCGCCCAGCACCGGGTGAGTTTTACCTGGGTGAAGGGGCATGCCGGGCATAAAGAAAACGAACGCTGCGACCGGCTGGCGGTTCAGGCAGCCAGCCAGCCCGGCCTGCCGCCCGACCTGCCGTATGAGCAGCAGGATTCCCCCCAGCTTTCCCTGTTCTGACAGAGGCTGAAATGGAGAATGATCGAAGACAGACAGCCGGAAGATTTCTGGGAAAGCAGGTGCAAGTCGTAATAGACCGGCCAATGGGTTCCCGGCATCCGGAACATGGATTCCTCTACCTCGTGAACTACGGTTATGTGCCCGGCATCAGCGCGCCGGACGGCGAGGAACAGGATGTATACGTCCTCGGCGTGCAGGGCCCGCTGCAGGAAACTTCCGGCCGGTGTATTGCAGTCATCCTGCGCCTGGATGACAATGAGGATAAACTGGTCGTCTCGCCAATGGGCGAGCGATTGAGCAGAGAGCGCATTCAGGAGCTGACCGCCTTTCAGGAACGGTATTTTCAGACGGAAATCCTTCTGGAAAACGAATCGTGAAGCCTCCATCCGTTTTGAATAATCGTTAATCCCAACACATTTATCAGGAGATCCGCATGACAAGAGCATTAATCCCTTTTGAACAATTGAAGACCAATCCTTTCAGCATATTTGACAAGCAGTGGATGCTGGTAACCAGCGGCGATTTTGAAAAGAAGCATTTCAATACCATGACGGTTTCGTGGGGTTTTCTGGGCACGATGTGGCACAGGCCGGTGGTTCAGGTGGTTGTGCGTCCTCCGCGTTTTACATTTGAGTTCATGGAGCAGTACGATACCTTTACGGTGTGTGTTTTCCCGGAAGAATACCGGAAGGCCCTGCAAATTCTGGGGACAAAATCCGGGCGGGATGGCGATAAAATTAAAGAAGCCGGTCTGACTCCGGCTGCCGTGGAAGGCGTGGCAGCACCTGCCTTCGCCGAAGCGGAGCTGGTGATTGCCTGCCGTAAGATCCACTGGCAGGACTTGCTCCCGGAGCATTTCCTGGATCCGGGAATCGACCACCATTACACGCGAAAGGATTATCACCGCTTCTATTTTGGGGAAGCCCTTTCCGTGGTGGGAGAGTCAAAGTACCGGGCAGATTAAGGATGTTTTCCGGGAGCGGGATGAGACATCATATGGGACGGCGGTGGCGTGTTTTCGTACTGCTGGCGGGCGCGGCAGCTTTACTGGCGGGCTGCCAGTCCGCTTTTGGATTCCTGCGGAAAGCCACGGAAACACCCACAGCGGCCCCCATCCCGGTTGCACCCCTGCCCACCAATGCCATTTTGTTCCCTTATGATGCCTCGGTGCTGCTCTTCCCGCAGGAAGAGGACCGGGAAGCTTATCAGGTAATGGACCTGAGCCAGTATAATGATTTTTTCCAATCCATGGAACTTTCACGCCTGGAGAATTTTGAATGGGGAAACGACCCGCTGGAAATTGCCACGCGGTTGGAAGCCTGGCCTCCCACAGAACCCGGCTGCAAGAGTAAGAAGGTGTATTTTTTGCCATCCAATGCCGGCAGCGTGATCCTGATCTTCGTCAGCGATGACTGCCCGGATGATTCGATCGCGGCGAGGAAAATCCGGATCGAAATGCACGATGACGACGGGCGTTGGGTGGTCGATTGGATGGGCAGGATGTGGAAATGCAAACGGGGGGAGATTGAATCCCGCCTGACGGATTGGCACATCTATTTATGCCCCTAGTTGGAACCTGTTATTGGAGGGAGTGGTTGAAATGGAATACAGATATCTTGGAAAGACCGGCGTAAAAATCTCTTCTCTGGTGCTTGGGACCATGTCGTTTGGAGAGGACGCGGATGAACAAACCTCGGCAGAGATGTTTCACCGCTGCCGGGAGCTGGGTATCAATTGCTTTGACTGCGCGAATATTTATCAGGGCGGGCGCTCGGAGGAGATCCTGGGGAAGCTGATTGCGGATTGCCGGGATGAAGTGGTGGTGACCAGCAAAGTTTATTTCCCGGCGGGAGAAGACATCAACGCCCGCGGCGCATCCCGGCGGCACATCCAGCAGGCGGTGGAAGCCAGCCTGCGGCGGTTGAACACGGAAACCATTGATGTTTATTTCATTCATCATTTCGATGACGGCACCCCTCTGGAAGAGACCCTGCGCGCGCTGGATGATCTGGTCCGGCAGGGCAAGATCCTTTACCCCGCGGCCAGCAATTTTGCCGCCTGGCAGGTGGAGAAAGCGCTGGGTATCTCGGCTCGCGCGGGCTGGTCGCCGTTCGTCTGCATCCAGCCGATGTATAACCTGGTGAAACGGCAGGCTGAAGTGGAAATTTTGCCCATGGCGGCGGCGGAGCAGCTGGGCGTAATCTCCTACAGCCCGCTGGGCGGGGGGCTGCTGACCGGAAAATACGGGGTTGACCGCAGGCCGGAGCAGGGGCGCCTGCTTGAAAGCAAGCGTTATCAAATTCGATACGGTGAGCTCTGGATGTATGAAGTGGCGGAGCGGTTTTCGCAATATGCCCTGGAGCGAGGATTTGAGCCAACTGCGCTGGCGGTTTCCTGGACAGCCAACCACCCGGCCGTCACGGCCCCCATCATTGGCGCGCGCAACCTCAGCCAGCTTTCCGGTTCGCTGAAATCGCTGGAAATTGAGATGACGCCCGGGATGTGGCAGGAAATTGCTTCCCTCTCGCCAGCGCCGCCGCCCGCAACCGACCGGAGCGAGGAAGAGGCACTGCAGGAGACTTCACGCCGGTAAGCGGTGGGATTTGTTGATTACACTGTCAAGTGACTGTTAAGTCGCAACCGTTGAGTTGGGGCGGCTTTGTGCTACAATATAAATGAAGTAACCGGTGGTCCGGCCGGCTATTCTATAGATGCATCGCAGCCTAAAATCAGGATAAATGGTGAGGAATATGGTCAACGGGGGGCAGATTGTTGAGAATCTTTCCCAAAAATTGAATCAGCAGGAAAAAATTATCCTGCTGAATTTCTATAAGGGTGTGCCGATTAAAGTTGATGCATGGCTGAAATCCATCTCTGCGGAAAAAGCTGTGCTGCAAATGGAGCCGCCCTATTCGATTTGTCTGAGCTGGGAGGGTGAAACCTGGCTCCTGCTGGAAGGGACCGGCGTTATAGGGCGCGCGGTGGTTGAATCTTTTGATTTGCTTGCAGGCAGGGTTGTGCTGAGTGGTTTTAAGCCGGAAAATACGGGCTTTGACCGCCGGACGGTGGCCCGGGTGGAGCCTCGCTCTCATATTGAAGTGGCCGTTGAGAACGAAGATCGCCGAATGATTGAATATCTGGCGGATATCTCTACCAAAGGGATTGGGGTCCGAATCCCGGCTCTGGGGCCGCAGCAAGTGTTCAGCGAAGGGGAAGCGGTAGAAGTCTCCCTCCGGCTGCCTCAAGGCAAAGTGGTGGTTCCCGGCGTGATTCAAAATGTCAGCCGGGGCGAAGATTTTTACCGTCTGGGGATCCGGTTTGATGAAGAACAGAATCATCCCTTCATCACCACTTATATTGCCCAACGGCAGGAAGCAATTCTTCAAATTTTGAAGATCCGCTATGATTTTGAACACAAAAAACAACGGGAGAAATCCCAAATAGCAACCGGCACACTTTGAGAGTCCGGTATGCCGGAATGGATTGAAAGTGCGTTCTTTCGATGGATCTGAAAGGATAAAGATGGTAAATAAGACCCATTTGATTTCGGATTTGAAGCAAATTATGGGGCGGGAACAGAAGGTCGAAATTCTGAATTTCTATAAAGGCCTCCCGGTATCCAGCAGTGCGCAGGTCCAGAACCTTGAAGGGGATGTTGCCGTCCTGAAAATTGAACCGCCTTGCTCGGTCTGTCTGGAATGGGAAGATACCACCTGGCTGCTGGTGGGCGAACCGCTGGGGGCGGTGGCCTGCTCGGTGCTTTCCTTTGATATTCTGGAAGGAATTGGGAAACTGGGAAATTGGGACCTGCCGGATGCAAGGTTTGGGAACCGGATGAATATCCGGGTGGAACCCGCCGAACCAACCCTGGTGGATGTGGAAGGCCCCGTGGAGACGGTCATAGCCCAACTGCACGACGTCTCTCTGACAGGTGTGGGTATGCGCCTTTCGGCTGAGCTCCGAGAAAAGTTTTTCAAAAAGTATGACCGGGTCAAGTTTACCCTGCACCTTCCCAACGGCTCGATGCGGCTTTCGGGGCAGATTAAAACCATTACCCCATTGGGAGAAGATGAACGCCTGGGCATTGTGTTTACCGAGACCATCACTCAGCGCGGTTTGATCCCTTCGTATATTTCCTGCCGCAGGATCGCCATTCTGCAGGAGCTTACGGCCCGCTATGATATGGCCTTTGAAGCACAGGCCGCCGCGGCCCAAGAGGTGAGTTGATTGCTTTCAAAACGGGCTTGTGTTTTAATAGAAAATCCATCTTGCCAGCTTCCGGAGAGGTTCCGGAGGCTGTTTTTTATCCGGCAGATCATTTTTTCCAGTGCTCTTTGGTAGAATTAATCGAAATGCACGGTTTCAAACGCAGAATACCAGATGTGTCCGTTCGTTGTGAACGGGCGACAAATTGATGATTTAAAGGTGTGAAGGAGGTTTTATTTTTGATGAGTGAACGCATTCAAATTCGAAAAGCAAAAAAAGCGGATGCCGAGATTCTGGCATATTTCAACACGACGATGGCGTGGGAAACAGAGAACAGGGAACTGTTCCAGCCGGTGGTGAAAGCCGGTGTGGAGAATTTGATCAGCCATCCCGAATACGGGTTTTATATTCTGGCAGAAATTGAAGGCGAGGTGGCCGGAACCCTGATGATCACTTCCGAATGGAGCGACTGGCGCAACGGGCTTTTCTGGTGGATTCAAAGTGTTTATGTCCTGCCGGAATACCGGCGGCAGGGCGTCTTTAAGCGCCTCTACCGCTACGCAGAGAGCCTGGCCCGGCAGCAATCGGAAGTTTGCGGGCTGCGTCTGTATGTGGACCGCCAGAACCACTCGGCACAGCAGACTTACCGCTCCATGGGGATGCAGGCGACGCATTACGATCTGTACGAAGTTGAGTTTTGAGCGGTGCGAAAGGTGCTGTTTAATGATGGAGGAACGATATGAATGAGCATGGTGAAGAGCCCAATAAAGCGATCCGGAAAGCAGGATGGATGACAACGCCCCTTTCCCAACAGGGCGTCCCGGTCTGGGCAGTGTATATTCTGGCGCTGATCGGCCTGATCTATATCCTGAACCCGACCCTGGGTGTTTTTGAGCTGCTCCCGGACAACCTGCCGTTTGTTGGAAACCTGGACGAAGGCGTGGCGTTCCTGATGTTGTGGAGCGGGCTGGTGGAGTTCTTTGAGGGCCGCAAAAGCTCTCGCTCATAAAGCCGATTTTTAGGGAATAAAAAGTGGAAACTGCACGGGGCGTGCCCGGGCTGTGTTTAAGACCTCCGGTTTCCGGGTGTATCTGCCGGAAATTGGTAAAGTCTTATTAAAAATGTTCGACGACAGGGGTAGTAAGGAGTGTGCAGAATGGGTGCAAAATATGTAGGCGTACTCACGGCGGGCGGAGACAGCCCGGGGCTGAATGCCGCTTTGCGGGGAATTGGAAAAGCCGGGCTGGGTCTGTATGATATGCAGTTTGTGGGGTTTCTGGATGGTTTCCGCGGCCTGATGCAGAACCGCACCATCCGGCTGGACGAAAAGTCGCTTTCCGGGATTCTCACACGAGGCGGTACCATCCTGGGGACCAGCCGTGATAAACCACATAAAATGCCGGTCGGCGGAAAATATCTGGATATGACCGACGCCATGATGGATACCTATGAACGCTACCATCTGGACGCTCTGGTTTGTCTGGGAGGCGGCGGGACTCAGAAAAGCGCGCTGCGCCTCAAGAACCGGGGCATGAATATCATCACCCTGCCCAAAACCATTGATAATGATGTCGCCATGACCGATGTGACATTCGGTTTTGATACCGCGCTGGGAATCGCCACCGAAGCCATTGACCGGCTGCACAGTACGGCACACAGCCACCACCGCATTGTAGTGGTGGAAATTATGGGGCATAATACCGGATGGCTGGCGCTGGGTTCCGGAGTGGCCGGCGGCGCGGATGTCATTTTGATCCCTGAAATTCCTTACAATGTAAATGAAATTGCCGACGCGATCTTGCAGCGCAGCCGGGGCGGAAAGCGTTTCAGCATCGTAGCCGTTTCGGAAGGCGCGATGCCTGTGGAACTGGCTGCGAAAAAGAACGCGGTTGAGGAAAAGCTGCGGAAAGAGGAAGATGAAGACAAACGCGAAAAACTTTCCGGAGAACTCGTCAGGCTGGAAGAAGAGCGGTCCAACAGCACGCTGGCACTGACCCAAAACCTGGAAAAACTGACCGGGCTGGAATCCAGGGTGACCATTCTGGGGTACCTGCAGCGCGGCGGCGCACCCTCGGCCGCGGACCGGCTGCTGGCGACCCGTTTGGGAACGGCCTGCACCCGGCTGCTGCATGAAGGCCGTTACGGGGTCATGGTGGCGGCCCGGGGGGATGGTATGGAACCGGTCCCGTTGGAAGAGGTCGCCGGGAAGCGAAAAACGATCCCGATGGGCCATCCCTGGCTGGAAAGTGCCCGCAGCGTCGGTACCTGTCTGGGAGATTGACCGTGTTCGCGCTGCTGCCGTGGAGTGCGCACCGGCCGTTGGGTGGGATGAACTTCGGAGTATAATGGGGAGGCTTCAGGCGCATCAGACCTGAAAAATTAGGATTGGGAAGGTGCCCTTGTGGGAATGAAAAAAATTGGATTGCTTGGATTATTGATCGTACTGCTGCTCTCTGCCTGTGGACCACAGGCAAGTCCGGTGCCGGAAACACAGGAAACCTCACCGGCTCCGGTGGAGCAACCCACTGAAGAAGTGGCCCCGGTAAAAAACTGCCAGTATGGTGCCTGCGTTCAGGATGTGATTATGGCAAAGAGTGAGAATAACTTGCTGGTGTTTTTCGACCTCACAGACCAGAACGGGGAAGTGGTTTTAGGAGAAGAAAAGTTTTTTATGGGCAACATCCTGGCAGCGGGTTATTTGATCCCCGAAAATGGTGCCGAGGAGACCCTGTTTCAGGCGGAACTTGGCGGACAGGACTATAACTGTTATTCGGGAGAGGATTTGCCCTGGAACCCGGGAACCCCGACAGCGACCTGTGGATTCTCGGTGCCTCTTTCGGAGCTGAGAGTTTCCCCCGAGATAGGGGACCGGGTACGGATTGAACTGCCGGGCTTTGAGGAATTTAAGCAGGAAGTGATTGTGCAGGAGCGAGCAGCTCTGGAGTAATCAGGACTCTCTTTACGGATCGTTCACAGCAGCCGCCCCATTGGTCCGGCTGCTGGTGTTTTAAACGAGTGAGGCAGTCTGCTCCTGATGTGGGACAGATGATTTTGCCACGATTAATGTACAGAATTTGAAAACTTCCCTGTATAATGATGAAATATCCGGATAAATACAGAGGTGAATGATGAAACACCTTAAAATCTTTTGGGTATTTGTAGCTCTGGCCTTTTTGGGGGGCGCGTGCAGTCCTGCCCGGGAGCGTTTTAATGTTTACCTTTTAGCAGAGGAAGCTCCGCTTGACCTTCTGGTAAAGGGCGATCTGGAGAATCTCCCGCTTGAAGAATCGCCGTTTCTTTCGGAAAAGGACCTTGTCTGGTACGACCCGGCCACACATGAAATGGAATTGACCGAAGAAGCCTTTCAACGGGTTGCGGATCTGGAGGTCCCGGTATCCGGAGGGCCTGCCTTTGTGGTCTGCGTGGGACCGGAACGGATTTACGGCGGCGCGTTCTGGGTGCTGTATTCTTCACTCAGTTATGATGGTGTGGTGATTGAGCAGCCCCTGGGCACAGAGGACCGCCCCCTTCGCATCCAACTGGGCTACCCCGAATCCCCGAAACTGTTCGCTGGGGTGGACCTCCGTTCAGATCCGCGGATCATTGAGGCGCTGCGGCAGTCGGGCAAGCTGCGGGAATAGGGCGGCGGAGCAATCCGCTGAAGGCCTGTTGATCGTAGAAAAGGAGAGGAGATGGCAGCCAAATTGCGTTGGACAGAAATGATTCTGCTGGGAGCATGCTGTGCACTGCTGGCAGGCTGCCGCCCTGAAACTTCGGCTGTTCCGCCAACGGCGACTGTGCCCCCAACCGCGGCAGAATCCACGCCCGGCGGCGCGCCGGAGGGCACTCTATCCCCGGCAGGGCCGGATGAGGGACTCTCGGGCGAACTGTTTTTGGGCTATGCCGGCCAGCGCGCGGACGGCAACCGTCTGGTCTCCGGTGCGGGGGCCGTGCCATCGGCGCAGTGGATCGATCTCCCCCTGGAGGACACCCCGGTATGGGTGGCGGCAGTCCCGGCAAAAGAGGGTTCGCTGTGGGTGGCTGTCTTTGAAGACGGACACGCGCAGGCTTACCATGTGTTTGCGGCGGACCGGGTGGAACCGGCAGAAGTCTTCCCCGATGCAATGCCCGCCGGAATGCCGCCGCTGCTGTACGCTGTCGCGGACCAGCCTGCCCTGGCCGTGCCGCCTTCGGAGACCGCTTCGACACTGTCCCCTGCCGTTCTTCTGACCGGCACCATGCGGCTGGCCTATCTGGAAGAAAACGGTGACCTGGTGGTGGACGACGGCTATCACGAATGGAAGGAAGCGATTAACGCGCTGCCGGACGCACGGCTGCTGGTGGATGAACAGGACCGGATCCTCCTCCTGGGAGATGCGACCGACCGCTACCCGCACGGCGCCCTGGGGGATACCCTGGAAGCGGGCAGCATCCAACTGGTCAGGACCGACCCGGTTCCACAGGTTCTCCGCAGTATTACAATAGACTCACCCGCCGTGGTGGAAGGGGTGGCGCCCCTCTGGACCGACCTGGATGGGGATGGAACCCGTGAGATCCTTGTGACGGTGAGCGATGACCATCAGGGAGCGCGGCTGGTGGTTTACGCGGAATCCGGAGAACAGCTTGCGGCCAGCCCGGGCGTTGGACAGGGCAGCCGCTGGCGGCACCTCATCGCGGCCGGTCCCTTTGGCCCGGAGGGTGAAATGGAGCTGGTGGACGTCCTCACGCCTCACCTGGAGCCGGTTGTGGAGTTCTTCCGGATGGAGGGGAATGAATTAAGGCGGGTCGCACAGTTGGAGGGGTATACTTCGCATGTGCTGAGTTCCCGCAACCTTGACCAGGCCGCGGGAGGGGATTTTGACGGCGATGGTCGCCGGGAAGTACTCCTGATGACCCCGGATCGGACTGAACTGGCGGCGGTACAGCACACGGCTGCGGGTGCCGAGATGATCTGGAGTGTTCCGGCCGGCGGAAAAATTACCACAAACCTGGGAGCGGCCGTGCTGCGCAACGGGAAGATCGCGGTTGGCGTGGGCACGGAGGCCCAGACTTTAAGATTATGGCTGCCGTGACGGCAGGGAAAGTTCTTATTGGCGGAGGTCGTGTTGAGCAGGAAAATTTTAGATTTTGACGAGGGCTGGCGGTCCCGGGTGGTGGCGGATTACCAGTCCGCTGTGCAGAAGCCCCTTGTGCTGCAAGCCGGCGATTGGGTGCAGATCCACCGGCGGGAAGAGAAATGGCCGGGCTGGTTGTGGTGCGAAGACCAGAATGGAAATACCGGTTGGGTGCCCGAGCGCTACCTCCTGCGCCGTGAGGAAGGCGCGGTGCTTTGTAAGGACTATGACGGCAAAGAACTTACCGTGAGGTCCGGAGACGAACTGCTGGTCATCCAGGTTTTGACCCATTGGACCTGGTGCTTGAACATGCAGGGCGAACCGGGATGGGTCCCGACGGATTGTATCGAAAAGATCGCTTGAAGGGAAAACTCCACGCATCGTTTATCTAAAAAGTACTGCTTTTTCTCTGCCGTGAGGACAACCGGGAGAGAGTAAATGCTGTCTTTACGGCAGATTTTGGGTGTCCGGATGACCGGACAGGGTTAAGGAAAAATGACGATTTCTCAAGAAAATCTTCTTGACTGCATTGGATTACAGCCCGGGATGCTGGCCGGGCAGGTGGCTTTAATTACGGGCGGCGGACAGGGGATTGGCAGGGAGACCGCTGCTGCGCTGGCAAGCCTGGGGGCCAGAGTGGCCGTTGCGGAGCTCGCTGCATCCGGCCAGGATACCGTGAAACAGATTCGGGATGCCGGCGGCACGGCAATATTTGTCCGGACGGATGTCTCTCGGGAAGAGGATGTGGCCCATCTGGCCGAAGCGGTCCACAAAGACCTGGGCACGGTGGATCTCCTCATCAACAACGCGATCCGCTGCCCGGTAGCGCGGGTGGTGGAGATGGACCTCACCACATGGGACCAGGTTGTGGCCGTAAACCTGCGCGGCGCGTTCCTGACCTGCAAGGCGTTCCTCCCGGATATGATCGACCGGAAGCACGGCACCATCCTCAATATGATCTCCACGGATGCGATGCCGGGGTTGTCCGCTTACATCGCCACCAAGCAGGGACTGTCCGGGTTCAGCCAGTCTCTGGCCGCCGAAGTGGGTGGAGAGGGAGTCCACGTGGTGGCATTTGCCCCCGGTATGGTGGATACGCCCGGCATCCGCGGTGTGGCCGAACGGCTGGCGCCTCTTTTGGGTATGACGGTCGAAGCCTTCCTGCACGTTTCGCTCCATCCGGCCTATGAAGGTCTGATGCCCGCGGCGCACGCGGCCGCAGCGGCAGCGTATCTGGTGGTAAACTGCGCGGGTGAATTCCACGGCGAAGTTGTCAACGGCTATGAAATCCTGGAGAGAGCCGGATTGCTTCAGATAAAGGTGCCGGAGGTCGCTCCGGAAGTCCCCGGGGAAGTTCAACCGGAAGACCACGCAGAGGCAGAATCAATTGAACTTGACTCTGCTGAAAAGGCCTCCCGGGCGTTGGCCCTCAGCCGGCAGCTTCAAGCCATTCTGGATGAAACCAGTTCGGAATTCAACCAGCTCCCGGTTTTCATCCGGCCTATGGCCCGCAGCGGCTTTAAAAGCAAAGCGGGGCTGCGCCTTCAGGACTGGCAGCGCCTGGTTGAAAGCCTGACCGCCCAGTTGAGCCGCATGGGGGCGGGAGAACCGGGCGATCAGGCCACCGTACCGCGCGCGGGGGAATTGTTGGAAAAACTGGCCGTTTATTACCAGGGTGTCCCGGACGAGACGGCCCGTTTTACCCGGGATGCCGATTTTTTGGAAGAGATCGCACAGCGTACAGTGCAGCGAGTCTCTGCGATTCACAGCCTGGCGCGTATCCTGAAGGAAATCGATGGTCAGCAATCTGTGACCACGAAATCATAATGCGGCCGTTTAATGGTTGTCACAGGAAAACATATCGCTTCAATCTTATTGATCGTTGTTGAGAAACTAAGGAAGTCAGAATGAAACCAGAACAGAAAGAAACATTTAGAGAGCGGATTGCCCGGTCTGATATCCCCATCGAAGCGGTTGCCGCCTATCCGCTGCCGGGGACGGCGGTTCCCGAAAAGTTCGCGTTCAGCCCCGATAACCGCTGGCTGACCTACCTTTTCAGCGCCGAAGGCAGCCTGACGCAGCAGTTGTATGCTTTTGACCCCGAGACCTGCCGGTCCCGGGTGGTGGTCGACGCGCAGGATCTGGGGGCGACCGAAGAGAAGCTCTCTTTGCAGGAAAAGCTGCGCCGCGAGCGCACGCGCCAGCGCGGCCTGGGGGTGACCCAGTACGCCTGGGCCAGGCGCACGGAGCGGATTTTGATCCCGCTCGGGGACGGCCTGTACATCCAGGACGGCCTGGACGGTGAACTGCGGGAACTGGTGCGCGGCGAGGATGGCCCCTTGCAGGATGCGCAATTCTCTCCGGATGGCCGGTGGGTGGCTTATGTCCGGGACGCGGAGCTGTACGTGGTCCCGGCTGAGGGCGGAAAGCCGCGCCAGCTCACTTCCGGCGCGAGGGGCACCGGTAAAACCCACGGACTGGCCGAATACATTGCCCAGGAGGAAATGGGGCGGGAGCACGGTTACTGGTGGTCGACGGACAGCTCTTTCATCGCCTTTACCGAAGTGGATGAAACCCACATCCCGGTTTACCGCATTCTCCATCCGGGAAAGGACGAAGTGGGCGAAACCGCTCAGGAAGATCACCGCTATCCCTTTGCCGGGCATGCCAACGCCCGCGTCCGTCTGGGCGTGGTGCCGGTAACCGGAGGCGATGTCATCTGGATGCCTCTGGGAGAGGATGAAGACCTCTATCTGGCGCGGGTGAACTGGCTGCCGGACGGGGGGCTGACAGCTCAATTGGAAAACCGGGAACAGACCGACTTGAAACTGGTGCGTTTTGAGCCGGACACCGGCAGCCGCCGGGTGCTGCTCACCGAGACCAGCAGCGTGTGGATCAACCTGCACGACCTGTTCAGGCCGCTTAAACGGGTTGGCTGGGAACGGGGCGGGGGCTTCATCTGGGCATCCGAACGGACCGGGTTCTGCCATCTGTATCTCTACGACAACCAGGGGCAGCTCATCCGGCCGCTCACACAGGGGGAATGGATGGTGGAGTCCATCGCCGGGGTTGATGAACACAACCAGGTGGTTTACTTCACGGGGACGAAGGACGGCCCGCTGGAGTGCCATCTGTACGCGGTGTCTTTTGAAGGGGAAGAACCCCGCCGGATCACCAACCAGCCGGGGACCCATGCGGTGGTTGTGGACCGCAGCCTGACGCGGTTTGTGGATACCTTCCAGTCGGTGGATACACCTCCCCGGGTTTCCCTGCGCTCTCTGGCGGATGGCGCGGTCCTCTGCGAAGTTTTTACCGGGGCTGACTCCCGGATCGCCCAATTCAAGCTGGCTCCGCCGGAGCTGATCCGGTTTGAAAATCAGGATGAAATTGAGCTGTATGGTGCCGTATACCGGCCGCCGCAGCGCTACGGCAGCGGGCCGTTCCCGGTTGTTGTCAGTGTGTATGGCGGGCCGCACAACCAGATGGTTTCGAATTCCTGGCGGATGACTTCCTCTATGCGGGCGCAGTATCTGTCCGGCCTGGGCTTTTTGGTGTTCGTGCTGGATAACCGCGGCAGCGCCCGGCGCGGGCTCAATTTTGAAGGGTTCATCAAGAACCGCATAGGAGATTTTGAAGTCCGGGACCAGGTTGAAGGGATCAAATGGCTGGTCCGCCAGGGGCTGGCGGACCCGGAACGGGTGGGCATCTACGGGTGGAGTTATGGCGGTTTTATGGCGGCCATGTGCCTGATGCGTGCCCCGGAGACCTTTAAGGTGGCTGTGGCGGGTGCGCCGGTTGCCGCCTGGGATGGTTATGACACGCACTACATCGAGCGCTACATGGGGACGCCCCAATCCAACCCGGAAGGTTACCGTGAGAGCAGTCTGATCTATTCCGCCGGGCAGATGGAGGGCAAGCTGCTGTTAATTCACGGGCTGGTGGATGAAAACGTCCATTTCCGCCACACCGCCCGGTTGATCAATGCCCTTATTCGGGAGCGGAAACCGTATGATCTGATGCTCTTCCCGGACGAAAGACATTTGCCCCGCAAGCTGGAAGACCGGGTGTTTATGGAGGAGCGCATCCGGGATTATTTCCTTGAAAATCTGGCGCCGGAAGACGTTCCCGAAAAGGGCTGAGCTATTTTCATCCCCGTAAGGCCGACCGGTTTTAAAAATGGCCGGATAAAAAACGCCCCCGGGTAAAAAACCGGGGGCGAGAGATGCTGCTTGATTCAGGATTTAATCGACCTTGAGAAATTTCTGGCCGGATAAACCGCAGACGGGACATTTTTCGGGGGCCTGGCGGGGGTGGGTTGAACCGCACACCGGACAGACGTAATAGTCGTATTCTTCATCCTGCTCTGCTTCCAGGTTATTCAATGCTTCCTGGTAAAGTGCCTCGTGCTCTTGTTCCACCTGCAGGGCAAACTTGAAACTGCGCAGTGCGCGCTTATTCTCTCCCTCGGCTTCAGCGTCTTTGATAAAATCGGGGTACATGCTCACGGCTTCGTAGTTCTCTCCGTTAATGGCTTCCTGAAGGTTTTCGGCGGTGGTCTTAATGCCTTCCATGGCGCGCAGATGATTGTGCGCGTGCACGGTCTCGGCAGCAGCGGCAGCCCGGAATAACTTTGCTACCTGAGAGAAACCTTCTTTTTCTGCCTGTTCGGCAAATGCCAGGTATTTTCGATTGGCCTGAGATTCACCTGCGAAAGCAGCCATTAAATCGTCCAGAGTTTTTGTCACGTTGAATTCCTCCTGTGCTTTAATGAAATTGATATAGACGATAGGATACCTCTAAATTAAAAAGCTGTCAACGAAGCTTTTTTGAATCTACCCGGCTTGATTACTCTATCTCTAAGGCTCCCCAATTGGGATCACCGACGTAATCATAAAGTTGATTATCAGCAAGGATGATAATTTCTCCTGTCATTCTATCCGCCCGGAAAATGAAATTTGAATAGCCCAAATAGTTCCCTGAAAAGACAATGTAGCGCCCATCCGGCGACCAACTGATTCTTCCACCATTCCTTCCATCAAATTGTTGTCCCATTAAATTAATAAACTCTTCCCATTCACCAGCATCCGGCTGAACATACAGCCAGTGCTGGTTATTGCCATCCCTATCCATGATAGCAATTCCATTTGTCGGCCCACCGTCTTTAAATGTTGAAAAAGCAATGTACATACCGTCCGGTGACCAGGCCGGGTTTATCCCAATCGCCAGTTCTTTGATGACGTTACCTTGCATATCCGCCAGGTATATTCTTCCTCCAATGACGGCAGCAAAAATATCTTCCACGGGTGAATAAGCCAGCTTGTGAACCTGCGCGCCCACCTCGTCCGGCCAACACTCATGGTGATTGCCAGCCAAATCCAACAGACATACTTTTCCATTATGCCTATCGGAATAAGGGGAGATCCGACACACTACGGCAAGGCTTTTTCCATCTCTCGACCAACTGATCGATGGGACTCCAAAGGGGACGATAAGATTTTCAACACATTCCGCCGGCAAATCGATCTTTTCAATGACTTCAGGTCTATAGACATGGATGACCATGGGAAAGCTTCTGGTATTGCTCACATTCGTCATATCCAATATGCACAATTGGTCGATATTTTCACAACCAACGGCCAGTTTTGTGTTGTCCGGCGACCAGGCTGTAGACCCAGTGTAATACCCTACAGAAGAAATCCGGTTCCCGTCTCCATTCATGACGTAGTATTCAGTATGGGATTCGGATTTCTCAACCTTTGAAGCAAAAACGATTGTGCCTCCAGGGATGGTTTTCTGCACAGGGTAATCAGTACTTTGAACGGTGACTTCCGGGATCGGTTCGTTACTTTGAACGGCAGTTTCCGCGATCAGTTCATCACTCTGAACAGCAGTCTCCGTGGGTTGTTCATCACTTTGAACGGTAGCTTCTACGATTGGTTCATCGCTTTGAACAATAACTTCCACGATGGGCGTACTATCCGGCTCAATCTCTGAAGGGAGGCTCGACTTTGCCTTCCCCAACAAGAGAGTGGTCTCAATAATGACCACAATTAACAACGCAGCAATTATCAGCACCAACGACTTTTTTTTCATGCTTTCAATTTTCCCTCTCATTAACCCCATCGGGTATTTGGATATAAAATATTATAACGAATCTGCGCTTTTAGTATGCTGCCGGTACGTTGCCCACTGTGGAGGGAAATATCTTTATGGGAAACGGCGAAATGTTGGGTTTCGCAAAGTGCGCTCAACCCAACCTACTTTTCTAATCTTAAAATTGACAAGTCGTCCAATGAACACTGATCAATACCAAGACTTTTCACTCGCTGATATTCTTTAATGTTTTCTTTTCCTAAATGTGTATGAGTACGATAACCATTTTCATGCATAAGAACTACGAGTTCTTTTGAATAATATCCAAGCCCCAGGTGTAAGACATTTGCCCCCGTTAGCTTCATATATCCAAGAAGTAATCGATGGATATGGGAAACAGGCATCCATTTTTCCAGGAGACAAGTATTGAAAATTAATCCAACCAAAGCATCAGGAAAATACTTGCGAATAACGGGTATTAAAGGAATTTCATTAGAAGTTATTTCAAAATCCTGCGGTTGGATTCGATGAATTATTCTTGCTGCCTTAAGAACACATTCCTCTTCCAGAGCTTTTATCTCAATCTCCAGTCTTCCTTTTGGAGAGAAAGTGTGCAAAACTTTTTCCAGTGATGGATAATCCTGATGTGGATCATGTGTGTAATTATGGACGACAACAATTTCCCCATTTTCGTGGCATTGAATGTCAAACTCAATTCCGTCCGCACCAAGATCAAATGCGGATTGAAAAGCTTCAATAGAGTTCTCGGGGTAATTTTGCGTGTCGCCTCGATGTGCTATCCGCAGTGGCTTCATGTCCTCATTATACTGATGTTCTTCAGCAAGCGAGTAGGGCTCACTGACAGCCCACCCAAAGCGTAAACTAGCTATAATGTCTTCATGCTTGAACACCGCCGGTTATTCATCTCAGGAGGGACATGCTTCCTCACCGTGTGGCGGCGCGTTGCCGGTGCGTGCGGATGGGAAATATTTTTATGGAAAACGGAGAAATGTTGGGTTTCGCAAGGTGCGCTCAACCCAACCTACCCAACTGCTCATGGGGGCATGTCAATGGTAATGAAAAAGGAGAAATCCATGCGGAGGATCATCATTTTCCTGCTGGCTGTCGTACTGCTTGTTGGATGCAGCAATGGGACAGCGGCGCTTCCAACATCTACATTTGAAATCACCGAAACCCAACCGGTGAAAACCTCACCGGTAAAAACCCCGGCACCAACGAAGACTCCAACGCCAACTGCTCAAAAGGAAAGTACCACGACCCCGGAAATTACAAAATGTACTCTTGTCGGCATTGGCCAGTATTTCCAAATACCTGGAACAGAGGAAATCTATAGACAATATGAAGGCTGGACGGCGAATGGTGAATACTACATAGGCGGGTATTCTCAAGAGGGGATTGTGTTTTGTTTTCAAGAAAAGGATTTTGTGGGAAGGGTTAAAGAATTTTCGCGGTATACGGACCAATATATTGAAAATGTCCCTGAGCGAGTCCTGGATGCAATAGGGAATGAGAACCTTTTTGAGGTCTTTGCGTTTCCTGATAAAGACAAGTATTTGTATGTAAAGGGTGTTGAACAACCCAGGCTTATTACAGAATACGATGTTTGGATGTGGGATGACGAAAAACAGGAATCTACGATCATTCTGGATTCAGAAGGAGGGTTCTGGCGTGCCTGCGGTGGATTTATACCGCCGGCAAATTTGATCTGGTTGGATGAAAATCGAGTATATGTGAATTGTGAATTTGATGACACCACCAAATTTATTGTTGATGTCCAAAAGAAACAGTATACCTACATAGATGATTGTTTTACTTTCTCTTTTAGAGGGTATTGGTTTTCACCTGTTGGGAACCAATATCTTTCACTAAAAACTCAAGATCGCAAAATCCCTGAATTCGCCCCCATACTGATCACCGACACGAAAGATTATCTGGAATTCTTTCAGACCTGTCAAAAGGCGAGGAACCCAGAAGCGGGAGTAAGCACTTTTCTTCAGAAAGCGAAACAGTTGCCATTTGTTGTCAAAATTTTTGATATAGAAAGTCGGTTTCCTCGCGTGCAGTGGTCAATGGACGGTCAATACCTCTATTTTACAGATTTAGAACCAGAACAAGATGAGAATGATACCTATGGGGATATTCTCAAATACAATATCAAAACTGAAGAGATAGAGAAATTGGTGGAATTTGGCCGGTTGAAGGAGTATGACGCCAAAGCGGAAACTTATTCATTTAAAATCTCACCATCAGAAGATTATATGCTGTTCATCCCGGGCGGGGTAACGCGTTACATCCTCCGGTTGGATGGATTGAAGTAGTGAGCGGGTAGGGCGCTGCAGCACACCCAAAGCGTAAACTGGCTATAATGTTCTCATGCCTGAACACCGCCGGTTATTCCCCCCGGCAGGGACATGCTTTTTTGTCATGATGACTTATCAATGGGTTAATTTTATGTCCGAACAGTCGATGGCGAGTTGAGGGCTGGTGCGGTCAAAAGCGACCGCACCCAACTGCTCATGGGGGCATGTCAATGGTAATGAAAAAGGAGAAATCCATGCGGAGGACCATTATTTTCCTGCTGGCTGTCGTACTGCTTGTTGGATGCAGCAATGGGACAGCGGTGCTTCCAACATCTACATTTGAAATCACCGAAACCCAACCGGTGAAAATTTCACCTACAGCAACCCCCGGCTCCAACGAAGACCCCAACGCCAACTGCTCAAAAGGAAAGTACCACAACCCCGGAAATTATAAATGGTACTCTTGCCAGCAATGACGAGTATTCCCAAATACTTAGAACAAGGGAATACCAGTTCGACCAGTGGATCAATAAACCACAACTAGCGGGTTACGAATACAATTTCGCATTATCACATAACGGAAAGTGGTTTGTGATTGACATCGCAACTACTTATTCAATCGCATCCCTGTCCTTCCCGTTTACGGTCTTTCAGTTTGACGAGTTGACTCCAATAGATGAGTATATTTATGTCTATGATTTCTCCTGGTCTCCCAATCGGGCGTTTCTGTATGCGCCGAAGCTTTACAATCCTGAGAAGAGCTGCTTTCGCGACCAATTCTACATTCTGGAGGAAACCGACGGCCGTTTACAAGTCAAATCTGCCCGGAACACCGCAATAAACACACACAGTGAGTGTATGGACATGAGCTGGCTGTGGGATGGGTCTGAATTTGCCCTCTTCACCAGCCCATATGGTGATAAGAAGATATTCGATATCCAAGTGTTTGACATGGATGCACAACTGGTTCAGAGCTATCAATATACCCTGAGCGAGGAAGATATCGCATCCTTCCCCGAAGGGTATGTGATGCAGATCTATCCGGAGCATGGTGTTGTATTTATATCCCTCTATAGTGATGATGAATCCGCAGGTTATTCGAAAATCATCGCACTCTATGAAAATGAGCCGGACAAACCGCGCTGCCTGGGGGACTTGCAGGGGAATTATAAAATTGGTGTAACCGATAAGGACAATGAACGGCTGGTTCTCGTGGACTCGGGTTCAAATCAAGACAATTATGTCATTTACAACATTTCTACCGGGAAAGTAGAAAAGAAAGAATCTTTGTCAGATAAATATGGCGATCGATATTATTATGGAGGTTCCACCTCTGTGACCTCCCTTGACAAGCGTTTTACCGCGATTCTCTCATATACTCTGGGACAGAGCAGAGAATACTCTTTCCTGATCTGGGATTGGGAAACAGGCGAGTTCAGAGAGTATGGGAATGATTCGGTTATTGGTTGGGATGAAGAACAGAAAGCATTCCTTGTATTGAATTGGGTTAATGACCGTGCTCAACTGAAATGGATCAAACCGGATTGATTGAAGTGAATTTCAAGAGAATAGCGGCTAAACGGTTTGAATTACCGGAGCCGGCCCTCTCCGCAGCACACTCCTCACCAGCACCAGTAGCACCACCAGGGCGGTGAGCCCCGCGGTGACCGCCACGATGGGGGTATCCATCCGGCGAACGACCACACCCACGAAAGCCCAGATGATCACCAGAGGATAGGCGATTTCCCTGCGGACCAGGGTCATCCACACGCCCAACAGCCCGCCGACTACCAGCACAACCGCGGTCCAGATTTCGGGCGCGATGCCA
The DNA here is from genome assembly GCA_018433975.1 of Ornatilinea sp. Taxonomy (GTDB): domain Bacteria; phylum Chloroflexota; class Anaerolineae; order Anaerolineales; family Anaerolineaceae; genus SM3-B121. The sequence continues at coordinate 25,940 of JAHDQE010000067.1, read as the reverse complement.
AAGCCGCTCCAGTTCAGATCGTACAGCAATATGGCGGTGTTGGCGATGGTTGCCACAGAAACCCAGCCCAGATAGATGCTGAACGGCAGGTGCACCAGCCACCTTTCCCGGGAATCCGCCACGCGGCGCCCGATCCCCAGGCGGAGATAAATCGCCAGCAGGGAAACCAGCAGCCCCAGCATGGCAACCTCGCTGAGCACGATCCGGTTGTAGTGCCACATGAACAGCCAGGTGATGTTAAACACGGAGCTTGCCACAAACCACCAGCCGATGCGCTTCACAAAGCCCGCATTGCGCTGGCCAGGCAAAAGCTGGTAGACCGAGTAAATTCCCAGCAGCAGGTAGATCAGTCCCCAGATGGAAAACACATATCCGGCCGGGGTAAATAACACCGGATAGCGGTCCGATATTTCACCGGTGTTCTGGCCGTTCAACGGCAAAATATTGGCGAGCGCGTTCACCGTCAGTGTGGCAGCAAATGCCAATCCATTCATCCAGCGTAAGAACCTCATCTTTACACCTCTCCGGAATAATCGAACAAAATATGCCCCGGGCTGTCCGAGACCTCTTTGTATAGTATATTGTTTGTACAGCATAAATTCGATGCTTTGTATAATGTTGTTTCCCGTGAAATCCATTTTTTCAGAGCGGCATGCAGCAAAATTTTAAAAAACTATTCCAAAATCATTGACTTGTATGATAAAATAAACAAATTTTTACACCCGCCCGGGTTGTATAGACGAGTCTCATTCAACCAAACACAACCGAGTTAATTGCATTTGGTTCGCATCTGGATCCTACTTCCCCCGATGCCCTCCAGCCGATTGAATTACCAGTTGAAGTTAACTTTTAAAAAGTTGCCGCTCCTTTTCGGCAATCTTGTATTGGTACATATATCCAAAAGGAGAAACCGATGAAAAATAAAAATATCCGTACCGATCTGCCTCAAGAATTTCCTTATGGATTGGAGCGAGACGGCTGCGCCATTTATCTCAGCGCACGGAAGCATGGGATGAGCACCTTTGGCACCCTCAAGCGGGCGCTGGATTCGCTGGTGCGCATGGGACACCGCACCGGGTTTGTTAACGGAGAAGGGGACGGCGCAGGGGTACAGACCGATATTCCCCGCGAACTGTGGGCCAGGAAATTGAGCCATGCCGGTCTGCGCTCGTCGCTGGCAACACACCCCGGCTTCTGGGTGGGCCATCTCTTTGTGCCGCATACGCTGTCTTATCCGGAGATCAGCGAAGACATCAATGCCCGGTTTCGGGAGGCGGACCTCAACCTTTTAATGGAAATCCGGCCTGAAGTCCGTCCTGAAGTCCTGGGGCGCAGTGCGCTTCAGGATGCCCCCACTTTCTGGCAAATTGCCGGATACAGTGAAGCGCCGGATATCGAACGCCGTTTGTTGAACATCCAGGAAGGGATTGAAGACCAGTACCGGGTCCATTTTGCCTCCTTAAGCAACACTTCGGTGGTTTATAAAGTGCGCGGCTCGGTGGAAGCGTTGGGGCGGTATTATCCGGATTTGAAAGACCGCAGCTATGACACCTGTATGGTGCTGTGCCATGCGCGTTATTCCACCAACACGGTCTCCACCTTTGAGCGCGCCCAGCCCTTTGCCGTCCTGGGGCACAACGGCGAGATCAACACCATTGACCGCTTCTGCCAGGAGGCCCGCCAGATCGGGGTGAACCTGCCCTACCTGGGGTCGGATTCTCAGAATGTCGACCGCACCCTGCATACCCTGATTGTGAAATACGGGTTGGACCTGTTTGAGGCGCTGGATATGATCTTCCCGCCCGCCCCGGTGGAAGTGGCCCAGATGGACCCCGAACTGCGGGCCGTCTACACCCGCCTGCGCCAGGCCTTTGGGCCTTACGCGCAGGGCCCGGCCGGGATCGTTGCCCGCCACGATGATATCGCCATGGCCAGTGTGGACGCGCTGGGTCTGCGCCCGCTGTGGTATTTTGAGACCGAGAAAGAACACGTCTTCAGCTCCGAACGGGGCGCGATCTTCTTTGAAAATATGTTGAGCGACGCCCGACCGCTGGCTCCGGGTGAAAAAATGGGGCTGCGGGTGAACCGCGGGAAGGGCGTTCAGGTCTTTGACGATGCTCAGATCAAAAAGTATGTGATGGGCACGGCCTTCCAGCGTGAAGCCCCCGAGCTGGCACGCCGTTATTGGTCCGCGTGGAATCAGACCTCTTCTCCGGTGTTTGAGGAGCCCCGATTACCCGAAAAAACGGACAGCGAGCGGCCGGCCGTTTCATCCTCCGGCTGCCGGATCGCATGGGATGACCCCGACCAGGTGCGCCCGATTGACCGCAACCTGCTCTCCGCCGCAGGGTGGCGGCAGGAACATGTGGCCGACATCCGGGAGGTAATCCGTACCGGGAAAGACCCGGTCTCTTCCCTGGGATACGACGGCCCTCTGGCCGCGCTGGACCCGAACCGGACCAACCTTTCGGATTATTTCAAGGAAAAAGTGGCCGTGGTGACCAACCCGGCCATCGACCGTGGGCGGGAAATGGAAGCGTTTTCCACACAGACTCTGGTGGGCGCCCGGCCCGAGATCGGAGAGCCGCCGAATTCCGCGGATATCCTGATCACCCTGGACACCCTCCTGCTGACCGGCGGGCATCCCGCTCTGGGCGGCGCGGAAGTGGGGGAGGCTGTTGCCAGACGCATCGGCAGCATGACGATTGAAAAATTTGTAGAATCCTTCCAGGGGCGGGTGGCCTGCCTGAACCTGGGTATTCAGGAAAAGGAAAGTGTGGAAACCGCGCTGGAGCGGCTGCGCCGGGAAGCCGTTAAGGCGGCCCGGGCCGGTATCCAGTGTCTGATACTGGATGATCATCCGGCTTTCCGGCAGGGATTGGGCTGGCTGGACCCGCATCTGGCTTCTTCTGTGGTGGATAAAGCTTTGCGGGAGGCCGACAGTTCGGTTAACCTGCGCCGCCGGACGGGCCTGATCCTGCGCAGCGCCAGCATCCGCAACCTGCACGATATCGCGCTCCTGAGCGGCTTTGGTCTGGATGCGGTCAACCCCTACGCCATGTTTGCGATCAGCATTGGGGCGGACGAGGGCTCAAGCGCCGGGAATCCGGAAGAACTGATCGAAAAACAATACCGCCTGGCGCGGCAGATCAATATCGGGCTGGAAAAGGTTATCTCTACCATGGGCTGCCACGAGCTGCGCGGTTACGGCCGGGTTTGCAGCTCGATCGGCTTATCCACCGAACTGGCCGAGTGCCTGAACAGCCCGAACTTCTTCGGCGGCAATCAGGCCGGGTTATCCTGGAAAGACCTGGACCAGCAGGCTTCTGCCCGCGCGGAGGAACTCCAGCAGCAGTCATTCGAATCGCCCCTACCCAAGACCGCCCACTTTTATCCTTCCTATTGGAGAAAAGTGGGCGATTTTGCCAGAGGGAAGATCGACTATCAGGAAGTGCGCGACACTTACCAGCGCCTTTCCGCAGAGAAACCGGTCGCGCTGCGCCACCTTTTGGGTTTCAAACCCGGAAAACACAAGGTGAGCGTTGAAGATGTTGATCTGAAAATTAAAAACCACCGCATGCCGCTGGTGATCGGAGCCATGTCCTTCGGTTCCCAATCCGAGCTGGCATTCCGCACTTACGCCCATGCCGCGTCTACTCTGGATATTCTGTGCATCAACGGCGAAGGCGGCGAACTGCCGGGGATCATCGGGCTGTATAAACGCAACCGCGGGCAGCAGGTGGCCTCCGGGCGTTTTGGGGTCAATGCCCAGTTCCTCAACTCTGCCAGTGTGATCGAAATCAAAATCGGACAGGGCGCGAAACCCGGAGAAGGCGGAATGCTGCCGGGGTACAAGATCACCGTCCAGGTGGCCGAAGCGCGCCACACCACGCCCTACGTGCCGCTGCTTTCGCCTTCCAACAACCATGACCTGTATTCGATTGAGGACCTGGCGCAGCTCATTGAAGAGATCAAACTGGTCAACCCGGATGCCATGATCTCGGTGAAGTGTCCGGTGGTGCCCGACATCGGGGTGATTGCGGTGGGTATTGCCAAGGCCGGTGCGGATATTATCAACCTGAGCGGGTATGATGGCGGCACCGGAGCAGCCCGCAAACACGCCAAACAGTTTGTGGGGCTGCCGGTGGAGATCGGCATCCTCCAGGCGCACCGCGCCCTGATCGATGCCGGCATCCGCTACAAGGTGGAGCTGTGGTGCGACGGCGGGATGAAGAGCGGCAGCGATGCCGTGAAAATGATCCTGATGGGCGCGAACCGGGTGGGCTTTGCGACCCTGCCGATGATTGCCATCGGCTGCACGGTCTGCCGCCAGTGCAATGAAGGGTTGTGCCGTTCCGGGATTGCCACCCAGATCCGCACCCTGGAAGAAGCCAAAAAAGCCGGATTAAAGAACTTTACCCCGCTGGATTACCTGCGCGCTGTGGACCAACTGGTGCGCCTGTTGAACGCGATCGGGGAGGAGATGCGGGAGATCACCGCCGGCCTGGGCTTCACCTGCCTGCAGGATATGGTGGGCCGGGCGGACCTGCTGACCCAGGTTATGCTGAAAGAACGTATTGATCTCTCCGCGATTTTCGAGTCGGTTCCCATGAAGCCGCGGGTCGAGCTGGAGCCGGGGGTCGGCCGCCTGCTGACCCGCCCGCGCAACAGCCTGACCCGGTTGATGAGCGAGCTGGTGTTGAACATCATCTCGGATGAAGAAAAGGAAATCACCTACCAGGATGAGGTCATGGCCTTCGACCGGGCCCTGGGCTCGCATCTCTCCGGAGAACTGGCCAGAAACCCGGATCTGGAGAAGCGGATCGACCGCCTGCACCTGCACTTTGGCCCCTCTTCGATTGCCGGGAACGGGTTTGGTTCCTGGGTCAGCGATAAGATCGACCTGCTGATTGAAGGCGGCGCGCAGGACGGAGTCGGGAAGGGCGCCAACGGCGGGCGGATTGCCGTGATGAAGGGGCTCAACAAGGACGGCTCGCGCATCGACGGCAGCGTGGGAAAAAGCTTCGCTTACGGGGCGATCAAGGGGACGCTGCTCGTCCAGGGCAACGCCGATACACGGGCCTGCATCCGGCTTTCCGGGGCTTCCGTGGTGCTCGGCGGAGAAATCACGGAACCGGTAAACGGGTCGTCGGGAAGCATGGGCACCCGCGCGAACCTGAAAGGCTATGCCTGCGAATATATGACCGCCGGACAGGTTGTCATTTTGGGCGACCCCGGTCCCTACGCTTTTTCCGGGATGACGGGCGGGGTGGTGTACCAGATGCTGACGCCCGAAATGGGCTTCGATCTCACCGCCCTCCGGAAGCGGCTGGCGCGCGGCTCCAATGTGTCCATTCAGCCCCTCGAAAAAGGTGATGTTGGCAGCCTGAAAGGGCTGTTGGGGCAGTATGTTCAGTCTCTGGAACAGACACACCAATATGAAGAGGTTGAGCGGGTCCAGAAATTTTGTGAAGAGAAGATCCTGCTGGAACGGTTTGTTAAGGTTATTCCGGTCCTTGAAAATTATCCGGTCCTGGATGAATCTTCTTGATTGAGCGGATGATTAATCCATTTCAAAGGTTGCCGGAAATTCTTTCCGGCAACCTTTGGGTTTAAACGATACAACCTCCGTCCGTGTGCTCCAATTGCTTGGATTATTGTTAGACTTTGCGGGCGTGAAAATCCTTTTGTGAGAGGTGGGCATACGGAGATAAAATAATTTCTCGAGAGCGCAGGAAAGGGGCGCTGTCAATCTCCAACCTGCGGCGGATTGTACCCGCAGTTTCCTCTTCCCGAATCGTACCAAAACAAAAACAACCGCTTGACTTTTGTTATTCATGCTATTATACTATTTGTATAATAGTCTAATGGATGAATAATGGAAAAAGAAAACCTGTTGTTAAAGTGGGAAGCAACCTATAAAAAGGGATTATTGAGTTTCTGGATCTTACTGCTGCTTCATGAGCGCCCGAGTTATCCCTTTGAGATGGGGGCGCTGATCGAAGACATCAGCCAGGGAACGATTTCTGTGGATGATAACAGTATCTATCGGGCGCTTAACCGTTTCCAGGGCTTTGGGATCGTGGATAGTGAAATCAAGCCTTCCCATCAAGGTCCTGACCGGCGGTACTATCATTTGACCGAAAAGGGCCGCTGGCTGCTCAAGCAATTTATTGAACGCAACCTCCGGGTGTTTGAGATGCCCGAAGTTGCTTCCCGGATGGAATCGGTGCATTCGACGGATGGATAGGAGAGCGTTATGCGTGAAGATCATTTTTATACAGAGGGAGATTGGGTTATCAAAGCCTTGCCAATCTACTTAACCGTGCAAACGGTCCTGCTTTTAGTGACCTATCTTGATTTCCCGGTTTACGCGGAAGTTTACCGGACCCGGCAATTTCTGGAAGTGACTCCCTGGCTGGGAATCTGGGTGCTGCTCGCGATGTTGGGATTGACGGCAGGGCTTTATTTACTGCTCGGTAAAATGGGGAAAAGCGTGTTCAATGAATTTGAACGGGCGAGGCTGGCCTTTGGCTGGCTGATGGGCGTGGCAGCAGGGCTGTTGACTTTAGGGATTCGTTTTATGCTGGTTATGCCCGCCTGGTATTTCTATGCTGCCGGGGGATTGGTTCTGGTGTTAATCGCAGCCTATTGGGGATGGAATAAACTTCAGACACGGATGAATGAAATTTTTCCCTGAGTATACAGGGATCTCGATTAAGCTTGTTGAACCTCGCCCGGATTTGCGGATATGGTGCTATACTTCAACGCTGGATAAATTTAAGCGAACCTGTATTCTTGACACCATGACCGTAAACACGAGCAAAATTCAAACTATTTCTATTCAAAAGATTTTTAAAACCTGGTGGCCACTGGCGGCCAGCTGGTTTTTTATGAGCCTGGAATCAATCGGCGTGAGCGCAGTGATTGCCCGGCTGGCGAACCCTGAAATCAATCTGGCCGCGTATGGGGGAATCGTTGCTCCGGTTGCGATCATCATCGAATCACCGGTCATTATGCTGCTGTCCGCTTCTACCGCGCTCAGCAAAGACTGGTCCCTCTACCGGCAGCTGCGGCGTTATATGATCTGGCTGGCCGTGGCAGTCACGGGGATCCACCTTCTGGTGACCTTTACCCCGCTGTATTATTTCATTGTGCGTACCCTGATCGGCGCGCCGGAAGAAATTATTGCGCCGGCCCGGATCGGTCTGGCGATCATGCTGCCCTGGAGCGCGGCGATTGCCTACCGCCGCTTTAACCAGGGCGTGCTGATCCGGTTTGGCCACTCGGATGCCGTCGCAGTGGGCACTGCGGTGCGCCTGATGGCAAACGTAGTCGTCCTGACGACCGCGTATCTGCTGGGGGGTGTTCCCGGTGTGGTCGCCGGTGCTGCGGCCCAGGCGCTGGGGGTCACCAGCGAGGCGGTCTATGTGGGGTTCCGGGTCCGCCCGGTGCTGGTGCAGCAAGTGCGTTATGCGCCTCCCGCAGACCCCATCACGCTGAAAGAATTTTCTCAGTTCTACATCCCGCTGGCGCTTACATCGTTGATGACTTTTATCTGGCAGCCCATTGGGAGCGCGGGGATCAGCCGGATGCCCAACCCAATCGATTCTCTGGCGGTCTGGCCGGTTATTTCCGGGCTGACCTTCATGCTGCGCAGTCTGGGCATTGCTCTGAACGAGGTGGTTGTGGCCATGCTCGACCAGCCCCGCTCATTCGATAACCTGCGGCGTTTCACCCGCTACCTGTCCGCCACGCTGGGGGCGATCAGCGTGCTGATCGCGGTGACACCGCTTTCTCTGCTGTGGTTCAACCGGGTTTCTGCGCTTCCGCCCTCGCTGTCTGAAATTGCGCAGATCGGTTTCCTGCTGTCGATTCCTATGGCCTCTCTGGCTACTTCGCAGAGCTGGTATCAGGGCCTGATTTTACACGGGCGCAACACGCGCGGCATCCCGGAATCGGTGGCTATCTTCCTGATATCGGCCGTCCTGATCCTTGGCGTGGGAGTTGTTTGGGGAGCGTTTGCCGGGGCCTATGTGGGTTCTGCGGCTTATACGCTTGCCAGCCTGGCACAAACCGCCTGGCTGTGGCACCGCAGCCTGCCGGTGCAGCGGAATGTTCAAAAGCGGGACGGGGAAGTCCTTCCGGAAGGGTCCCCTGCCAATTGATTTTGCCTGCCGTCCTTCCGCGCTGAAGAGCAGGGAAGTTTATCCGGAATCGCCGATATTCCGATAGGCATGGAGGGCAAGGCGGAAGGCAGCAAACCCAAGGAACAAGCTCACCAGAATGGATAAAATGAGCCCAATGATCCCCGGCAGAAAAACGTAGATGTATAGCGGAATGACCGCAAACAGAACCCCGAGTAGAATGCCTCCGGCATTCACATTGGGCACCGAGCCGTTCAGCAGCAAATTGCTTCGGGAATGCCGGATGATATCCAAAGCGGCTATTCCCGCCACGCCTGCAACCATTCCGGGGATTAACAAAATCAATGAGTGGATCCGGGTGTGGAAAAGGGCGGTGCTGAGGCCCAAACCGGCTGAACTGACCATAACGGAGAGCAGATATGCCAGGCCCAATTCAAATATCAGGAACTTCCTGTATGAAATTGGAAGCTGCCGGGTTAAAGGCCAGCAGGAAAGATCGTTCCGGAGCCGGATCACGGATACTTTTTCAATTGTATTGCCCCAGAAAAACATGGCCAGTGTAAGGCTGGCCAGATCCGGCAGTAAAGATAGACCCAGCATGACGGCAAATATCGTAAACCAGTTGCCCAATGATCCCAGCCGGAAGGCACGCCGTGATTGCAGAATATCTTTCCAGACCAGTATCCCGGCGCCCGCAAAGGCCGGCATCCGGGAAGGTGCCCGCCTTACCCCCAGACGGTTTTGCGTTTGCAAACTTTCCGCATAAGACGTAAACCCATATTGCAGCGCCGTATGGATGATTTCCCATCCCTGCGTTTCCTGTGCGGCGCGGCTGAGGCTGAAAGAGCCGGATACCCCGTACAATGCCCCCAGTAAGGCAACAGCCAGGATGCCGCCTGGGAGCAGCGATGGCAGTAAACTGCCGGTGCCGAACCCTGCCAGGAGGGGGAAGAAAAGGGTTTTAACAAAGGGATCGGAAATCCCCGCGTACAGCAGTGAAAACACAGCAAGCGATGAGACCACAATTGCAAAGATCATCACCGGCCAGGTAAACTGCCGCCGATCCCGATCTTTCTGGAGGAAATAAACCCCAATCGCCCATTGAAACGCAAAGAGCGCCAGATGAACCGGCAGCATCGCAGCCCAGGCCCGGAGGCCGTATCCCGCATAAGCGAAAATGTGACCGGCGTCGATGGCTCCCGCCATGCCAATTTCCGCGAGTGAAAAACCAATGGTAATGGACATCAGCCAGAAAGGAATGGCGCTTTTTAACCAGGGCATCAGGAACCAGCGCAGAGTCACCTGGCGGTGATTGACCGGCATCTGGCAGATTAATGTGGCATCCTGCTCCGAGAAAATGACCGGACTGCGCTTGAGGGCCGCCCGGAGGGCAAAAATATTCCAGATTCCCAATACCAGAACCTCACAGAGGAGGGCTGCCTGGGCGGGATGATTTGCGTTGAATAAACGCAGTAATAGGGCCCCAACACCTGCAAAGAATGTCAGCGTCACAAAGATCCAGACGCTGAAAAACAGGATCAGATAGAGCAGATAGATGCGGTTATTGAAGGAACGGTCCTTTTTGTTATAAGAGACAATGGATAGCCAGTAGGTGAGCTCGTGTTCCTCCTGACGGGTGCGCAGCCAGTTAACGGCATTCATCTTAATCCGCCTCAATCACGCCCTGATGGATCATCAGGCGCCGGTCCCCTAATTGGTCGATCAGATTCGGGTCGTGTGTGGATAACAGGATTGCGGTTCCACGGTCGCGCAGGCCGCGCAGTTCGTCAACCAACAGCGCAACGCTTTCGATGTCAAGCGCTGAAGTCGGTTCATCCAGAAGGAGCACCTCAAAGGGACGGATCAGGCCCAGCGCGAGGCCCAGCTTCAGACGCATTCCCCGCGAAAAATGATGGGGGAAAAGGTCCCGCGCTTCCCACAGATCGAGTTTGCGCAGTAATTCTTCAGCCCGCCGGTCAAAGTCGCCCGTGGCATTATTGGCCATGGCAATAAAGCGCAGGTGCTCCCAGGCAGTCAATTCCAGGTAAAAGCGGGGAACGTCGGGGACGAACACCAGACGGCGCCGGACCTCGACCTCGTCGCGGTACAGGTCAAAGCCGGATACGGCAACCGTGCCGGTTGAAGGACGGATGAGACCGGACAGGCAGGAAAGCAGGGTGGTTTTTCCGGAGCCGTTGGGTCCCGATAAAATGGTGATTTCTCCTGCGTTTAATTCAAAGGAAACCGGTGACAGGGCTAAAAACGACGCATATTTTTTACTTAGTTCTTTAACGGCAAGGCAGGCGGTCAATCGTTTCTCCTTGATAATTCTTTTTTGAGGCACATTGAAGGACGGCTATGGATCCTTCACCCGGAACCATTATATCCGGGAAGTCATGGGCCGGAGGATACATTCAGGGATTCAGATCTAAAAATGCTTTAGCGAGCTTACGTTTTTGGTGCGCTCCAGCGCACCTACCCATTTAGGGGGAGACCAAAGGATCGTTAGAAATTTTTCGGAGAGGCTGTTCGTTAATTGATCTCGTAGCTATCCAGATCGATCATTTCGAGGGGCTGTTCCCGCACTTCCCCGGCTACAGAATCCACCCGGTAGCCATTGGCTTCCGGACGCGAGCGGACGACCCGGCTCAACTCGCCATCGATGAAATGGACGGCCGCGCCGTCATCCAGCGCAAACCCGGGTTTGATGGCACTGGCTACGATCATGCGATGGTAGGCCGGGCGCCGGTCTTCCTCGCTGTGGTAATGCGGACAGCAGCTCCCGGGCAGAAAACCCAATCCCGGCAGGACAGACAACTCGCCCGGAACGGAGTCGGTGACACCCTGTTCAAACCAGCAGATGGCCCCCGCGCTGATCCCGGCCAGCACCACGCCGTTCTCCAATGCTTTGCGGAGGATGCGGTTCAATCCCCACCCACGCCATAAGGCCAGCATGCTGCGGGTGTTGCCGCCGCCGACGTAAATTACGTCCTGGGCCAGCAAAAGCTCCGACAGATCTGCCGTGGGAAGGCGAAAAAGGGATAAATGGGTTGGCTGGCAGTCCAGTTTGGTAAAGGAAGCGTAAAACTTAACCACATATTCCGGAGAATCTCCGCTGGCGGTTGGCAAAAAGCATACAGACGGATGAGGTTTATTGGTCTGTTCCAGAATGTACTCATCCAGTGCAAGATTATCGGGCTCCATCGAGAATCCCCCGCCGCCCATAGCAATAATTTGTTGTTTCATCCGGAGCTGTCCTCCCTATAAATAAAGGATATTATCGGTTGAGATCTATCAACGTGATTTCCGTCCCAATGCAGCCAGTGCTGCGGCTGGATCATCCGCGAGCACCGCATCCATATTCAACAGGCGATACCAGTTATAACGGGCTGTTGAAGCCGGATCCAAGGGTGCTACCAACTGACCCCTGAAGTGAGCAATCAGCCCGTACAGGGGGTTCTTCAGCAGCAGATTCCAGGCCGGCCCCATCAATTCAAACTCTTTTAAGGGCCATTTTTCATCCAGGGTAATAAATCCGGCCGGAAGGTCCGGCGCGGCCTGCTGGACTGCCCGTAATCGATCCCGGGAGAAGGAGAGGATCACCGTCCGGCCCCGCACTCCGGCTGCTTCCAGTTCCTTCGCCAGGCGGAAGCAGACTTCCGATTCAAGGAAACGGTCTGTTTTCAACTCCAGGGCCAGTGCGACATTTTCCGGCAGCAGCCCGGCAACTTCAAGAAGGGTGGGGATGCGTTCTTCCGTGAATTCTGTCCGTCCACAGGATGCGCTGAGTTGTTTAAGCTCCTTCAAGGTCATCTCAGCCACGGCCCCACTGCCGTCGGTGGTGCGGTCCACTGTGGCATCGTGGATGCAGACGAAGACCTGGTCCGCGCTAAGGTGCAGATCGGTTTCCAGAATATCGGCTCCGTCGGTAACTGCCCGGCGAAAAGATGCCAGCGTATTTTCCGGACAGGCTACCTGGTTGCCCCGGTGAGCCATCACATAGGGCTTTGTTTTCCCGGGGATGTGGAGTGAGGTCTGAGTTTTCAAGATCCATTCTCCCAAAACCGTTTCGAAACGGCCTGAAAAAAACTTTTTCTAAGCCGTATTATACAATTATCCTTTTAATTTTTCACGGTTTTGAGGAGATGAAATCGCTGCATGTTGGAGAAAGCTCCGAGGGTAAAGGAGCAAGAGGATACCATTTTGGGTTATGCGGTGTTTGTTTTGCTCAGGGATTTATCCGCATACATACGGGCGTCTGCCTGGTCAAGGGTGTCTCTCAGGGAGCCCTGTGTTTCACACACTTTGCCGCCAATCGAAATCTTAATGGGGTAGTCGGACCAGGGCGCCGACAGGTTCTCTTGAATAATATTTTCCCGCAGGCGCTGGATGATCCCGTCCTGAGTTTCCCGGTCGGTGCACGGCATGAGAATGGCGAATTCATCACCGCCAATCCGGGCGACAATATCGCCTTCGCGGAAAGAACTTTTAAGCAGTTGAGCGGTGCGGATAAGCTGGGTGTCTCCCGCGGCATGTCCCGAGTAATCATTGATCTTCTTGAGGCCGTCCATATCCATCATGATGATTGCGATAGGATACTGGTCACCGGATTCCAGTCGATTTAATTCTTCCTCAAAGAAGGCGCGGTTGTTGAGTCCGGTCAGCGCATCGTGCGTGCTCTGGTAGCGAAGCTGCTCCACTTCTTTATGGCGCTCGGTGATATCGCGGATCACCTCGATGGCTCCCGCGTACTGATTGTTTTCATCCGTGCGGGGTGTAACCGTGCATAAAACATTGCGTTTAAAGCCATCCGGCCGGTTAATGACCAGTTCATAAGAGTTTTCTTTTCCCTGACGACGGTTTTCAGTCTGTGCCAGGAGGATATCCAGTTGTTTGGAATCCAGAAATTCATGCCATCTGTGCCCGAGCAGGGTTTCGTGGAAAACGCCGAAGATATGCCCCACCGCGGGGTTGGTGTAAATAAAAGTTTCTTCCGTATCTACGATAACGATCCCTTCCCCCTGATGTTCAACCATATTCCGAAACCTTTTTTCACTTTTCAACAGGGCCAGTTCGGCATGTTTCCGCTCCGTGATGTCCTCGGCGACTCCAATCACCCGGTAGAAATCTCCGTGTTCATCCAGAACCGGATATTGCCGGCACATCAACCAATGAATGGTACCATCCTGGTGAAAGAACCGGTAATCCTGTGAAAAAGGTTTTCCGGTTTTATATAACTCGTTCTCACATTTACGAATCGTTTCCCGGTCGTCGGGATAAATGTTTTTGTAATAGTAATCCGGCGTACTGAAACGAACCTCATCGTTTGTGTTTTCCATGTTTTTGATGCTATCGTCTAGTTTCATGTAAATCAGCTGGCGGGTCTTACGGTCACGCAGCCAGTAAACTTCCCGTATGTTGTCTGAAACCTGGCGGAATATCATTCCGGATTCTTTCAAAGCCTGTTCGATTTTCTTTTGTTCTGCAATGTCTACCGCGGTACCGACAACCCGTACAGGTTGATCGTTGACATTCCGTTCGGTTACTTTCCCCTTAAGCAGGAACCACAACCAATTCCCTGCCCGGTCCCTTACACGCATTTCAACTTTAATGTGAGGAGATTGGCAGGTGTAATGCTCCGTGAATTTCTGAGTTACGGATTCAATATCCTCGGGATGGACAATCCGGGCTAAATTGTGACAATCCAGAGAGGGTGTGTTTTCTCCTATCAGCAGTTCCTGTAAACCGGGGCTGAGATAAAGCTCGGGGATCGCCGGCTTCCAATCCCAGATGCCATCCTGAGCGCCCTCAAAGGCATACTGCACCCGTTGGAGGTTGTTTATTAATTCCTGGTCGGTGAGTTCTTTTCGGGTGTTGAGGTTGTGAATCAACAAAATTGTGCTGGAAAGCACCAGGGTTAAAACCAAAAATTCCAAAATATGCGAATTGAGTTTGAGACCAACGGGCAGAAACAGGAGGACGATCAGACTGGCAACCATAAAGATGGCTTCCATAGCCAATGTGGTCCACAGCGGGAAAAATTGGGCAGCGAGAATGCTAAAAACGGCCGGCAGCATCAGCCAATGTGCCGACCAATGGTAGCGGATGATCAAAAAACCCATCGCAAGGTAGAGAAGGGTGTAGAAAATCAGGCTTATTACAGGATTGATTTTTACAGCTTTTTTCATCCATTTATCCGGGAGAAAGTTCAGCCGAAATAATTGTGGTTTGGTCGGTTCTCAGAAGTTCCCCATTTTAAATAACAACCATTGAGAGAATTAAACCCGTTTTTATTAAAATTGTCAACAATATAGTCGGGTTCGCTTTTGGAAGCGGTTTAAAGCTTCCTGATGCACCGGCTTGCCAGAACGAAGCGCTTGATAGATAATGAGGTCAGGATATTTGCAAAATAAGAGGGAGAAACAATTATGGAAATGATGGATCATTCTTTGCCCTTAATTGATCTGCATCGTCATCTGGATGGCAGTGTTCGTCTGCAAACAATTTTAGAGCTTGGCCGTGCGCATAACCTGCCTCTCCCGGCAGACACCGTGGATGAGCTGCGGCCGTATGTACAGGTTACGGAGCCAACTCCCAGCGTGATGACCTTCATCGCGAAATTTGAGTGGATGTCGCGCGTGCTAGTAGATTATGAAGCCTGCCGCAGAATCGCTTATGAGAATGTTGAGGATGCCCGTCGGGAAGGGATTGACTACATTGAACTGCGTTTCAGCCCCTGGTTTATGGCCGAATCTCACCAGCTTGATCCGGCGGGTGTGGTGGAAGCTGTTGCGGATGGTGTGGAAGCCGGAATGCGGGATTTTAACACCCATGTTAACCTGATCGGGATTTTGAGCCGCACGTATGGGGTGGATATTGCCTGGAAGGAGCTGGATGCTTTACTGCGTTATCGGGACCGGATTGTGGCGCTGGACCTGGCCGGAGATGAGATCCACTATCCTGCGGAGTGGTTTACGGAACATTTCAAGCGCGGAAGGGATGTGGGATGGGAGGTCACCGTTCATGCCGGAGAGGCCATGGGCCCGGACAGTATCTGGCACGCTATCCGGGATCTGGGCGCGACCCGGATTGGGCACGGGGTGCACGCTATTGAAGACCCGACTATTCTGGATTATATGGCCGAGCACGAAATCGGCATTGAATCCTGCCTGACCAGCAACCTCCAGACCAGTGTGGTGCCTTCCTATGCGGAACATCCCCTGAAAACCTTTTTGGAAAGGGGATTGCTGGCCAGCATCAACACGGACGACCCCGGGATCAGTAATATTGATCTGTGCTATGAATACGAAGTGGCGGCTCCGGCGGCGGGGCTGACTCCGGCGCTCGCCCAACAGGCGCAGCGCAACGCGCTCTCGCTGGCTTTTCTGCCTTCAAATGCCAAGCGTACGCTGGCAGCAAAGAAACGCGAGGCCGCTTCACAGGGGCAGGTTTGATCGGCGATATTTTTAAGAACTTTCAAGCCGCCGGGTCATCACTGGCGGCTTTTTTATTGGGAAACTTTCAGATTTGTTAAATGGGTTAAATAGCACTAAAACAACCTGAATTATGGTAAAATTTTTCAATGTTTGTTTAATTTGACAAACAAGCGCTAAGATTACTGGTCGCGAGTTTGTGAAAAAAATTATTTTTAAGGAGATATAGAGCAACATGGCAATCACAAAAACTGTAAAAGTCGATGCAAAATTATTGGAAGGCTATAAGATTGAAATGCATGCTGGCCCTTTCACAGCTTACATCGACCAACCGGAAACGATGGGCGGCACCAACAGCGCCCCCACACCACTGCATTATCAATTTTTCGCATTGGGCGGCTGTTTGGTCACGATTGCGAAAATCGCAGCGATGCAGAAGGGAATTAAACTTCGTGGTCTTTCCTGTGAAGTAGAAGGCGGTCTCAATACCAAAGTTTTAATGGGTAAAGAAGCGGATGACCGTGCCGGTTTCCAGGCGATGAAAGTGATTATGGATATTGATGCAGATATGACGCGGGAAGAGAAAGAAGCATTTATGAAGGAAGTAGATGCTCGCTGCCCGATTTCAGACAATCTGTTTTCTGCCACCCCCGTCGAAATTTCTATCAAATAAAAGTTTAGTGTTTTGAATGGTATCCTCAGGAGCGCAGTGCTCCTGAGGTTTTTTATTTAAATAAACAAATTAATTGTTTGATATTGTTGTAAAACAAACAATTTTATGATATAATATTGTAATAAAATAGTAAAAAGGAGGTGATTACTTATGCCTGGTAGAGATCAAACAGGACCAGTGGGCGAAGGTGCCAGAACAGGACGCCAGATGGGAATTTGCGGCGATTCGGATGTTCAGGGATATGCCGGTGCTCCAATGGGTCGTTTTGTGAGAGGCGGCCGCGGCAGGCGCCGCGGATTTTTCGGCGGGGACCGCCCTCGCCGCGGACAATACTATGAAGCACGCCGATTGACCCCGGATGAAGAGCTGGATGAGCTTAAAAAAGAATCCGGTTTCCTTAAACAACGGTTGGATGCAGTCAACGACTGGATTGCCCGGATTGAAAAGAAATAGGGCCGTTGATGTTTGTAATGGGGCGCAGAACCAAGCGTGCCCCATTGTGCCTTATGGGATCCGGCTTTATTATTAACAAGTAGGAAGACAGCAATTATGAAAATATTGATTACGGCCCTTTCTGAGGGTCTGGATTCTCCCATTGATATGCGTTTTGGACGGGGAGCTAATTATTGTGTGGTGGATACGGACACGCTGGTTTGTGAGTCGCATGCCAACCCGGCGTTGAATGCTTCCGGAGGTGCCGGAATTCAGGCTGCTCAGTTTGCAGGAGAATTGGGCGTGGATGCGGTGATCAGCGGACACTTTGGTCCGAAGGCTGCGGACGTGTTGAACGCGGCCGGTATTTCGATGGTTTTTCTGGGGGAGAGCAAGACGGTGCGCGAAACCGTGGATCGCTTTAAGGCGGGGCAGCTCCATTATTTTGACCCGGCCCAGGAGCAGGGATGAAGCAGGGGATGAAAATTGCGGTTGCCAGTGGCAAAGGGGGCACCGGGAAAACAACGGTCGCAGCCGCCCTGGCTTTGAGCCTGACGGAAGCATATCTGCCGTCGATCCGGGAAGCCCCTTCACTTCTGGCGCAGCCGCCGTTGTTTCTGGATTGTGATGTAGAGGCGCCGAACGCGCATCTTTTCCTGAATCCGGACATCCGGCAGGAAGCGCCGGCTGTTTTGCTGATCCCGGAAGTGGATGAGACAAAATGTACCTACTGCGGCCTCTGCGCTCAGGTCTGCCAGTATCACGCCATTGCAGTGGTAGGCAAACATGTGATGGTTTTCCCGCAATTGTGCCATGCCTGCGGAAGCTGTACGCTGAATTGTCCGGAGAATGCAATCCATGAGGAGCCGCATTCTATCGGGCAGCTTTTCAGAGGCCAAGCTGCGGGAGAAATTGATTTTGCACAGGGACTGCTGAATGTCGGGGAACCTATGGCGGTTCCGGTCATCACACAGCTCAAGCGCTGGACCGGGAATCCCCAGAACCGGGTGATGATTCTGGATTCGCCTCCGGGGGCTTCCTGTCCGGTGGTATCGACGATGCAGGGTGCGGATTATGTCCTGCTGGTGACCGAGCCAACCCCATTTGGTCTGCATGATTTACGTCTGGCGGTACAGGTTGTGGAAGCGCTGCATATTCCGTTAGGAGTGGTGATCAACCGGGACGGGATAGGCGATGAAAGGGTTGAGACTTTCTGCCGCGAGCACGGGCTGCCGGTGCTGATGCGCATCCCATTCCGGCGGGAATTTGCCGAGGCGATTGCCAGAGGGCAGAATTTACTTGAGGCCGCTCCGGAGCGGGTGGGGGATTTTCAGGAGATGTTTGCGGCAATTTTAGACCAGATTGGATGGGTGCCTTCATGAAACAAATTGTGGTATTGAGCGGAAAAGGAGGCACCGGAAAGACCAGCGTGACGGCTGCGTTTGCACATCTGGCCAGCCAATCCGGGCCGCCGGCGCGGGCGATTGTGGTGGACGCGGACGTGGATGCTTCCAATTTGGAACTGGTGTTGAACCCGCGGCAGATTGAAGAACACCCTTTTACCGGAGGAGCGGTGGCAGAAATTGATCCCCGGCTCTGCGAGGTTTGTGGGAAATGTGCCGAAGTATGCCGTTTTGAGGCGGTTATTCCACCCGACCCGGACAGCGGGTCAGTCTATCAGGTGGACCCCATCGCCTGTGAGGGGTGCGCAGCCTGTGTCTATCCATGCCCGGCACAGGCAATCCGGATGATCCCACAACAAGCCGGATATTGGTACCGCTCCGAGACGGATTTTGGTCCCTTTTTCCATGCCCTGCTCAGTCCGGGAGAGGAAAATTCGGGCAAGCTGGTTACCCTGGTCAAACAACGGGCCCGGCTGCTCGCGCTGGAAGAGGATTACCCGCTTCAGATTGTGGATGGCCCGCCGGGGATTGGCTGTTCGGTGATCTCGGCTGTTTCCGGTGCCGACCTGGCCTTGATTGTCACCGAGCCGACCGTATCCGGCATTCACGACCTGGAACGGATCCTGGAAACGACGCGGCACTTCAACATTGCTTCGCGGGTCTGCGTCAATAAAGCGGATCTTTACCCCACGAGCGCAGAGCAAATTGAAGCTTTCTGCGCGGCTCATTCTATTCCGGTGGTGGGCCGGATCCCATTTGATGAGACGGTGACAAAAGCAATGATGAACGGCTTTCCGGTAACACAATTCCGCCCGGATTCGCCTGCCGGCCGGGCGATGAAGCAGATTTGGAATTCCGTTTCGGTCTCATTCCTGGAATTATGAGAAATGAAGGTGCAATATGACAGATGCGATGCAGCTTGAAAACGCAATTCTCCAGCGGCTTTCTGAAGTGATTGACCCGGAAACCGGGATTGATGTAGTGCGGATGCGCCTTCTTGAGGATTTGACGGTCAGTGAAAAGGGCGAGGTCGCATACACTTTTCGCCCCTCTTCTTACCTTTGCCCGATAGCCGTTTCCCTTTCAATGGCGATCCTGAATGCGGTATCTGAAGTGAAAGGGGTGACCCGGCAGAAGGTCACCGTGGTGGATTACATCCAGGCAGAGGTGTTGAATAATCTGTTGAATGAAACCCTGGGAAATCCCGATGGGGGGTGAGCCTCGCTTTGTTTTTGGGCCGGTTCCTTCCCGGCGGCTGGGGCAGTCTCTGGGGGTTGATCCGCTGCCTGCTAAAACCTGCAACTGGAACTGTGTTTATTGCCAGTTGGGCAGAACTACCCGGATGAAGCTGGGGCAGGAGCGCGCCGAGTATTTTCCAAAAGAGGAGATTCTTCAGGAAGTGCGAGAGGTTCTGGCAAAACACCAGCCCGGAGAGATAGATTGGGTGACTTTTGTCGGTTCCGGCGAACCAACGCTCTACAGTGAATTGGGCTGGTTGATTCGGCAGGTGAAGGCGTGCAGTGAGCTTCCCGTGGCCGTCATTACCAACGGTTCGCTGCTGTATCTTCCGGAAGTGCGCGCCGAATTGATGGCCGCGGACGCGGTGCTGCCCTCTTTGGATGCCGGAGAGGCGGAGCTATACCGCAGGATCAACCGTGCGCTCCCGGAGTTGAGCTTTAAACGCCTGCTGGATGGGATGACGGCTTTTCGGGAGTCGTTTCCGGGTGCTTTATGGGTTGAAGTGATGCTGGTGCGGGGTTTGAATGACGGTGAAGAAGCGCTCAACCGGCTTGCGGACGCGCTGCGAACCGTCCGCCCGGACCAGGTGCATATCAACCTGCCCACCCGCCCTCCCGCAGAATCCTGGGTTAAGCCTCCGGATCCGGATGGGGTGGAGCGTGCCGTGCGCATTCTGGGGAAAACTGCGCAGGTTGTCCGTCCGGCAGCCGGCAAGTTTGACCTTGGAAACGGGCAGGACCTTGAACAGGCCGTGCTGCACATCCTGACCCGACATCCCATGAAAGAGTCTCAACTGCGTGATGCGCTCTCCGATTATGGGGCGGAGGATGTGTTGGAGAAGCTTTTGGAAAGCGGCCGCGTTCAGGTTGTGGAACGCTATGGAGAGCGTTTCTGGACGGTTTCAAAAGGCCGTTATGGGAAGCCTGTAAACGGACATTAAAGTGTTCGGGGATTAAAATGACAAAGTGTCCGGCGTTTTGATGTGGCCAGACACTTTGCTGTTTTTTTTATACGGGTGGCCGGATCAGACGATCAGCGAATAGGTCAGCCAGGCGGCCAGGGAAAAGAAGACAAACACCATGCCCAGCTTTATGGGTGCGGCGTTCTTTTCCATGAACTGGACCAGGTCCTTGGAGGTTGTGCCGTAGTAGGCCAGGATAAAGACCACAACCAGCGGGGCAATGAACAGCAGGTTGTAAAGCACCAGGAAGAAAATGGCCTGCAGGCGCAGTTCCGGAATGGAGCTGACAAAGATAATGGTTGGCAGGTAAATCTGCCCGGTGCAGGCGAGTTCCAGGAAAGAGATGATCATTCCGGTGACAAAAGCACCGGCGGCATAAGCCCGGGTGTTGCGGCCTTTGCGGATGGTAGCATTGATGCGTTTGCGGAGCGGTTCGGGCAGCTTGAGGCCCATATCACGGGTGCCGCCGCGCCGTACCTTGATGAAATCCACAAAGCTGAATACTGCCAGCCCAAAACACAGCACGGCTGTCAGGCCGTACACCCATCTCCCCAGGATGGTGAGGGTGGAGCCGAACAGATCGAGCACTTTGTAGAAACCAAATCCGATTGCCAGATAAGCCAGAAACACACCCAGGGTGAATGCCAGGCCCACAGCCAGCACTTCCTTGCCTTTCCGCCCGCTCAGGGTCAGGTAAGAAACAAAGAAGATCAATGTGGCAAAAGCGCATGGATTGAGCCCGTCAATCAGCCCGGCCAGAACCACGGTCAGCCAGCCCATCGATTGGAAACGTTCAATCATTCCGTTTTGGACCTGGTCAGGATCAAAGTTTTCCCAGAAACGATCCGCTCCACTGGCCGAGTAGTTGATTAAAGCCTGCTCGACAGCGGATGGGGTGATTTCTTCTTCGCCGATCCATGCCTGGTCGCCGATGAATAGGGCCGGGGTGTGGAAATCGTCCCCGCGCCGGGCGCGAAGCGCCATCCAGTCGGCAAGGGCGGCTTCATCGTAAACATTGAACTCTTCAATAACCAGTTGGGGGTAGCGGGAACGCAGGTAATTGAGGTCGGCTTCTACCCGGCTGCAGGATTGGCAGCCCACCTGATAAAAATAGGCTGCATAGATCGGCGAACCGACCTCGCAGGCCTCGGGGTTCAGATCGGAACACACTTCTTCGGTGGCGAAGGTTGGGCTTTCTTCGGTGTTCAGGGCTTGAGGATTGAGTTGGGGAATCTCCGGCCAGTCCAATGAGCCATCCTGAAATGCCTGGTGAATAATCTCGGCCATGTGGTCCCGGTTGGCTTCTTCGCCAATCAAAACCTGATCGCCCAGGAACGTAGTTGGCAGACCGCGGTCTTTCGCTTCCACACCGAAAGCCTGTTCCGCGCGGATCAGGAGTTCGTAATTCTCCGGGAAGTCGATTTTGAGCATGCGCAGGTCAAGATTATCCCCATACTCCGCTTTGAGCGGGGAAATCACTTCATTATAGATGGCCTGGCAGTGTGAACAGGATTCGGAATAGAAATACAATCCATGCACCGGCGCATCCAGCTCGGGGCCGGGGCCGACCGGACCCTGCCCGCCCAGCGGCAGTGGTGTAACCTGCACGGATGGAGGTTGGGGGACTGAACTGTCCGAATGGAGCGGATGGGAAAATCCCAGACTGGCGAGTGCGAAAATACCAATAAGTAGGGTGAAAAATTTAAATGAAGGTTTCATAGGAAATAAGCACTGTATCGGTCAAAAAAATTGGCAGTTGTGTGCGGCAAAGAACTCTCCTAGATTAAGTCAGGACGCCACTCATCATGGGTTGCAATTTTCGAGTATATCACAGATTGTGACAGTAGATGGGTTACTCTACAGTAAAATGACGTTCTGCAGGCTTGTCCCGGATATCGGAGGGGAAAAGCACCAGAAGCATTTTAGAGGGTGTAGAATCCACATTCTCCCAGCGGTGCGGCAGATGCGATTCAAAGATCAGGCTGTCCTCTTTTTCCAGCAGATAGGATTTGCCCTCTACCATATACAACAGCCGGCC
The DNA here is from genome assembly GCA_018433975.1 of Ornatilinea sp. Lineage (GTDB taxonomy): Bacteria > Chloroflexota > Anaerolineae > Anaerolineales > Anaerolineaceae > SM3-B121. The sequence continues at coordinate 3,614 of JAHDQE010000067.1, read as the reverse complement.
TTCCAGGCAGTAAACAAATTCGTGTCCGGTATGTACGATCAGGTCTGCGCCGCTGGAAGCACCCGGTTCCAGAGTCACTACCAGGGGCTGTACGATCCAGTTATAAAGCCCTTCTCCAAGATCTTCAATGTGGGTATCTTCAATATGAGCGGATGGGCGTTCTTCTGCCCGGGTGTGGATGAGCTGTTTTCGTTCCCGGTCAGCCTCAAAGAAAGATGTAATGGGAACATTAAGCGCAACGGCCAGCTGTTGAAGCGTACTGACGCTGGGCGAAGTTTTTGCATTCTCGATCAGACTGAGGGTGTTCACTGCCAGTCCACTCATCTCCGCCAGGCTGCGGATGGAAAGGCCGTGCTCAACGCGCAGTTCATGCAGCCGTTTCCCGACGTTAACTTCGGAGGTAGGGACAGCATTGGAAAAAAAGTTGTGCTGCTGGGGAAAATTTTCCCACCGCCGACCCCTGCCGTGCCCCGGCCTCTCACTGTTGCTCCGATTTCGTCTTGGCATTTAACGCTCCTTTTATATCCATTTTATCCCCAAAATTATAGTCGTATTGACCTTCCCCGTCAATTTAATTAGTGGGGTTTTCATTGTTGCTCTTTGGCTGTGTCGGGAGATCCGATATTGAATTAGCTGGAAGGGATGGAATCCGATTGCTGTTGTGGGCCGTAGTTTTTCAGGATCAGTTGCTGCTGTTCCTGAAGGTATTTGGAGAAAATTTCAGCGGGCATTGGACGGCAGAAGAAAAATCCCTGAGCCAGGTCGCATTGTCTGGAACGCAGAAATTCCATTTGTTCATAGGTTTCGACACCCTCCGCCACGACTTCCAGGTTGAGGGCATGGGCCATGGCAATGGTCGCGCTGACAATGGCCTGGTTTTCCGGGTTCTGCTCAATGTTGCTGATAAAAGACCGGTCAATCTTGATGCTGGAAGCGGGGAGCCGGGATAAGTACGCCAGAGAGGAATACCCGGTGCCAAAATCATCAATTGCAATATGTGCCCCTAAGTTTCTTAGCCTGGCCATCATATTCGTTGTCGTATCAACATCGGCCATGACGGTGCTTTCCGTGATTTCAATTTGCAGTAATTGGCAGGCGGTTTTATATTTTGAAAACTGATCTTCAATGAAACTCAGAAAATTCTGATCCTGAAGTTCTCGTGCGGAAAAGTTGATTGCGATCTGTAATTTTACCAATGAGAAGGTCTGCCATTTTATGAGCTGATGACAGGCAGTTTCCAGCACCCATTTACTGATGGAGTGGATCAAGCCGGATCCTTCGGCAATAGGAATGAACTTGTTTGGCGGAATCAGACCCATCTTTGGATGGAGCCAGCGGATCAGCGCTTCTACGGCAACGATCCGTCCATTCTTCAAAGAGACAATGGGTTGGTAATGCAGGATAAATTCATTATTTTCAATGGCCCGCAGCAGACCGCTTTCAATTTGAAGCTGGTCCTGGTGTGTGAAATGCATGGATTCTTCATACTGTGCATATTGAGCCCTGCCATTGTTTTTTGCGGAGCGCATGGCAATATCGGCATTCCGCAGAACATCCTTGGCGCTCAGAGCAGGCGTTGTGAATGCGATCCCGATACTGGCTGTCAGGAAGAGGTTATGTTCCTGGATATTGAAAGGCCCCATTAAATGGCGCTGGATGCGGCCGGCAACTTCTGCGGCATTTTGGAGATGGTTGGTGTTGTTGAGCAGAATGGCAAACTCGTCGCCTCCCAATCGCGCGAAAAAATCTTCCCCCCGCAGGGAACCACGAATGCGGTTCCGGACCTGGATCAGGGCATGGTCACCGATCTCATAATTGAAACTGTCATTGATCAGCTTGAATCGGTCCAGGTTGATCAACAGCACAGCTGTTGAATAGTTTGGATCGGTCTTAGTTCTTTCTGCAGCCAGGTCCAGTTGTTGAAGGAAGTAAGCGCGGTTGGGAAGATCGGTTAACGCATCGTGAAGCGAATCGTATTTAAGACGCTCTTCTTTTTTCTCCAGAGCGGATGTAGATTTCTGTAAGGCCGCCAGAGTTTCATTAATCCGTTCTGCGAGTTTCGCCAGTTCATCCCCGCCCTTTACATCGATGCGTCGAGATAGATCCCGGCTCTCTCCAATATCACGGATTCCCGAATAGATAATATCTACCCGAGAAAGGATACCTTTTTCGAGAGAGTAAAGTACCAGTCCTGCAAAGAGGATGCCAAGGATGACGAAGAAAACGAGAAAGATAATGATGGTGTTTATTCCCTGCTGGTAAATATCTCGATTATCCTCCACACGGATCAGCAGGGATGGGTCACCCTTAAGATCGGGAAGGGTGAAATAGCCGGCGATTCTTTTGTCATTGAGCGCCTTGAGAAAAATATTCTCATTCTGGCTTGCCAGAGCTGCCTGGACAGCTTGCAAGTCCGGGGGCAGTTTGGGGTTATGGATCTCGTGCCAGGTGATCTCTTGTGTGTCGGATGAATTGGGTAGGATCAGGTAGCGGCCGACGACCAGCTTCCCGGCTTCCAGGCCCGTTTTGAGACTGGGCAGGATTGGCGCTACGGCTACCATTAAAGGATCATCGGGCAATGCGATGAATCCATGATGGATACTGGCTATTTTGAACTGCGGCTGTAGGAAGGGCTCTGTCTTCAACCAGTTCTGGAGATCTATACTTGGAGTTATTTCAGAGGAATGAGCGAGATCGTACGCCTTCAAGTAAATGAGGTTACCCGTTTCGGAAAAGACGGCAAAGAAGTTCCAGTTGAGGTTGTCGAAAACGCCGTCGTCGAGGTTTAACTGGATATACTCCGGATTGCCGTCCAGGGCGAACTGATAAGTGTCATCCCAGTATGCCCAATCCCGGACAGAACTGTCGAGATGGTCTATTTCATAAGTCAGTTCCGATTGGACTATTGTGGTAGTGTGGCGGGTAGTCTTCTCCTGAAGCTGATTGTAGTTTGAAAGCAGTACCATGCGCATCACCAACAACAGCACTCCGATGATGAGCAGTGTGATGATTCCCGTGGTTCGCATGGTTCTTTTTCGTAAAGACATAGGTTCAGAGAGAATTGCTGAAATTTAAATTCCTTAAAATTGAAAGTATGATAATTTGAATCGCTGAAATTGGACCAACCTGTATTATAAATGTGGAATAATGAGTATCACATTTCATTTACTTAACAGGTTAAGAAAGCAGGATCACTCTAAATTATTTTATCTGAAAATCCAGCTTTCCATGGGAGGATGATATGGTCGATATCGAAATTGTTGATCAAGTGTCGGATGAACTGCTTGAAGCTTTGGACCGGCTGCTGCCCCAGCTTTCTGCGGGGCCATTCCCGAGCCGGGCAATGTTGGAAGAGCTGGCACAGGCAGAGACCACAGATCTGGTGGTTGCGCGCGATGCCATCGGCCGGTTCGTGGGGACATTGACATTGGTTGTGTACCGCACTCCCCTGGGCGTGCATGCCTGGATCGAGGATGTGGTGGTGGATGCGGCAGCCCGCCGCCAGGGTGCGGGAGAGGAATTAATCCGGTTTGCCATCCGGCGTGCCACGGATCGCGGTGCGAAAGCCGTCAACCTGACCTCCCGTCCGGCCCGTGAAGCCGCCAACCGGCTCT
>JAHDQE010000035.1 GCA_018433975.1 Ornatilinea sp. | reverse complement strand
TTCTTCATCTGGAGTCTACTAGCCAGAAGTTATTCATAAAAAGGAGGAAAATTTGGAGGTTTTTTACGAAATACAAAAAGATGTAAATTGGGAACTGGTTCAAGCAGAAATTGCCCTAATAGATGAACGCTGCAAGAAGTCTTTGGAAGATTTCATATTGGGCAAGTTTGATGAAGAGTGTCTGGGTGGCAATCCGCCCGAATCGGACCGGTACGTCCCCGAAGGGGATTGGATTGATTGGTTTCCTCCTCCGCCACGTATGACAGAAGTGGAACTGGACGTGCTCACTGATTGGGTTGAGATTGAAGCGGAAAAGCATGATCTTGAACCGGACCCGGATACTTATCCACTCGAAGATTATTTTGTAACAAAGGAGATATATGGAAAAACAGATGATCCAACTCAAAATCCCTGTTCCACCTGCGCCACTTCTAGAACAGGCAGTGGGTTACCGAAATTATCGGGATGCCCATTATCTTGTCCTCTGGTGGGAACCCTGCGGAGATGAGGTCATGGTATCGGATGGTCTGGTGACCTTTACTGGTCTCTGGCCAGGCTACCTGGCCTATGTGCAACATAAATCAGTACATCCTCTCCTGACGGAGTTCAACCTGGGTTCTTCTGAAAATCCTGCGGACTATCACTTGATTATTGATCTTGTTGAGCGGCGGGCTTTCGTTGCGCCATGCAAAGTAGCAGATCGCTTTCAAGCAACCCAATGGAACCAGGGAGTTAAGCTGGAAAAACCTGTCTCCTTTTCGTCAGAAGAAATGGAGGAATGGGTCGAGCAATTGGAGCAACAGCTACTGCACTTCCCCAGCATGGATGAACTCATGTCGCAAATTGCTGAGGACGATAAGCTCGTTGCTGCACTTGAACACTGGCTGGACGATCAAACGCTCAGTCTATAAAACAACAAGGAGATACAGAATGACCTGCAAAGTGACAGTTCAAAAGAATACCTTTTCCGAAAGTCTGGCAATTGTTGGACGAGCGGTAGGTTCTCACTCCCACCTATCGATCTTATCGAACATTTTGCTCAGTAAGGATGAGGATCAGCTTCGCCTCTCGGCTACCGACTTGACCATGGGTGTCACGGTTTGGATGGATGCCAATTTGGACGGCGACCTGGGTTTGACCTTACCTGCCAAAACACTGACCGATGTGATCAACAGCTTTACAGATCCCGAAGTCGTTTTTTCGGTAAATGGGAAACCGGAAGCATCATTGAAGTGCGGAACCTATAAAGGGATCGTCAAGGGAATTGATGCATCCGAGTTCCCAACTATCCCGGAGTACCCTATCACCAATGGGGTTTCAATGGACGCAAGTATGTTCAAAGAGATGATCCAAAAGGTTGCGTTCGCTGCTTCCATGGATGATTCCCGACCTGTTCTGACTGGAGTCTTGATAAGCATGGATGGAAAGACTGTATCCATGGTCGGAACGGATGGATTCCGTCTCGCTATCTGTAAAGCGATCCTTCCAGACCTGTTTGCCAAGAAGCAGTTAATCATACCGGCTTCTGCATTGAAAGAGGTGATGCGTATCCTGAACGCGACTAAAACAGCCAGGATCACTCTTGTTTTACCCGCGAATGGCAGCCAGGTGGTGTTCCGTTGTGAAAACGTGGAGATTGTTTCACAATTGATCGATGGGAAATTCCCGGATTATCAGGCGATTCTACCCAAAGGTCACAAGACCAGAGCAGTCCTTGACACGGGTGAACTGCTCAAAGCCTGCAAACAGGCCAGCATCATTGCTCGCGATGGTAGCAACGTAGTGCGGTTTCACTTTCAACCCGGAGCTGATCAAACAGGGAAGGTCAAACTGTTGGCCGAATCCGATGAGACCGGTGCTAGTGAGATAGAGCTTGATGCCACGGTTGAAGGACAGGAATTGGAGATCGCATTCAATGTGAAATTCTTGCAAGATGGGTTGGAAGCCATCACTACCAAAAAAGTGACCATTGAGGCGAATGCCCACAACACACCGGCGGTTCTCCATTCGACAGGAGATGAGGAGAATTTATACGTTTTAATGCCCATGCATATTGATGGGAAGTAAATAGAAGGTTGGAGGATTAATATTAAATATCCTCCAACCTTGCGTTCATTCGAAATCACTTGCGTTGTTTAAACAATTCAATTTAGATATTCCCAGTTTTCCAAAACATTTCAACTGGAATTGTAATGATATCCATTTCGCGATATAAATCCTCGACTGATAGCTTATCTTGTTCACTTTTATAATAGTAAATAATTCTCTGCAATCTGGTATTTTTTTGAAGCATTTTCCAGATGTGCTCATCATTGTTGGGAGAAAGTCCAACGATGGACATTTCACCAGAAATATTCTTAAAAATATTGCTTGGATATTGGTGGAAATATAAATCTGTATGATTCTTTTTCGTTTGAATTAAATCATAAGCGAATCTCAATTTATCATCTTGCAATATTCGCATTTCTTCTAGCTTTTCTTCGTCCACGGACGATAGACCTGTGTTGATCTTCTGTAATAATTGCTCAACACCAAATTGTCCATTTTCAAAAATGTCCATTATTTTTTCTTTAAAGGAGCCGGAAAATCCCATTATCCCATTACAGTAAATATGTTTTGTTTTTTCCGTAACAGGATTTTGGGTGCCGCGCTCAAAGTACATACGTCCAAGTAATGACCCAGGATTATATTGATCATGAAGCGTGTTGAAATCTCCATGGAGGTAATAAATCGGCTTTTCTGCAATCATTTCAACATTGCAGTCATAGTTCACGGTGAAGATCGTATCAAATTGATCAAATAGATGGTGTAATTTTTCTTTAGTAGAAGCATTTACCAATTCATGTATTTTTTGAATTCGACCCTCATCGTAAATTGCATCAAAAAATAGATAGCACAATCCATCAAAAGTGGCTTGTACCATATCTGGTGGGTCATTATATCGATAGTGAAACAACATTAAAATAAAAAAGTAATCTTCCATTCCAATATCTGATATGCTAGAAATTTTGGGGTATTGTTTTTTTACTCTTTCAAGAGTAGATTTTTCCTCTGCTGTTTGACAATAATCATTATGCTTACCATTGAGAATATCTACTAATTCGTTATGGAGCCCTTTGAAAACAACAAGCAATTCCTTACTTGTAATTTTCTGAGCAAAGATATCAGAGTAATCTTTGGTTTGTAAATTATTTAACAACCTATTGATTATTCCTGAATTTAAATATCTCGCACCCCCAAACTCGATGTTTATGCCATTTCCTACTATGATGTTTTTCATTTAGTTCTCTTTTTCTCTTTGTTTGGTGCTTCTCAAGAAAAAATCGCTTAGATAATAACCGTAAACACCCAGAGAAGAAGGAGTATCCCATTTGCTCACAGCTATCTTCTAGATGTAATTTCTATCACCAACGCTTATTTTGAGTAGGTTATTCTCCCGCTACGATCAACAAAAAGTATTGAAATTCCAGTGCGCTGTTTAGCGAGCGTAGGGAGCCGTTCCCATAAATTTCTAAATTGTTTCAAATCTGGCAATGCAATACTGTAGTCGGATTCCGGATCGTTCATTCGCTGTAAAGTTTCTCCAAGGATTGCTAAAAAATAGTTAACACGCATGGGTTGTCTAGAACCCTCGCCTTTGACTTCAATTACCCACCGTTTGTTGTCTTTACTTGCGCAGATATCGATTCCTTGTGAATGTCCCCAGGCTACTTGAACCTCCCATCCATTTTGATTTAGCCAATTCTTGAGATGTTTTTTTAGGACGTCTTCGGATAAGCATAGATCATCTTCCGTACCACTCTTTTTACCGTGAGCGTCATCAATTGAATCGGATGTATGGTTTACGAGAAAGTTCTTGATCCGTCCATCCAGTTTACGACGAATAATAATCCGCTGGCTTTCTAAATCCCGACATATTTGATTAATTGACTGTTGGGCAGCTCCTTTTTTTATCAAAGTATCGGTTATTTCTCGGTCCGACAAACCGCCACTATCCCTAAGCAGTTCAATAATTCGTTCTTTCATATTTGCCATGTGGAATCCTACCTATTTATTGAATTATGTCCATACTTCGGGTGAATTTAAATATAGACTCGCCACTCTAATTTAATTTTACAAGCAAAAATTAAAAATTTGCTACAGGTCGGCAAATGTGATTTCTCAAATTTCACTTGAGTGAACAGATTTGCTGTTCTGTGATGCCAATGCATTCAGACACATTTAACGTTGGCGATTTTTATAATTCAACGTTGGTTAGTCAATCCATATCTAATCCAAAGGAGGATCACATGAATGTACACGAAGACAAATACCTGCGTGAAAAGGTGAACCGTATTATCGCCAGGCAGAAGGAGGGCAAGATCATCATCGCTGCATATAAGGATGGCAGTGGCTTACCTGCGAGAGAAGACTTTGGGCAGGAACTGACACGGGCAGCTTATCCATACGATTATGCAGTTGGTAAAGCCGGCTTCCTTAATTACGATTCGGAACTCGGAGCTTACCTATTTACTGCAAAATCGGGTGAGAAACTACCCCAAGTGTTAGCTAACTACCGAATTCTTACTCTAGGTGAAGCAATCCTTGATGTAAAGGACCGGAGTATCCATATTCAATGCGGCGAAACCAGCGTCACCTTCACCGGAGCACAACCCTGGAAAGGTCTGTACGAAGTTCTGAAAGAGGTCAACGAAGAACTGGCTCGAGTCAATTCTGGGATTGTTGTTTGGAAGATTATTCCGAAGGAAAGCGGGGATTCCAAATCGGGTGATCGTCTATTTCCTGAAGCGGTACCAAAGCTTCGGAACGGGCAAGCAATGGCACATGCCACCGGCTATGCCTATGACACCGATCACAACCTGGCGTATATTGGCCTGGTAGGTTACAAGACCAGCCTGGAGTCACTACGAGTGACTCTGATGTGCGGGAAATCCCTACAAATGACTCGGGACGGCCTAAGCGATGTGTCCCTGATTCCCACTGATAAATATGAACAAGCCTGGCAAGCCATGCCTGAATACACCAGTCATCATGTCGGGTTTGTATCTCGGCTTGCGCTTCCTGGAAAATGGGAACCAGAAGACCTGTGTGCATATCTGCATATTTTTCGAGGAACACCTGATCCAGGAAAGGAATTGATACAGGTTTTCGTTGAACGAATCAAAGAAGCTCTGGAGGTGCCGATCCTGGATGAATGGTCGGAAGCCCTTTGGAAACAAGCTCGCAGTCGTAAGTTGGTTCAAGATCTGACCACAGGTGGCGATTGTATCCTTGGTGCCAGAATTGACCTGCAAGCTGACTGGAAAGACCTGTTATCTGAGTTATTAGCTCAGGAGGAAATCTCACTAACCATCTGAGAGAACAAGTAAAACTACTCGCAACATCACCCCGGAGGGGGCGCTTTTCATCCCCTCAAGGGGTTGGACGCGTCTCCTACGGGGATTTTTTCGTAAAGGAGTGAACAATGCGTCCACCAGCAATCGAAAGAATGGGGTACTACCCCACGGATGAACCGGTTGTCGAGATCATCCGCACTTACCTGAAACCGCCCAGCGAAAGAGGGCGGTTATTTGATCCCTGCGCAGGCGAAGGAAAAGCTGCTTCTTCCTTGGGCAACGCACTCAACTGCGAAACCTGGGGGGTTGAACTCTCACCTGAACGAGCAGGGAAAGCTCAAAACGTGATGGATAAGGTTTTCCAGGCTCCCTGGCAGGCTTGTGTTCTGAGTGATGAAAGCATTTCCTGGCTCTATTTAAATCCGCCTTATGACTTTGACCGTTTTGAGGGTCAAAAGAGGCTCGAATGGGACTTTCTCAAGACGACTTCCTCCAAACTGATGCGTGGCGGGCTGCTGACCTATATCATCCCACAGAAAATCCTGGGAATGATTGAAGTTGCTCGGCTGTTAGCCGGACATTATGAAGCCATCACGGTCTATCGGTTTCCGGATGGATTGTACGAGAAATTCAAACAGGTGGTGGTGTTGGCTTCCAAGCGCAAGCTCTACCAGCTACCCACGGACAAGGAGATTCTTTCGCTTCAAAGCCTGGCATCAACTGAACTGGAGCCCATCCATTCCGCTGTTGAACCGATCTATGATCTGTTGCCTGCGCCATTACGAGGTGCAAATGGCAAACCAGTAGTGTTCAAACGAACGGATTGGGAACCGGAAGAGGTGGTTGAAGCGACGCAGAAAGCAGGTGTCCATAAGACCAGTGATTGGCTTGACCTGATACGCCCAACGCGTGGTTTGGCTGAACTCTCCCAACCAGTCATGCCCTTGAAGAAAGGACATATCGCTATGCTCATGGCTTCTGGCATGATGGGCACGGTGAAGTTGACTGATGAAGAGGGAAAACCAATGCTGATCAAGGGACGGGTAATCAAGGTGGTCGAAAAGACTGAGCAGCCGGATGCCAAAGAAGCGGATACAGTCGTAGAAACCTACAAAGATCGTTTTGTTACTACGGTGGCTGTGCTGAAACAGGATGGTATCCAGGTCATCCAGGACGTTAAAGGTCTTTCAGAGTTTATGAAAGTTCACGGCGAGAAGATCGCTGCGCATGTCCTGGAAACCTATAAACCCATCTACAATCTGGACCCGACTGCAACCGAAATTGAAGTCCTCGATAGTCTTGGTACGCAACGAAAAGCCCTTCCCGGACAAGAGCGTGCTGGATTGCTTCCTGCCCAAAGACATGCGGCAGCGGCGTTGGCTCGTTCAATTCGTAAAAATGGCGTGGCTAACTGCCAGGCAGAAATGGGTACCGGGAAGACGACAATATCAACTGGGGTGATAGAGCTGCTGGATGCTTATCCTGCAATCGTGCTTTGTCCTCCACACCTCGTACCCAAATGGATCCGCGAAATCGAGGAAGTGATCCCAGGAGCATATGCACGAGAAATCCGTCGCATCGGTCGGAATAGTGACGAAGTTTATGATGTGAACGATGTCCGTGAATTCCTGGATCAATATAAGGAAGCTTATGACACTGCTCAAAAGAAAGGAGGTTCAAAGCCCAAATGGGTGGCAGTAGTAGCACACACCTCTGCCAAGTTTGGGGCAGGATGGCAGCCGGCAGTCACCAGTAGAAAAGCGAGAGACCCACTGACTGGAAAGATTGTGGATGCCTGTGCTTGTCCTGGTTGCGGTAAGGTCGTGATGGTTGAAAAGGACGGATTCATCGTTCCTGTGACTGATGCCTCTGAATTGGCAGAAAAACGCCAATTCTGCCGCAATCAAATCCCTGGATGGGAGTTGGATGCAGACGGGAGGACGAATCTTGATGCCAATGGTGACTCGGTATGGGGCACACGTCCATGTGGGACACCTCTGTTTGAGTTCAATGGGGCGAGGCGACATAGCATTTCGGAGTACATCACCAAACATGCGAAGGGCGCTTTCAAGCTTCTGATAGCCGATGAGGTCCACCAGTTTAAATCCAAGTCATCAGATCGAGGTGTCGCATTCCATCAACTGGTAACAGCGGTGAAGTGGACGCTAACGCTCACCGGGACATTCTTTGGTGGCAAAAGCACTTCAATTTTCTGGCTGCTGCATCGATTGAACCATGGCGTCCGTCGTGATTTTGCTTTCCATGACGAGAAACGCTGGGCGCGGTTGTATGGAGTGCTTGAAACCACCCGAAGACGAAGACGCGATGATGGTGCGGACGAAGATGGTGTGTACACTGGCAACAGGCGCTACCGTAATCAGGCAAAGGAACAGCCGGGTGTCAGCCCGGCCATTGTGAGCCGGTTACTAGACACCACCATTTTCCTGAGTCTGAAAGATCTGAACCTGGCTCTGCCATCGTATAAAGAGGAAGTGGTTACCCTGGATATGCTCGTTGATCAGGGACAGCAATATCACAGCATGGACAGCAGCTTGAAACAACTGGCTATCCAATCCAGTCGCTATCTATCCACCTGGCTTCAATGGACACTGGCGCGACCGAATTCTGCTTTTCGGGATGAGGTTGTGGTGGTCGATGAGGTGGATGACGACGATGGCAAAACCGTGCGGAAAGTACCGCTGATGGAGTTGCCGGCAATCAATCCGAATGGCCATAAATGGCTGCCAAAAGAGAACTGGCTGGCTGACTTCTGCAAAGTTGAAAAGCAGCAGGGGCGTAAAGTGCTGGTTTATGTTCGTCAGACCGGCACACGCGACATTCAAGATCGGGTGATGATGCCACTACAAGCCAACGGGCTGAGAGTCTCAATCCTGAGTGGGAATGTTGACCCACGCAAGCGTGAAGAATGGATTGCCAAACGTGTGAATACCATCGATGTTTTAATCTGTAACCCCCGGCTAGTGGAAACAGGTCTCGACCTGGTGCAATTTTCAACCGTGGTGTTCTTCGAGATCGAATATTCGCTCTATACGTTGTGGCAAAGCGTGCGACGTGTATGGCGTTTGGGACAGACTCAGCCGGTCAAAGCGATTTTCTCGGTGTACTCGTCAGCGATGGAAGCAACAGCGCTGGCTTTGATGGGAAAAAAGATGAAAGCCGCGCAGCTCGTATACGGGGATGAGGTCGGAGGCGCGATTGTTCCAGAGGAGGAAGGCGACTTTCTCACTCAGCTTGCTCGTGATGTGCTGGAGGGGGCAAAGCTCTCTGATTTACAGACCTTATTTGCTGACGACCTGCAAGTCAGCCACAATCCGATGGGCAGCCTGACGACCCCGAGTGCAGTAATCATTCCTGGTCCGAAAGTAATGACCTGGGATGATTGGGTAAGTCAGAAGACGGTGGTGGTCAGGCGGACAAAAAGGAAGGAGGTGGTACCGGAGGGACAGATGGCATTTGGAATTTAAAAGTAACGGGCTCAGGGTTATTCCTGAGCCCGTGTATTGTGGTGCGCCTTTGGTTTTTCACCTAGCTCAATTCGCAACTTTTCCAGTGTGCTTGTCATGTTATTAATTATTTCATAGGCTAATTGTTCAAAATCATAATTATCGTCGCCTGTTTCTTTTTTCTTCCCTTTCTTGGCTATTTTTGGACTTTCTAGCGTTGGCTCGAATAATTCCAACCATCTGATAATTGTTACCATTATATTATGCTCTGTTTCATCTAAGGCATCGAGCGTAACAGGATCTATTTGAACGGGTTTATCAATTTGGCTGATTTTCATCAGCAATAAAATTGGTATTAAGCGAGACATATCGATAAACAAATTAGAAGCAAGCCTATCCTTTTCATCTCCATGATAATAGGCAAAAGGGTCATTGTCAGGTCGTAATCGATCTAGAACTAACAGGATGTTTTCATAAGACTTAAGCGGGTATGCTTTACCAGGTAATGATGCCCGGTGTTCCCATATTCTTAAAATTGTTTCGGTTGCATCCTTCTGGGCTTTGTTTCGCTCATCCTCTGTTTTGCCATTTTCTGCTTTATCGATAAGCTCAGCCAAGTGGTGGGACATCCATCGCCCAAGGGTATCAACACCATCCTCAAAACCCAGTTCACGAACTAGGTAACGTCCAAGTTCCAATACGTCCTTCGGCGGCTTCGATTGTTCCATCTGCTCTGAAGAGGAGGACTCTATCGAATTGAGATTCCCTCGTTTTTTCTTCGTCATATCTTGAGTAGTCATCGCCTTTATTACTCCGAGTAATTTCAATTTCTATAATTAGGTCAAAACCTGATTTAGCAAGAAATGCCTTTAGTGCCTCTCTATCCATCGAAAGGCGCCAACCATTTGATCGAATGTTTTGATCATACCTTCGTCTATATGCTCGTTCACCACTGAGGTCGTCTCCCCAGGGTTCATAAATGAATATTCTTTTCCCATCTCCATTATGAACCCAGTTGATCTGGTTATCAAATAGCATCAAGAGGTCTAATTCTTTAATCGTTCTTCTTGACGGTTCACTTTCAATTTTTCGAATTTCGTACCGTAAGGGATCTGATTCCTCTATCCCTGGTCCTTGTTCTTGACTAGTAAGCCACCCAATTAATGTGTATGGATCCGCTTTTATTTCAAGCTCATCTCCTGCCGGAGGAATCCTATAATCCCATGAGCTACCTATCGTCTGCAGAGAACGCACTAGCGCTGCGGCGGTCTTAGGAGAAACCAAGGCTGAATTTACGCGTACAGTTGATCGAAAGTTATATGATTTAGTCTCATGATAACCATTAACTACAATAAAACCCACTTCATCGTTCAAGCCTAACTGAGCATGAAATTCTTTATCATCAACCGCATCCAACCATCGGCCCACATCGTTCTGAGGCGCACTCCATAGTTGGTTTTCGAGAGGTTTCGGAGCTTGTATATCAGCAAGCCACAGCTCAGGCAACGCAAGACCTTCTTCATTAACTAAAAGTTCATAACTGTAATATTCATCTTTGCTTTCTTTTGTGAGCGCTCTTGACTGCATTAGCTCACCGATTGTGCACCACATGGCATGCCATTCTAAATAAGTATGGTGCCGTTCTAATATTGGACGAGATCCATGATCGTGTGTCATGTAGTAGGATGATTCATCACCATGGTGGCGTTTCCGAGGCTCATCATCCCAGCGCCAAGGATTGTTTTTTACATTCCATCGATCGATAATCCATGATTCAGCCACATCAAGGAACTCTTCCCCATCCACATTAGCAAATATTCTTAGTGCTGATGTATACCAATAAGGCAGAGTATCCATAGCATCAAAGTGAAATCTTCGATCCTTCTTTTCTTGGCTGGAGTACCTATCAAATCCGACCTTGTAAGAATCTCGTCCCTTTTTTCTAGGAATCAAGCTAGTATTTGCCAAATTTAACTTATCCATTTGCGAATGGTTCAATTCGAGATTTCCATTATTGACCATTTTGAGAACTGCGGATTTGGCAAAAGAACGTAATAGAACATGAGGAAATTTATCATCTGCGGCAACATCCAATAACCACAAACCATGTTTTGAGATTGCAGAGGGCATTTCACTGGCTATCCGCTCGAGTGCAATTACGAACCAAAGACGAGCTGCAAGCCAGTAAAATGGAATATCAGGGTCTCGAAAACTTTCGTCAGTATTTCGATCATAAAGTTGTACAAGGTCATCAATTATTTCGAGATTTCCTAATTGAGCTAATCTTCGAACCGCATGTGCTGCACGCCATCTGGTTCTTGTATCAAAGTCTCCTAAAAGCGCATACAGGAATCGAGCGAATGCACTTGCATTATCTTTTGGAATGTCCTCAAGTCTCCATTTTTCCTGATCAGCCAAAGGGATTCGGTTAACTAGTCTATTGGCATAGCGGGATATGATTTGTGCAGCTTCTTGTGGTGTGCAATATTGCCCAACCAGTCCAACAAGTGTATAAATTGTTGGCGCTTTAAGAACATCTACGTGTCTTTCTAAAGCATCAAGTAATCCGGTACAAATTTGTGAGTCTTCAAGACCCGTCTTGTCGAGGATTTTTGAGAGAAAAGATTTATCGTAATCGGGCCAACTACAGAAGTAAGGTAGACGCTCGACCACAATTTGAAGTAGATTATTGTTACACCAGGAGGTAATAGCAGGAGAACCAGACCAGTCTTGAATGCATTGAGAAATCTCACAGCCTAATTCATATCCTGATAAATACCTAAAATTTAGTCTACCTAATGCATCAAGGTATGATTTGCGATCTCTAACTTGAATTGCAGTTCGGATACGTTCTAAAATTGTGTTGATAGAAACATACTCACCTTGAAATCGCGCTCCTTCATAAACATTAGTAACGAAAATACTGAGCTCTTCCCCTGAAGTAAATCGAAAAGCAGAAAAATCCACATCAGCTAATGGATCTTTCTTTTCCTTCCTCCCATGGCTTTCGATTTGATTATCTGTAGAATGGGAATTTACCTTATCCATTTGATGAAACTCGGTTGTTTTTATCAACCGCATTTTCCAAAAGCCATTTTCGTTTAGTCCTGAAATTGAGTTTATCTTCTCAAGAATTCTGGATCGAGTTCCTTTTCCAAACCACAATAATTCATCCTTAGCAATATTTTCGATAAGAATATTTCTATTGTGTACATTATCTCCACTGCCCACTTTATCTAGAACCTGACAAACCAATTCTTCATCAAATTCATTGAGTAAGGGTGAAAAAGATGAAACCTGAGTTGGCGAGACTACATTTAGTGAAAGTGCTGCTTCCAAAACAGATGGAAGTAATGAATTCATGTGTGCGATATTTTCATCATCCCATCTTGATGTGATGGCTAATGAAAATGGAAAATCAAGGGTAGCAATAGCTTGCGCAGCATCATTCCAAGGAAAATGGTCGTAACCATCTAATCGAACCCCAGCATCGCATACCACTACCGCAAAATCCCTTGCAACGTGGCGCCTATCTTCCAAAGACATATTTTGGATTGCTCGGAGTGTCAGTGGTTTGAAGAGAGAAATTTCATGCACTACATCAAGATTTACTTCACCAGCTACCTTGAAGGCGTCCTTAAAAATTACCTCCGCATCATCTTGACTGATAGGCAAAAGGAATCGAGCAAAATTCGAAAATGCCTCAATTTTATCTTCCGCAGAACTCCTTTGGTCTCTTACTTTCTGATATTGAGATACAACCTCGGTAAGAAGACGTGAATGAAGAGATCGATCCAATGCGAGATTCTGAAATATTCTTATCAATTCCTTCCCAGACGATGAGGGGCTTGAGCCCAGCAAAGTAAGGATGGTTCCTAAGAGGTCTACACTATTTACTTTTGGTAAAGATAGTAGACGAGATATAGAAATTCCCATCCGAGTCTTCATTGGAATAGAATGATAATCTCTGGAAAGTTGATAATCGCTTTGATGAAATTTGGTAATTGCTTCCTGAAACGAAACTGCTAACTGTTCTGAAGGGATTACTCCTAAAATTGCCTGGGCTCGAACATCGTAAATACTTATTTGTGGCCCAATAAATTTTTCTAGTTCTTGTTTGTTTTCATTATTTGATCTCCTTCTTTGAACAACCTCTTTTTTGGATAGATCATCAGGTTGTAATGGAGGATCAACTAAATATGTGGCGAGTGTCGGCTTTCGGTTATTCAGATGCTCTAGTATTGTAAAGGCTCGCAAAGTAAGATCGATAATTGCCGCCTGAGAAGTAAAGAGTTGATCATGTCTGCGTAGTTCACTATCGTTAAATTTCTCGAGCACTGGAATTATTTTTGATCTTTCACCACCATGTGCGAGAAACACCTCACAAGCTGTAAGAATCATCTCTAAGTAATCGACAGTAACGTTGTCATCATCCCATGTATTTTTTAGCTTATCAACCTTAATAAATCCTCGAACAAGAAATATTTCCAGGTCGTTTTTAACACGTTCTAAATCAATATCCTTACCTGATAATGCAAGTGGAGTGAGCAAGAAAAGGTCCCAAGGCGAGTGAATATCCGTTTCGTTCAAGCACCGCTCAACCAAATCTGCTTCACCAGATGTGATTAACTGAAAACTCAGAGACAATGCCACACGCAGAGCAATCGATCTCGGGCTCCAATTAAATATTTGTTTTAGGGCTTGCGATGGGCCTTCGATACGGAGCACAGCTTCTATTTCAGCGGCAATATCTTGGTATTCAATTGGCCAGCCTTGAGGTCTAATTTTTGGATGTGCTTTTTCTTGCTCATGATAATTATCTGTCCTTCGCTGCATCCATGCTCGTAATTGCCGAAGCCCTTCGCGAACAGATATACCATCATTATTCCGTGCATCGTGTGCAAGTAATTGGAAGAGAAGTCGGCCATGATTTTCATACTCATTTGAATTCCCAAGAATTAGCCGGCTTGATCTATCTCTTGCAAAGTTAGCCGCCAGATCTGGATTTTCGATAAGCATTTTTTGGATAACTGAATCAGTTTTTAACGCTTCCGCACCATAAAGGAGCGTAAGAATCGCATCGGCATTATTGTTTGTTTCTCTACATACTTTCATTGCAATTTTGAGCCGTTGCGATTGGACCTCGCGACGTAGGATAGGATCGTTTATAACAGTTGGTTCTTTTTCTTCGTTGATTAAATCCAGTATTGACTGTCTTTGGTTCGCGGCAAGTAAGGCAGATGCAATATGACTGGCTGCATATGAATCCACTTTATAAAGTTTTAAAAAATGATCCGCAATCATTCCATATATCGATCTGGTGCCTTGGCCTGCTTCCGATCGTAAAAAGCTCTCAAAATCCTCATCGGCAAATCTAATTACATCATTATCAACAATAATTCCGGGAGCAAGATCAGCGCAGATATCGCGAACCTGTAATTCATTCAATTCGATTATTGAAGAAAGGTGGTGAATTGGTATTGGCCGCGAAAGGGCAATTACTCCCGAACAGAATGTTTTGAGGTCATGCCCTGATTTGCGCTGAGCAGTAAGTAACTGCTCTTTAAATATTCCTCCTAAATTCTTACCTTCTGGACGAAGTACCGATAACGCTTTTTGCTGGTCGGAGGCCGAATAATCTATCGCATATCGTTCTACTCGAGGATTTCCACCAGAAAGGTGGTGAAAATCATCAATCCATGCATCTGAAGTATCTTCCCAAAACAACTTAATGTGTGCCGCTGTTTCATCTCTATCAAATCCGTCGAGTTTATGAGAAATAAAATAAGCTGGGAGACGAAGGGAATCCAGTCGTCCTGACCTCGTCGTCACAATTAAGCAAACGTTCCTTGGAAGATCGCCCAATGTAACAAAATCGTAAACGAAACTTTTTTCAGGAGTCGGTTGTGATTGAGCAGCAATTATTGAATTATCGGCTGCATCTACAACAATTACGAGACGGGCACTTTCGTTGTAAGATGCAACAACCTCAGCTCCCCTCTCCAATCGCTTCTTAAACGATCTTGGATAATCGATGGAAAGCGATTTGCTCAATAACAATGGAGATCGGAGAGATACGGCTAAATCATTAATAAGTTGAAGGAAAGCATCTTGTGGACGGTGGCGAAATGCGTCCGCATCAAGATATCTTCCGCCACCATAACAATCGAAGGCAATTAGGACAGACTGTGAGGGCAGACTATCTTTAATCTCTTGTATAAGGGTTGATTTTCCGCACCCACCCTCTCCATGAATACATATGTATTGACTTCCATTATTAATTTCACTGACAATTGTTCCGGATATCTTTCGATTTACTAATGGAGAAATTTGCTTTATGTTAGAGGGACAAGGAAACAAGACATCCTCATCCGAAATACCCATCCAAGAAAGGATGACATGTCGTGTGATTTTCTCACTTTTAGCCTCAGGCATCATTTTTCGTCGGACTGAACGCATGAGATGATCCACAGTTGTGCGTGCATCTTCATCAGTCCATCCTGAGATTACAGAAAGAACATTTTCTTCAAGAGAGAAACGAGAACTACTTCCACACGATGAAAAATCGAGTGCTTTTATGAAAGAAAGAAAATCAGTTTTCTTCAAGCCTGATGCCTTCTGTAATTTGGCGCAGCCAGGCTCAGAAGGAGACTTTATACTCTTATGCTTATCGGTTCGCGATGTAATTAAAATACTAATGGCAGCATTAACCTCAGTGGCAATAGGTTGGTTGCTAACAAACTGCACAATTAAATTTTCTGAATCAACTAGATGAGGATATTTTTCTTTCAAGCCGATATAAGCATTTGCTAGTTTTCTTAAGACAGAGTTGTCTCCCCTTTTTTTGGTTGATTGAGTTAGGCGGGAAATGCTCCAGTTTTGGCTGGGATTCGCTGAGGAATATTTGAATTGAGCAATCACAATTCGGGTGGGTATTCCAGTATCCTCATTACCGTAGTAAAAAGTGCAATCAACCCCATCCCATGTATCAGGTGATTTTCCGCCTTCATCTTCAGATTGAAGACCCTCCACTACAACCGCGTACAATCCGGTCTTTTTATCTAATAGAGATAACGCTTGGCGGAGTGCCCAAAGTTCGTGATAATCATCTCCTGCATTTGCACCGCGTGCGCCGCGATAATCAGCAATTGTCATAGAAAAACCACCTAATGAAAGTTCCTCAAAATTCACTCACGATATGTTTTTGTTTTTTTCAGTCGGAATTCACATTCAGCATTCTTTCTCTCCATATGCTGCTTAGGCTAACATTTGGTACAAACACAAAAATATTGGCGTATTCTTACCTTCCCACACCCCACACCATTACCGCCATGCTTTTCCCGTTCGTGGTTGCCTTGTCAAACCTCATCACCTTCATCCCGTACCTCTCTCACCTAAGCCGCTCATCAATGCTAGATAATGCTTACATCATATGTTCAAGTATTGCCCACAACGACTTTTTCTTCACCAATCGAAGAGACTATGTCTGATAAAGCTTTTATGATATTTATTATCAGTCTCTGATCGCCCTTAAAATCCTTGTTGGGGGCTGACGCATCTTCACGACGCTTTGGGATCCTTAGCCAGGCATTGATCTCTATTTGAGCAGCGGGAATGGAATTACGATGGCAAAACTTGACGATCGGCTCCCGATTAGTATTGCCCGCGCCTGCCAATTGAATGTTATCATCCAGACGCGAAAGGCTACTTCCTGTTTTGGCAATCTCGTATTTTTCGAAAGTTCTCACAATAATCTGTTTCTCTTGCTCAGAACAACTTTTGCCATGCAAAGTTCCTAAAGCGATCCCGAAATTTCTATCCATATTTGCGCCATGTAAGTCCAGCACAAAATGAATGTCGTTTTCTTGTATGATCTGTTGAAGAGCTTGCTTATAGGGGGCGGCAGGATCAGCATTGGGATCTGTTCTTGATTTACGACGTGCATAAATAACATGAGCACCCGTTCGATTGCCTATCAACCTGGCTAACCCAGCCGTATATTCATCCTCCTCTTTATCATTCCCATCTCTGGTATGTACAGCTCCATGAGGGGCTGACAACAGGACGGGTATATTCCCATTTAAATATATAAATTCCGGTTGCTTATCGCCCGCATACTCCTGATAATGGATATCATTTTCAAATTCGACCAACTGCTCTATTAGATCTACTTTTGTTTGTGCCATTCTCTTTACCAGGATTATGAATTTTCGAAATAATCGGATTGTGAAATTTTTCATCTCATCTTCTTCCACTCCACACTCTTACCGCCATGTATTTCCCGTTCGTGGTTCGCTTTCTCAAACCCCATCACCATCTTCCCGCAGACTTCGCACTTATATAAACCGAAATCGGTTAATGTCGGCTGACCTGCAGGCGGATCGATCTCTTTTACCTCCTTAGCTGGCGGGGTCACCGGTGAATTCGGCTTCGCCGATGCGGGAAGCTGGGTCTGGATTACAGCTGGCTGGCTTTCCGATCTGGGCTGCGCTAATGAAACCGTTTCCTGTTTTGGTGGAACGGCGGCAGCATCTTGTGGTGGGTGGCCATCTGGATTGCCAACTTCGACACCTTCCAGTCGGTCCCACGCCTCCAACACCAACCGGCGCGTGCGGTATTCACCATATTTATTAATCTCAGCTTTTTTTAGAATTGGAAAGCTATCTAAAATGTGCTCAATTTCATGTTGAGACAGTCCGTATATATGGAAGTATAGAGCATCCAATTCGGTCTTCAGTTGCGCCCTCCTTTCATCTTCCCACTTGAAAGGATCGATTCTGAATCCACAATAATATGAAAAATCTTTTAGCGCAATCGATGTATAAGTTAATTCTAACGCTTTGGGTAAGATTAAATCTTTGTATTTCACGATTTTAGATATCGGAGGAACAGCAATTTGCATTAAGATCGATTTAATTAAGTGCGCACCAAAAAACTTTTGTCTAACAATATAGTCAAAGGGGATCGAATTCATGAGAGAAACGAATAATAATGAACTAATGCCTCTGTTTAGTAACTCGTTTTCTTCAAGTACAACATTAGGGGCGGTGTAATTCACTGCCGCTTTATCACTAATACAAGCCACACATGTTCGGAAATTTGACATTACATTAGTAACATCTCTAAAACATATGAACCAACTTCCAAGTAATCCTCTAGTACTAATATGCTCTTCCATATCCGACTTTGATATCCAATATCGCGGTGTAATATGGTAATATGGGTCTCTTTTTTGACTATCTGAAGGTGTATATGTACCAGGTTTTATTCCAAAACGATGTTCTCGTGGCGTCCCTTCAAAAGATGCAAATCTATGGTC
Source organism: Ornatilinea sp. (assembly GCA_018433975.1). GTDB lineage: Bacteria > Chloroflexota > Anaerolineae > Anaerolineales > Anaerolineaceae > SM3-B121. The sequence continues at coordinate 56,894 of JAHDQE010000035.1, read as the reverse complement.
GTATTGGTGAATCAACTTCCCCTCAAAAAGGGGTAGATATTGGTTTTCACCTATTGCAAACCTTCGTAACTGGTCTAATTCAAAACCTTTTTGTTCTAATTCTTCATAATCATGTAATTTTGAGGCTTCTGAAGTCATATGCAATCCTGCAGTGTATCTTATTTTCCAACCCGCTTCAGAAGAGGCTAAAATAGGGAAAGTTTTATAAATACGAAGTATTATGTTCTTATCCGTTAAACTTTCAAATGCCGGTACAGATTTTGTAATTGGATTTAACAATAATGCCTCATGTTTGTCGATTGAGAAAACCTTGCTACCGTCAAATATTTCTCTCGGATCATCCAGGTAATAACCGAAAGTTATATTAGGATTATCCCCTGTTGTAAGAGTTAGTAAAGTGAACCTTTCATGATATCCAATCCCTGGAAACCAACTTTTCCAATTCCTAAAATCTAAAGCTGACTTTATCAAATTATTATTTAATAAAAATCCCGCGAAGTTAGACCATGTTGGTGATTGCAACATTCCAGTTTTGATAATTAAACCGCAACAGCCATTGGGGTTTTTTACTAAATTTGATGAAATCTCAACAAATAATGGGTAAAGGTTAATTTCACCTACAGCAGTATAAGGAAATAATCCGCTATTAGTTAGAAAGCGTTTCTCAGCGTCATCAATATATTTTTTCTCATTCCATTCTTCATAAAGATGAGGATTTGTATTTCGCAATGTTTCGATAAAATTTTTCCGGATGTCACTTCGCTTTTCATCAGATATCTCCGGAATTTTCGAAAAGAATTCGCGTTCTAATGAAGTTAATTTTTCCCAAGGTGGATTGCCTAAAATGCAATCAAAACCTTTCTGCGCCGACACATCCGGAAACTCAAGTGCCCAGTGGAAAAATCTTTCTGATTGGCAAATTTTATCAACCCGCTCTACTAATCCCATTTGCGTCTGGCTACCATCACGCAATCGGCGTAATTGTCCATGTGTGGGAGCAATTATCTCAAGATTTCTGCTTGTTGGCTCTTCGGTTTTCCAAAAAAATGCTGCCGTCCATAAATCCGCTATCCGTTTTTGTTTTCGGTACTCGACTGATTCGTTGACCTTTCTATAAGACTCTGCTTTAACTTGAACTTCAGCAGCACTGTCTTCGGGCATGGATTCTACTTCGCGGGTTCTCTCTGCTAACCACATGTCCAAATCTTCGCGTGGTTCATTTATAGTCACAAACAAGGATTCTTGCCCTTCGCGTTCGTGTTTATTACGCTTTTTTAGCGCAGTGGAAGTTGTTTTATGATCGCCCGTGACTGGGTCGAAGGCTTCATCGGGTACCTCTAATTGATGTAAATCCATCCTCGGTCCGACTCCTACCAAGCTATTTCCACATTTGATGTGCGCATCCAGGAAGGAGAGTGGCTTACCTGGCTCGAGCGATTCAAGCCATAGATTTACTTTGCACAACTCAACAGCCATCGGGTTGATATCCACGCCATAAATACAGTGGCGAATCACATCCCGCAATGCCCGCCGGGTTTCGTTGGGCGAAGGTTCGTTGTCCCCCGCACGCACCTCTGCCAGCCATCCGGCGATACGGTGCGCTGCCGCAATCAGAAAATGCCCGCTGCCGCAGGCAGGGTCGCAGACTTTCAATTCGAGCAAGGCTTGTTCCTGTAGTACAGCATCCTGTTTCACCTTCAAACGATCTTGAATAACTGGATCCAAAGCCGAGTCCAACAGAACCTGGATCAAACTGGATGGCGTGTAATAACTTCCTGTTGTTTTCCGTTCGTTCCCGGCAGCGCTGGTTAATTGGAAAGTGCCGGCATCGGTATTCAGCAGGGGGTGCAGTTCCAGCAAAGATTCGTAAACGCTGCCCAGCTCTTCCGGTCCCAGGTTGCGATAATCCACTGCCCGGCGGGTGTTCCCTTCAGTGATGAATGCCAGGCTGCGGACAGCGCTTAATAAAGCCTGGTTATCCAGTTTGGCGTCATTGAGGTCAGCTGTAGAACGGGCATCGAACAAGAATCCACCCAATGCCGGGATGGCCAGCTCCGGGCAGCCAAAATCTGAACCCAGCAAGGTCATTACAAGGCGCAGGGCTTCATAGCGGTCGTGGTGCCGGCTGCCGCGTTGTCTTTGGGCCAAAGCTCGTAAACGGGTTGTGGAATAGTAATTCTGGAATCGCTGCCGAGCCTCCACCGGTGCACCCGGTAGAAGCAGCAGATCGCGGTCTTCAGCGGCAAAGAGGAATATCAACCGATATACCAGGCGCAAGAGCTGGCGATAGTAATCCTGGGCGGAAAGATCGCCATTTTTTAACCGGCTGCGCAGCTCTTCATTTAACGGGTGCTGCAAAAATCCCTGTCCAAAGCTGACAATGGCTTCTTCCACCCCGCGGCGCAGGTCATCCAGCGCACGCGTGCCGCTCTCCTGGGCGCTCTTTGACCATTTCTCCAGAAGGCACTCTGTCTGTTTCTCAGTTGTTTCAAAACGGGATTGATGACAAATCAGCCATAATAAGACAAAGTCAGAGTAGATCTCACCATCAAACATCGATTCAAGGTCAAATTCAATATATGCCTGGCGGGTGAGGGTTGCATTATCACGTAAGATACGCAAACCTAACCCGTTCGAAATAACACCCCACTGAACATCATCTGACCGGTTGAGGTATTCCTGCATCAGGCTGTGCGGGCTGGTTCGAGAAGCACCAGCCGCACCTGGCGTGCGTTTATCCATTTCAATCCCACACCCAACTAAATGAAGGGGCACATTTTGCCAGCGATGAGAGATTGGATAAGATTTTCCTTCAATTTCAACTGCTTTTGAAGTGCTCAAACGACCGAAACCCAATTCCTGAAATAATGGCAGCAGCCAACGTTCGCGTGTCAATGTCGTGCCTGCATCAGTTGAACCTAACCGACCACGCGCCGCCTGGAATGAACCCCATAATCCGCTTAATCGGTTCCATGAACGGTTGATCGCTTCATTGAGTTTCTCACCTGGCGCAAGGTGATAACTCTCCGGATTGAGTCCTTCCAGGTTTTTATCGTTCTCGCTGATACGCTGAAGCAAATCAACAGGGAGCAAGGCTCCCTCGGTATGGATGGTCGTAAATGTGTTTCGGTTACGAGTTTGCATAGGTCAGTATCGCTTCCCTTAATAATTTAAATTGCTGGCAGGAAAATGTAAATTCCCAGGATATCTGGGGGCAACTGCGGTTCCACCCGATAGCGTACATTTCGGGTTCTGGTTGCCAGTCGTACCCTCTGATGTGCATCCAGCAATTCCTCGCCCCGCTGTATGGCAGCTTGATCCAGGCGAGAGCGAAGGAGTTCAAATCCATCGATGACTCTCCCAACAAACTCAGCAGCCTGATCAGCAGCGATATTTCCATCCGGTTGAGCCAAAAGAAGTTTTTCGGCTTCATTTTCTTCTAACCAAACCGCGCTTTGTGGGCTCCCAGAGAAAGCGAGCAGTCGGCAGTCTTCAGCAAGCAGAGGTCTTTCAACATTATTCTGTGTTTGAATGATGTGATAACGGAATCGTACCAACAGCAGTGTGGTGCGTTTATCCACCGCTTTGGTACGGATAGCACCACAGCGGCGGGCAGCCGGGTAACGCACCGCATCACCCGAAAGAGGATCGAGGGCAGTTTCAAGAACATGATTTGCAAGCGTTTCCACAAAAGGATGGGTACGTTGCAAGTAGTGTTCATCTTCCTGGATTGGCTGATTGAATCGGAATCTGAATTTCGGATTCTTAAGTTCAAACCCTGAAGACTGTGCCAAAACATCTTTTAGCGCCGAGGATGCCTCTGTCAGGTTTGTATCCAGTGGATCAGTTCCAGTTGTTTGAGCGCCAAATACGGCCAGTGTTCTGCGAGTGAAATCGGCGACATCCACTCCGGACCCTATGGCCGCCTGAACGGCGTGCAATTCACGGGCGACTTCATCCACTTTGATCGTTTCTTGCGCAAACAGTGTTCGCGAACGTTTTTCACGTTCTGAGGCGGCTTCCCATTTTCCGTACAGGTCATCTTTTTGCGGTTTGATGTACTCATCGAAACCAGGCAGATAGCCTTGCAAGACATTCGGATTGGATTTCAGAAGCAAGCCTTCGAAGATCGCTTCGACTACTTGTTCGGTATTTACCGGGACTGGCACTGATATGCCTAATGAGCTGCGAATTGTTCGATGTTTTCGCAGCAATACATCCAGAACAACTCCGTCGATCTGGTTATCCAAACCATAATAAGTTAATACACGCACCGTTGGACTGGGCTGACCATATCTATCTATCCGGCCATCACGTTGTTCGTGGCGAGTAGGATTCCAGGATAGGTCATAATGCAGGATTGCATCAAAATGCTCCTGCAGGTTGATACCTTCGCTCAGGCAGTCCGTTGCAACCAAAACATGTTTTTTGGATTCACACAGCTGTCGTATTGTCTCCACGCGTGATTCAGGGGGCAATAACCCGGTGACCGCCATTACCTCTACATCTTTTGGTAAACGCGTGCGAAGTTCAGCTGCAACATATTCGGCGGTAGGGATGAAGCGGCAGAATATAATCGGATGGTAACCTTCGCTTAGCAGACCTTTGATCAGGTCAACGGCTTTTTTCAGCTTTTCGTCTTTCTCACCTAATAGTTCATCAGCAGCCCGGGCCATATCCAATAAACGACGGCGGTTTCGTTGTCCTTCATCCTCTTCTCCACCAGGGTCAGAACCGGGGGTGACATCAGAACCATCCGAAGATTCATCCACAATAATATCGAGAATCGTTCGGCGACCAATTTCGTCGGCTTCTTCCGGATTTTCAGCTTCGGCTGGCGCGGCACGATTGCGCAAGGTTGCCGCCGCTGCTGCAGGGCTGGAGGCTAGTGAGCGTAACAATGCCAAAGCTGACCACCAGCGTACCCGCTGATGGAATTGCCCACCTGTGGCATCCAAAACAGATTCTCGGGCATAATCCAGCACCCGTTCAAATAACCGCTTGTAGTCCGGACTGAGTTTGTAGGAGTCTTCGCGATCTTCACGCTTGGGGAAGGGGGTATTAGAGTCTAGGTAGTTCTGAATGTCACCCCGCCGGCGCTGGATAAAGTGCTGAGCGAGGCGTTTGCGATGACGTAGATTCTCCTCACCGGTCAAGTCTTCAGGTAGATCATCAAATTCTTTATCCAGAAAGGTGAGTAAAGAACGGAAAGCTTCTTCTTTTCCACTGTGAGGTGTGGCGGTTACGAGAACAATGTGTCGGTCAGGATTCTGAGCCAGACCCCTCACCATTTCAAATCGCTGATGACGTCCACCTCTTTCGGCACCGTAAGCACAAGTATGGGCTTCATCAACAATGATAAATTCGGGGCAGGCACGCTTGAATTCTTCTCGCCGACGATCGGATTTAATGTAATCCATCGAGACGATGACGAAGGGATAACGTTCGAAAAGTGATTCACCCAGACTGAGATTACGTTCCAAACGTGCTGCGGTGGATGGCAGAACCAGTTCCGCTTCGATGTGAAACTTGTCTCGAAGTTCAGATTGCCATTGCTCAGCTAGAGGTGGAGGACAGAGAACTGCCAGGCGCTCTATTTCTCCACGATCAAGTAATTCGCGCGCAATTAAACCCGCTTCAATGGTTTTTCCAATACCGACATCATCCGCAACTAATAATCGAATCGGATCTAATTTGAGTGCCATCAGCAATGGAACAAGCTGATAAGGACGAGGCTCAAAACCTACCCGTGCAAAAGAGCGGAACGGACCAGCGCTGGAACGAAAACCAAGCCTGATCGCATCGCGCAACAATCGAGCTGAACGATAATCCCCAACCTGTGATGGATCAGGGAGATCAAAGGTAGCAGGGGTTACTGGCTCCAATGGGATATAAATACCGGCAATTTCATCATCGGATCCACCTAAAGGTCGTAATACCAAGAGATCATCAGTGGAGTCGGGTAGTACGATCCATTCACGGCCGCGTGCTTTGACGAGGGAACCTACGGTATATGCCATATTGTGGTCACTTTTTCAGGTATAAAGCTCTTGGTGAAGATGTAAAAGTCACTCCAGGCAATTCTCGGAGGACAGCCAATAACCGATCTGTTTGAGGTCCATGACGATCTGTTATGTCTTCGTGGACTTCTTCTACTGTCAGAACACCCTTAACTTGAAGTTTATGGATAGCATCGGAGACCATTGAACGAGGTAATTCTAAAGATCGACCAGTCGGATAAGTTATTGTTACTTTCCAATCATCGACATTCATCTTGGCTGGCTTATTTTGAGAAAGGGTATAACAAGTGTTTCCATTCTTCTTTTTTAATTCGCTATATAGATCGCCCATTGTCTTCTCCTAATTATTAACTCCCCAATAATCCAAAAACTGAGGGATACTTCTCTATAACCTCGTCCCAGGATTCCAATAAATCAAACCGAATGACTGTGTATCCGGTATCTTCCATACAATCCTTCTGAGTCTGGTCACGCTGTTGCCTTTCGGGGTATTGGTGATGGGGACCATCAACATAGATTGCGGCGTGTTCCTGTTCATAAAAGAAATCAGGACGTGTATGACAGGTCTCCAACAGAAGTTGTGCATGGCTCGGCAATCTCAAATTGTTTTTCTCAATGAAAGTTAACCATTCTCTCTCAAGATCCGATTGGCAGAGATTCAACAAGTGTTGACAATGTTCGGCTCTGGAGATGGACTGTGGAGAGGAGGTTGATGTACTTTGACTGCACTGCAGTAGATATTCTTTGATCGTTTGCCGGTCTAAATGCCGATGATCCATTTGATTGTAATAACTCATCAGGCAGTCATAACAGGCTGCTTCACAATCTTCTTTCGCATTTGGCGCATGTCGCAAATCTTCGCCGGTTTGCGGATCAAAATGGCAGACTTGCAATGCCTGGGCTGCTACTCTGGCAAATGCGACTGGATCATCGACCAGACGTCGCAAAACCCCAGCGCCTCCTTCGGCAGATTCATAGAATAGAATCGAATGTCTTTCATCACCGCTTGGTAATGGTTCTGCAGCGACCTCACTGTCTTCAAGCTGGTATTCCACTTGAATTGCATTCTTCAACGCGGCTTGCAAGGATGCCATCTGTGCAAGCTCCAATCCTGCATTCGGCTCGAAGAGTAAGCAGTTCTTGTGATCCTCGACGAAAGGAACCACCCGCATTGTGCGGGGAGACATGGGATAATCAGCTTCGAGTGCTGTCTGATCATCTTCTTTGCGCGCCCAGTAACCTCGCTCGGTGTCGAGAATAAATCCATATTGCTGCGGATTTGCACGCCTTCGCCAACCTAAATTGATACGCCACAGCGTAGCTGAATTACCATAAGTTAATTTTCCAATTAATTTGCCTTGGAAATGAATTTCTGCATTACGGGCTGAGATGACACCGCCATGATCGGCAAAGCGAATGGCTGTTCGTAGTTCGTACCCTTGACGTAAGCGTTCTTCTTCATCTGATGAGATACGATCTCTTCGTTTGGTGGATACATTCTGCAGGCGGAAAAGATTATTCATTGGAGCTTCTAACAAGGATCCACAGCGCTCGCAGCGATCTAGTCCGTCACCGTTTGCAATTGGATGCAAGTATCCGCAGATTGGACATTGCTTGGCGCGTAATACAGCAAACCCTTCTCCCGTATCTGAAACGGGTAGGTTCACCTTGTTGATGATGTAGCGGGATCCTTCATGGTAAATAATTGAACGCGGGCCGAACTCCGAGATGGCCAGAAAACGTGGCCGCGACAAGAATTCATCGTCCTGACTTCGGATACGCCGCGCAGGAATATATGCCGAAAGTGGCAGGCGGGGGAAACTGTAACCTGGCAAGAAACCTTCGCTGGCAAAATAGCGATACGAATAAAAGTCAGATTGAACAATATTTTCCGCCTCAGTCAATAATTCCAATTGACTTTTCGCCTCTTGATATAACCGTTCAGCCTGACGTTTATCCTGAATAGATCGGCTGGCATCCTTGATAATCTTGTGTTGCACTTCCAGTTGGTTCATTGCAGCTCGATATAGATTTCGCCATCGTTCGCAAGCCTGGTTGAATTGAAGGTCAATTTGTGAAAGAACGCTGTCCAACCAACTCTCATTCCACCAATCGGTTTGAGTTAATTCTGATTCGATGTCACTAAGGGCTGCATGAGCTTTCTGTTTCGCTTTGGTACGGTTGCCTTGTGAATTTAACGAATCCTGAACAAAAGCAAGGCAGGATAACTTGGAGGAGTCGGACAGGTCAAGCAAATCTTTCAAAGAAGCCCCCAGGCTTAACCCGGATTCAGCCAGCCAAATTGCCTGGACATGGCTGCGTACCAGATCTTCATTCGTCATGTCGATCCTGGGTGGGGTAACTGCTCCCGAGACCATCAACCCAGGGCGTTTGAAATAAAATTGGTCGTGGGGACTGCCGATGGTGCAATAAGTAAATACCATTGCTGGTTGTCCGCTTCTACCAGCGCGTCCACTGCGTTGAGCATAATTAGCAGGCGTGGGTGGTACATTACGCATATTGACCGCATTCAGTTCAGAGATATCCACCCCCAATTCCATAGTGGGCGAACAGTAAAGAATTGGCAACTCCCCAGTACGGAATCGTGCTTCTCGGTCTTCACGTTGAGCTGAGGGTACTTGAGCAGTATGTTCTCTAGCCTCGATACCAAGGACTTGTTTTTCTACTGTTTGGTAAAAATTCACAAAAAACTCGTTCGTCTTACCGCCGCCCTCAGGCATACGTGGAACACGGATCGGGTCGTGAAAAGCGAGTATTCCATCTCCAACTTTCCAGATCATTCCTGAAGCGAGTAGCTGGTAACCTGGTTTATGACCGACATCATTCTTTTCATCGACAACCTTCTCCACTAAGCCTGCGATACGTAGGCTGTTGAGGATTTGATCGATGATTTCTTCGGTGTCATCTAAAGAGATGTGATCGTGATATTCTGGGAAGGTCGTGTTCCTACGTAAGAATTGTCCGTATCCACCCCTGGGTGAGAGGTAAAGATTACCGCCATATTCATCCTGGTCGCCCAGTTTTCGTCTGGGGAACAAGATAGAAGAATGCTCCAGGATCTCATTTTCATCCATCGCCCAGGGAGCAATCAATCGTTGACTGCTAAGCTGCCGTAAACTTTCTTGTGATCCCTGATCGAGATAGGTTACCTTAATTGCCAGTTCACGACGCATATAGTCCAATAAAACCCGGGCAATCCGCATTCTGGTTTCTGGGGTTGCGGAAGTAAGCACCGCATGTGTATTCTGCCAAACATCTTCCGCAGCGCATAATTCTTCTAAGGATGCATATTCAATTCTTAGCAAACCCGATTGCTCAAGATTAGGAGAAGTAATACGCCATCCACGTTTGAGATCACGGTAGATTCTGTATCCTAAAACCTCACGTAATGCGCGGTCAGTTTCAGCCTTCTGAGCAAAGCGAACTTCAGGGTCGCTGGCATAGTACTCGACTGGAAGGTCCAGGGATTGAAAAACCTTCATCGTCAAGACATCATGAGAAATTCCTGTTCGTTCGTTAGATTTCACCGCTCGATACAAGGCTGAGCGTAATAACGCAATTTCCACAAAATCATTAAAATGACCAGCTTGCAGCGATGCGTCCTGACGGTTATCGGTAAAACTGAGGAGTTTTCTAGCTTTTGGTAATAAATCCTGATCATTTCTCAGCCGTCGTATTAATGACATACTGAGAATAGTTGTATCCGTAGAGCGACCACCCGAACTAAGTTCGGTAAGTTTTGCAAAATCAGAGGATTGGCGAGCTCCATAAGACACTCCGCAATGGAGGCAGAAGCGGAATGGTGCTTTCAAATAAGCTACCCGTTGACCCGTTTCACCTTTTTTCCCATCCGGACTGATCCTGACTACTTCGGGTAGGTTTTTACGTTGGCTTTTCTTGATTGCCAACTCACCATTACTTTCTTCAAGCCAATCATCTGGAAGGCGGTCAATAGCATCATAATTATCTTCTGGCCAGGGATTATCCTGGTTTAGGTAGAGAAATCCTGGTTCACCACCATCGGAATCTCTGTTTTCGTTAAGCTCGCGCGGTAGAAATAGCTCAGATCCACTTTCATGATCTCTAGTCCGCCGAACAACGTAATACTCTTGGCCGCACTCACGGCAAAAAGCCAGGGGTAGTAATACCTTTTCTCGTTCCCCAGGAACGAATTTTTGTCCATATACGGTGATGTGACGATCCGCTTCTGCTTCAATTGATGCATAAACCGTATCTCCACGGCTTATGAACTGATGTAAGCGGAATGCAAAAGCTGGAAAATTTGTCTCCGGATTAGCAATCGAATACCCCTTCAACAGAATAGCCTGAAGCGCATGAACGCAAATTTCTTCTGGCAATCCGGTAAGGAGACTTAATTCATGCCCAGCCCCGTCGTTACCTGTTAGGCTTTTTGGAAGGGCACGTACTAGGCGACCGCTTTCTTTATCAGTCCTTAATCCAAGTCTGCTCTCGACCCAGCTTGCCAGGGGGTGGTGAGTAAACTCGTCATACGTGTTTGGCAAATCGAGATTTTGGATACTCGATTTAAGTTCAGAAATAAATAACTCATCAGTAAGTAGATTCTCTTTTGTTGCCCGACGAAGAGTTTCTCCAATAACACTTTCAGCATGAACTGTATCCCCAAATAATATTGATGCAACATTGGCAACTTCAACACGTTGCTGTTCCAGGCTACCTGCACCTGCAAGAGTAGCCGATGTGCCTATACATTGTAAGTGGTTGGCATGTAAAGCTTCACGCACTCGTCGAACGAGCATTGATACATCTGCTCCTTGGCGTCCTCTGTAGGTATGCAGCTCATCAAGTACCAGGAATCTCAATCCTTGCGCAGCATTAACCAGAGTCTTTCGCTCTTCAGGGCGAGTCAAGATCAATTCCAACATGACATAGTTAGTCAACAAGATGTCCGGAGGATTCGACATGATGCGGTTTTTTTCCTGGTCATTTTCCTGACCGGTGTACCTTTCAAAGGTGACTGGACCTTTTCCATCTGGAAAACCGTATTTAAGGAATTTCTCCAATTCGCCTTTCTGACTGTTCGCTAGTGCATTCATTGGATAAACGATGATTGCCTGAATTCCCTTGCCACTACCATTACGCAGTACGTAATCGACTATTGGGATGATATATGCGAGGCTTTTTCCAGATCCAGTTCCTGTTGTAAGAATATAGTTTTGACCTTCTCGGGCCGTTCTGATGGCATCTTCCTGATGCTTGTGCAAACGTAACGGTTGACCGAAATCATCAGGTGCTTGTTTGCGGCGAAATATCCGTTTGCACTCTTTTTGCAAAACACCTTCATCGCTTAGGTCATCAATCCATTTTCCAGGTTCAAAGGTGGGGTTTAGTTGAATTAGAGGATCCGGCCATAATAAACCCTGATCAATGCTCTGATCTACGTAGTCCTTTATTTTTGGATCACGTATTCGAATAAAACTGGAAATGTAAGATGAATAATCTTGAATTAGTGAGCTGCGAAGGTCAAATACATTCATTTAGTCCCCCTGTTGGGTTATTTATCAAAATGCAATGTGTGTTGAAAACATCTATTCATAACATCAATACCTTTTTTCTACGACTGATTTGAAGCAGGCTTGTTTGGTAAAACCGATCTTTCATCCAACCAGTTATCGATTGTTTCCTTTCTAAATCGCCAATGCCTTCCAACTTTTTGGCATGGTATTTTCCCATCCTGCGCAAGTTTATAAAGCGTGGAGAGAGGTATGCGAAGGTATTTTGATGCTTCTTCAATCGTTAGTACTTGTGGAAATTCGTCCATAGTACCTTCTTTTAAATCAAAAGAATGAGTATAAAGAAATTATATACTCATTATTGATAGTTGCTAATCAAATAAGCAATGAAATTCGGTATTATTGCTTTGGGTTTGGCGCAATGCCCCATTTCGTAAATGTAGCACTAAGTATTCCCCCTGCATCCGGCGAACTAGCCGAGATACCCTTCTCTTTCATTTCTATTTCTGCTTCCCAAAGTGCCTGAGCCAGACGACTTCGAAACTCACCATGCAAATGAGAGAAGGCATGATAAATCTTCATTAATTCAGGATCCACTGCAGGAAGACCAAGGGTTGAATAAGCCTCTGTTCCGAGTGTCCCCGCAATACTCAGAATTTCTGGACCTTCAGGAATAAAATCGCCGTGCAACCAGCCCAATACCTTGGAAGGTGGATAACCTAACAAATCGCAAAAGGCTATGAAATCTTCCTCTCCCGCCTGGGATCGGCTCCATCGTTTGTACGCTCTGTTAAACCAGGCCGGAAAGTTGGACATGTGGCTTTACTTTTCAAGGATTACGATGTGGAATATGAAAAATATGTTCGCCTCTAATCATATAATATTTTCTTCAATCTGACAACGAATCCCCCTTCATTTCACCAGATCATCTTGACCGTGCCTGATCCTCCTGTTGATCATGGACCGTGCTTATTTCAAAAGGATCGCACAAACCTAATTGACCCGCCATCGCCATCATCTGGTCACGGCTATCTGTGCCAAATTTCTTTTTCAAAGCACTGATGTGTAATCGAATAGTTGCTTCGGTCAACCCAAGTTTTAGCGCAATTTGTTCTGGCGTATATGCTCTCGCCAATAGTTGTAAAACACTCATTTGCCGCTCGGATAATGCCGGTGCTTTTCTTTTCGGTTTAGGTGGCTGACCTGCGAGAACAATCAGACCATTAACTTGCACTTCAGGACAATCATCCAAAGCGTAACCAGGCACATTCCTGCCATCCCGGATGATCTTTACCAAATCCTGAACATCTTCGACCACATTTTGGTAAAGAACAGATCCTTCATCATTGATAACCACAATGGATGGCATCGAAGAAATCCTCCCCTATGTTGACCTGAAATAATGGCTCATAACGCATAAATCCCCCCTGAGAAAGCACATATCTATCCAGAGAGGACCTTGTGGTTGATTGTATAGGTGGGAGTTGGTCATTCTAGAGTCGTATGCGCAAGTGAGGTAACAGTAGAAAAATTGAGGGTTTATTTTAGAACATCTGTTCAGTAAAATTATAGGCGAGATTATCTTATTGTGCAAGTAGAAGAAGGAAAAATCTATATATCAATTTCGATAGGTATCAGGGTGCTTAAACCTATCGATATTAATAGATTGAGGTAACCCAGCCTGGGTGTTATCCTACTTGTAAATTCGTATTGAAAGGTGCCACATGACTTGTAGACCAAATTGTTCATATTCAAAAACATTCTCGCAAATTGATAGCATTCAGGATGATTTTGTTCGTCTTTCTGGTTATGCATCTCAATTATCTGATGTTGAGCCGTCAAAATTGTGCCGATCAAAGACAGAAAAGAGGATCAAGGAAATTCACCGGTTATTGATGTCTATTGAAAACGAATTTTTGGAAATTCGGTCAATGTTTGACATTGATGACGATATTGTTTCAGAAATGGCTGTCACGAATGAAGACATCTTTAATCTGATCGGTGATTATTCTCACAACAAGAATGCCTCGAAAGAGCAAATGTTTACCTCAGAATTAACGGATTCAATCCTAAAGATCCTTACTGGAAAGGGTAATAATCAGAAAAATCCGGATCTTATTTCCAAAATGATCATGTTACGACATCTTATTGACTACAGTATGCAAAAAGCAGCTGAGGAAATGGATCAAATATTCAGCTGAGACCAAATTTAAATAGGAGTATCGTTGGATGGAAGTAAGAAATCACCGAACAAAATTACCACATAACGTCATCATCAAAGCACCAGGGTTATTGCCGATGTTGTATACCCCGCGTGAAATTTGTGAAGAACTGGGTATTGCTGAAAGCACATTGCGTGATTGGTTACAAATAGATGTTCCCCACCAAAGAGACAACCGTAATAGGATCTGGATCAATGGGGAAGAGTTTGCCAGATGGGTCAACAACCAACGTAAACCTAAAGTAACCAATAAGCTAAATGAAGATGAAGCCTATTGTTTGCGTTGTAACCAGGTATCCAAATTACTTTCTCCCCAGATTCAACCGATCAAGGGAAACCTGGTCTTAATCAAAGGGACTTGTGCAAATTGTGGAGCCGTTATTAATCGTGGAGCCCATCGTGATCGAACGCCAGAACTATCTTAAAGTCAAAGAACATCTAAAGTACCTCGAGGAAGTTCTGCAGTTGAACCAAGCCTCCGTTGAACGCTATCGCTTCTATTTGCGTCATCTATTGCTATGGGCGGATGATCAGAATTTCCGCCAGGTGCAGACAATTCGCCCGACCCTTCCATCCTATCTATCTTCATTACCAGGTAAGGAAGGAAAAGGAACCCTGGCCAGCGCATCCCAAAAGAAGATCATTGACTCAAGTAAACGCTTTTTTCGTTGGGCGAAGGTTACATATCCTCGTGAAATGAACAATCTTCCTATTTCGTGGATTGATACTCTGCGGCGACCGCGCCAACCGCAAATTTCTTCAGAGAATGTTTTTGTTTCTTTGGATGAAGTCCAAAAATTACTTACTACCCCTGTTCCCGAAAATAGTCTGGCCTTATTGCGCGATAAAGCAGCTGCTGCCATGCTCTTCCTATCTGGCATGCGTGCCAGTGCTTTTACCACATTACCAATAGAAGCTGTTGATCTTGATAATCTCAGACTTCGCCAATGGCCAGAACTTGGCGTTCATACCAAGAATGGAAAAAAGGCGACTACTTTCCTATTGAACATTCCGGATATTCTTGCGCCGGTTCTCCAGTGGGATGCTATCGTTCGAAAATCACTTCCAGGCTCAAGTCCCTGGTATGCTCCGATCGCGCATTCCTGGGGAGATCAGTTTCTTTCCCAAGATGAACCTGGAAAGACGCGTTCTCAGGCGCTTCAAAAACGCCTGGAGTTGTTGTTTTCCATTGCAAACCTTGAATTCAAATCACCTCACAAATTCCGGCATGGACACGCCGTCTACGGGTTACTTCATGCTCAGACTATGGCGGATTACAAAGCGGTTTCCATGAACCTGATGCACGAGAGTATCGAGATCACTGACAGCACTTACGCTCCCATGCTATCTTCTGATGTTCAAGAGCGTATTGCCGGGCTGTCTGGTAAGGCGACGTCCACGCCGGGTGATGAGCTTGAGGTCTTCCTTAATAAGCTTGATCGAGAAAGCCAGAAAAAGGCATTGATGTTTATCGCAGGAAAGTTGGCTCAATGAAGATTTCTTGGTTACAGACGCATGTTATCGGCTGGACTGGCTTTACGATGCGCTTGTTCCACATCTACTTCGGCTATTTGGGCATAATGGCGTACCATATCAAGCGATCCATGACCCAGAAGCGATTGGAGTGTAAATACATCTCCACCAGAGCGCAAGTAGGTGATGGCGAAGGTATGCCTGAATTTATGCGGATAAGCTTTCTTGATTTCTGCCCGGTCTCCCAACCGGTTGATCAAGACACGCAAACTGTCCTTGTTGAAAGCTCGATCTGCATGGCTGATGAAGAGGGGGGCGTCGGAATCGTCCCCATCTTCTCGGCTGGCAAGATAACGCCAAACCGCTTTTCGTGCAACCTTACCCAGGTACACCGTGCGTCCCTTACCGCCTTTCGCGCCACCTGCCACTCCGTGACGAATGGTGACCTTTCCGGTCTTGAGATCCACATCGTTGATGATAAGAGAACACAACTCAGTTGCTCGCAATCCAGTGTCCAGCAACATCAATACAATCGCCTGGTCGCGATTGGAACTCGGCCGGCGCATTACAAACTTCTTCCTTTCCTCAGTCTGCGATTCGCGGGAATAGACACACGCCTTCAGGATTTTTTCAACGTCTTCTTTGGAAAATGTTTCAACAGGATGTTTTTGAAACTTCGGGGCAGTGATTTCTTTAGCGGGATTAGAGAACTTGAACTCCACCTGCAGCCATCCGAAAAAGGATCGAAACGTTACCCACACATTTCGGATGGATTTGGCGGACAGCGGCTCGGAGCTTCCGTTCCAACGTCTCGGTTTATACTCGGTTCTCAACCAGGCCATGTAGCCGGTCAGGTCGGAAGATTGAATTTCCGACACCTCTCGATCTCCGATGTATTTCAACCAATGACCAAGAGTGAACTCATAGGAGGTAATTGTGCGTTGGCTTAATCCCTCTGCTGTTTTGAATTTAAGGAAGCCATCGATGGCTTTGGCTAAGGAAAGTGCAACTTTGGATTTTGACGTACCCGGCGAACTGCGGTTCATAAGAAATTCCTCCATTTTTGGAAAAATGTCTACCGCTGTGCGCCAGGCTAACGAAAAACCAGAGCCCGACGGACTCTGGTTTGACTTTAGTAGCGGGGAGTGGATTCGAACCACTGACCTCCGGGTTATGAGCCCGACGAGCTGCCACTGCTCTACCCCGCATCGTTTTATTTAACGTTGCTTATTGTAATACAACGTCATGGTATCGTCAAGGTGCGGGTTTGCAGGCTGTTAGCCCAAAGTAGGAATGTCCCCTTTTACCAAAGTTAAAATGTCCCCATATAGATGAGGACAAGAAAGTGGACAAACTACACACAATGAGCGAAAAAGATCGCATACTTTTCCCGTGCGGGTAACAACTATGTTGGAGGGAGAATCGTTAATTTGTCCATCGGTAATACCGAGGTTGTAATGAAGATGATTGCACAACTGCCCGGAGTAAAGCTATTCAAAATTGATGCGGTTAAAAAGTATTCATCTGATTACACGGTTTGTACTAAAGAGGCACAAAAAGAGTTTCGAGCACATGCGAGGCCAGAATTGACCAAATATCCTGACAGTATTGATGAATACGACACGATGATCTTAGGCTATCCCAATTATTGGGGCACAATGCCTATGCCGGTTTTTACTTTTCTTGAGAAATTCGATTTTTCAAATAAAACCGTCCTTCCACTTTGTACACATGAGGGTAGTGGCATGGGGCATAGTGAAAACGATATCAAAGAACTCTGTCCAAAAGCCGATGTGCGTAAAGGGCTTGCCATCTACGGCAGTGCTGTCAACCATGCAGGAAGCGACATTAAGCGATGGCTAGAAAACCAGGGAGTTTAAAAAAAGAAGTAATAGGTTTTGATCAGAATTGTTTTGAACCTTTGATCCGTCTGAACACGAATGATAAAATTCGTTTATTCTACCCTTTCCCCGGGGCTGGTGGTCTCGGAATCCACAACTCCACAATCATCAACAGCAACCTGGTTGCCGGATTTCAGCGGTTCAGTTGAGGAATTCAACATTAAATTGGGTAAATCCGAGGAGAATCTGGAAAGCTGGGCTATAATTTCACCTACTTTATATCTTGCGATCTTTCTGTACCGATCCAACTTCATCATGGCTACAAATTCTACACCTACGAAGGAGATAACCACAACATCAGTGCCAACTTCAGTGTTGCTATGCAGCGCGCCGTAGTCTTCTTCGACGACTACGTGAAAGATCGTGAAGACTCATCAATTTATAGGGATAGCATTTGGAAATAGAAAGTTTTAAACTTTTATAGAACAGGTATGATTGGGTCAGTATGAAAAACAAAATGGTTTTGCATCCATAGACCATTATCGTACCCTTCACAATAATTCCCCGGAATATGACGAATGCATTTCGCCCGGGAAAAAAGAAAGCACCTGCCTGGCAGAAATTTATAAGTTTGCTTATCAAGCATTGCAAGGAGAATAAAGAAAATGCAATATCGTAAATTTGGCAAATTAGATTGGGAAGTATCCGCTTTAGGTTTTGGCTGCATGCGTCTGCCCATCATCGACGGCAAAGCAGACAATATCGACCAGGAAAAAGCAAACCAAATGATCCATACCGCCATCGACGCCGGGGTCAACTATTTTGATACTGCTTATGTATATCACAATCAAAAAAGCGAATCCGCTCTCGGCAAAGCCTTGCAAGGTGGATACCGTGAAAAGGTGCGTATCGCCACAAAATCGGCTATCTGGCTGCTCAACCAAAGCGATGATTTTGATCGAATGCTCGACGAGCAGTTGAACAGGCTGCAAACCGATTCCATCGATTTTTACCTGTTACATGCTTTGGACCAGAATTCCTGGGATAAAGTTCAACAATTGGATCTGCTGCACCGGTCAGAAGCGGCTCTGGCTGATGGACGCATCAAACATCTGGGATTTTCATTCCATGACAAGCTGGATATCTTCAAGCAGATCGTGGATGGCTACGATGCCTGGGATTTTTGCCAGATTCAATACAACTACATGGACGTAGATTTCCAGGCCGGAACGAAAGGTCTGCAATACGCTGCATCGAAAGGGCTTGGCGTGGTTGTCATGGAATCACTGAGGGGAGGAAAACTGGCAGCCGAATTACCCAGTGCTCGTCCGTTGTGGGATTCTGCCAGACATAAACGTAAGCCCGCCGACTGGGCGCTGCAGTGGCTGTGGAACCAACCTGAAGTTTCTGTGGCACTCAGTGGCATGAGTACCTTGGAACAGGTGGAAGAGAACGTTGCTTCTGCCAGTATTTCGGGGCCCGGATCGCTAAACAGGGATGAATTAACTCTGATCGATGAAGTTCGCGAGGTGATCGAATCCCTCAGTCCGATTCCATGCACAGGCTGTGAATATTGTTTGCCCTGTCCCAATGGGGTCAATATTCCTCGCAATTTCGATACTTACAACCAGGTGGCCATGTATAACGATATCGCATCAAGCCGGTTTGCTTACAGCCGTTTTATTCCGGATGAACAAAAAGCAGCCAATTGTATCCAGTGTGACGAGTGCTTGTCAAAATGCCCACAACAAATCCCCATCAGCACCTGGATGCCGGTTGTGGAAGAAGTTTTGGGTCTAAATCAACCCTATGTGGAATCGGTTTAGAGAACATAAATCGATAAAACAGCTATCGAAAAAACACCTTCGAGCTTTTAAACAATCCTGGTTAAGATAAGAGAAAGAATGAACTGAGATTTTTCATAGCGTATCGACTTTATATATTTTTATTGTTCAAAGAGAACCTGCTCAAATTAGGACCCAGCAATATAAAAAAAATCCTCTTCTCTGGAGGATTTTTTTTATAAACTGCGACTTACTCACAGATACTAAACAATAAGATAATAATGATGTTTGACCATTGCCTTAAATGACAAGTGGGGCCTTAAATATTAGGCGCCACTTTAAATTCACACATCGTTTTTCTCACTCTTTTAAATTCATTTCATTTAAAATGAACCGCAGATGTTGATACCTTTATTCAACGCTCACCAATACTGCCCGGATCACCCTGTTGAATTCCTCAACCGAAAGACAGATTATCGGGATATGTTGATCACTAAATTTCTTGTCTAACCAATAACCGGACCAAACAGCAACCCCAACCCATAAGTAATCAGCGCTTCGCCCAGGCCTACGATGGTCATCTCGGCGCCACTACGCCATGGGCTCAAACCTGTCACAACCGTCTTGGCCGCCCCGATTAAAAAGTGAGATAGAGCACTGATCACAAATGAGATGATAACCGCAGGATAGCCCTTGGTGAAAAAGAAAGGAATGATCGGGATAAATGCCCCGGCAGCAGTCGAAAGGGTAGCAGAGATAGCTGCCGTCCAGGGATTTTGAAACGATTCTTCCGAGAGCCCTAGTTCTTCGTTCCCTAATGTCTTGAGTGCCGTTTCCGGTTGAGCAATCAGGCGTGCAGCCAGCTTCTCGGCTTCTTCTTTGGGTACACCTTTAAGCTGGTAAAACAATGCCAATTCTTCTTCCTCCTCTTCGGGATGTCGCTGCAATTCTTCACGCTCACGTCGCATTTCTGCTTCTCGCACTTCACGCTCTGCTTTTGTCGCCAGGTAAGCACCCGATCCCATCGAAAGAGCCGAGGCCAGCATCCCTGCCAATCCGGCGATCAATACAGCCGGACCGCCGGCCGTCGCCCCGGCTACGCCGGTAACAATTCCAAAAACGGAGCCCAGTCCATCATTGGCGCCATATATTGCCTGACCGATCCACCCCCCGCCATGTCTGTGCCAGCTTTCACGGTGCAGAATTGTATCCAGTCTGGACTGGATGGCATTGGCCTTTTCCCCGGTATCCAAGGTATTGGCCTTATTCATAGCCCCTCTATGAAGTTCCTCGTCGTGCAGCACCGCCTTGATGGCTTCCCGATCGGCTTCGTTAGGTGCGATCTTGATCATGTCTTTGTACATCTCAGTATCATCATCTTCGTTACTTTCGATGCGTTTTAAAGCATTATCGGTCCCGCTTTGCACCAACGCCCAACGCCATAGACGCTCGCCAAGTTTTTCGCGCTCTGAGGGGATTTCAGCATTAAGTTCGCGCAGACGATTGGCCCAGCGCTTTCCATGACCACTTTCGGCTTCAGCCAGGCTCAACAAGACCTTGCGGCGCGCTTCATTAGTCTCACGCATTGCCAAATTGTGATAAACACGTTGACTAGCGCGTTCTTTTCGTAAAGCCACCTGTAGATTTTTGATAAATTTTGATGGGTCATTCTCTGACATTATTCTCTCCTGCAAATTTACTATTCCAATATTCTTAATTTGACGAAAAAATTTATTCCTCGTCACGCCCTTTACCACGCACCAGAAACACCGGCACAGGCGATTTGTGAAGGAATCTGGGCGTAAGGTTACCTTCCCAATGCGCATCAATCATGTTATGCCCATGGGTAGCCATGACCACCAGATCAATCCCTTCCACTGCAATCATCTCAATCAACTTCGTCGGAATGTCACCGTGTAATACAGTACTCACTGCCGTAATCCCTTGTCTTGCGAACTTCTGTGATCTTTGTAGCAGATATTCTTCCGCCTGTTGCGCATGAATATTCAAAGCCAGGGTAGTCATTCTGGGTGACACACGGCTGGTAATTGCCTTTTTGACTGAGAGAGTTTCAACACTGGGAATCACAGTTACCAGATGAATCTTTGCTGTATATTTTTCAGCAAGGTAAGCAGCGACAGGAATTGCCACTTCATGTTCCTCTGACCCATCCAGGGGAATGAGAATATGACGGACAAGATTTTCTCCCTGATCTATCACCATCTCGGGTCGAATAAACAACACCGGCGTATTCCCCTGACGGATCACCTGCTGTGCAATACTACCCAAAAACATATCCCGCAATCCGCCGTTCCCGTGTGCACATAAGACGATCAGATCAGTGTGCAACTCTTCAGCGTGATCGCAGATCGTTTGTGCCACCCCTGTTTCCTGCACTTCATGAACATCTTTTAAAATCGGTACCGCTGGGGATGAAAACCGTGCGGCTATCCTGTTGAAGTAAGCTTTTGCCGCGGTAACTTCACGTAAATGGCGCTGTCCATGAATTTCCATAGGGGCATTTTTTTCAACCACATGGAAAAGAACGAGGGTTGCCTGAAGTTGTTCGGCCAGAGAAATTGTGAATGGCAAAACCATTTCAGCTAAATTCGATCCATCCAAAGGAACTAAAATGCGCTTAAACACAATTAACCTCCTGATAAAACCATGAAATTAATCCCAGTAACCCTATTATTTCTACCCATACTTTTGAAACTATTCTCATTTGATCCATTTACAACACCCATATACATTTCTTCTCTGTGGAAGATGCCGCATAGCTATGACGGGAATAGCGTCGTCAAGATAAGATAAACATTTAGGCCGGCAATCATGACTGCGATCACCCAGGCCAGCACTTTAAGCCAGGTGGGGTTGACAAATTCACCCATCATCTGTTTGTCACTGGTAAACATCACCAATGGGATGACTGCAAAAGAGAGCTGTACAGAAAGAATGACCTGAGATAAGACCAACAACGAGGTAGCGCTCCCCTCTCCGTAAGTCCAAATCACTGCGATGGCCGGTATAATCGCTACTGCCCGCGTGATCAACCGCCTGACCCAGGGCTTGATGTGGATGTTTAAAAAGCCTTCCATCACGATTTGCCCTGCCAGAGTACCAGTTAATGTAGAGTTCTGTCCTGAAGCCAACAACGCGATGGCAAAAAGCACGCTGGCTAGACCTGTCCCCAGTAATGGGGACAGTAATTTATAGGCATCCTGAATTTCAGCCACATCTTGATGCCCCGTAGTGTGAAAAGTGGCGCTTGAGAGTACCAGGATAGCGGCATTGATAAACAACGCACCCATTAATGCAGAGGTGGAGTCAATTGTGCCATAGCGGATTGCTTCGCGCTTTCCTGCAGACGTAAGATCAAACTTGCGGGTTTGGATGATGGAAGAGTGCAGATACAAATTATGCGGCATTACAGTAGCCCCTAAAATACCAATGGCGAGATACAACATGCCGGGATTAGTCATAATTTCAGCTCGTGGAACGAAAAACCCGTTTAATACGCCTGCCCAATCCGGCTTAGCCAGGATAAGCTCTGCCACAAAGCACAATGAGATCACTACAATGAGAGATCCAACAATCGCCTCGATATAACGAAATCCTTTCGAGTTCAGGAACAACACTAAAAACACATCCAGCGCCGTGATCAAAACACCCATGATAAGCGGTAGCCCGAACAGTAACTGAATTGCTACTGCTGACCCAACCACTTCTGCAAGGTCTGTAGCACTGATAGCAACCTCGGCCAGAACCCATAAGCCAATTGAAATCGGCTTACCATAACTATCCCGGCTTGCCTGAGCTAAGTCACGGCCTGTGGCCACACCCAGTCGCAGAGATAATGTCTGCAAAATGATTGCGATGATGTTCGAAAGCGTGATCACTACCAGCAATGTATAGCCAAACTGAGCCCCACCGGCCAGGTCTGTCGCCCAATTTCCAGGATCCATATAGCCTACTGCAACTAAAAGGCCGGGACCGGTGAAGGCCAAAAGTGTACGAAGAAATGAAGCACCATGTGGCACATTGATAGAGCGGTGCACTTCTGAAAGGCTATAAGCATGCTGTGGGGTTACCGGTGCAGTCTCTGGCACAACAGTTGGTTTATTTCTGTATTCCTTCTCTTCACTCATAATAATTGAGCCCTTCTTTTCTGATCTCCTCCTAAATACTCTCGGGGGTTCACTTTATTCGTCCTTTATCTACATATATGATGCTCAAGACAGCGAACTCTTTTCATTTAGAATACGTCCGGCCTTTGAACAATGGTTTAGCGGGTGCCGATTCTCCCAGAGTATGGGTTTGACAAGCCCTTATAGGGATAACCCCGTTCATTAGCCCGGTGGTCATCCCGCGAAGAGAAGAGCGGATACAGTTGTGCATAGACAAATATGGAACAACAACTTTTGTTTTCATAGTTATTTCTAATTAATAGTTTAGTCTCTCCTAAATTCATACAACTATTGTAATACTCAGACAATTAAAAAATCAATAGCTGCCGCTGTCTTGTAGAAACCAGAAATTCTTTTTAGTCGAGTTTTGTTTCCCACTTAGTAGTAAATAATTTTTAAACTGGATAAGGTGATCTTGCAGGGACCGTCAGATCTACTGCCTTTTGTAAAAACGAATGGTTGTACCACCTGTGTCAAGAAAGTCCAGGTTTCAATCATTCCAAATAATCTAAACTCTTATTCTTTAGCTTAATTTCATGAAGCATTTACGCCTGAAGAGTACCGCTGATTGGCTGATTAATTCGAGTTTCATTACACTCCTATCCAATAGGACAATTCTTATAGCCAGGCTTAATCAAAGTGTGCATGCTGGAGTAAAACGATTTTACAAATTTGAAAGGTCGCGGTTTTGGATTGCTATTATCTGACAACAACGGTAAAATCTTAAAATAAGATATTAAGTAATATGACATAGGCCCTTGTACACACATTATTGGTTAAAGAGGTACAGGGGCTTGTGGGGTGGTAAATATTTCACTGTCTTAATAAACAACTACAACTTATAGATTCATCCATTCAGGGAAATTTATCCCATGCCCGACATCGCTGTAGCCACAAAGGAGAAGCAACTCAGTTTGAAGCATCTTCAAACCGAATTAACGCGGATCGACCTCATCATCGGGAACGCTGTGCAGCGCTGGCAATTGGCAGGACAGGACACCACGGACCAATTCAGGGGTCTTTATATTTCTTCTGAAGAAGCCGCCGCTCTTGTGAAGCGTCCCATGGGAAGCAGTTGGGGGACCGGAATATCTCTGTCTTCAGAGGAAACGCAGGTTTTTAAAGCAGCGCTGGGAGAAGTTTCCACCAAGTTAAATCAAATTCTTGAACAGGCGCAGGCACAGTCGATAAGGCTGTGTCTGCCTTTTTTAAAGGAAGCTTTTGGACTGAGTTCGTTCGAAATGGACGCTTTTTTAATTTGCCTTGCTCCTGCATTAGATTTGAGATACGAGCGGTTGTATGGATTTTTGCAGGATGACGTGACCCACAAACTTCCTGGTGTGGAATTACTTTTAAATTTACTGCTCCAGCCCGGAATTGAACGACTGCACCATCTGGATTCGTTCCGCGACCACGCCCCATTGATCCGGCACCGGCTTTTAGAAAAATCCAATTCAGTTCCGGATAATGGTTATTCGTTATTAAAGCAAGATCTGTATGTTCCGCAGGAAATTGTTTCCTGGTTATTAGGAACGTATCGACCCGGAAAAAAGCTGGCAGGTGTACTGCACCTTACCCGGACCGAATCTGATTCAAATGGTTTCTTACCCTCGGGAATTTCTGATAGGAATTGGAAGGCTATTGAATCCTCTCGGGCTGTGCTGGCATTTTATGGCCCGGACCCGTCTCAAATGGTCAATACCGCCCGACAGATTGCCGGCCGGTTGGGTAAACCGCTGATGGTGGCCGATCTCAACGCAATTGCCTCTGTAGAAGGCCTTTCTCACCCGGCAGCACTTCACCTGATTTTCCGGGATGCTTTGTTGGAAGGCGCTATTCCCTGCCTGGTCGGATGGAACAACTTTTTGAGCCAGGAAGGTACTGTTCCGGAAAATATCTTTTCTGAGCTGGATTATTTCTCCAACATGATGGTGTTATGCAGTGCTTCGCCCTGGCGGTCACAGAGCGGAAAACTAACAGGCGAGCGCCCGTTGTTATGGTGGGGATTCAGTTTGCCTTCCACTGCAGAGCGCCGGCTGGCCTGGCAGCAATCCCTGAAAGGGACCGGGAATGTAACGGATGAAGAGTTTAATCTGCTGGCAGGTCAGTTTACCCTTACAATCAGCCAGATCGAGAACGCGGTCTGGACGGCAAAGAATACCGCTTTTCAAAACGGACAGGCAGTTACCTCCGAAGATCTATTTGAAGCCGCCCGGCTGCATTCCAGCCACCATCTGGATAATCTGGCTGTCAAGATTGAGCCGCGCTACCGGTGGGAAGACATAGTATTGCCCGAAGATGACATGGCCGTTTTGCACGAGATCGTTTCTACAGTCCGCGGGCGTGCACTGGTACTGGAGACCTGGGGGCTGGGAGAAAAGCTGGTTGCCAGCACAGGAATTTCGGCATTGTTTGCCGGCCCTCCGGGGACTGGCAAGACTCTTGCAGCCCAGGTGATTGCTGCTGAACTGGGGATGGACATTTACAAGGTAGACCTTTCCACTGTTGTGAGCAAATATATTGGCGAAACAGAGAAGAATTTGGAACGCATTTTCAGCCAGGCCAGAAACAGTAATGCGATACTATTCTTTGATGAAGCCGACGCGATTTTTGGAAAGCGATCGGAAGTCAAGGACGCCCATGACCGTTATGCCAACATCGAAGTGGGTTATTTACTCCAGCGAATGGAAACTTATGATGGCGTGGTCATTCTTGCTACCAACCTGCGGGCAAATCTGGACGAAGCCTTTACCCGCAGGTTACAGTTTGTAGTGGATTTCCCGTTTCCGGATGAAACACAGCGACTGGAAATCTGGCAGGTTCTATTTCCCTCAGGAGTTCCTCGCGAAGATAACATCGACTTTAAACTTCTCGCGAAGCGCTTCAAACTGGCCGGTGGCAGCATCCGAAACGCAATTGTCAGCGCCGCTTTCCTGGCAGCCAGCGAAGAGATCCCGGTGGGGACTCATCACCTGCTGCATGGGGTTCGACGTGAGCTTCAAAAAATGGGTAGATTGATCAACGAACAGGACTTGAAAATTGAAAGATAGAGGGCAGTCAGCATGGTAGATAAATCCAGAGTGAGATCGATTCAGAAAAGTTCCCCTGAACGTGAAAAGCAGGGACAGAATAAAAACCGCAGCTATTCAGATCCGTCTGCCCAGCCGGAATGGCTGAACCAGGCTCTGGAAACGCCCTCGCGTGCTCGGCCGGAGGATATCCTCGCATTACAGCACCGTTTTGGAAACCAGGTAGTTCAGCGTGTTTTGGATTCGACGGTTCAGCGTCAGCCGGTAACAAATGAACAGGGCCATCTTCGGCAGGGTATTGCGGCAGAAATCAAAGCTGCGAGCCAGGGCGGCCAGCCGCTCTCCGCGCCGGTGCGGGAAAACATGAGCCAGCAGCTTGGTCATGACTTCAACAACGTCCGTATCCACACCGGTCGTAAAGCAGATACACTGAGCAGAGAACTCCAGGCCCGTGCCTTCACATTGGGTAATAACATTTTCTTCAGCCAGGGAGCCTACGACCCGCAATCCGAACAAGGCCGTCACACTTTAACCCATGAATTAACCCATGTGGTCCAACAATCCGGCGGTTCCGGAAGCGGAGCTCTGAAGCTGGGCAAACCCGACGATCAGTATGAAAAAGAAGCAGACCGTGTCGCAGCAAATCGGGAAGCTGCTTCAAAAGCCGGGTTGGCAGCAGGGGCGGGTGTGGTGCAGCGTTTTCCATCGTGGAAAAAGATCAAGAGTTCTTTGGGGTTCAAGTCTTCTGATGGATCGGGAAGTACAACACAAACTAGCCAGCAGGGAAATGGTTCCAACCCACAGCAAGGAGGAAGCACAACACAAACCACCCAGCAGGGAGGCACTACAAACACTGCGCCTCAACAACCTGCCGAAATCATCCCAACCGACCTGACAGCGGAAATCTGGAAGAAAATGAAATCATACGGGGTGACCGATTCAGCCACCTGGACCGGTTTTTCGGGGAACAGAAAGACCGTTATAAAGGAAGCAGTCGAGAACAACGAGACAAAATTAGCAAAGCTGCTGATCGAAGGCGCAAAAAGCAATGATTGGCCAAAAAATTCGACGGGGGCAGACCTTGCGAGTATGGATGTCATAAAAAAAATACTGGTTTCCAGAAGTCTCAAGATAACTGACTGGAATGGAATAGCAACCGGAAGAAGAGGAACCATTTTAGGGTGTTTCACGGGCAACGAAGAAGCTTTAGGGAACGAATTAATCACGGCATCAAAGAACAATCACTGGCCAAAAGACGGCGCCGATGCGGACATTACAAATAAAGACAAAATTAAGAACATAAAAGACGAATTAAAATCTTCACTTACAACCTGGAGCAAGTTCACTCAAGGGCAGCGCGGGGTGATCTTGACCGCTCATAATAGTGATCCTGCAAAGGCATTGGAACTTGCAAAGGCGGCAGCAAGTAAAAGCTGGCCAAAGGATGGTTCCGATAATGATATTGCCAATTACACAAAATGGAATGAAATTAAAGCAGCGATACCTTCCATTACGCCCAAACAATGGAACCGCATCAATACTGCCGATCGCAGCAGCATTCTCTCCGCACCAAACGCTGCGGAGAAAGCAAAACTAATTAAACAGGCCACATACAGCAATGCAAAAACAGATACAAAACTTGAGAAAATTGGTGAATTCGCCGAACACCCGGTGATTGAAGGGCTTTCCGGTACCGCAGGTACTGCCAGTTCAATTACAGGAGCAATGGATAACGACAAAACCAGTGGAATCATTGGCGCAACTGCAGATGCAGGAGACACTTTGCTGCAGGGTGTTTCCATGCTGGGCGCATTCTCCAAATACCGCCGCGGCAAACGCATGGATAAAGGAGCATTGTCTTCCCGTGCTGCCCAATCTCTGGGTAAAAAACAAAAGCGCGAGGGAATCTGGGGAATGGCACAGGGTACTCTTGGGCTGGGGGGCAGCATCTCCAGCCTGGTTGGAAATATTTCCAAGGGTCATAATCCCGACCAGGATGAGGAAAAGGGGACCTCAGATGTTACAGATAAAGTCAGCGGCAGTTTTGCCATTGGCGCGGGAGCATTAGGAAGTATTAAAGGAGGAATGGGGTTATTCAAATCCTTCCGGAGGAGCAGCAAAGCATCCAAGTTTGTCAAAGAAAATGCGACCGGGGATGAAGAAACCCTCAGCAATATTGCCAGTTTAACAAAAAAGAAACAGAACCGTTTAGGCAGGTTCTTTGAGACCTTCAAAGGTGTCTCAACTGTCTTGGGAGGTATCTCCAGCATAATGGGAGATGATGTCTTCGGCTCCGTCATGGGCGGCCTTGGCCTGGCAGGCGGTATTGGGCAGGCAATTGCTACCAAAGCCGGAGAGCCAAAAGAAGACGAGCTAAATGGAAAAGCAGACGATTTGGTAAGACTATTGAGAGCCGGCAATGCCGATGCGATCAAATTTGCTAAAGAAGTATTGAATATTACGGGCGTCACGGATTGGCCCGCCTGGGTAAACGAAGATCCGGCAGCCGTTAAAGAGCTGATCAAGAGCAAATTATCAAAACATTAATCACGATCAAGTGAGGGGCAAATGCACGGAACAACATTGCAGGATCTTAAATTGGTTCTGGAAGAATGGGATTTTCAGGCTGAACTGGCTCCCATCACAGAAAGTTTACCGGTTGAGCAGTTGACGGTTTCATTGGAGGAATCCGGCCTTCGAATGGTAATTTTCTTTCTGAACGACCTGCTCAAGGCCACGATGAGGGATAGTGAGCTCGCATCCGAACTGGACAAAGAACAGACCGATTTTCTCCAGCTCTTTATCCGTTTTCCTTTCGACCTCCAGGAAAGTGCTTATCCGGATTTAGCCAGGTTACTATTGATGATCAACTGGTCTACCCCTGTCGGTGCTTTTGGACTGAATGAAGCACAAAAAAATCTGTACTACCGCCAGGTGTTTGAATGCCTGGACAATGTACTGGATACCAATCTGGTAGCAGATGCCGTCAGTGGAATGCAGTATTATGCCGCACTGCGTTTTGATTTGCTCAAAGCCGTTGCAACCGGAGAGAAAACTCTGGCGCAGATACTCGTCGAACTGGAATCGGAAGGAAGCAGAAAGGAGGCATTCCCCGGATATGATCTATGAGATAGACAACGCGCTGCGTGAACTGCTGGTCCGCGAAATGCCCATGAAAAAAGGGGAGGTTGATATCGCTTTTGAACAACCCAAACGGGACTGGTCAGCGCGGTTGAATAAGCCCACACTTAATTTCTTCCTTTTTGATCTGCGGGAAAATGTGGAGCTGCGCGGTTCCGAACAGTGGATTCGCCAGGACAATCCCGACGGCACGGTAACCCTGAAGCGCAATCCGGTCCGTATGGATTTGCAATATTTGGTGACAAGCTGGGCGCGGGAGATTCAGGATGAACACCGCCTGCTCTCCGCCGCGTTAACCGCCCTGCTGCGGCAGCCGATTATCCCGGAAGACCTGCTCCCGGACGAACTAAAGGATCAACCGGCGCCTATCCGCTTGAACGTAGCACAGGGCAATGCGCTAGGCAATCCCTCCGAGCTATGGAACACGCTGGATAACGATCTGCACCCGGGCATCCGTTTGACGGTTACCTATTCGGTGGATCCCTACCAACCGGTCACTTTCACGGCAGTACGCACGACCGAAATGCGTTTTCTTCAGAATCCAGATCCGGATGTCGTTCAGGCATCCTCCGCTCGCTCTCAGGAGCCTCCGGGCCCAACCCTTTCCCGGACCGCTTTTCTGGTGAACGGGCAGATTACCAGCAACAAATATTCCCCTTCTGTATTAAAGCTGATTCTGGCCGAGACCGGTGGCGAGATTGAGATTTTGGAAGATGGCTCATTCAAAATTGGGCACCTGCGTGAAGGCGAATATAACCTGGATGTAATTGTGAATGACCGCGTACTGAAACGGCAAAAGCTTCAGGTACCGTCTGCAAAATATGAAATCAAAATTTAGCCTACGGAGATTCATTCTGTAACCAAGGAGGAACACAACGATAAAGACCAATTCATTATAAAAAGGGATGATTTGCCACGAGAATCTATCACTGTTTTTTTAGTCTAGCGCATAACTTAGATGGTTGATCGACGAAGGAGACCGATATGCCAGAATATTTATCACCAGGTGTGTACGTTGAAGAAGTAGATCGAGGGCCAAAACCGATCGAGGGTGTTGGCACTGCAATGGCTGCTTTTATCGGCTTCACAGAAAAAGCTGAACTGGTCCGTGAAGTGGATGGAGAGCCGCTGGTTGAGAACCTGCTCAATCGGCCGCAGTTGGTTACGAACTGGACACAATATGTTGAACGGTACGGGAATTTTGTACCGGGTGCCTACATGCCCCAGTCCGTCTATGGTTATTTTATGAATGGTGGCTCGCGCTGCTATGTTGTCAGTGTACGAACTTTCCCAAAAGCGGAAACCACTCTGGTGAATCAGCAGGGCAAACCTGCTCTGACCGTCCGAGCGCGCCTGTCCGGCACAGAAGGCATGCGCCTCCGTGTCCGGATTGGGGATGTTGCTCTGCCTGCTCCATCCACCGCAAAGAAAACCGGTAAGGAAGGCGAGGAAAAACCTGCGGAAGATGCCGGCGGAGAAGCCGATGGCGGGAACGGCTTCTCCCTCTTTGTAGAACAGGAAAAACCCGATTCTTCCTGGAAAGTTTTGGAAACCATTAAAGAGGTACAGCTTCAGGAAATGGCAGTAGACGGCGAGAAAAAAGTCCAGGTCGCCTACAAGAACAACAAAGTTTCCAAACTCGTTGAAGTGTTGATTGCAAATGAAAAGGCTTCTGTGAGCCAGCTTGTTCCCCGCGAACAGGAACAGGTGCTGGTCATAGAGAAATCGCTCCTGCCGCCGCCGACTTCTTCAGAATTTCAGGGAGACGTTACCGAGCGCAGTGGCGTGGAAGGGTTGGAAGTGCTGGATGATGTCACCATGGTGTGTGTTCCGGACCTCATGACCACCATGCCCGGGCAGAAACTGGACCTGGATATGGTAAAAGGTGTGCAGACCATGATGCTCGCGCATTGCGAACGCCTGGGAGACCGGGTCGCAATTCTGGATGCGCCGCCGGATATGACTCCGCAGGAGATCAAAAAATGGCGCATGAACACAGCCGGTTACGATTCCAGCTATGGCGCCCTGTATTATCCCTGGGTTCAGATCATGGATCCGGTCACCAACAAAGTGGTCAGCATTCCGCCTTCCGGACACATTGCAGGTGTGTGGGCTCGCAATGACAACACCCGCGGCGTGCATAAAGCTCCCGCCAACGAAGTGGTTCTGGGGGCAGTGGGCGTTGGGTATCAAACCACCAAAGGTGAGCAGGATACTTTAAATCCAATTGGTGTGAACTGCATTCGTGGGTTCCCCGGACGCGGCATCCGGGTTTGGGGCGCACGCACGCTTTCCAGCAACCCATCCTGGCGTTATATCAATGTCCGTCGATTGTTTAATTATGTCGAGAAATCGATTGAGAACGGCACACAATGGGTGGTCTTCGAGCCCAATGACCGCAAACTTTGGGCACGGGTACGGCGCGATGCTTCTGCATTTCTCAAGATGGTCTGGCGTGATGGAGCACTGTTTGGCAGCTCACCGGATGAGGCTTTCTATGTTAAATGCGACGATGAATTGAACCCACCGGAATCACGTGATCTGGGACGCCTGATCATTGAAATCGGAATGGCGCCGGTTAAACCGGCAGAGTTTGTAATATTCCGCATTAGCCAGTGGGCTGGACCGGGTTCGGAGTAATCTAGAAGTCTTTTGGACTATAAAAAAGGAGTAAATAATGCCTGGACGAGAAGATCCTCTTGTAGCATTTAAGTTTGGACTGGAAATTGAAGGGAAGCTGAGCGGTTTTTTCACCGTTGTGGGTGGGATTGGTTCTGAAACCGAAGTTGTAGACCACAAAATTGTTAACGAGAACGGCGAAACCATCATCCAGAAACTGCCCGGTCGTTTAACCTGGACAGAGGTAACTTTGAAACGCGGTGTTACCAGCAACCTGGATATCTGGGATTGGCGGAACCTGGTAGTTCAGGGCAAGGTTGAAGATGCCCGCACCAATTGCTCTATCATTGCCTATTCTCAGGACCAGCAGCCCATTGCGCGTTGGGAATTCACCAACGCCTGGCCCAGCAAAGTGGTTGGCCCGGAACTGGATTCCGGCAGCACTGACTACATGATTGAAGAAGTAACCATTGTGCATGAGGGCATGGAGCGTGTAAAACCGTAATTAAAGCCATGTCTGTTAGCTGGTTCTATCCCTTTGAAAAAAGAGATAGAACCAGCCCCTTGGTTGGGACGGTAGAGCAGGTGTTTCCTATTTTAAAAATGGTGATGATGCAATTATGTTAAGTTCTATTCATGATGATTTTAGTGTAAACCCGCTGGATTGCTATTACACGTTGGATGTAAACCAGACCCGACTGGCAACCTTTGACAGTCTGACAGGTGGTGATATTGAGATTAATATCATCAAACACAATGTCGTATATTCTTCTGGCGAATCCAGCACCTTGTTGCTCCCCGGCCCAACGCAATTTTCCCCTATCGAGCTTAAACAGGGCTTTGGAAACACGAAAGAGCTCTATAACTGGTTTGTGGATGCCAGCAGTGGAAAATACTCTGCCGCCCGAAAGAATGTTACGATCACGCTGAACGCACTGCAAGGTGGGGAATATGTCCCGCTTGTAGCCTGGAATTTGATCAATGCCTGGCCATCCAAGATATCAGGCTTTGAAAGCAACCAGGAGAATACGGCAAGCGTTGCCAAGTTTTCGATCACTTTAGTAGCTGAAACAATTGAACGAACGGATCCATAAAAATCGTTCCGGAATGAAAATGAGCAGGAGAAAGGAAAGCTGAAGAATGAGCTTGCAAACTGAATTTGAATTTGAATTACCCATTGGGTATGTAGACCGGGAAGGGAATCTGCACAAGCGCGGCATGATGCGCCTGGCAACCGCGATGGATGAAATCACTCCGCTGAACGATATGCGTGTCCAATCCAATGAGGCCTATTTGATCATTGTGCTGTTGACCCGGGTCATCACCAGCCTGGGGACTTTGCAGCATATCAATACCGGTGTCATTGAAAACCTGTTTGCCGCTGACTTGGCATATTTGCAGGCATTTTATCAGCAAATCAACGAAACGGGTAAAACTACCCGCACGGTTACCTGCCCCCATTGTGGTAAGCCGGTAGAAATTGATCTGGCAACTCTGGGGGGGGAATAACCGGCTACCCTCTCGATCAGATCTATGAGGAGGTAGCCTACATCGCCTATCACTTCCACTGGCCGTTGGATAATATACTCGATCTGGAGCACCGCCAGCGCCGCCAGTGGGTAAAAGAAATTGCCAGAATTAACAAGCGCATGAACGCGGCCTGAGTATCAGGCCGCTCCGTGGAGAGAAAATATGCCTGAGTTAGATCATTCAATGGATTTGAGTGTCCCACCGCTCCAGCGCCCTGAAAAGAAGCCGGAGAAGAAATCCAGAGAAGTCGATCTGGAGGAACTCGCCAAAGAGATATGGATGCTTCTTAAAGCAAACCTGCGCGAGGAGAATGACCGGACAGGAAGAAATTAGAAAGTGCACAGGAGTAAATGATGAGCTTGATTGATGGCCCAAAAAAAATTAATCAACCCAATAATTTGCCCGCCTCAAAAAGTATGACGGAGATAGCAAAAGCCGCAGCGGGAGCAGCAGGAGTCCGTGCGCTGGAAAACCTCACCGGCATCCGGTTCGATCCGGCACCGACTTATCTGTTTTATGTAGAGATATCCGGATTAATTGTGGGCCTCTTTACGGAAGTCAGCGGAATCGGCGCGACCCGTACAGTTGAGACCATTCAGGAAGGCGGCTTGAATGATGGCACGCATAATTTACCCGGTACGGTGCAATATAACCACATCACTCTCAAACGAGGTTTGACCGTTTCCCGTGAATTGTGGAACTGGTTTCACACCGGCCTGTATGACTTCCAGGTCAAACGGCTGAACCTGTCCATTATCCAGGGCGCATCAGGGCAGAGCGTAATGTCACTGATCCCCGGTAATGGCGGATACGGTGTCGTAAAGCGTTGGAACGTGCTCAACGCCTATCCAATCAGTTGGAAATTATCGGATTTGAGTGTGAACGAGATCAATTCGGTGTCCATAGAATCAATAGAAATCGTTCATGAAGGGGTCACAGTCGATCCTAAATTTGGCCTCCCGATGAGTACCATGAGCGCCCTGAAATCATTGTTATAAGGAATTATCGATGACCGACACCTCGGATCCTATGGAAAACCGAACCCATCCGGAAATAAGCCATCCGTCTGAAAGTATAGCAGACCGACTCTTGCGGCGTAAATCCGCCTCTGGAGTCGCGCTGCCGCAGATTCGGCGCAGATTGGCACGGATAACGCAGACTTCCGACAAGATCCGAAAAGAACGGCTGGTTTTGCCCGGCAGCGCCCAACGGGAACGTATCAAGAATTTCAGCGCAACCTTGCGGCAAAAACAGGTCCAGGGCCCCCGTGTAGGCAGCCGGACATTCGGGAATCAACGCCGGAGCTCATGGGAGCAATTGGAGTTGTCCCTGCCAAACGGTGCTCCGGCGGAAAGTTCCCGCTCAAACGTCCTGCGCACGAGTCTCGGGAATATGGGCTCTCTTTCCGGAGGCCAGGTAATTTCACCATTCTCTCCGCCCGACTCATCCAGTGAACCTTCCTTTATGGAAAGACGTCGGGCCAGGATCGGCTCACAGGAAACCAAAAAAACCGCATCCGCCTCAAAGAAACCAGAAACCGCCCCGCGGTTATTCAGCCGGGTGGAGGAGATTAAACCTTCAGAAAGTAAACAAGCCGGTAGTGAAATTAGCAAATTTCCCATGAAAGATCAGGATTTACCTGAATCTTCCGGGCAGCCCAAATCACAGACCGCTCCCAGGAAACCAGGCATTCCTTCCGGGAAATCCTCCACAGTACAGCGGGAAGTAGCACCTAACACCCCCCCACTGCCACACAGTCCGCACAAAGAATCCCAATCTGAACCCCGGCCCGTGGTTGAAAGCCGCAAACCGGCCCACCCGGATGCATCTCAAGAAGAGCCCCGGATGGAACCGGAAACATCGACTCCGCAACAAACTGATTCCCAATCGGCTGTTGAAACACATCCGGATTTCCCTCTGAAACCACGCTCAACTGGACCATCACATACACCACAGCCGGCAATAAAGAATATTCCGGTGTCCCCCGACCTGGCTCCGAAAGACTACCAGCAGACCGATTCGCCCTCCCATCACGAGCCAAAAGCATTTCCAAAATCGCTGCCAGAACAGTCCCGAGAGGATGACATCCAACAAGAGAGAGCACCGTCCCAACAACCGGTTGTGACGAAAGCAATAAGAAAAACAGGAGAAGATAAGCTCCCTCCACCGGCCTCAAAGCCTTCCTTAACATCCGTTCCGCCCTCAACGATTCAACGTGAACCGGAGCGGGGAGGAAAGCCTTCCCTTGCGCCTTTGCCAGAGACGCAAAAACCGGCCGGAACTGCCGAATCTCATTCGCCGCTGGAGCAGCCGCTGGCACCTCACAAGTCACCTGCCCGGCAGCAGGAAGATCATTTAGCCCCTGAAGAAAAAACGGATTTGAATCCCCCTGCTGAGATGCAGCTAAAAGCGGCTGAAACGAGGGAACCGTCTCCGTCCCGGCCATCCGTTCCGGAACAAAAGCCTGATTTTCCCGTGTCACCCGCCGCGCCAAAACCGGTCGATCAGCCCCAAAAGTCATTTGTAGAACCGCAGCCACTCGAAAAACCGGTAGTTTTTCGACCCGTCTTGGCCCGTCAAAGCGACAAATCAAAACAGTTTATTCAGGCGAGGAAAATGGCAGTCCGCCCTGCGATAAGCAAGCCAATTTCTTCTCCAAAAAGGATCGCTGCGCGCAGCAAACCGGACCTGATTCACCGTCAGGTAAAGCCTGCCTCGTCCGGGTCATCCCGTCCGGTAAGGCCTGCCTCATCCAGGACATCCCGTCTGGTAAGACCTGTCTCTTCCAGGTCATCCCGCCAGACCATACCGGCTCCGAAAACGCTTCAAATGCATGGGGCTTCAGAGAGCCAATCTCTGGTAACTCCACCGACGGAGAAAACTCGGGCTCAAACGGCGCAGCCTTTGCAGAACCACCCGCAGGACAGCGCCCCCCGCCCGGTTCTGCCGATCCCAATTCTTATTAAATCCCCGCTGCGCCTGTCGCTGCGTCGGCTTACTGCTTCGCAGGCGAGACCCGCAAGTAAACGTGCATCACTGCACAGTCAGGACCGGGCCATTGCAAATAAAGAGTCCCCTGGCATACAAACCGCTGCTGTAAAACACCCGCCTTTGCTGCTCACTCAACGTGACCCACAGCCACGATATGTTTCTGGTAAAACACCCGGACATGGAAGCACGAAGCCTTTGTCTACACGAAAGACCGGGCTGGATTTGGGCAAGCCGGGGCCCAAGCCGGTTTCCGTGCCATCCTTTTCTTCTCCCGCTGTCGGGCATCTCCAGGGAGAGAAAATATTAATCACTCGACCCGGCAGGCAACTAATTCAGCGTCAGGTGCAGCAATCCGCTGCGCCCGGGCAGCCCCATCCGGTTGGAGAAGCACCAAAGAAGCCGTCTGAGGCGTTTTCTGGCAAGCGCACAGTTTTGCAAAGAAACAATATGCCGGGCCAACGCTCGGAACAAGCAGCAATTCCACAAAAACCTGGGTCAAAGGATTTTAAGGCCTCAAAACGGACTGCGAAAGGATCGGCACCGGTTATAAAACCGGCCAAACCCGAGGTAGTAAACCATCCGGTGGCCGAGCTGCCGGTAGTACAGCTAAAAAAGACCTCTCCGGTAGAACAGATCATTCAACGTGAGGTAGCTGTGTCCGGCCCCACTGCTCAGCGTGAGGTTCCCGAACCGCAGGCAATTGCTTCTTCTCAATCCACTGACCATTCAGACGCAAATCCGGATCTGGGGAAGCTTGCCAGAGATGTTTACCCTATTATCAAACGCATGATCGCAGTAGAGAAAGAACGTTCTTCCGGTCGGTTGTATTGACCGTTGTGCAATATCAGGAGGTGAGTCTTGTTCGATAAATTGAAAGGCATGCTTAACCCGCCATCAGAAAAACCTTCGCTCCAGAAAGCGAAGATTATTTACACGGCCGGATCAGGGACCAAGACCATTGACTGCCAGTTCAACCCGCAGACGATGACCATTGTAAAGAGTGTTGAGTGGCGGGCTGGAAAAGGTGCCGAAGAAGGCATTGAGCCGCGCCCTGAACTGAATACGCCGGAGCTGTTTTTTGGCGGTGGAAACCCGGCAGAATTCAGCCTGGATCTGATTTTCGACACAACCCGGCTGGATAACCAGGATGTCCGCGGCTTCACCAACCAGCTCCTCCAGTTGACCATGATGGGCGGCGGCGATCCGAGTCACAAAGATGAAGATCCCCCCCTGGTACAGTTTATCTGGGGTGATCTGGTGCTCTTTATTGCCGTCATTAAGAAAGTAGAGATCAGCTATACGCTTTTCCTTGCCAGCGGTATCCCCGTGCGAGCCCGGGCAAAGGTGGATTTTGTTCAGGCGTTTGACGAGGACGGTCCTCAAGCCAGCCAGAATCCGACCACCCGCACCAGTGCGCGTAAAACCCACTTGGTTCAGCAAGGAGACCGGCTGGATTATCTGGCTTACCAGGAATACGGGCAGCCGGGATTGTGGCGGGAAATTGCGTCAGCCAATGGTCTGGACGATCCAATGGATATCCATCCCGGCCAGGTGCTGGTTATTCCACCACTTTCTTAAGACCAGGAAAATAAGCTTATGACAGAAGAAATTAAGATCACCATCGACGGCAAGGCTCAAGCAGATCTTATCTACGACTTAATGGAAGTTGTTGTGGATACCAATCTGTTCTTACCGTCGATGTTCAGCCTGTTGATACAGGATGATCCCGACCCCAATTCCGGAAAAATGGAGTATATCGACTCGGACACTTTTAAAGTTGGAGCGGAAGTTAAGATTGAAATGGAAACGGATGACATTCCCGGCGAGTCCGGAGCGATCAAAGCCGTATTGATTGTTGGGGAAATTACAGCGATTGAGCCGATTTTTTCCGCAGGCGGCCCCGTTATGCTGAGAGTGCGGGGGTATGATCAATCGCATCGCCTGACCCGAGGCAAGAAAACCCGCACCTTTCTTGAAACAAAAGATTCTGATCTGGTAAGCAAAATAGCGAGTGAAGCAGGTCTCAGCGCCCAGGTGGATGCTACTACCATACAATATGACTATGTCATGCAGTACAACCAGACGGATTGGGAATTTCTGTGGTCTCGGGCCCGCAGGTTAGGGTATCAAATTCATACTGAAGAGAAGAAATTGTATTTCAAAAAACCGGATGCCGCACTCAGCACAACAGTTCCGGCCAAGCTGACCTGGGGATACAACCTGAGGCGCTTTGAGCCCCGTCTGTCGCTCATGGGTCAGCTCTCGGAGACCGTGACCACAGGATGGGATCCTAAAACCAAGAAAGCGATTGAAGGCAAGGAAACCAGCGTAACAAAAATCGTACCTGAAATTGGCCTGGGAGAACAAAGCGGTGGGGCAATGGCTAAAAAAGCATTTGGAGCCGCCGCAGGGCATATTGCCGACATTCCCTTACAGGACCAAAGCCAGGCCAAAGCAATCGCCGCCGGCATGCTGACCCGCGCGGAGAGCACCTTCATCCAGGCAGAGGGCGAATGTGCCTATGGTGACCCGCGGCTGCTCGCCGGACGGATTGTCGAAGTGGATGGGGTTGGGACTCGCTTCAGCGGAAAATATCATGTTACGGAAGCCCGGCATGAATACAGAAACGGTGCTTATACGGTCTACTTTGGCGTGACCGGGCAGACGCCCAATACCATGCACTATCTGTTAAACAATGATGGAGAATCGCACGACACAAGCCGGGTCAACGGCGTGGTCACCGCAGTGGTAACCGACCTGAACGACGAGGAAAAGTTAGGCCGGGTCAAGGTTAAATTCCCCTGGCTCCCCAAGGATGGCAGCGCAGAGGTTTCCAGCACCTGGGCCCGTCTTGCGGTTCCAAGCGGTGGAAAAGAACGTGGTTTCTTTTTCACCCCGGAGGTGGATGACGAAGTTCTGGTCGTCTTTGAACACGGCGATGTAAACTTCCCATATATTGTGGGAGCGCTGTGGAATAAAACCGATAAACCACCGGCAGGGACAGCAGATATCGTTAAAGATGGAAAAGTTAACCAGCGTGTTATCCGTTCACGCAGCGGGCACCTGATCATTATGGATGATACCAGCGGCAAAGAGCAGATAACCATCCAGGATAAG
The DNA here is from genome assembly GCA_018433975.1 of Ornatilinea sp. Taxonomy (GTDB): domain Bacteria; phylum Chloroflexota; class Anaerolineae; order Anaerolineales; family Anaerolineaceae; genus SM3-B121. Next base: position 17,428 of record JAHDQE010000035.1, on the reverse strand, counting down.
ACCGCCAAGAACAGCATCGTGATCAACTCAAAAGATAAATCCATGACGATCAAAGCGGAGGGCGATCTGATTTTTGAAGCAGGCGGAAAATTTACAGTAACCAGCAAGGGCGATGTATCCGTAGAGTCAAAAGCCAAAGCCACCATCTCCAGCCAGAGCGCGCTGAGTGTTGAGTCTAAACAAAAGGCCACTGTAAAATCCGGTCCAGGAGAGCTTGCTTTGCAGGCCTCCGGTACTTCCCTGAAAGGCACCACAGTAGAAGTCAATGGCAGTGCCAAAACGGATGTCAAAGGCGGAGCAATGGTCCAGATTCAAGGCGGCCTCGTCAAGATCAATTAACCGGCGGGTTTGCATGAGAAACCCTTCATGTTTTAGAAGTTGAGGAGAAAAAGAAATGAGTTTTCCCGCAGCACGAGTAACCGACACTACAGCAACCGGAGATACCATTACGGGCCCCGGCGTTCCGAATGTATTGATCGGGAATATGCCTGCTTCGGTAGTCGGCGATCTGGTATCCGGCGCGGCCTGTGTAGGTGCGATTTCAATGGGTAGCATGACCGTGTTGATTGGAAATCGCCCGGCCGCGCGCGTTACCAGTCAGGTCACCGGAGCAAACCCGGCCACCGGCGTACCGGTAACCACTGTGGTAGCCAAAGGCGAGCTGACCGTTCTGATCGGTGGATGAATCTGAGAGAGAGAAAGGTCTGAATGGGAAAAGATTTGAGAAAGGCTTATCTGGGCACAGGGCTGACATTTCCCGTGCGGGTCAACGCCCGGGGCGAAATTGCTCTTTCCAGCGGTACTCAGGATATTGAACAGTCCATTCGAATTATTCTGGGAACCCGTCCCGGAGAGCGCGTCATGCGCCCTACTTTTGGCTGCAAAGCCCATGATCTTTTGTTTGAACTGCGAGATGCCACTACCGCCAGTTTGCTAAAGAAACATGTGATCGATGCGCTTACTTTCTGGGAGCCGCGGATTCAAGTTTTACAGGTCAGAGCCCTGATTGACGACTCGATGGATGGAGCAATTCAAGTTGAAATCGATTACGAAATTAAAGCTACGCATGATTTGCGCAGCATTGTGTATCCATTCTTCCTGGCAAGTGAAGAAACCTGGTAAGTTCAATCAAGATAAAGGAATTTAGGAGAACTGGAATGTCGCTGCCAGCGCCGAATTTAGATGATTTACGATTTCAAAAAGATCTGGTGGATGAAGCCCGAAAGCGCATCATTCACTATTGTCCGGAGTGGACCGATTATAACTTGAGTGATCCCGGTATCACGCTGATTGAACTTTTCGCGTGGATGACGGAATTGATGGTCTACCGCTTAAACCGGGTACCGGATAAAAACTATATTAAATTCCTTGAACTGCTGGGGCTTCAACGCAAACCGGCCAGCAGCGCCCGGACGGATTTAACCTTCTGGCTCTCGGTCTCACTACCCATCAGTGAGGAAAACCAGCAATCGGTAATTGTCCCGCGCGGGTTTCAGGTGCGTTCCGACTCATCCGAAAATGAAGAGATCATTTTTTCGACGGACCGGCTGCTTGAAATTGTCCCGCCTAAATTATTTCAGCTCCGCAAGTCGACTGAAGTGAATAAAAATTATTTTCCAAGGTTGGGCATCGAAACCTTTTATCCCTTTGACCGCTACAACCCTCAGGAAGGGGATATGTTCTACCTTGGATTTGATCCGGAGAATGACATCAAGGGCCATATCCTCAAATTGAACTTTACCAATGAACCCACCGAAGCGGTGGGTATTCGGCGGGAAGATCCCCCCTGGGTATGGGAATGCTCAACCGGAGACGGTAGCTGGCAGGAGGTACCCCTGAGTAGTTTCCAGGGTGAAAAAGACACTACCGGTGGCCTGAACAACCCAAACGGGAGCCTGGTGCTTTATCTGCCCCTGGAAGCAAAACCCGATATTGTCAACGGACAGACCGCACTTTGGGTGCGCTGCCGTCTGGAGCAGCGTAATCTTTCACAGGGCATGTATACCGAATCACCTCGTGTGCTGCAGATCGTAGCCTATTCCATTGGGGCAACGGTTCCGGCCACACATGCCATCACAGTAGATCAGGAATATTTGGGGAAAAGCTCTGGCGAGCCGGGACAGGAATTCCACCTGGAACATAACCCGGTGCTTTCCCTTCAGGATACCGAGACGCTGATGGTTGAAGAATTTCGGGATGGAGAACTCATTCTGGCTCCATGGGAATGTGCTACCGATTTCTCCGCTTCCAATCGCTATGCTCGTCATTTCATGCTGGACGAAGCCTCCGGGAATATCATCCTTGGGCCATCGGTTCGCCAGCCGGATGGCACAGTGCTGCAATATGGCCGCATTCCGGAAAGCGGGCGCAGCATCTATTTCAGCAGCTACCGCTATGGTGGCGGGGCAATGGGCAACCTCCCGGCGAACAACCTGCGAACGTTAACTTCCTCTTTAGCTTATATCTCCCGGGTAACCAATCTGAGGCGCGCAGCCGGAGGGCGGGACCAGGAAAGTATGGAAGAAGTCAAGCTGCGGGCGCAGCGCGAACTTCAGGCACAAAAACGGGCTGTGACAACCCAGGACTACGAACAGCTCACCTTGAATTTCAGCCGGACCATTGCCAGGGTGAAATGCATTACGCCAAAGGCCGATCAAACACGGGGTGAGTTGGGCGTTGTACAGCTTCTGGTTATTCCGGCAGTCGCGGACTCGTTAGGGGTAGGAGATCTTTCCCAGCTTCATCTTCGTGAAAATCTCGCCGGAGAACTGCTGGCCTATCTGGACCGCTACCGGCTGCTGACTACCCACGTCCGGGCAAAGGAACCTGAATACCTTGGAATTCAAGTAAAGGCCCAGATCGCAGTGGATGATTTCAGCAACCCGGACACGGTGCTTTCGCGAGTAGATCACCATCTGCGCAATTACTTGAACCCATTGGTGCCCTTCCCCGAGCGAGAGGAAGAAGACCACCTTCTGGAACCGGGTTGGATGGGCTGGACGTTCGGAAGAGATCTGTTTACAGCAGAAATCTTTGCGCTCATCCAACGTGTACCGGGCGTCAAGTATGTGCTGGATGTATCTTTATACTCCCGAACTGTCAACCCGCGCACGGAAAGCCTGAATCTGGAAGAACAACCGCCGGTCACGCTGGTGGAAGATAAAGTGGTCTGGGTAGAGGAGGAAGCTTTATTGTGTTCACTGGACCACGAGATTACCGTGGTGGATCTTGCAGAAGTTTATAAAGAGCAGCATTAAACATGACAACGCAGATGAGTGTTTCAACGCATCCAATTAAACAGGGCCAGAGTTCCCCACTCTCTCATGTTCCGGATTTCTATAACCGCTATCCCGGAGAGGAAATTTACTTTTACACCTGCATCGTGCCGGAGAAATGTCTGCCGGGTGCGGTGCTCTCGGTTTCTTTACCGCCAGGTCTCCAGTTGATTGAGCATATCGTGTCCGACCCCGAGGTAGCGCACAGCATTTTTGTGCGCGATCTGGAGGCCGGTCAGATAGTGGACTGGCACCTCGATACGGATATCGTACCGGACAAACCATTAGAGATCGTGACCCATGCCCGTGTTTTAAGTTTCAGCAAAGAAGTTTATCTGGTCAGTGTAGCCGACCTGCGGGATAACCAGGGCGAGATTGTTTGCAGCGAAAACGCGCGGGTTGCAGTGCACCCGGCCGGAGGCTACATGAATTATTTGCCGGAAATCTATCATGGCAATGATTTCATGAGCCGGTTCACGATGTTATTCGAAAGTTTTTGGAAACCCATCAGCCAGCAAATTGATCAAATGGATGTTTATTTCGACCCGAATTTAACGCCGCCTGATTTTTTGCCCTGGCTGGCTTCCTGGCTTGGCGTAACCTGGGATGAAACTCTGCCAGAGGAACGCAAGCGGAATCTGCTGCACATCGCAATTTCACTTTATCAACGCCGCGGTACCCGAGAAGCACTGGCGGATTATCTGAGAATTTATACAGACGGTGAGGTTGAGATTATAGAACACCGTGCTCAGAACTTTGTGCTGGGCCGGGGAACCCGGTTGGGTGCAGCCGTTGCTCTGGGTAAGCAGAATCTTCCACACACTTTCTCGGTAAATATCAAAATCAATGAGCAGGAAATCCAGCGGATGAACGCCCGTGATCCATCGCGGAATGAAAGTGCCTATCGCCAAAAGCTGGAAACGATTATTGAAATGCGCAAACCGGCACACACAGCTTTCAGGCTAAACCTTACCGTTGGGAATTCTAAAAGACAAACTCAAGAAACAGATCGCATGGCAGGAAAGGACTCTCGATGAGCAACGACAATTTATTATCCTTATTTCCTCAAAAAAGGATAAAACCTTACGATGGAATGTCGGTAACGGCAGAAGTATGGGGTCAGGCACACGAATATCACCGTCAGGCATATCAATCGCACAATTTATTCTTCCACGGCTCAGGCATCCTGATTGGGATGGAAGTGGTGGCCAGCGATCCGCCGGATCCTTTTGTTTTTATTCTGCCCGGTGTGGCGGTAGATTCGAATGGTAAGGTCATCGTCCTTTCGGAGCCGGTAGCTTATGATCTGGGGGATGAAATCGAAGGGCCGCTGTATCTCACCATTACGCATCGTGAATCTTCACAGGGCGTAAAAAAGAATAAAGGTGGGAACGAACTGGCATTTTTTCAAGACGAGTTCCTGATCACGGCCCGCCCATCATTGTCAGATAACACTTCGGTTGAACTGGCCCGCTTCACTCGCGAGAGCCGGACCTCCGCCATCCACGATGCCGCCAACCCTGCCGGTCCGGGGATCAATGAGATTGATCTCCGGTTTCGCCGCTCCATCCAAATGCACACGGAGCGGTTGGTAACAGCTGCAGTGGTCTACTTAGGCAGCGTGAAAGAACCCGTACAGGGGCAGGGATTGGCCCGCTTATCGGACCAGGTTCGCCGCCGGGATGATATCAATCTGGTGGTGGATGATAACTTGCAACTGGATCCGGGTGTGCTGGGATATTCTTTTTTGTATCTGGTTGGCGAAGGCAAATTCCGGCTGACCAAAGCACAGCTCAAAGGACTGCAAGGATACGTGGAACGCGGTGGCGTCCTGTTTATGGAAAATTGCGATGACGAAGCACGGGAATCCTTCCTCACTGCAATGGAAGAGATCGGAATGGATTTAAAAGATACTCCGGTAAAAGATCACCCGCTGTTAGCCGGGCCATATTTCTTTGCTGCTCCCCCAATGGGGTATGAGACGCAGGCCGAAATACTGTTAGGCACTGGAGGTATCTTAAGTTCCTTCAATTACGGCAGATTGTGGTTGGGTGAAGGCTTGCAGCGCGTCCCAACCCGGGAAGAGATTCGATCCGCATCCGAATGGGGTGCCAATTTATTAAGTTATGTCCTTGAAGTCCGGCAGAAAGCGCAAGCCGGGTGACCCTGCATGCAACACACGGAGGTTTGGAATAAACCATGAGCTATTACGGCACGATGCAGATTGTTGATGAAACCGGATGGTCAAAAACTTTTTCCCTGGAGAAAGCCCTGACCATGATCGGGAGCGCAGCGTTCAATGATATTGTGCTCTCGGAACACCACGGTAGTGGTGTGGCGGCCGTCCACCTCCAGTTGATCAGAATGCAGGCCGGAACGCGCGGTTTCCGTCTGGTGAACTTGGTAAACGAACCGCTCTCGATAACCCTCTCCAGAGCACGGGGGGATGCTGTCATCCCGCCAAACGGTTCCAGAGATCTGGAAGATGGGGATGCGGTGCGAATAGGGGATTTCACCATCACGTTCTATCTGCGTGCGGTAAACGGAGTTTCCATTGAGAAACGCAGTGAAAATATCGGGATCCGGCTGGAGATACCCGGTGTTACCCTGCGGCCTGGAGTCAGGCTGGCCGGTTTATTAACCGTGATGAATTTTGGAGAAGAAAAACGCAGCCAGTTTGAAATCGAATTGGAAGGACTCCCTTCGGATTGCTTCCAGATTGACCCAGCTCCGCTGCTGTACCCGGGCGGGGAAGAGAAGCTCCAGATCCGCTTCTATCACCGCGGCATCCGCCCGCTCGCCGGAGAATGCCCCATCCGCCTGCGTGCTTCTGCAGTGAGCGCATACCCCACTGAAGAGGTAATCCTGCCGCTCGTGCTGGATGTAGAGCCAGTCTATCGCTATAAAGTTGATTTGATGGAAGAACAAACTTCAATGGAAAAGGAATTCGAACCGGTCTTACCGCTTCCAAAACCCAACATTGCTGTCCCTGAACCGGTTCTCCCATCTTTTATAGAGCCTTCCGCACCTGCCGTAAAATCAATTCCGCCTGTCATCGAGTCTCCCAAGCCGGCCCATGCGCCTTCAGTACCGCCTGCCGTGGTTGCGGAACCCATTCCGGTAGCGGATTCATCCACAGCAAAAGAGGCGGAGAGTTCTTTGGAAGCAAAACCGGACCCCTCCGTAACAACCGGATCGACACAGACGGAAAAGCTTGAAGCAGCTCAACCTGAACCGCAGGCCACGCCTGCCCAACAGACCATAGAAGAACCTGAAGCGGATTGGTGGACGGAGGATATGGAGGAACTTCCTGCTGTTGCTCATTCAGACCCGTTTGCCGATTTGAAACGCGGTATCAAACCTAAACTATCCGTTGAAAAGGCAAATGTACAGGTCTTAAAAGCTGCCCCGGAAGAACTGTGGGAAAAGAAAGATGAAGCCTTACCGGACAACACCGAGTGAGATTGAGAAGAAATTATGATGAACGTTTTGTTGGAAAAACTCTTTAGCTTGCTGCCAAACTGGCTGTCCATTCTGATTGTATTGGAATTATCGCTTCTGGCACTTCTGCTGGCTATCCTGCTGGCATTTTTGTTGATACAAGCTGTTCTCCGGATCCAATGGAAATCACAGACCGTTAAGCGTTTCATTCGGATCTGCAATGAGGGCAATATAACGGGGAAATTCCTGCTGCGGGTGGATGGCCCTCAACAAGAATTAAAATTCCAATGTTTGTTGAACGGGAAGACACTGCCCAAGGCACCGGTGGTTCCAAAAGGTTTCTCCTCACAGCATAATCAAACCGTTCAGCCCGCTCGGGCTTTGAATACGGCTCAATATTCCACGACTGTCCCCGCAGTTCCTCCTCAATCCGGGGAAGTTGATGGGGCTAAAAAGAAACTGGCCGAATCTGCCGAAAAAGCAAAAGAGAAATCCAAAAAAGGGCTGGGCATCGGACGGTTGATATCCGGAATTTTTGGCACATTGGGAAGTCTGCTGCCGGGCTCTCTGGGCGATTCCTTAAAAGAAAAATCCGCTGATCTTCAAAAAGCCACTCAGGATGCCAGCACAAAGCTGCAAATGCCGGAACAAAAGCTAAAATCAGTTGAACATCTGAAAGGACAGGTCAACCAGCTTGGTCCAGGAGCCAAGGAACAAAAAACTGCCCCCGGGCAGGCCGGATCACCACATGCTGCGCCGGAACCCTTTGAAATATCTGAAACCGGCGCCGAACCGGAACAGTCCGTGGGCAATCCTGCAGCACAAGTGGAAGAACCACTTCCTTCCGGTTTTTTACAGACACCGTTCATCTCTCCCGGAGAAGCGCTGCGGCTTGAACTGCAAATGGATCCATCTCATCCCTATCGCTCCGGGGAATACAGTTTTGCAGTGTTGGTGCGCCAATTGGTGTTACCGGAAATGCTGCCACAAGAAAAGCTTCCTGATTCGACCTCGTGGGGAAGGGTGACGATGATCGGGCTTTCGCCAATTTATTGGGTTTTATCCTTTCTGATGGTCCTGTGCGCCGTCGTCTTGAATGGCACATGGGCCATTTTATTTGTAAGCTGGCTGGCCGGGTTTGTGCTTTAAACCCAAAGAGTGGAGAAATTATGACGGTTACGAAAACCCCGAACCAATCCCTGGAATTCCATAAACTGGACCCGGAAAAGGGAATCATTAACATCGGCAGTCATCCTGAAAACGATATCGTTGTTCAGGATCCCCGGGTAATGGCATTCCACATGATGCTGGACCTCCGGCAAAAACCTTATCATGTCATTCCGCTGAGCCCAAACGCGGACATTGAGGTAAATGGTATTCCATTGCGGGATGGCGAAACCAAAGAGGTGTTGGATTTAAGTCAGGTGCGGTTCTGCGGATACGCATTGAACTTACAGCCGGTTAACGGAGGCGAATCCGGTGAGCAGATCGCCGTAGTTCCTCCTGCCTTTCCTGTAGCACCCGCAGTGATTGAATCCCAAACACATCCTGGCCCGGATATAGCTGCCACTGTGGCAGCACAACCGGCGGCAGCTTTGCCGGCGGCACCGATCCTTCAGGTACCGACCAGCGAAGTTATTCTGGTTGAAATTCAGGAGCAAAAGCTCACCATTGATGTTGAGCAAACGGCTGTTTATCCCATCACTATTATCAACGGCGGTTCAATTGTAGCGTCTTTTGAAATACAGGTTGAAGGGGTGCCTTCTGAATGGGTAAAGATAGTTCCGGACAGAGTCAACCTGAACGAAGGCGGTCGGGCCGGAGTTGAAGTGCAGATTACCCCCCCCAGATCCTCCGACAGCCGGGCCGGAGATTATTTTATTCTGATCAAAGCCGGCTCATCCAATTATCCCGGTCAGTATGGCGGCGTACGGGCAGAATTGACGGTAAATCCTTTTTATGAGTTTGTTGTCGGGAACCTTTCACCGCGCTATAAAAGCGTTTCCTGGCAGAAACAATCTGCAGACACCCGTTTTCCAATTACCAACCAGGGCAATGCTTCAACCAATTTCCTGGTAATGGCACAGGATGACGAAAACGGCTGCCATTTTGAGTTTCAGGTAGAAGATGAAGTAAGCCTGGTCAAACAGGCCGAAGTGGCGGTGAAACCCGGAGAAACGCGAGTCATCCCAATTCGAATCACGCCGCAAAAACGCAACCTGGTGCGGCTCCGGGCGCGGCAATACCCATATTCCGTGACCACACAATCCATGAATGAAAATGCAGCCTCGCGGATTGTGTCCGGAACATTCGTCAGTCGCCCGTTATTCGGATTGTTCAGCATCCTGTTAGCCACAATTCTGCTGCTGGTAAGCGGATTCTTCATCCTTCGGCCGCGGATTATTGATTTCAATGTAGCGGAAGATGTGATTGCCCTCGGGGATCCGGCTGTTCTCAATTGGAAGGTCACACCATTTACCACCAGCCTGCGCATTGAAGGATTGAACGAAGAAATTTCCGGTACTCAAAACCAAATTGAAGTTGTTCCCAACAGTACCGCCGCTACCTATACGCTGGTGGCGGGCAATTGGCTCTCCAGATTACTGCGTATGGAGGATGTCCGCAGCAAACCGATTACGGTGCTGTCAATCCCTCCATCGCCGGAAATTACAACCTTCTTTGTAGATAAAACTCGAATTTTTGAAGGAGACGACGTCACCATTAAATGGTCCGTTACTGATGCTGAAGAGGCTTTCCTCACGGTGGATGGAGTGCGCGGAGCGTTGAAAGAAGAGGAATTTAACGGAGAACGAACAGTAACTTTACGCAATGATTCCCTGGTAGTTCTGGAAGCAAAAAATGCCAGCGGTTCAAATTTCCGAAGCGATTTCATCCATGCCCAAAAACCCTCTATTGTGATTGAGGAATTCAGCCTTTCAAAGACTCAGATCACAAAGGGAGATCCGGTCACGATTAAATGGAAAGTGTCCGGCGTGGGGGTTGAAAATGTTCAAATCGCACCTTTCGAAGAGGTTTATCCCCTTGAGGGTGAGTTGACCTTTTTCCCGGAAGAATCCATGGAATTTGTGCTGACGATCAAAAACCGCGATCTTGAGGAAATCCGGTTGCTGCCGATCGGCGTTTTGGAGCCTGGAGCGGAGCCCCAACCCCCCACTGTGGAATTTTTCAAAGTTGCTCCGGAAGAAATTGTGGGCAGTGGGACAGTTGAGTTCTCCTGGTCCGTATCCGGCCAATTTGACCAGATCGAAATCACCAGTCTGGATGGGGTTGTGGTTGCCGGGCTGCCTGCCCAGGGTTTCAAAGCTGTGGGTGTGGAAAAAACCACTTCTTACGTTCTTACAGCCTATAATGGCGATCTTTCTTCTGCAGCTATCCTTGAAGTCACGGTCAATGATACCAAGAAGAATGTCATCGTCGAGATTGATAAGATTCTCCCTTCTACATCGATCTATCGCGGTGATTCGGTAACAGTTTATTACAGCGTCACCCCGGCCACAAAAAATAATGATCCGGTAGATCTGAATGATGTAGATTGGCCTGAGGTTAGCGGATCCGTTGTCGTGACGGATGGGTATGACACCTGTGATCCGGTTGATCTTCCGGTTCACGCCTGTGAATTGACCTTGAATACCAGTGAACAGAACAAGCAGATTACCGCAACGTATAGCGGGGATGATAATTATGTCCGGCGCACCTCGGATCCTTATCCGGTAGGCCTGAATGTGATTGGCGCATCACCCAAGTTTACAAGCTACAGTTATTCGCTTTCGCCGATTGTTGTAGGACAGCAAACAAAAGTATCTTTCCAGGTTGCACCCGAAGATCCAGCGGCAACAATCGCAATTTCAGGCAAAGTAAGAGTAGTGGAGGATGACACCACACTTTGTATCGCAAATCTGACAGAAGTTGTAGGAGATCCATTATCCGCAAAAGGTGAATGTCTGCTGGAGTTTGATGCGGCGGGGAACAAATTCATCACCCTGAAATATGAGGGGAATGATATTTACGACGGCAAAACTGCCAGCATGCCGATGCTTGAAGTGAACCAGACCGGAACCCAAACAGCGCTCAGTGCAAACTGGACATCTCCAACCGTCTCGGGGGAACCGCTTGTAGTTAATTTCTCAGTTGGAGCACTTCCCCCCGGTTCTGGGATTCCAACCGGAGAGGTGGTTGTCAAAAATAAATACGATGCGTCCGAGAACTGTTCTGGTTCACTGGATGAGCAGGGAAAAGGTCAATGCAGCCTTACAGTATATGAACCCGGTTCATATTCAATACTGGGAGCCTATTCGGGAGATGATAATTATCTTTTGAGCAGTTCTACAACTTATACCCATTCGGTTAATCAGGCAGCGACATCCGTTGAAATTCTTAGCTTAACCCCTAATAGCACATACGTTGGTCAAGAAGTTTTAGGAAAAGCCCGGGTAAATGTTACAGCTCCTGGCAGTGGTAGCCCAACTGGAAAGATAAAAATTGGCACAAGCAATCTGGATTATTGTGAAGCTGATATTAACTCCGCTGGCGAGGGTCAATGTTCTGTTTTAGTTACAAAGAGCGGTGGACAAATATTTGTTGGCTCTTATCCGGGTGATTCGGCTTATCTGAGCAGTTCTTCAAGTGGTACTTATTACAATATCTCCAAAGCAGAAACTAAATCAACAATCGTTTCGCACTCCCCGAGTCCCTCCGCATTACACGAACCGGTTACGGTCAGTTTTACAGTCGAATTAGCACTTCCCAGTGTCCTCAAACCAAGTGGGCCGGCTCTTGTTGTCGCCGATACAGGTGAGATCTGCAATGCAACAGTGACGAATGGTGTTGGATCCTGCGTTTTGATATTTAGTACAGAGGGTCGCAGAAATCTCAATGTAAGGTATTTAGGAAATGGCGAATATCAACCCAGTATTTCGGCTCTCGTTAGTCACAATGTAAAAAAGGCCACGCTGACCAGAATCCTTTCTGCAGTCCCAAACCCGTCGGTAATTGGCCAACCGGTTGTATTCCAGTTCTCCGTAGTAGGAGTCTCTGGTGGTGGCGATCCGCCCACCGGGACAGTAACGGTGAATGCAGATTCGGGAGAAACTTGTACCGGCTCCCTTTCCGGTGCTATTGGAACCTGTACAATTACTTTTTCAACCGCTGGAACCAAAACGATTCTGGCGACATACAATGGTGACTCGGATTATAAAACCAGCACTTCAGTCCTTTATTCCCAAACGGTCACTAAAGCAAACACGATTACGGAAATCACCTCCGATCTATCAACATCCACACAGGTCGGCGAGGATATTGCAGTGGCATTCCGGGTAACCTCAAGTACCGGAGCAAAACCAACCGGAGATGTAACGGTCAGTATCGTGGGCAGCACAGATTCCAGAGAATCCTGCACGGGAACATTATCGAATGGAACAGGCTCCTGTACAATAACGCCCATTCAAGCCGGCAGCGCCCGAAAAGTTCAGGCAGCATATGCCGGAACAGCGGATCGTTTTGCATCCTCCACATCTGCAAGTGTAAACCACGAAGTAACGAAGGCTTCCACAACGATCGAACTGCTCAGTGATCTTCCTGACCCCTCTGTCGTAGGCCAATCGGTAACCTTCCAGGTCAGAGTCCGCGCGACTACACTTTCAACTTTGAGGCCAAGCGGATCTTTTGCAATCCGGTTATCCGATAACACCGAATTATGCAGTGGTGTTTTGAATTCTTCGTCCGAGGGCAACTGTACATATACTTTCAACAGTCCAGGGGTGAAGTCTATCAAAGCGGCTTATCTTGGCGCCGCAGACTATCTCACCAGCAACTCGGGAACCAGTACACATAATGTGGATAATGCGGATTCCACCACAACAGTATCTGTCTCCCCCTCACCCTCTGTCCTCAATCAACAAATTACGGTGAGTGCAACGGTTGCAGCATCCGGATCGGGCAGCGGCATACCAACCGGCAGTGTAAACATCTCTGCAACAAAAACCGGCAGTGGCACAAAAACCTGCACTATTTCGTTAACCTCCGGCAGTGGCAGTTGTAACATTAGCCTGGATGCAATTGGAGATTGGACAATAACCGGCAATTATTCAGGGGATTCAAATTTCAATACTAGCACAGACAGCGTTACCCAAACTGTAGGAAAGGTTTCCTCTGTTACGACAATTGCCGCCACGCCATCTCCCTCTGTGAAAGATCAGAGTGTTACTTTTAACGTCACTGTTGCAAAAACAGGTCCTGGGAGCGGCACTCTGGGCGGGAGCGTCAACGTGACCGCATCCAAAACTGGAATCACGGATAAAACCTGTACAATCGCGGATATCAGCTCCGGCAGCGGGAGTTGTAACATCACACTGGACGTGGTTGGAGGATGGACGGTAACTGCAGCTTATATCGGCAATGCTGATTTCAAGTCTAGCAGCGATTCAATGAGCCATACTGTCGATAAAATCCCAACAACGACAACAGTGACTTCTGTTACACCTGCACCTTCCGTAGCAGGACAGTCGGTTACTGTGAATGTCAGTGTTGCCAGAAGTAGTGCGGGCTCCGGCACGCCGGACGGGAATGTAGTGGTCACTGCAACCAGAGCCGGCGGTGGTTCAGCCTCTTGTCCGGCGGCAATCACGCTTAATTCCGGTAGTGGAAGCTGTAATCTGACCTTAGATTCGGCTGGCTCCTGGACAATTTCAGCAGCCTATCAGGGAACTTCAAGTTTCGAAACCAGTTCAGCCATCAAAACGCAAACGGTCAATAAAGCGGATTCTTCGACAGCAATCGTTTTAAATCCCACGGCTTCCGTGGTTGGACAAAGCATTGGTGTAGCTGTAACCGTATCGGCGAGTTCTCCCGGGAGTGGCACGCCAACCGGTACCGTAAGCGTCACCGCAACGCGATCCGGTGGAGGAACTGCATCCTGCACACAAGACATTAACCTTACAACTGGAACAGGTAGCTGCACGCTGGTGTTATCTACTGCCGGTACCTGGACTGTTTCGGGGTCTTATTCGGGTGATGCAAATTTCAACTCCAGTACGGGAACAAAAGCAATCACCGTCGGAAAAGCCACCACCGACCTCACAATTACAGACCACACCCCCTCTCCATCTGCATTAGGAGAAAGTGTAATCGTAAGTTTTGATCTTACTGTTGCTTCTCCTGGAGGAGGAACACCCACTGGTTCAGTGGTTATAACGGCAACTATCAAGATCAGCAGTACTGATTATGTTGAAACCTGTTCTGCAAGTCCGAGTGTGGGCTCTTGTGACCTTACATTGTCGCAGAGTGGAACGTGGAAGCTTTCAGCCGCTTATCCCGGTGATTCCAACTACACAAGCGATACATCAGCGGATGTTAACCACACAGTGAACTGAAATTAATACATTCGCCTGTTCGGCAGAGATGATATTGTCAACCAAATCTTGTTTTGAGAAATATTCGGATCGGAACATTAATGAAAATCGAATCAAAAAAAATAACAGGTTTACATCAAAAAGGAAAAAGCCTGATCTTCCTGCTGCTGTTTCTTCTTACGGGTTGTTCTTTCGGAAAATCTGCCCGGGCGCCACAATGTCTTCCAATTCGGATCGGAGTGGTGATTGCGGATGAAAACCAGGAAAACGGGCTGGAGCAGAAAAAAGGCTACGAGATGGCTCTCACAGAGATCAATCAATCCGGCGGCATCCAGGGTTGTCCGGTGGAACTGATCTATAAAAATGAGGGCGAAGAATCCGACACCGAGTCAGCCCAGGTAGCTGTTTTGCAGTTGGCAGATGAGAACGTACTGGCGATTCTGGGAGGCACAACCAATGATGCTACCATGCGTGCGGCCGCCATTGCCAGTTATTTCAAAGTTCCGCTGTTAATTCCCACAACCACCAGCGACGAAATCACCCAGCGCGGCAACCAGTGGGTGTTCCGTTTAAGTGCTTCAAATGAAAGTGATGCAAACACAGCTTTTGAAATGGTTCACAGCGAACTGGGCGCGGGAGCCAACACCGTTATTTTATATGAACAATCATCGTATGGGGAGAGCACTGCAGTGGTGGTCGCTACCGCAGCCATGGCACAGGACATGGATGTGAATGGCTACTATCCTTTCTCTGCTCAAACCGGTGACCTCACTTCTCTGGCCGAACAGGTTAACGATATCGGCCCCGAAGTAGTGTACATCGTCTCCAGTGAAGAGGAACAGACCTCCCGTTTGCTGGAGGCACTTCAGGCACAACCCTTCAGCGCAAATATGATGATTGGACACGGCCCCGGCTTCACAGAACGAAGCTTCTTATATGATGGCAAAGAGAACATTTATAGAAATTTGGATCATTTGATTCTGGTCGCAAATTGGTCTGCTGATCTGCCGTGGCATGGAATGGATAAATTCTTACACGATTTTCAGGTTTACAGCCAGGAAAATGAACAGATCAGCACCATACCGGTGATCCGTAATGTGGAAACCTACTCCGCGCTCCACCTGATGGCCAACGCTCTGGACCAACTGACCCTGACCACCCCGAAAACGAAAAAAGAACCGGATCTGGTAGGAGATCAGCTCAAAGAATATCGTGAACAGTTGGCACTGGCTTTACGAAACCTGGATGCGGATCAGCGCGAGACCCTGTTTGGGTCGGTGGTTTTTGACGGAACCGGCCAGAATAAACAGACTACGGTTTTAATACAGGTTTTAAATGACAGTCTGGTGACAGTTTATCCTCCGAAATATGCTGTGCAGGCCCCGGATTATACCAGCGGGTGGTAAATTTCTAAAAAATTAATTCTTCAGGGAGCATGAATATCCCAATTCGGGCATAATGAGAACTTGTGGGGAGGGCAGACATCGCAGCAGTCAAGACCGGCACTTGTTGTATAAGTGCTGGAGGTGTTTTGGCGCACAATTGTTGGCCTTGCTGATGGCCTTTCTGTCATTTTTTACAGTCCCGGGTATTGTACATGCAGAGGAAGAAAAACGAGTTGTGGTGGAAAGTCACGAAACTATGGCTAACCATTGGCAGCTTTCCTGGTGGAGCAATGGGGAAGCCGTATGTGATATGTATGTCGCGCACGATAAACAGCCCTCCCCTCAGGAAATTTTGGATAATTGTGGCTACGAGAATTACCTGAACTGGACCACCACGCCCCCCTGTCAGGCCGCAGTGGATGGTGGAGATCTCAGCCTTTGCCGGGGTATGTTTATTGGATACCGGGGCAAAGACCAGCACATGGTCAAAGAGCTTGTAGAACTTCCACAGGCCAGCATCCGCGTCGAGGCGGTTAACTGCGATCCCTGGGGCTGGTGCGGCGACCGTGCTGTGATGAACTTCATCGGGGAAGAACCGCTTAAGGACCACCGCATCACCGGCGTGCATGTCCGGATAGGATCCAGTGAGAAAACATGTGATCAAACCAGTTGTGAATTTCGAATGCCGGTTACCGATGAAAACGGTGTTTGGGTAGAATATTGGGCAACTTCCGATTTTGGAGACGAAAGTGAGCACGCCACCTTCTTATTGCGAAACGTACCCGATGAAAACCAGAACGATTTGTATCGGCTGGATGTGTTGGGCGCCGGCTGGGATGCCGGCGCGCCTGCCGGCGCTGCGCTTTGGGAGGTGCTTCCTGCCCTGGATTCTCCCGAAGCCTCCGCGCTGGAACAACCCCTCTCGGCAGGATACCTGACAACCACTAACCGCTACCTTTACCTTGCAGGACATTTGATTCAATCTGGAGTGGTAGATGGCAGCACCTGTTCGGGCTATGGTTTACTGGAAAACCGCACAGCCAATCCCTGCGGTGAAAAGCTTGCAGCCGAAAAAGTGCTGGAATGGCAGAATCAGTATGATCAACAGATTTATGAAGCGGCGCTCAAACACAATGTTCCGGCCAGGTTGTTGAAAGCCATTATCGCCCAGGAGACCCAATTCTGGCCTTATCCTGTTGCCCCCTACGAGCTGGGTTTGGGACGCATTACAGAAAATGGGGCGGATATGTTGTTGACATGGAATATTGCGGATTACCTGCAGGTCTGTCTGTCTGTGTTTACCGAGGATCGATGTTCCGCGGGGTACCCTAACTTATATCCTGCCGAACAATCCATGCTGCGTGGAATAATGCTTTCGGAAGTCGGAACAGATCAGGAAATGGATTTGCTGGCATCCACGCTGCTCGCAAGCGCCCGGCAGGCCAACCAGCTAATTAAGAATACAACCGGACAGCCGGTGTCAGCTGTTGCAACCTACGAGGAAATGTGGAAGCTCACTGTCGCCAATTATCACGGTGGCTCGGGCTGCGTAGGGACCGCGATGCAAACCGCTTGGGATAATGGACAAGATATGACCTGGGACAAGATTTCTCCCAACCTGTTGGGAGATTGTCAGGGCGCTGCCGGGTATGTCGAATCGGTGTTCGCGCTGGCAAAATAAACTGTACGCATCCATATTCAACAATAGAAATTAGCTGGAATTGGCCTCTGACTCAGATTCAACAAACCAACCCAACACCCTTGAAAGAATAACTTAAGAAAAATTGGGAGGAATTCTCCTTCTCAGGCTTTTAAAAACAGGGGCTGTCCAAAAAGGGCAGCCTCTTTTGCATTAAATGCAAGAAATTCGTGTTTTAGCTGGTAAAAATAAAAAAAGAAAAAGTAACAATAGCTATTGAGCTGCTACTTTGGCAATATTGTGGGCGATACAGAGGATCCC